>NZ_CP038614.1:0-222851 GCF_004768525.1 Arsenophonus nasoniae
AACCATAGCTCGCCAGCTTTTAGCCAACGGCGTTGATCGGGCGATTGTCAAGATGTCAACGGGGCGGTCTGATGCTGAGATTAATGCGCTGATGGATTAACCTGTGTCGAGTAATACTATTTTGCCTCGTTCATTTTATGAACGTGATACGCTTTGTGTGGCAAAGGATTTGTTGGGAAAAGTTTTAAAATTTGCTGACTATTATGGTGTTATCAACGAAGTGGAAGCCTATATAGGGCAGGATGATCCGGCCTGTCATGCCGCGCGAGGTTGTACGCCACGAACATAAGCACGCCTTTGGCGTGAGCATCGCGGCAAAGGCGCTCTATTTCTAGGCAATTCCCTTCTCGTCTTTTATACTCTGCTCTATGTACATCCCCAGACCTGCAAAACTGCTATTTCAATACGATGACGGATGGAACCTTTTCATCGAAAATAATCACATAGATGAATGGCAACTACTCTCTGTCGAAAAGATGCTCGCCTGCAGCACCTGCGCTATGGGCGTTCGCCGTTATTGCTGTTCTTCACCTGAATGCTCTCATTCACGCTTCTTTTGTCAAACCTGTAAATCCAAAGCCTGCAGTGCGTGTGGCCTCAAAGGCACCGAACAGTGGATTGCCCAGCAGCGCCATATTTTGCCGGATTGCGAATGGCAACATATTACCCTCACTATGCCTCACCTACTTTGGCCTTTTTTTAACAATAACTGGTACTTGCTCAACCAACTCTTTCGCTGTGCAACCCGCGCCATGCTCAAACACGCCAAGCGCCAAGGCCTCGAAATTGGCATTTTTTGTGCGCTGCATACTTACGGTCGCCAACTCAATCAACATCCGCATATTCATTTATCCGTCACGCGTGGGGGACTCACTCAATATGACACCTGGAAACCGATTTTCTTTAAAAAGAAAGACGTTGAAAAGGTCTGGCGCAGTGCGGTCATTCGACTCCTTAGGGATAACTATTTTCAGTTACAACCCAATAAATTGCCTGGCTTCGGGCACATTCGCAATTATCAGACCTGGTGTCGTTACCTCAATGCCTAGTTTCAACGTTATTGGAAAGTACATTTTGCCAAAAAGACACGCGGGGCCTGGCATAATGTGAAATATCTGGGCCGTTATCTTAAACGTCCCCCTATCTCCGCTTCTCAATTGAAACACTACAGCGGCGGCACCGTGGTTCATCATTACTATGACCACCACAGCCAACAATACAGACGACAGACCTTATCCCAAGAAGAAATGATACGGCGTTATGTCAGTCATATCCCTGCGCGACATTTTAAGATGATCCGTTATTACGGTTTTTTAGCCAATCGCAAACGCGGGTGCTTATTACCGAAGGTGTATGAGGCGTTAGACATGATATCTCCTAATGTGCCTGAAAAACCTGGGTTTGGGGCCCTTATCAAAGGTTTTTTAAATACTGCCCCGTACCTGTAGTGGTCTAATAAAACTGTAGAGATTTATAGCTTATAATTAAGCAAAATCTTATAGGTATAAATATGACCCGAAAAGTAAAAGTAACCTTTAGCGGAAAGCAAAAACTGGAATATGCAAAACTCATGGTTGAAGGTGGATATAGCAATATCCAAGTTGAAAAAATATCCGGTGCGGGTAAATCTGCCGTATCACGATGGAAGCAACAATATCTTGCCGAGTTAAATGGGAATACGCCTGTAAAATCAAAAGCGTTAACACCCGAGCAACAGCGCATACAAGAATTAGAAGTTCAACTTAAGCGTGCTCAGAGGGATAATGACATATTAAAAAAAGCCGCGGCTTACTTCATCCTCGACAATCAAAACTCAAAATCGTGAAGCAACTGAAAATCATGTACCCCAATTTTACGGTCACTGAGTTATGCCATCTTTTTGAAGTAAGCAGCAGTAGTTTTTATTATGAAACGAAAATACCGACAGTTGAAAATGAAAGACTGTGTGGCGAAATCAAACGTATTTTTTATACATCGGGTCAAATTTATGGCAAAAGACGTATTCAAGCCGAGTTAAAGGGTTTAGGGCACCAAATTGGCACTTATAAAATATCGAACATCATGAAATTAAATCAATTAGTTGCAATTAGACCAACGAAAAAGCACTACTATCACTCATCGGGTAACGAACATCGATATGCCCCTAATTTGCTTAAACGACAATTTTCCCCTGAACAGCATAATCACTATTATGTCGGGGATATCACGTATATTAGACATCACTATGGGTGGAGCTATTTAGCCTGTGTGTTGGATTTAGCCACCAAAGAAATTATTGGTTATGCCTTATCAACAAAACCGGATTCGAAATTAGTGAAAGAAGCCTTAGATAACGCAATTGAACGGCAATTACCGGATACGACAAGTTTGATGTTCCATTCAGATCAAGGTTGCCAATATTCATCGGAGGAGTTTAGGGCGCACCTCTTTGAACGGAAAATAACTCAAAGCATGAGTCGGCGAGGTAATTGCCTCGATAATGCCGTGATGGAAAGATTTTTTAGGAGTTTAAAGACAGAAAGACTTAACCGTTTATCGTTTATGAATCATCAATCTGTTGTCTGTGAAGTTGAAAATTATATTCAGTTTTACAATTATTATCGACGCCATTCAACGATTGGTTATTTAACGCCACATCAAAAATATCATGAACTAAAAAATGCCGCTTAGATCTTCTACAGAATTTGTTGACCATTACAACCAATGTATTTTATGTGGAAACCGATTGCGGTTTATGAGTGCGGAAAAAGGAATACACGCCGTCACTTTACTGTCAGAAAGGCGGGATAAAATGGTCAAAAAACGATGGTTACAAACCGCAGCCTAGGAGCAGTGTGCCTATTATTAGGCTTTTAGATGATAATTTAACCGAATTACTGTTCTCATGGTTAATCAACGAGAAAACTGTCAGAATTTAATAGAAATATTGAGTTCAAAACACCTCCATTAATGCCTTACTGTATTGATTGAGATTCCTAACCATCAAGAACTGGTGATTAGTGAATTTTGCCGCCCTTTTATCGCGCACAAAATCATTTCTTATGACGAACCGTTCTTTGTTGAAAGACGGCGATACGCCCAAACGCATATTCCAGACATTCCAATTTTAACAGTTGAAGAAGATGAAGTGGCGCGCGCGATATTTATGATGCAGCAACGAGAAAAAACCTTTGCTGAAAATAACACGAATAAAGAGGAACTATGAAAAGATTAATGTGTGTTTCCTTCATCAGCTTGATGGGGTATATCGGTTTTATACCTTGCTCACAGGCAGCCAGCGAAGATGAGTGTGCAATCTGGTTATGTTTGCCCGCTGGATTTGGAGAAGGCTGTTCTGGAGCGCATCATGCCTTTGAAAAACGTCTATCAAAAGGCAAATCACCTTTACCTAGCTGGCGTAGTTGCAGTGAGGACGATGACGAACAAGCGCCTTATACGTTTGATCGCACCTTCAAGACGTATACAAAATTTTATCGCAATAATAAAACGGTCATTAACAGTGGTAGACCATGCCCACGCTCTGGCTTGGTGCATTTTGGCGATAAAAGTTATTTAGGTATTGAGGGAATATGTACAGTTGTCGAGCTTTTTGAAATGAAGATGAAAGATGACGGCTCAACTTACCAACACGAAGAATTTCGTCAAGGAAAACCCTTATCGCAAACCAAAGGTTAAATCAAGAGGGTGTGCGTCGTATGCCAGTACGACGCACAGCGTAGCCTTCAATTTATTAACGAAAATAAAGACATTAAGGAAACATTAACATGAAAACTACATCGCTAAAATTAGCAGTTTTGGTACTGACTGTCACGCTCGCTCATCCCGTTATTTCGTTAGCAGGAACAGCAACCAGAGAAAAAGCCCGTGCAACGGGCGTTGATTCAACCGCGACAGGCTCTAACTCAAAGGCATCCGGTACAAGATCAACAGCCAACGGGGATTATGCGCTGGCTTCAGGCGATAATTCTACCGCGATAGGTTCGCAAGCCAAAGCGACAGGCAAAAATACAGTGGCGATTGGCAGTGATTCAGTCGTAGACCGCGATAACACGGTTTCAGTGGGTCAGAAAGGCGTTGAGCGCCAAGTAACGAATGTCGCCGATGGGACAGAAGACACTGACGGAACGAATGTTCGCCAGGTCAATAACGCCAAAAGGGAGGCGATTAATACCGCAAATGCGTATACAGACAGCCGTTTTAACCAGTTTACGCATGATACGAGTGCGCGCATTAACCAACTGGACAACAAAATTGACCGAGTTGAAAAACAGGCGAATGCAGGGATTGCTGGGGTTACTGCTATCGCGTCAATTCCTTACAGCACCAGTGAAAACTTTTCATTTGGTATGGGGGTGGGGCACTATCAAAACGGGAAGGCCATCGCCGCAGGGGCACAATATAAAATCGCTGATAATGCAAACGTGCGGGTAAACATTGCATGGGACAATACCGACAATGCAAGTGTAGGCGCAGGTTTGGCGATTGGTTGGTGAGGAGAAAAGGAAAAACGATGAATATCTTTAACAAACTTAAAATGGGGGCGGTGGGGTTATTCTGTTTTTTTATGACATCCCCTATTTTTGCGGCAAGTGACCCTTTCTGTTGTCACGCTAAATCAGTTAAGGACATGGTTTCTGAAAACAATATTCATTTATATTTTGGTGTGATATCCGTGCTTTGGGTGTTATTTAAGTTATTCGCTAAATGCACTTTAGAAGAAAAATTATTGACCGTAATCTGTGTAATTTTAATTTGGATATTGTGGTTCATTTAATTATTTAATGATTGTTATTCTTTTATTTCAAATTTAGAAAATAAAAGAATTAAAAAGGAAAAATAAAAAATGATTTATCAATTAACGCATGCCTACAGTAATTCAAATAGCTTCTATAGTGTGGAAGCTGATTTAACGCTTGAAGATTTTCAACACGCATGTGCCTATGTACAAATCGTCCGAGATGGATTACCCGTTTTGTCATCATGCTTAGATGATTGCGTAGGTGATTGGGATGGGGTTATCTTGTTAAACCGATTTTACGGTTTTAAGCCAATATATAAAATGATTAAACCTGATGAAATCATCGATTTTTATGATAACTGGCATGAGTATGTTTTAAAAAATGATGTAAACAAAATTAATCAGTTTGCTGTTATTAATGCAAGTAGAAAAATTGTTGAGTTTTTTTGTGAAAAAATAGAAAAAACAATTCAGGACTTTCCTCATTTTGAAATTGAGCTAAAGCGATTGCGTTTATTACTGAACGGTGAATGTGTAGAAAAAACGTGGAATTGGCAACGAATAGATGCAAAATACCTAACAGAATTTAAATTATGGGATTCAACTGAACCTGAATTAATTACGGGCGTTTATTAAATTTTAAATTAGAAATTGATACAAGAAAAACATCAAGGCTTTCAATTAATCTTTTTTTAAAAAAAAGAGAATGAATTAGTTAAAAGTCAAAAACCAATTATCTTAAATAAGGATTAGTGAGATGCTACTACATCTTTCACCACGGTATTATTTACGTTACAGTGACATTCAACTTAATTTGATTGATGTATCCGTACCAGAATTAAACCTCACATTAAAGGGTGACGTTGATGTTGTTGCCCGTACACCATACCCAAATAAATGTTATCAAATTGCTTGCCGGAAAAAAGGTCGCAAGGCAATTAACGGGGTTTTTATTGAAACCGAAAAAAAATTAACTAATTTCACTCAAATAACCCGATGGGCGGTTAACGGGGAAATTGCTACCCACAAAATACATTTTCATATTCTTGACTCAGATTTCGATGCAATTACCTCCGAAATAATGATGTGGCATCCATTTCATGACACCCCGTTTTTATCACGTAGAAGCAAACTCCATGAAAAATGGATACCCGCAACCGATCAACCGCGCATACTGCCGAGTATTGAAAATAAGAAAAAGAGTCAACGAGAACAACAACGGCTAATTTATAATTTGATAAGTGATGACGGGTTTATCATTGAAAGAACTGATTTCTTTCCAATCCACACGGTTGAAACTCACCGCATCACAATACCCTTTTGGGGAAATAAACGCTTCCCTTCTCCTGATGATGCGTTCATCGCAAAGGTTGCACCTTATGACTATACGTTGCAACCTATGGGTAGCGCGATAAGCGAGATAGCAGCCCTTCCAGTAGCATTAATGATTAATCAATTACAAAACGATTACGCCCACAACTGTTCCCAAGACAATAATGTCATTCATGTTCTCAATGAAATTAATCAACGAGCGCCTTATTTCTTCACTAACACCAATGATTTAATCAATAAAGCCAAGTTATTTTCATCCACGTATTTAACGAGCAATAAAAATGATTTGCGCTTAATTGACAACGAACTGAAACAAAGAATTTTCTCCCTTGATTTCATTGAAGATAAAAATAAAAAAGCCTAATAAACAAACTAAATAAGAGAACAAAAAAATGAATTTATATATCGCAGAAAAACCGCAAATTGCCAGCGATATTGTTAAAGTGTTGGACGGCAAATTTACTCGAAAAGAAGGTTATTTTGAATCCGATAGGGATGTTGTGACGTGGTGCTATGGTCATATTATCCAAAGTGCTGAGCCTGAAAATTATCACCCTGACTACAAACGCTGGAAAAAAGAAGATTTACCGTTAAAACTCTATCCCGTTAAATATCAGCCATGCGAAGGAAAAGAAAAACAGGTTAAAATTGTGGTTGAACTTATTAAAAAAGCAAACGTCATTGTTCATGCTGGCGACCCTGACGATGAAGGGCAATTACTGGTTGATGAAGTCTTGATTTATGCCAATAATACAAAACCTGTTCAACGATTGCTGATTAATGATAATACTGATGCCGCTGTCAAAAAAGCATTGAGCAATTTAAAAGATAACCAGAAATTCAAGGGACTATTTTTTAAAGCGCTCGCAAGAAGTGTGGGTGATGATATTTACGGCAAGAGTATGACCCGTGCTTACACGGTCACCGCCCAACAGAAAGGTTATCGAGGAACACCATTATCGGTTGGACGAGTACAAACACCCATATTAGGCTTAATTTGTCGTCGTTACCTAGCGAATAAAAACCACAAGGAAAGTTTTTACTATACAATTACGGGTATTTTTGACCACTTAAAAGCGGAATTTGAGGCTAACTGGCAAATTAGCGAAAACGCCCCAGAACGTAGCACGCTACGCGTGAGCGGCGCAGCGGTGCTGCTTCGGGGATGTTAATGAGTTGAGTACTGTTTTATACTCTGCAGTAGGTTAATTTTTTTCAGGGATTCATCTCGATGGCTCGCAATAAATCTCCCAGAAAGCGTAAACCGGTTATGTAATGGTCAACAAATTCTGTAGAAGATCTAAGCGGCATTTTTTAGTTCATGATATTTTTGATGTGGCGTTAAATAACCAATCGTTGAATGGCGTCGATAATAATTGTAAAACTGAATATAATTTTCAACTTCACAGACAACAGATTGATGATTCATAAACGATAAACGGTTAAGTCTTTCTGTCTTTAAACTCCTAAAAAATCTTTCCATCACGGCATTATCGAGGCAATTACCTCGCCGACTCATGCTTTGAGTTATTTTCCGTTCAAAGAGGTGCGCCCTAAACTCCTCCGATGAATATTGGCAACCTTGATCTGAATGGAACATCAAACTTGTCGTATCCGGTAATTGCCGTTCAATTGCGTTATCTAAGGCTTCTTTCACTAATTTCGAATCCGGTTTTGTTGATAAGGCATAACCAATAATTTCTTTGGTGGCTAAATCCAACACACAGGCTAAATAGCTCCACCCATAGTGATGTCTAATATACGTGATATCCCCGACATAATAGTGATTATGCTGTTCAGGGGAAAATTGTCGTTTAAGCAAATTAGGGGCATATCGATGTTCGTTACCCGATGAGTGATAGTAGTGCTTTTTCGTTGGTCTAATTGCAACTAATTGATTTAATTTCATGATGTTCGATATTTTATAAGTGCCAATTTGGTGCCCTAAACCCTTTAACTCGGCTTGAATACGTCTTTTGCCATAAATTTGACCCGATGTATAAAAAATACGTTTGATTTCGCCACACAGTCTTTCATTTTCAACTGTCGGTATTTTCGTTTCATAATAAAAACTACTGCTGCTTACTTCAAAAAGATGGCATAACTCAGTGACCGTAAAATTGGGGTACATGATTTTCAGTTGCTTCACAATTTTGAGTTTTGATTGTCGAGGATGAAGTAAGCCGCGGCTTTTTTTAATATGTCATTATCCCTCTGAGCACGCTTAAGTTGAACTTCTAATTCTTGTATGCGCTGTTGCTCGGGTGTTAACGCTTTTGATTTTACAGGCGTATTCCCATTTAACTCGGCAAGATATTGTTGCTTCCATCGTGATACGGCAGATTTACCCGCACCGGATATTTTTTCAACTTGGATATTGCTATATCCACCTTCAACCATGAGTTTTGCATATTCCAGTTTTTGCTTTCCGCTAAAGGTTACTTTTACTTTTCGGGTCATATTTATACCTATAAGATTTTGCTTAATTATAAGCTATAAATCTCTACAGTTTTATTAGACCACTACAGTTAAATCAGGCAGGCTGCCCGTCACTTCACGTGCCACAGCGCCTGTTTATCCGAAACGTTTTATGATCTCTCTCCCACCCGAAAATGATGATGACAGACCGCCTGAATTTTTTTATGACACCCTAAAAGAAGCCATACGCCACTGCGTCCGACTCGGCCCCCAATTTTTTCTCGACACGCAGTATTACCCGCCGCTAGTCACGATTATCAGGGGTTTTGAACAACGCCAAGACCAAGCCGATGACGCTGGATACGACTACACTGAGGGGGTAATAACTGAAAGTCTGCCTGCCGATGAATTCATCACCTATACGGAGCTAGGAATAATCCCTGTTTCCTTTGAACCCTGGGATAAACACACCGATAACTGGGCTGACGAATCTGACAATTTCTGTTTCTTTGGCAAGATGCCCATAAGGTAATTGAGTCAGATGTATATCCCTCGTCCTGCTAAACTACTTTTCACCATTGATAACGGTTGGAATAAATTCCTCGAAAAATACGGCGATAGCGTTAGTTCGTGGACGAGTTTATCTGTGGAGCGCATGCTTGCCTGCGGCACTTGTGCCATGGGTGTCCGGCGCTATTGTTGCGCTTCGTCTGATTGTTCTCACAGCCGTTTTTTCTGCCAAAGCTGTAAGTCAAAAGCCTGCAGTTCATGTGGCTTTAAAGCCACCGAGCAGTGGTTAGCACAGCAGGTTCATATTTTACCCGACTGCGACTGGCAACACATTACTTTCACCATGCCACATCTCCTTTGGCCTTTTTTTAACAATAACTGGCCGCTACTTAATGCTCTGTTTCGGGCAGCCACTCGAGCTATGCTGCAGTTGGCTCGCAAACAGGGTATCGAAATTGGTATTTTCTGTGCCTTGCATACTTATGGCCGGCAACTCAATCAACATCCGCATGTTCATGTTTCCGTCACTCGAGGGGGTTTGGATAGTAAACATAGTGTATGGCGAAAGCTGTTTTTCAAAAAAAAGGATGTCGAAGAAATCTGGCGAGGGGCTGTTATCCGACTACTGCGTCACAGTTATGATTTAATTAACCCTGGCCTTCTTCCCGGTCTTGGCCATATCCGTGACAAAAAACATTGGCGGCGTTACTTGAGGGCGCAGTACGGACGTTATTGGAAAGTGCACTTTGCTAAAAAAACGAAAGGGGCATGGCATAGTGTTAAGTACCTCGGTCGCTACCTTAAACGCCCACCGGTATCTGCGTCAAAACTGCGGCATTACCGAGGGGGTGCCGTTGTTCATCACTACCATGACCACCGAACTGGCCAGCATCGGCAGCAGACTCTGCCGCAGGAAGAGATGATTAGACGCTATATAAGCCATATTCCGGCCAGGCATTTTAAAATGGTGCGTTACTCTGGTTTTTTGTCGAATCGTAAACGAGGAAAACTATTGCCGAAAGTGTATAAGGCACTTGAGATGACGGCACGTAAAAAACCGGAGAACCCAGGTTTTTCTGTGCTGATGAAAGGATTTCTGCGTACCGATCCGTACAAATGTATTCTGTGTGGCGACAGGCTGCTTTTCACCGGGGCGCAAATGGGTAAAAAAGCAACGGAATTGTTGTCAGAAAGACTGCATAACCTGGAGAAAAAGCGATGGTTACGCAGCTAAACGCAGGATCAATGTGTCTAAAATAAGGAAATCAGGTTAGAAATTACACTCTCTGAGGAAATGTTAACTGGCACTAAACACAATAAATCGATCCCCATCTCCTTTTTGCAATAAGGGATGGCTTTTGCTACTCACTTTAAAAGCGATTCAATTTCCTAACCATGAACAGATTGAGCAGGGAAATCTTAGTGTTGATGAATTTGTCGAACAATTGTATGGTGACATTAATCGTCTGCTATCGGATGATATTGGACAAAACCTAAAGATTGATACCCCAACAAATCAGACAAGCACAACTATATGCTGCCCTAATTGCAACAAGGCATTATTGGATAAGCCTAAACTTGTCGTTTGTGAAGCCCAATGTGGTTTTAAAATATGGAAAACGGTTTGTGAGAAAACACTGACCACAAAACAGATTGAAACACTGGTCAAAAAAGGAAAAACAGGCATTATCAAAGGCTTCAAAAGCAAAGCGGGTAAAAACTTCGATGCAACGTTGATATTGCAGGACAAGACCACAGGGGCAACCCGATTTGAATTCGAAAATAACAGGTAAATTAACATGAGTGAAACAGCCAAAACGCTAAAAAGAGAAGAAGAATATCAGATTATCGCTAAACATTTTAGTAGCATTACGACAATAAGAAAGTTTGCGTTAACAAAAGATTTCGAGTGGCTACAGGAAGTTAAAGACAAACTGGAAGCGGTTATTGAAGAAAACAGAGAACTCTTTGAACAAGCCAAAAAAGAAGCAGAGGAAAAAGAAAAGCAACGCCTTGCCCTAATTAAAATGATTGAAGATAGTGGCTTTAGTCTTGATTCACTCTTGAACCCTGTTACCACGGGCAAAATTAAGACGAAGAAAAAAAGTAGTATTAATGCACGGAAGCCAAAATATGAATTTTTAGACGAAAACGGCGAGATACAAACATGGTCAGGCAATGGCAAGCCACCCACAGCACTCCAAAAATTACTCGATGATGGGAATGAGCTAGAGGAGTTTTTAATAAAAAACTAAGAATTTATTATAAAAAATATAGGTACAGAAATAAAACTGTACCTATAAATTAGATATCGAAAGTTAAAAAATCAGGAGGAGACTGACAATATCTATTAAAATTAAATATAACAGCCGATTATTTATTTGTACTTATATCATCTTTAATGCAAAAGGCACTTCCATCAAGATATTTCAAATCGTCATTCTCTAGATTATTTTTAAATTCCTTTACTGCAAACTGACACTCATGTTCCGTTTTAAATTCTTGAGAATGAATACTGGCAAAGTTATTTGTTGAGTAGGGAGTTGAAAACATAGTAAGAATTAATATCCACATATGATTCGCCTCTATTTATAATAATGACTATTTATATTGCATTTTTCCCTGGTGTTGGAAAAGATAAATATTTAATCTCAAAAAAATATATTTTAATTAACTGCGCTAAACTTAATGTAATTAACTATAATGACTTCAAAAATAAATAAAATAAGCAAAATTACTATTTACTTTAGATATAAAAAAGGATTATAATTTAATGTTATTCAGTTTTTTTTACAATTGAATTAGGCTGGATTTTTGATGAAGATTGCTCTTGCTCAAATTGATACCGTCTTAGGCAATAAAAGAAAAAATTTATTAAAAATAGAGAATCTATGCAGCAAGGCAGCTAAAGAAAACGTCGATATTATTTGTTTTCCTGAGCTTGCTAGAATTATAGCATTAAAAGGAGCGGATATTATTTTTCTTCCATCTGCATGGCATAAAGAAGCTAAAGACATTTGGACGATAAATTGCGCTAGTCGAGCATTAGAGAACGGTATTCATTTAGCGGCAGTAAATAGATGTGGGAAAGAAGAAAATCTTCATTTTTTTGGTGGAAGTCAATTAATAGGTGCAAGAGGACAAACATTAAAATTAGCAAATTATAATAGTGAAGAGCTAATTTTCTGTGAAGTAGACTTTAATGAACAGTCAAAAACACGATTAGAAATACCTTACTTAAGACACAGAAGAACAGATATTTATTCAATTGAATATACCGATAAAAATGAATATTAGACGATTTTGTGAAAAAGACATTGACCATTTGTGCAAATGGTTTTCATCTAACGATGAGGTTTTACAATGGGGTGGTATAGATTTAGCATGGCCTCTTACTAAGTCACAAGTTATTCCAATGTTGCAAGAAGCTAATGAATCACCGCCAAAGCGTTGGATGTTTATTGGTTTTCAGGACTCAATCAGACTAGCTCACGCACAGATAGAACTTGACTGGCTTCATGGTGTAGCTCTTCTTGGGCGTGTAGTAATCAACCCTGATTATCGCAAGAAAGGCTTAGCTGTTCCTTTTTTACAGAAAATTATTGATGAAGTTTTTTCCAGATTAGAATTTCAGAGGCTTGAGTTAAATGTTTATAGCTTTAATAAGCCAGCAATAAAAACCTATCAGCGATTAGGGTTTATCCAAGAAGGTATTAGACGTTCCGCAGTAAAAGCAACTAATGAACGATGGGATGATATTATGTTCAGTATGCTACGAAACGAATATTTAAAGATCAATAAGTTAAATTGACTAATTCTTAAGTTTTCTGAGGCGACCCCTTATTGAAGATAGACACAACCCAATAAATTATACTGGCAACCAATAATGAATTTAATGAAGGAATACCTAATTCTACTGTTGCGCCAACAAAACTTCCTATTACACATGCCAAGATGGCAGTCCATCCAATTAAAGGTGTTGAAGTATCGTCAGGTAATAGTCCTTTTTCTCTAGTTTTATCTAGGATTTTCCGACTTGTTTTCAACATATAATAATCAATTAATATTACACCAATAATAGGTGGAAAAAGAACGCCAAGAAAAACAAGGAAATCAACAAACCTATCTAGCATTCCAAGAACAGACAATGTGGTTCCAAGAATTCCTAGCATTATTGTTAAATAAGAATAAGATAACTTCTTTCCTATTACTCCTTCAATGGCGTTAGCAATTCCTAGAGATGAAGAATAAAGATTTAAATCATTAATTTTTAATGCTGATAGGATAACACTAAGAAGACCTATCCATCCTGCTGTTTGCCCCATGATAGTCACCACATCGTCAGTATCAAGCGCATGAGCAATTAATATTGAAATACCATTGACAATAAATTCACCTATCAATATGGAAATTAATGTCATCCAAAAAACATGTTTGCCACTTTGACAATAACGACTAATATCTGGTGTCGAAAATGCACTGGTCATACATCCACCTGCAACCGCTGTAATTCCTGCTGTAATGCTTATTGCTGTCCCTGACGGTATTGTCGTGATAAGGTTTGAAATATTATGATCTTTTACCAGCAGAAAAAAAATCCAAGCAACAACAACACAAAATAAAGGCACGGAAATTTTTGCAGTCCAGTTTAAGGCTTTGACCCCAAAGGCCACTAATGCTGTCAAAGTTAAGCCAGATATGATAGCTGCCAAGTTAAATCCAAGCCAATTATTGCTAGAGTAGTTAATTGCTTTAGCTAAAATTGAATTTTGGATGCCAAACCAACCAAGAAGACTAATTGCTATAACTGATCCAATTATGGCTGACCCTAAACGCCCAAATCCTGTCCAACGTGAAAGTAAACTAATTGACAATCCTTCTCTTGCACCAGCAATTCCTAATCCAAGACTTAGGAATTCTAATATTAAAGTACCACATAACGTAGCAATCATTGCTTGCTCGAAAGTCATACTATGACCCAACATAGCGCCCAACATGAACTGTGATAAAGATGTCATTTGCCCTATTCTGATAAGTGTTACATTAAAAAAACTGAGTCTTGCATTGTGAGGAACACGATAGAGTGAATATGAATCGTCATTTGACATATATTTTTTCTCGTTAATTTTAAATTCAAACTATTTAACAAATTTTATTCCACTTCTCAAAAAATCCGGTGGAATATACTTATCAAGACCTATCGCTTGGCAATATTCAATAAGTTGAGCATTGCTATTAACATCAGCTTTTCTATAGATACTCTTTATGTGTGAATCTATCGTTGAAGGGCAAACATCTAGTCTTTTAGCAATTTCTTTAGCAGTTAGCCGTTGTTGTGCCCAGAAAATCACTTCTAATTCTCTTTTTGTGAAGAGATCATTGGGAGGAGTAAAAAAGTAAACATAGGGTGACATATCATAAGTTTGGAAATTCACAATTTCTCTTCCATGATAAATAGTTCCGACAATTTCGCCTGATTGATTATAAAACGGTCTTTTTTCGAAAAAATAAGGCTTTAATCTATTTTCTTTAAAATTTAAAGTGGTTTGGATGGCTATTTCTTTTTTTCTATCGGATATGACTTTATGATCATGAATTAGAAGATTTGAAGAAAGTTCTGCCACAGGATGGGGTAATTCACTGTCAAACATACCTTCTATGTTGAAATCAAGTTTTATTCCTAAGTGACTAAGATTATTAGCATAAACAAATTTTGAATCTAAGTCCTTTACTCCCCAAGGATCACTCTCATGTCTTAAAAAAGATATCAAAGAACCTAATTCATTATCTGATATATTTTTTTTCATAAAATGACCTTAACTCAGATTAATATGACCACCTTTTTTGAATGACGGGTGGTAGACTGAATGAGGTTGCTACAATCGAACTCAAGCGATCGGCGAGTCTTTAGACTCCCCCATCCAGCCCACCATAAACATTGGCATGAAATGTGCCAGTATAAATATATAGTATATTTATACTGGGCTTGAGTGGACGGGGTAGCAATCCCGTTCTCTGATTTTTTCAGAGACAAACCAAATTTAATAATACTGCTTCATCTTGTCAAATCATCTTAGAGGTGTCCGCTTGAAAAACGGAAAATATCCTACGCTACAGCTAAGCCTATTTTGAGAAAAACTTAAAGGCTAAAACCTGAATTTTGCTCTTGCCGTTGCTGTTTTTTCTGCTCCTGTTTGGGCTGTTCAATCACCTGTTTTTGTTTTGCTTCTTCAACATGGGCTTCCAGTGTTGCCCTTTCCGCTTTCAAAGCCTCCAGTTCGTCTCTTGGCATCGCACGGTTTCGCATACTTTGATTTAATGATTCTAGCGCTTTTTCAGCGTAACGAAACGGTGAGTCAATCTGGCTGTTTTTGAGACTGGTTAAATCAATATAAACAGGCTCAACCTTACGCATATCAATGTTTTTGGTATCAATGCCCATGCGGTTCAAATCCGCTTCTTTCAGATCTTTAAGCTGCATAACCATCTTGTCATCTTGCTTAAATGCGACCTTGAAGCGGATAACACTCTCAAATCCATCATTTTGAGGGGCTGGCATCACAATCAGGCGGTTAAAGGCTTTATCATCGATTTTATAAGACAGGTTTTGCCTGTCGGGTTGTATTATTTTCTCTGGCTCTGCGGTGGCTTGTTGGGGAGTTTGTACAGTCTTTTGCTGCAATTTTTCAGCATGGGATAACATCATCTGATGATATTTATCCGGTGACAAAATAATGTTGAGATTTTTTTCAGCAGCCGCAATCGCACAGGTCTGTTTAAACTGCTCACTCCCTGTTAATCGTAATTTACCACCAAACTTGTTTTTGGCGTATTCCAGCGCCATGGCTGCTTGTGCTTTACTGCTATTACCTGAAAACTCGATATGTGACCCTTTATCAGAAAAAACCACTTCCTGCGTTTTTTTATCAAGATAATCAACCTGTTTTTCTTGCTTACTTGCCACCAAATCAGCCAGTTTTAGTCCTTTATTAAAATCTTCCTCAAATTGAAGTGCCTGTTGTTTACGGTCAACCGATTTTTCAAACGTAAAATCACTATCATCATTGAGTATCATATTTTTGTTCATGTTAATGTTTCCTTTTAAAATCGCATTTATTTTAAATAAGTTATCTTCTTTAGGCTGCCAATGGTTATGGATGCCATTAATTAACTGTCTTTTTTCACGAATCACCCGATTTAACACATCACGCGTTTGTAATTGCGAAAATAAGATAAAACCGCGCTCAACTTCGCGTTTTCTTTCATCCCTAATCGATTTAAGCCCCTTCATCGCCTGACGATAATCATCAAATAACTGCCGCCGATTTTCAGAATAGAGGGCATTTAACGCAGATTGACAATCTTTCTTTGATGATAGTCTCTCCTTGTTTTGTTCAGTCGTTAACGGCTCATGTTTCAATACGGAAAGAAAAGACCTGTTTTTTACTTGTGCATCATTGACAGTAATCAAATCCGCTTTAGCCGACTGCCAATCAAGATTTAAGTGTTTCGTTAAAAAATCGCTGGCATTTAAGTTCCGATTTCCAACGTTAAATCGTGGGCTGTTATCTTTGGCAAACGTCACACGGTGATCATGTGGATCGATATTGTATTTGACAGCACAAAACGATAAAAACCGATGCGGATCAATCTTGTTTCGGATTTCACGCATGATCATCACATCATTTGCATTGGGTTGATTTTTCACCTGATACAGCGATTGACTGATAACGTCATTTATTCCTCGAGCATCCGATGACCATCGCACTGACCGACTAAAATGTTGTCTTTCTTGTCGTGTTGCTGCCACATAATCACCTGAAAGTGATGGCAATACAGATTGAGATTGGTGGGTTTCTCGTCCTGCAAATCCCTGTAGCTGGTAAACCATGTTGCGTGTCTGCAAAGATGGCAATCGCTTTTCTGCTGAGTATCGGGTTGAATATCGTGAGAAAGGCTTCTCAATACTTCGCTGGGGATCTCTTCCTGATAAAGATCGTTCAATGTCATTCTTTTGGAATCTATCTCCTTCTGAATTATCAAGCTGGTATTTTTCATTATATTGCTTCCTTATTTCATTAAGTTTGTCTTGTTTTTCATTTTCATGTAACACAGCATATTGTTGCCTTAACTTTTGACCAGCGGAATGAATATATTTGATTTCATGACTGGTTTTCTCAATCCATGTTGCTAGCCTGTTTTCAATCTGTTTAACAGCGGGTTTACGAATAGGTATTGTTCGGTTTTCAATAAACTGTTTTGAAAACAAAGGACTCTTTAAACGAATAAATTTTTGTTCTTCCGGTAACTTAATACCGACATATTGATTCGCCATTCCCTCATTATAAATTTTTATTTCACCCATTTTTTTTAAATGAAATTCAAACGCAGATTGCGTAAAAATATTCTCGTTATCCAGAGATTCAAAAAGCGTTTTTTTGAATTCCGCTTGCTTTTCATCGAATAAATCGCCTTTCATTCGTGAAAGAACATTGGCGTGGTTAGCGTCACTTATTCTCATCCCATCTTTTGGACTCACTAAATGGTATTTAAGATTAATATGTTCTTGGATTGCATCCAGTTGATCGATATAAAGCTCACCTTTACCTCTTGGGTTTAAAACGTTTCCTGTCACTAGATTTTTTTCAGGAATAATAATATGAATATGTGGCTTTCTTTCAATCAATTGCCCTGTTTTTTCATCATTAATATATTTTACTTTAGGAATATGCGCCTCAGCATAAAAACAATACTCATCAGGATGATACGCATTCATCAGAAAATTTTTATACTCTTGAGTAACTTTTTGAAGTGTCTTAGAAGAGATAGAAGACTCATAAAAAGAAAGCGATAGGTGAATATACCGCTCCTGTCCTTTATCAGGAATAGAATTAATAACGTGATTAAGATGTTCAATATTACCCTCTAACATTAATCGATTATCCAGTTCATCCCTGTTTAAAGCGCGCCCTTGCTTGATACCATTAACCAGATAATCAACAATGCCTTTATTTCCGCCATCAATTCTACTTATCATGTTCAATACCTGATAAAAGATTATCGCTAATGGTATTAAGAGTAGTTAGCCATCGAATTAAACGTTGCTCTGTTATCATCCCATCTTGATAAGCAGTATTAATCTGCTTCGCGATCTGATTAATGTTATTGCTGGTTTTATTAAAGTAAAAAAGCAGACGGTCATATTTTTCTGAATTAATTTTATTGTGAATATCGGGATCTAACTGTTTGGTTAACAATAATCGGAAAAACTCAGACTTTGATAAACCAAGTGTATCGATGACCTCTTTGAACGTAGCACGCTACGCGTGAGCGGCGCAGCGGTGCTGCTTCGGGGATGTTAATGAGTTGAGTACTGTTTTATACTCTGCAGTAGGTTAATTTTTTTCAGGGATTCATCTCGATGGCTCGCAATAAATCTCCCAGAAAGCGTAAACCGGTTAAATCAGGCAGGCTGCCCGTCACTTCACGTGCCACAGCGCCTGTTTATCCGAAACGTTTTATGATCTCTCTCCCACCCGAAAATGATGATGACAGACCGCCTGAATTTTTTTATGACACCCTAAAAGAAGCCATACGCCACTGCGTCCGACTCGGCCCCCAATTTTTTCTCGACACGCAGTATTACCCGCCGCTAGTCACGATTATCAGGGGTTTTGAACAACGCCAAGACCAAGCCGATGACGCTGGATACGACTACACTGAGGGGGGAATAACTGAAAGTCTGCCTGCCGATGAATTCATCACCTATACGGAGCTAGGAATAATCCCTGTTTCCTTTGAACCCTGGGATAAACACACCGATAACTGGGCTGACGAATCTGACAATTTCTGTTTCTTTGGCAAGATGCCCATAAGGTAATTGAGTCAGATGTATATCCCTCGTCCTGCTAAACTACTTTTCACCATTGATGACGGTTGGAATAAATTCCTCGAAAAATACGGCGATAGCGTTAGTTCGTGGACGAGTTTATCTGTGGAGCGCATGCTTGCCTGCGGCACTTGTGCCATGGGTGTCCGGCGCTATTGTTGCGCTTCGTCTGATTGTTCTCACAGCCGTTTTTTCTGCCAAAGCTGTAAGTCAAAAGCCTGCAGTTCATGTGGCTTTAAAGCCACCGAGCAGTGGTTAGCACAGCAGGTTCATATTTTACCCGACTGCGACTGGCAACACATTACTTTCACCATGCCACATCTCCTTTGGCCTTTTTTTAACAATAACTGGCCGCTGTCAACGATCACCGAAAACTGATCCACTTTTTATCTAAATCCGATCAATCAAAATTGATCCACTGTTTTACTCAGTTATTGCTCCTGAGCGCCGCTTATCTTTCAATCGGTAGCTTTCACCGCTTAATTGCAGTACATGCGAATGATGAAGTAAACGATCAAGCATAGCGGCAGTTAATGTTGCGTCATCAGCAAAAGCACTTGGCCATTGCCCAAATGATAGGTTACTCGTCAATATGACACTGCCATGCTCATAACGCTTGGCAATCACATTGAAAAACAGGTTTGCTTCTTCTCGCCCAAACGGCAGGTATCCAATCTCATCGATAATCAACAACTTCGGGGCCATCACCGAACGTGATAGATATTGTTTGAGCTTATTTTGTCGTTTGGCAGTTGAGAGTTGCAACATCAGTTCAGCTGCCGTGGTAGTGATGAACAACGGCACCCCCTCGGTAATGCCGCAGTTTTGACGCAGATACCGGTGGGCGTTTAAGGTAGCGACCGAGGTACTTAACACTATGCCATGCCCCTTTCGTTTTTTTAGCAAAGTGCACTTTCCAATAACGTCCGTACTGCGCCCTCAAGTAACGCCGCCAATGTTTTTTGTCACGGATATGGCCAAGACCGGGAAGAAGGCCAGGGTTAATTAAATCATAACTGTGACGCAGTAGTCGGATAACAGCCCCTCGCCAGATTTCTTCGACATCCTTTTTTTTGAAAAACAGCTTTCGCCATACACTATGTTTACTATCCAAACCCCCTCGAGTGACGGAAACATGAACATGCGGATGTTGATTGAGTTGCCGGCCATAAGTATGCAAGGCACAGAAAATACCAATTTCGATACCCTGTTTGCGAGCCAACTGCAGCATAGCTCGAGTGGCTGCCCGAAACAGAGCATTAAGTAGCGGCCAGTTATTGTTAAAAAAAGGCCAAAGGAGATGTGGCATGGTGAAAGTAATGTGTTGCCAGTCGCAGTCGGGTAAAATATGAACCTGCTGTGCTAACCACTGCTCGGTGGCTTTAAAGCCACATGAACTGCAGGCTTTTGACTTACAGCTTTGGCAGAAAAAACGGCTGTGAGAACAATCAGACGAAGCGCAACAATAGCGCCGGACACCCATGGCACAAGTGCCGCAGGCAAGCATGCGCTCCACAGATAAACTCGTCCACGAACTAACGCTATCGCCGTATTTTTCGAGGAATTTATTCCAACCGTCATCAATGGTGAAAAGTAGTTTAGCAGGACGAGGGATATACATCTGACTCAATTACCTTATGGGCATCTTGCCAAAGAAACAGAAATTGTCAGATTCGTCAGCCCAGTTATCGGTGTGTTTATCCCAGGGTTCAAAGGAAACAGGGATTATTCCTAGCTCCGTATAGGTGATGAATTCATCGGCAGGCAGACTTTCAGTTATTACCCCCTCAGTGTAGTCGTATCCAGCGTCATCGGCTTGGTCTTGGCGTTGTTCAAAACCCCTGATAATCGTGACTAGCGGCGGGTAATACTGCGTGTCGAGAAAAAATTGGGGGCCGAGTCGGACGCAGTGGCGTATGGCTTCTTTTAGGGTGTCATAAAAAAATTCAGGCGGTCTGTCATCATCATTTTCGGGTGGGAGAGAGATCATAAAACGTTTCGGATAAACAGGCGCTGTGGCACGTGAAGTGACGGGCAGCCTGCCTGATTTAACCGGTTTACGCTTTCTGGGAGATTTATTGCGAGCCATCGAGATGAATCCCTGAAAAAAATTAACCTACTGCAGAGTATAAAACAGTACTCAACTCATTAACATCCCCGAAGCAGCACCGCTGCGCCGCTCACGCGTAGCGTGCTACGTTCTGCAAATCCATGCACTTAATTTATTCAAAAAATTAATGCGCCATAAATCAGCGCATTGAATAGTACTATTTTCTTTTTTTGCTAAGTAGGCTGGAAGAAGATGAGAATTGCTCTCAACAAAAAGATATTAAAGTCTTGTGATAAACTAGTCAATAAAGTTCTGATGTAAAACAAGGCATTAACCTTAATGAGTAAAAAATTCACCCCAACGCCCCACGATGCGGTATTTCGCCAGTTTTTAAGCGAAAAAGAGACGGCTAAAGATTTCTTTGACATCTGGCTACCGGATGAGATTAAAGCACTATGCGACTTAGAGAGCCTAAAAGTGGAATCAGGCTCATTCATTGATACGGGTATGAAAAATTACCAGAGTGATATTCTCTATTCTGTGAATACTCAACAGGGGCAAGGCTATGTTTACCTATTGATTGAGCACCAATCCACGCCTGATAAGCTCATGGCGTGGCGATTAATGCGTTATAGCCTTGCTGCTATGCAGAAGCACCTAGAAGCCGGACACAAGCAATTACCGTTAGTTTTCCCAATGTTATTTTATTGTGGTGAACAGAGTCCTCACCCCTATAGCACTGATTGGCTTGATTGCTTTGAAGACAGGAAACTAGCAGAGCGTATTTATACCAATCCCTTTCGATTAGCTGATGTCACCACATTAGATGATGGTGAGATTATGCAGCACAAGCGAATGGCGCTACTGGAGTTAATACAAAAACACATTCGCCGACGGGATATGACCGAGCTTATGAATGAAATTGTCACGCTGTTGTCGTATAATTATTATACCGATAATCAAGTAATAACTATGTTTAACTATCTCATACAAGAAGGTAATGCTCAAAAACCTATGCAATTCATAACTGAGATAGCCAAACAATCAGAAAAACACGAAGGAGCACTTATGACTATTGCTCAACAAATTGAAGAAATAGGTATTCAAAAGGGTATTCAAATTGGTGAACAAAATGGGATGCAAAAGGGCATCCAGAAAGGCAAGCTGGAAGGCGAAAAACAGGCTTCGATGAAAATAGCGCGCCAAATGCTCGAAAGTGGTATGGATAGACAATCGGTGATGAAATTTACGGGTTTGACTGATGCCGAAATGAGCAACCTGTTTAAAGATTAAGGCATGACTGATTGCCAGAAATTAAGCCTCAATCGCCCTAGAAAGGCTTCACAGAAAGAACAGACTTCAAGTTCATGGTTAGGAAATTGAATCGCACGTAAGGTGAGGAACAAAAGTCATCGATTATTACTAAAAAGAGAGAAGCGCGATTTATTGAGATTGTGGTAGGTTAAATTTTCATCAGATAATGTATTTTTTCATCTAACACCCTGATTTTAGATACATTAACCCTAGGTTTAGCTGAGTAACCATCGTTTTTTCTCCAGGTTATGCATTCTTTCTGACAACAATTCCGTTGCTTGTTTACCCGCGCCCAGGCGGGCAAAGAACTGCGGTTTAAGAGAAACAACACTGTCAATGGTATTTAAGCTGCTCTAGTCTGCTCAGAAAAGCTGGAACCGACTAAGAGGATTTGACCTGCTGACCCTGGTGGTAAGCAACGTCCAATTTAAGGATGGAGAACAGATTCACGAAGCATCAGAGCGGAACGTAGCCTGATCGCCATACACCAGATTTGCTAATAACTCGTCACTTTTTAGCAAATAAAAAAATCAATCTGTCGCTAAACGCTTGGCAGGAGCGCTAACGCGAGGGTTCATTGCTACCCGATAAGTCCCCCCTGGCTGCGGCGGTTTTCGATTCGGTTATCTTTGCGATTGCAATCTGCCGCCTTTTATATCCTGACGGACATATTTAAAAATATCTGTTATAGTTTCAGATATCCACCCGTTACGCATTAGTTACGCATTACCCCATATATGGAGATCACCCAATACATTTTAATTACGAATAAAATAGATAAAAGGAACAATATTATGTCACTGTCTATTCAAAGTAATTCCTTATTTTCATTTAATAGAACACTTAGCAATGAAAATATTAAACACGCTATTGAAAGTTCGTCAAAAGAAGAAGCTACAGATATTGGAATATGGGAGAAAATTAAAGATTGGTTTTGTGGAAGCGATACACGCGAAGCATTGGAAAAATTTTACGAATTAACACACAACAATGACGAACTTAATACTAATTCAATGGTAAAAAAGATCGTAGCTTTTTATCAACTAAAAGAAATGGCATCTCCTATTTATCAAGATAAATTTGAAGCATCCATTACCCAAAATGAAGATGGCATTTATACTTTTTCCTTTTCCATTAAAGATATTATGAGAGAACGTTTACTAATATACGGAACTTCGAACGATATCTGTGATATTAAAAGAAAAGAATTAACTAATAATAGTGAACTCTTAGACAATAATACGGTTATTCATGAAGGAATTGATGCCGCTTTAAGTAAAGTAAAATATGATAATGAGCGAAATAAACTAGAAGGTATTACTTCAGCAAATCAAGGAAGAGTTGGACTGCATTTGTTAAGCGACAAAACGAAACAAGAAATGGCGATTGATCAGAGCTTGTTGCAAAGATGGATTACACTGCAAATGAAATGCTTTGATTATTATGCGATACAACGTTCTTCACTAGATTCAACGGATGGTATAGATATAACAAGCGTAATAGGAACAAAAAATGAATGGGTTTATCATTTTGCTGAATCAATTGATGATGCAAAAAAACACACGCAAAAAATACTGGCTAAAATATTCAATGATTTTGCTGATTACCTACATAAGGCCAAAACTGATACAAATATAAATAAACTATATGAAGAATCAGAGTTACTCAAAAAAATAGATAGTCATATACTAGAAAACAACAAAGAATATCCCTTAACGTCGGAATATATCAAAAAGCTGTATAGTCAAATAGAGAATCAATCCCATTGAATTATACGAACCTAAAAATACATCCACTTGTAGTTCTTAATTCAAATCCAATATCCTCGAATAATACACATGTTCGAGGATGTTTACATTATGACCAACAAGCATAAAAAAAGCCCGCCATAAAGTAGCGGGTTTCCCTGATATCTGGTGTGATGCGACTCAAAATCAGAAGTGGCGGTATTTCATAATTGATTTTAGAAGTTATGACCTAATACCGAGTTATTAGCAAATAAAAAAATCAATCTGTCGCTAAACGCTTGGCAGGAGCGCTAACGCGAGGGTTCATTGCTACCCGATAAGTCCCCCCTGGCTGCGGCGGTTTTCGATTCGGTTATCTTTGCGATTGCAATCTGCCGCCTTCTATATCCTGATGGACATATTTAAAAATATCTGTTATAGTTTCAGATATCCACCCGTTACGCATTACCCCATATATGGAGATCACCCAATACATTTTAATTACGAATAAAATAGATAAAAGGAACAATATTATGTCACTGTCTATTCAAAGTAATTCCTTATTTTCATTTAATAGAACACTTAGTAATGAAAATATTAAACACGCTATTGAAAGTTCGTCAAAAGAAGAAGCTACAGATATTGGAATATGGGAGAAAATTAAAGATTGGTTTTGTGGAAGCAATACACGCGAAGCATTGGAAAAATTTTACGAATTAACACACAACAATGACGAACTTAATACTAATTCAATGGTAAAAAAGATCGTAGCTTTTTATCAACTAAAAGAAATGGCATCTCCTATTTATCAAGATAAATTTGAAGCATCCATTACCCAAAATGAAGATGGCATTTATACTTTTTCCTTTTCCATTAAAGATATTATGAGAGAACGTTTACTAATATACGGAACTTCGAACGATATCTGTGATATTAAAAGAAAAGAATTAACTAATAATAGTGAACTCTTAGACAATAATACGGTTATTCATGAAGGAATTGATGCCGCTTTAAGTAAAGTAAAATATGATAATGAGCGAAATAAACTAGAAGGTATTACTTCAGCAAATCAAGGAAGAGTTGGACTGCATTTGTTAAGCGACAAAACGAAACAAGAAATGGCGATTGATCAGAGCTTGTTGCAAAGATGGATTACACTGCAAATGAAATGCTTTGATTATTATGCGATACAACGTTCTTCACTAGATTCAACGGATGGTATAGATATAACAAGCGTAATAGGAACAAAAAATGAATGGGTTTATCATTTTGCTGAATCAATTGATGATGCAAAAAAACACACGAAAAAAATACTGGCTAAAATATTCAATGATTTTGCTGATTACCTACATAAGGCCAAAACTGATACAAATATAAATAAACTATATGAAGAATCAGAGTTACTCAAAAAAATAGATAGTCATATACTAGAAAACAACAAAGAATATCCCTTAACGTCGGAATATATCAAAAAGCTGTATAGTCAAATAGAGAATCAATCCCATTGAATTATACGAACCTAAAAATACATCCACTTGTAGTTCTTAATTCAAATCCAATATCCTCGAATAATACACATGTTCGAGGATGTTTACATTATGACCAACAAGCATAAAAAAAGCCCGCCATAAAGTAGCGGGTTTCCCTGATATCTGGTGTGATGCGACTCAAAATCAGAAGTGGCGGTATTTCATAATTGATTTTAGAAGTTATGACCTAATACCGAGTTATTAGCAAATAAAAAAATCAATCTGTCGCTAAACGCTTGGCAGGAGCGCTAACGCGAGGGTTCATTGCTACCCGATAAGTCCCCCCTGGCTGCGGCGGTTTTCGATTCGGTTATCTTTGCGATTGCAATCTGCCGCCTTCTATATCCTGACGGACATATTTAAAAATATCTGTTATAGTTTCAGATATCCACCCGTTACGCATTAGTTACGCATTACCCCATATATGGAGATCACCCAATACATTTTAATTACGAATAAAATAGATAAAAGGAACAATATTATGTCACTGTCTATTCAAAGTAATTCCTTATTTTCATTTAATAGAACACTTAGCAATGAAAATATTAAACACGCTATTGAAAGTTCATGGTTAGGAATCTCAATCAATACAGTAAGGCATTAATGGAGGTGTTTTGAACTCAATATTTCTATTAAATTCTGACAGTTTTCTCGTTGATTAACCATGAGAACAGTAATTCGGTTAAATTATCATCTAAAAGCCTAATAATAGGCACACTGCTCCTAGGTTGCGGTTTGTAACCATCGTTTTTTGACCATTTTATCCCGCCTTTCTGACAGTAAAGTGACGGCGTGTATTCCTTTTTCCGCACTCATAAACCGCAATCGGTTTCCACATAAAATACATTGGTACGGGTCAGTGTCACCGATCATGCAAAACTGATCCACTAACGATCATCTAAAACTGATCCACTTGGTATTATTCGCACATTTTTGTACGGATAATTTATGTTAACCAAGGAGATATTTGTGGATATTCATGTTCGCTTTGCACAAGGACAAAGCCTTCGAAAAATTGCCAGTGAGTTGGGTATATCCCGTAACACCGTAAAACATCATTTACAACAACAGACAATGCCAACTTATGCTAAAAGAAGTCAACAACCGACTAAATTATCCCCCTTTAAACCTTATTTGCTTCAGCGAATTGAACTGGCTAAACCTGATTGGATCCCTGCAACAGTCTTATTTGATGAGGTAGTTGAAAACGGCTATCAAGGTGGTATTGCTCAATTACGCCGATTTGTTTGTCAATTTAAACCAAGCATTGTTCCCGAAGTAGTCGTCCGTTTTGAAACACAGCCAGGTCAACAAATGCAAATCGACTTCACCAGCATCCGGCGAGGTAAAAAATCGCTGAAAGCGTTTGTTGCAACGCTAGGCTATTCGCGTGCGAGTTATGTAAAGTTCTTTGATAATGAACGAGCAGAATCGTGGCAGCAAGGTTTAAGAGAAGCTTTCGACTACTTTGGTGGTGTACCACAGGAAGTATTGTGTGATAACGCAAAATCCCTCATCATCGAACGGGATGCTTATGCAGAAGGTGATCATAAATTACATGTCGAAATGCTTCAAATGTCGAAAGATTACGGGTTTGTAGTGGTCTAATAAAACTGTAGAGATTTATAGCTTATAATTAAGCAAAATCTTATAGGTATAAATATGACCCGAAAAGTAAAAGTAACCTTTAGCGGAAAGCAAAAACTGGAATATGCAAAACTCATGGTTGAAGGTGGATATAGCAATATCCAAGTTGAAAAAATATCCGGTGCGGGTAAATCTGCCGTATCACGATGGAAGCAACAATATCTTGCCGAGTTAAATGGGAATACGCCTGTAAAATCAAAAGCGTTAACACCCGAGCAACAGCGCATACAAGAATTAGAAGTTCAACTTAAGCGTGCTCAGAGGGATAATGACATATTAAAAAAAGCCGCGGCTTACTTCATCCTCGACAATCAAAACTCAAAATTGTGAAGCAACTGAAAATCATGTACCCCAATTTTACGGTCACTGAGTTATGCCATCTTTTTGAAGTAAGCAGCAGTAGTTTTTATTATGAAACGAAAATACCGACAGTTGAAAATGAAAGACTGTGTGGCGAAATCAAACGTATTTTTTATACATCGGGTCAAATTTATGGCAAAAGACGTATTCAAGCCGAGTTAAAGGGTTTAGGGCACCAAATTGGCACTTATAAAATATCGAACATCATGAAATTAAATCAATTAGTTGCAATTAGACCAACGAAAAAGCACTACTATCACTCATCGGGTAACGAACATCGATATGCCCCTAATTTGCTTAAACGACAATTTTCCCCTGAACAGCATAATCACTATTATGTCGGGGATATCACGTATATTAGACATCACTATGGGTGGAGCTATTTAGCCTGTGTGTTGGATTTAGCCACCAAAGAAATTATTGGTTATGCCTTATCAACAAAACCGGATTCGAAATTAGTGAAAGAAGCCTTAGATAACGCAATTGAACGGCAATTACCGGATACGACAAGTTTGATGTTCCATTCAGATCAAGGTTGCCAATATTCATCGGAGGAGTTTAGGGCGCACCTCTTTGAACGGAAAATAACTCAAAGCATGAGTCGGCGAGGTAATTGCCTCGATAATGCCGTGATGGAAAGATTTTTTAGGTGTAATGGTCAACAAATTCTGTAGAAGATCTAAGCGGCATTTTTTAGTTCATGATATTTTTGATGTGGCGTTAAATAACCAATCGTTGAATGGCGTCGATAATAATTGTAAAACTGAATATAATTTTCAACTTCACAGACAACAGATTGATGATTCATAAACGATAAACGGTTAAGTCTTTCTGTCTTTAAACTCCTAAAAAATCTTTCCATCACGGCATTATCGAGGCAATTACCTCGCCGACTCATGCTTTGAGTTATTTTCCGTTCAAAGAGGTGCGCCCTAAACTCCTCCGATGAATATTGGCAACCTTGATCTGAATGGAACATCAAACTTGTCGTATCCGGTAATTGCCGTTCAATTGCGTTATCTAAGGCTTCTTTCACTAATTTCGAATCCGGTTTTGTTGATAAGGCATAACCAATAATTTCTTTGGTGGCTAAATCCAACACACAGGCTAAATAGCTCCACCCATAGTGATGTCTAATATACGTGATATCCCCGACATAATAGTGATTATGCTGTTCAGGGGAAAATTGTCGTTTAAGCAAATTAGGGGCATATCGATGTTCGTTACCCGATGAGTGATAGTAGTGCTTTTTCGTTGGTCTAATTGCAACTAATTGATTTAATTTCATGATGTTCGATATTTTATAAGTGCCAATTTGGTGCCCTAAACCCTTTAACTCGGCTTGAATACGTCTTTTGCCATAAATTTGACCCGATGTATAAAAAATACGTTTGATTTCGCCACACAGTCTTTCATTTTCAACTGTCGGTATTTTCGTTTCATAATAAAAACTACTGCTGCTTACTTCAAAAAGATGGCATAACTCAGTGACCGTAAAATTGGGGTACATGATTTTCAGTTGCTTCACAATTTTGAGTTTTGATTGTCGAGGATGAAGTAAGCCGCGGCTTTTTTTAATATGTCATTATCCCTCTGAGCACGCTTAAGTTGAACTTCTAATTCTTGTATGCGCTGTTGCTCGGGTGTTAACGCTTTTGATTTTACAGGCGTATTCCCATTTAACTCGGCAAGATATTGTTGCTTCCATCGTGATACGGCAGATTTACCCGCACCGGATATTTTTTCAACTTGGATATTGCTATATCCACCTTCAACCATGAGTTTTGCATATTCCAGTTTTTGCTTTCCGCTAAAGGTTACTTTTACTTTTCGGGTCATATTTATACCTATAAGATTTTGCTTAATTATAAGCTATAAATCTCTACAGTTTTATTAGACCACTACAGGTAAAGCGGGTTTTCTTCTTGGCCTGTACTGCTTTTAATCCTAACCCAATAGCTAAATGCGTTTTGCCTACACCGCTTGGGCCAAGCAACACGACATTTTCATTACGTTCAATAAACGTTAATGCGCTTAATTCCTGTATGTGTTGTTTGGGGATCCCCGTTGCAAACTTAAAATCGAACGTATTAAGTTCTTTATGTGCTGGGAATCCTGCCATCCGACTCAAAAGATTACGAGTTCGTTCATCTCGTTGTTGTTGCTCACATTTTAACAGGGACAGTAAAAACTCTCCGTAGCTTTTGTCTTGGGCAATGCATTTTTCGGCAAGTGATGACCAATGAGTCGGAATAGAATTTAATTTCAATGACTCACACAGGTGTTCAATTTGTTCATGCAATAACATGTTCACCTCCCAGTAATGCTTCGTATACGCTGATTGAGTGTTGCAAACTGACAGATTCAAGGGGCGGTACGATAGGGATATTAAGCGTATTAGTCTGTGGGATAGATTGGCAAACCCTTGCTGGTAAGGGTAGAAGAGACTTAACTTCCTTAGCTAATCTATCTGCTGGCTTCTCTAACGTTGTTCCATGAATTCGCTGATGGGCAACGCGTTGTAACCATGGACCCACTTTTGCATTAGCTATTTCAATATCCAGTTCAAGATTATGAGCACGAAGGTCGGTGTTTAATGGCACGATAAAGCTGTTTTTTAAATAGTGGTTAAAGCGCTCTACTTTCCCTTTCGTTTTTGCCCTGTAGGGCTTGCAAGCCTTCAATTTAAACCCGTAATCTTTCGACATTTGAAGCATTTCGACATGTAATTTATGATCACCTTCTGCATAAGCATCCCGTTCGATGATGAGGGATTTTGCGTTATCACACAATACTTCCTGTGGTACACCACCAAAGTAGTCGAAAGCTTCTCTTAAACCTTGCTGCCACGATTCTGCTCGTTCATTATCAAAGAACTTTACATAACTCGCACGCGAATAGCCTAGCGTTGCAACAAACGCTTTCAGCGATTTTTTACCTCGCCGGATGCTGGTGAAGTCGATTTGCATTTGTTGACCTGGCTGTGTTTCAAAACGGACGACTACTTCGGGAACAATGCTTGGTTTAAATTGACAAACAAATCGGCGTAATTGAGCAATACCACCTTGATAGCCGTTTTCAACTACCTCATCAAATAAGACTGTTGCAGGGATCCAATCAGGTTTAGCCAGTTCAATTCGCTGAAGCAAATAAGGTTTAAAGGGGGATAATTTAGTCGGTTGTTGACTTCTTTTAGCATAAGTTGGCATTGTCTGTTGTTGTAAATGATGTTTTACGGTGTTACGGGATATACCCAACTCACTGGCAATTTTTCGAAGGCTTTGTTCTTGTGCAAAGCGAACATGAATATCCACAAATATCTCCTTGGTTAACATAAATTATCCGTACAAAAATGTGCGAATAATACCAAGTGGATCAGTTTTAGATGATCGTTAGTGGATCAGTTTTGCATGATCGGTGACAATCAGCAATATACCCTGCTCAATAAGCTTGAAGCAGCAGAAGAAATCAGCCTGGTGGCCGGCAATGATTTAATTTTACGCGGCTCACAATTAAATGCAGGTAAACACCTGATACTGCATGCAGGTCATGATATCGACATGCATGGCAAAGCGTCTCCGCCGGTTCCGGCCCCTTTATTTGCCTTATCTCGCCTGTCGGAAGCGGGTACCAGGGTGACTTCCGGTGACGACCTGTCTATCTACGCAGGTCGGGATATTGTTGCCCAAGCTTCGACCTTATCTTCCCAAAAAGGCAATGTCACAGTCAATGCGGGTCGAGATATGATGTTATCGGCACAGCAGTACTCGCCGATTAACGATGCGCAAAAAAAATCGGTTTACGCCACCACCCACATTAAATCGGCAAAAAAACTGAATCTTTCCATCGGCGATAAGTTTTCAGCGTATGCATCGGATTTAACCTCAAACGGTCATTTCTTTTTAACGTCGAATGGGAACATGACCTTTAATGCCTTACAGGAATACCAAAATGAGGGGAATACTGAAAAAACCACCCAACACATCACCCAGCTTAACAGCGGCGGAAACCTGACCGTTCTCTCTAATGGCAGTATCTTGTTCCAGGCGACCAAACTGGTTGCTAAAGGCGCAATGGACATTGCGGCGAAAGGGGGATTTCTCTTCGCGCAGGCGATGGAAGAAACCTACAGATGGGAAGAAACAAAGAAAAGTTGTAACCGTTTTTTAGGGATTAAATCTTGCCGCGTTTTTGGCTCCGAAACGCAAACTCGCCAAAAAAGCAATGCCACCAATAAAGTCACCGAGTTTACCGCCGACGGCAATATCACGCTAATGGCAAGAGATGATATCACCCTCGAGGCAACTAAGGTTAATACACAAAAAAATGCCAAACTAACCAGTCAAAAAGGGAAAATTAATTTTAAAGCGGTTAACAATACGGCCTTTGAACAAACGATTACCGATAGCAAAGGCTTCTTTATTACCCATCAGGATAAAGGCTTTGCCGAAAATAAATGGGTGCTACCGAGTCTCCATTTGGGCGGTAAGCTGGTCTTAGAGGCTGCAAACGGTCTTTCAGCAGATGTAAAAGTAAAAGAAGGCCAGTCATTTGAGCAGGCGGTGGCGGTATTAAGCCATACCAAGGGATATGAGTGGCTTAATGAAATCAAAAATCACAAAAACGTAAACTGGACGGTTGTAAAAGAGGCTTACAGCCAGTGGGATAAGAAAAGTGAACACCTTAATCCCGTGGTGAGTGGCGTGATTGCGATAGCGGTGGCGGCGGCGACCTACGGTACTGTCACCGATCATGCAAAACTGATCCACTAACGATCATCTAAAACTGATCCACTTGGTATTATTCGCACATTTTTGTACGGATAATTTATGTTAACCAAGGAGATATTTGTGGATATTCATGTTCGCTTTGCACAAGGACAAAGCCTTCGAAAAATTGCCAGTGAGTTGGGTATATCCCGTAACACCGTAAAACATCATTTACAACAACAGACAATGCCAACTTATGCTAAAAGAAGTCAACAACCGACTAAATTATCCCCCTTTAAACCTTATTTGCTTCAGCGAATTGAACTGGCTAAACCTGATTGGATCCCTGCAACAGTCTTATTTGATGAGGTAGTTGAAAACGGCTATCAAGGTGGTATTGCTCAATTACGCCGATTTGTTTGTCAATTTAAACCAAGCATTGTTCCCGAAGTAGTCGTCCGTTTTGAAACACAGCCAGGTCAACAAATGCAAATCGACTTCACCAGCATCCGGCGAGGTAAAAAATCGCTGAAAGCGTTTGTTGCAACGCTAGGCTATTCGCGTGCGAGTTATGTAAAGTTCTTTGATAATGAACGAGCAGAATCGTGGCAGCAAGGTTTAAGAGAAGCTTTCGACTACTTTGGTGGTGTACCACAGGAAGTATTGTGTGATAACGCAAAATCCCTCATCATCGAACGGGATGCTTATGCAGAAGGTGATCATAAATTACATGTCGAAATGCTTCAAATGTCGAAAGATTACGGGTTTAAATTGAAGGCTTGCAAGCCCTACAGGGCAAAAACGAAAGGGAAAGTAGAGCGCTTTAACCACTATTTAAAAAACAGCTTTATCGTGCCATTAAACACCGACCTTCGTGCTCATAATCTTGAACTGGATATTGAAATAGCTAATGCAAAAGTGGGTCCATGGTTACAACGCGTTGCCCATCAGCGAATTCATGGAACAACGTTAGAGAAGCCAGCAGATAGATTAGCTAAGGAAGTTAAGTCTCTTCTACCCTTACCAGCAAGGGTTTGCCAATCTATCCCACAGACTAATACGCTTAATATCCCTATCGTACCGCCCCTTGAATCTGTCAGTTTGCAACACTCAATCAGCGTATACGAAGCATTACTGGGAGGTGAACATGTTATTGCATGAACAAATTGAACACCTGTGTGAGTCATTGAAATTAAATTCTATTCCGACTCATTGGTCATCACTTGCCGAAAAATGCATTGCCCAAGACAAAAGCTACGGAGAGTTTTTACTGTCCCTGTTAAAATGTGAGCAACAACAACGAGATGAACGAACTCGTAATCTTTTGAGTCGGATGGCAGGATTCCCAGCACATAAAGAACTTAATACGTTCGATTTTAAGTTTGCAACGGGGATCCCCAAACAACACATACAGGAATTAAGCGCATTAACGTTTATTGAACGTAATGAAAATGTCGTGTTGCTTGGCCCAAGCGGTGTAGGCAAAACGCATTTAGCTATTGGGTTAGGATTAAAAGCAGTACAGGCCAAGAAGAAAACCCGCTTTACCACGGCAGCTGAACTGATGTTGCAACTCTCAACTGCCAAACGACAAAATAAGCTCAAACAATATCTATCACGTTCGGTGATGGCCCCGAAGTTGTTGATTATCGATGAGATTGGATACCTGCCGTTTGGGCGAGAAGAAGCAAACCTGTTTTTCAATGTGATTGCCAAGCGTTATGAGCATGGCAGTGTCATATTGACGAGTAACCTATCATTTGGGCAATGGCCAAGTGCTTTTGCTGATGACGCAACATTAACTGCCGCTATGCTTGATCGTTTACTTCATCATTCGCATGTACTGCAATTAAGCGGTGAAAGCTACCGATTGAAAGATAAGCGGCGCTCAGGAGCAATAACTGAGTAAAACAGTGGATCAATTTTGATTGATCGGATTTAGATAAAAAGTGGATCAGTTTTCGGTGATCGTTGACACGGTACCGCTGCCGCGGCCAATATCGGGGGTCTGGTCAGTTCGGCGGTGACCAGCGCAGGCGGCTTTCCGACCACCGCGGCGATTCTCTCAGCGTCAGCGCAATCGGGCTTTTCAGCGCTCGCCGCGCAGGCCGCTGTTGCGTTAGTGGAAAACAAAGGCAACCTGTCGAAAACATTATCTGCGCTCGGTAAAAGCGATAATGTCAAATCGCTGGTTACCAGTATGGCGATGGCAGGGGTATTTCAAGGGTTTGATATGGCGTTATACGGTAAAGCCACTGACCCCGCCATCGTCAGTTTACCGCAATTAAGTCATGGTGACTGGAGTCAGGCAGCGCAAAGAGTTGTGGGGCAAAGCGTGATTAGTGCAACGTTAGGCACGGCTATTCAAGGCGGAAGTTTTACTGATAATTTTAAAGCGGCCCTCTTAAGCCAGGTATCCGGTCAAGTCCATACCGAAGGGGCTAATTTTATTGGCACTCAGGGGGAAATACTTGGTTATCCAGGCAAAGCCCTTAGTCATGCCGTCCTTTCAGGCTTAACCGCTGAAATCAGTCGGGGAAATGTTAAGGGCGCGGTGGTGGGTGGATTAGCTGCTGAGCTGGCCGCCATTTCGTTGGGGGATAACCTGATTAACGCTGAGCAGTGGCAGAAAAAATCCGCAGCACAGGCGCAGTTAGCGCGGGCATTTGGAGGGATTGCCGGCGCAGTGTTTACGGGTCAGCCTGGAGGCGTGTACAGTGGCGCGACCGCTGCCGAGAACAGTTTTCGCTATAATTATTTATCCCATCACCAGCAAGCATTAATGGAAAAAGAGCTGGCGGCAACCCCGAATGATTTTAAAAAAGCGCTGATTTCCCTGAAATGGGGATACACTTCCCTTGACCAGGATGTCAGTCTTGGGGCGGGGATGGTGGCGGGCACGCCGGTTGGACTTTATGAGACCCTAGACGGGTTAGCTAACCTGGCGAGCAACCCGAAAGAAACGTATACGGCGATAAAAGCAGTTCTGCAAAGCGATGACACATTAGGCATTATAAGCGATGCAGTGAAACACTCGTATATCGCGCGTCTTGAGCGAATGGAAGCAGAATATCAAAAGGCCGGAACCGCAGGGGCCTTTAACGCGGGGCTCGAAGTCGGTAAAATCATTTTTGATATCGCCAGTACCCTTGCCGGGGGTGCGGGGGTCGCCAAGGGTGGTGCGATACTGATAGAGAAGGTTGTGGCGAAAGCGGCAAGTAAGGGGGAAGCCGCAGCGATAAATGCAGGAAAGACACCTTTTTATGTAGAGGAACCGCCCTTTAACCAGTCAGGTACAGGAGGTGCTGCTCAACCATGGTCGACTAAAGGCCGTATTAATCACGTGCAGTTACCTAATACAGGTAAAATTCGTTATGTGCCACCAGAAGGATACTCACCTTCTCAACCCTTACCCAGAGGGCCTAACAATGGTTACATCGACAAGTTCAAAAACGAATGGGTTAAAGGCCCGTCCCGTACAGCAGGGCAATCTTTCGAATGGGATATTCAGTTATCATCTCAAGGGAAATCTCAACTAGGTTGGGCAACAAGAGATGGATCTCACCTCAATGTATCTCTTGACGGAAAAATTACACATAAGTGATGTAATCACCATGAAAATAGATTTTTATCAGGAAGTGGAAGTCAGGGAGGGAGCTAAGAACAGCAACTACGCAAAATGTAAAGGTGTTGTTCTTGGTATCAGTGAAGAAGACGGAATTGTCTACGGCTACGCTGTCGCTATACACGGCAAAGAAAACACTGTTTACTTTGAAAAGGATGACCTAATTCCGACAGGTATAGCCTTTAAGCGAGAAGATTTCTACTAACAGAAATCCCGATCACCGCACCGTGCACAGTTGGCATTGACAATTATCGGCTTGAGCCGGTGAGCGAGATGCTAACGCAGCAAGCCAAAGGCGCTATCCCAGCAGCGAAGCCTGTATCGCCAGCTACGATCATCTGGATACTGGTAAGGTCATGGTGGTAGATATTCTGGGCAGTATCGATACCGCCTGGCGGCGTAGCGGCATCAAGGTACTGGATAATTTTTATAATCTGCTGGGCTATGACGCCAAAATTCTAATTGCGCCGGTCTATTGTACCCAGACCTCGGTCACGGCCGAGCTGGCGGCCTATGCCGACAAGCTCAAGGCCATCGCCTATGTGGATGCGCCGATTGGCAACACCTTTGCGCAGGCTATCGCCGGAGGCGACCATCTTGAGCCAGTCGTACAGCGACTGCATCAGCGGCGGGCTTTTCTCTTTCCTGAACGCCAGACGCGTTTGCGCCGGACAGCGAAGTCTGTCACCTGTGATAGTGTCCATCTAAATTTAAGTGGACACTATCATCTCCGGATTGACGATGATCTGACAGACGTCCTACACTGGGAGCTTACGCATTTGATGACAGAGCCTAGCAAGAAACTTTTATCAAACGTACAATCAAACCGTAAAATAGCCTTTTCAAAAAAGAATTGCTCTAAACAGGACTTATAGTGAATAAACAACCGCTTGCGGCAAAAATGGGTCTATCCCAACAAAGGTACGTGAAGTCCCACAGATTTTCGGATAAATGACTAATTCCAATAATTTTCTTCCAATTTAATTCCCCCTGATTAAATAGGCTGCTTACGCAACAGATATGAACGCTTATTCTGTTGTTCTGAAAACCAGCGTTTTTGGAATGACACTATTGCATGGCAGGCAGTCTCTATAAAGCCCCTAAATTATAACCGTTTACCTTGTTCCGAAACATGTGTTCCCCAATTCCCAAACGAAATGCAACAAAGTGAATCCTTGGTCATACATAGATAAACTTACTGTAATGACCGCATAAGAGATATTAAAACAGTTGCTGAATAGAGACTTGCATTTTTTGTCACGCTATAGACAATAAAAAGAGGGTTAACTTAGAAAATAACGGTTTGAAATGATCAACAAAGAGCGGTTGTTACGAGATAATCGTTTATGTAAAGCAATCATTGGATTATCAGTTGTAATGGTCAATGGGATAGAGGCTTATCGTATCGATGAATTGATTAACCTTCACTGGTTTTCACTCGGCAAGCGAAAAAAGATGAGTCACCAACGGCTTTACACCGAATATCGTAATTATGCGAATTATAAGCAGATGGCCAATGCCAGTGGTGACCAGGAAATGTTGCAATCTATCAAAATCATCGAAAAATTTACGCCATTACCGAAGAAAGTGGATGTTTTACGTAAACGAACCGTAGACACTGAAGAGGAAGCCAGCATTACTGTTACCACTGCCCACCGAGCAAAGGGATTAGAGTGGGATATCGTCGAAATCAACAATGACTTTCCGAATAATCTCTTTGACCCTAATATGGACAAAGCAGCCTTTAGAGATGAAGTCAATTTACTCTATGTCTCAGCGACCCGTGCTAAGAAGACACTCGTTATTAATAAATTGTTGGTAAATATTCTGGCTAAAGTTACTGAGAATGAAAAAACGGCACAGGCTTAATTCAGTAATGCCTCTAGAAGCGCTTGTAATCGATTTTGAGCCATTTCCTGTGATTAGTTATGAAAAAAGATACCAGTAACAAAAAATAAACGCACCAGAATGGATAGAGTGCGTTTTTGTATGGCTGGATTATGATGTCTGAAATGTAATGAATAAATAGCGTATTTAATATAGCCTAGTTGTTTGTAATAATAAAAATAAATTTTAGGAAAAAAGGAGATGTTATGCCACTTTCTATTCAAGGTCATAATTTATTTTCATTAAATAGAACGCTTAGCCATGAAGACGTCAAGCGCGCTATTGATAGCTCATCAAAAGAAGAAGCTACACAGATTGGCATATGGGATAAAATCAAAGATTGGTTTTGTGGAACCAACACAAGTGAAGCGTTGGAAAAAATTTATGAGTTAACACATGGCAATGATGAACCTGATACCGAATCCACTTTAAAAAAAGTGACTGCTTTTTACCAACTTAAGGAAATGGCTTATCCTGTTTATCAGGATAGATTTCAGGCAACTATTGCTCCAAACGAAGATGGGGCATATATTTTTTCTTTTTCCATTAAAGATGTCATGGATGAACGCGCATGGGTTTATGGAAAGACTGAAAAAGATATTGATTCTTTAAACCAAAGAGAATTAACCAATAATAGTGAGTTATTAGACAACATTATTGTTACCCGAGAAGGTCTCAATGTAGCGTTAAATCAAGTAAAATATGATGAACAGAAAAATCAATTAGAAAACGTTTTATTAGGTAATCAGGCAAGAGTCAATCTACATTTATTAGATAAAGAAACAAAGCAAGAAATGGCTATTAATCCGCGTTTGGCACAAAAATGGATTTCATTACAAATGAAATGTTTTGATTATTACGCTGAACAGCGCTTATCGCTAGAATCAGTTAAAGGATTGGATATCAGCCTTGTAATAGGAACAGAAAATGAATGGCTTTATCATTTTGCTGAATCAATTAACGAAATAAAAAGAAATACACAAGAAAATCTTGCCAAAGAATTTAATAATGAAATAAAGGAATTCAATGATTTAAATATCTATGCCAATCCTTATGAATTGAATAACGAACCTATATATTCTGAACCATATGACCAAAACGATGAACCCATATATTCAGAACCATATAATCAAAGCAATGAACCTATTTATGAAGATATTCAATTTAATTCATCAGAAATTTCATCTAATAAATATTACAAAGGACCAATAAATGGTGATGTTTATGCAAAAGTAGATAAAAAAAATATTGATAAATCAGAATTAATTAAAGAAATAGATAATTTTATTTTAGAGAATAGTGAAAGCTATCCATTAGCATATCAGCATGTTAGAAAGTACGCTTAAATCTTAAATGACTAAAAAATTCACCCCAACGCCCCATGATGCTATATTCAAGCAGTTTTTAAGTGAGAAAGAGACGGCAAAAGACTTCTTCGACATTTGGCTACCCGATGAGATTAAAGCGCTGTGTGACTTAGAGAGCCTAAAAGTGGAATCTGGCTCATTTATCGATAGTGAAATGAAAAATTACCAGAGTGATATTCTCTACTCTGTTAACACCAAGAAGGGAAACGGATATATCTATGTTCTCATAGAGCACCAGTCCACACCTGACAAGCTCATAGCATGGCGATTAATGCGCTATAGCCTTGCTGCCATGCAGAAACATCTAGAGGACGGAAACAAGCAATTACCCTTGGTGTTTCCCATCCTGTTTTATTGCGGTGAGCAAAGCCCTCACCCCTATAGCACGAATTGGTTTGATTGCTTTGAAGACAGAAAGCTGGCAGAAAGTATCTATACCAATCCCTTTAAATTAGCTGATGTCACCACGCTTGATGATGGTGAAATCATGCAACATAAGCGAATGGCGTTGTTGGAGCTCATCCAAAAGCACATTCGTAGACGGGATATGACCGAGCTAATGGATAGCATTGTTAAATTGTTGTCGTATAATTATTATACCGATAATCAAGTTATCACCATGTTTAACTATCTCATCCAAGAAGGTAATACCCAAAAGCCAATGGAATTTATCACCGAGATAGCTAAACAATCAGAGAAACACGAAGGAGCACTTATGACTATTGCTCAAGCATTAAAACAAGAAGGATTACAAGAAGGATTACAAAGAGGTAAACTTGATGGTTAGGAAATTGAATCGCTTTTAAAGTGAGTAGCAAAAGCCATCCCTTATTGCAAAAAGGAGATGGGGATCGATTTATTGTGTTTAGTGCCAGTTAACATTTCCTCAGAGAGTGTAATTTCTAACCTGATTTCCTTATTTTAGACACATTGATCCTGCGTTTAGCTGCGTAACCATCGCTTTTTCTCCAGGTTATGCAGTCTTTCTGACAACAATTCCGTTGCTTTTTTACCCATTTGCGCCCCGGTGAAAAGCAGCCTGTCGCCACACAGAATACATTTGTACGGATCGGTACGCAGAAATCCTTTCATCAGCACAGAAAAACCTGGGTTCTCCGGTTTTTTACGTGCCGTCATCTCAAGTGCCTTATACACTTTCGGCAATAGTTTTCCCCGTTTACGATTCGACAAAAAACCAGAGTAACGCACCATTTTAAAATGCCTGGCCGGAATATGGCTTATATAGCGTCTAATCATCTCTTCCTGCGGCAGAGTCTGCTGCCGATGCTGGCCAGTTCGGTGGTCATGGTAGTGATGAACATAAGCACGCCTTTGGCGTGAGCATCGCGGCAAAGGCGCTCTATTTCTAGGCAATTCCCTTCTCGTCTTTTATACTCTGCTCTATGTACATCCCCAGACCTGCAAAACTGCTATTTCAATACGATGACGGATGGAACCTTTTCATCGAAAATAATCACGTAGATGAATGGCAACTACTCTCTGTCGAAAAGATGCTCGCCTGCAGCACCTGCGCTATGGGCGTTCGCCGTTATTGCTGTTCTTCACCTGAATGCTCTCATTCACGCTTCTTTTGTCAAACCTGTAAATCCAAAGCCTGCAGTGCGTGTGGCCTCAAAGGCACCGAACAGTGGATTGCCCAGCAGCGCCATATTTTGCCGGATTGCGAATGGCAACATATTACCCTCACTATGCCTCACCTGCTTTGGCCTTTTTTTAACAATAACTGGTGCTTGCTCAACCAACTCTTTCGCTGTGCAACCCGCGCCATGCTCAAACACGCCAAGCGCCAAGGCCTCGAAATTGGCATTTTTTGTGCGCTGCATACTTACGGTCGCCAACTCAATCAACATCCGTATATTCATTTATCCGTCACGCGTGGGGGACTCACTCAATATGACACCTGGAAACCGATTTTCTTTAAAAAGAAAGACGTTGAAAAGGTCTGGCGCAGTGCGGTCATTCGACTCCTTAGGGATAACTATTTTCAGTTACAACCCAATAAATTGCCTGGCTTCGGGCACATTCGCAATTATCAGACCTGGTGCCGTTACCTCAATGCCCAGTTTCAACGTTATTGGAAAGTACATTTTGCCAAAAAGACACGCGGGGCCTGGCATAATGTGAAATATCTGGGCCGTTATCTTAAACGTCCCCCTATCTCCGCTTCTCAATTGAAACACTACAGCGGCGGCACCGTGGTTCATCATTACTATGACCACCACAGCCAACAATACAGACGACAGACCTTATCCCAAGAAGAAATGATACGGCGTTATGTCAGTCATATCCCTGCGCGACATTTTAAGATGATCCGTTATTACGGTTTTTTAGCCAATCGCAAACGCGGGGGCTTATTACCGAAGGTGTATGAGGCGTTAGACATGATATCTCCTAATGTGCCTGAAAAACCTGGGTTTGGGGCCCTTATCAAAGGTTTTTTAAATACTGACCCGTACCAATGTATTTTATGTGGAAACCGATTGCGGTTTATGAGTGCGGAAAAAGGAATACACGCCGTCACTTTACTGTCAGAAAGGCGGGATAAAATGGTCAAAAAACGATGGTTACAAACCGCAGCCTAGGAGCAGTGTGCCTATTATTAGGCTTTTAGATGATAATTTAACCGAATTACTGTTCTCATGGTTAATCAACGAGAAAACTGTCAGAATTTAATAGAAATATTAAGTTCAAAACACCTCCATTAATGCCTTACTGTATTGATTGAGATTCCTAACCATGAACAACGGCACCCCCTCGGTAATGCCGCAGTTTTGACGCAGATACCGGTGGGCGTTTAAGGTAGCGACCGAGGTACTTAACACTATGCCATGCCCCTTTCGTTTTTTTAGCAAAGTGCACTTTCCAATAACGTCCGTACTGCGCCCTCAAGTAACGCCGCCAATGTTTTTTGTCACGGATATGGCCAAGACCGGGAAGAAGGCCAGGGTTAATTAAATCATAACTGTGACGCAGTAGTCGGATAACAGCCCCTCGCCAGATTTCTTCGACATCCTTTTTTTTGAAAAACAGCTTTCGCCATACACTATGTTTACTATCCAAACCCCCTCGAGTGACGGAAACATGAACATGCGGATGTTGATTGAGTTGCCGGCCATAAGTATGCAAGGCACAGAAAATACCAATTTCGATACCCTGTTTGCGAACCAACTGCAGCATAGCTCGAGTGGCTGCCCGAAACAGAGCATTAAGTAGCGGCCAGTTATTGTTAAAAAAAGGCCAAAGGAGATGTGGCATGGTGAAAGTAATGTGTTGCCAGTCGCAGTCGGGTAAAATATGAACCTGCTGTGCTAACCACTACTCGGTGGCTTTAAAGCCACATGAACTGCAGGCTTTTGACTTACAGCTTTGGCAGAAAAAACGGCTGTGAGAACAATCAGACGAAGCGCAACAATAGCGCCGGACACCCATGGCACAAGTGCCGCAGGCAAGCATGCGCTCCACAGATAAACTCGTCCACGAACTAACGCTATCGCCGTATTTTTCGAGGAATTTATTCCAACCGTCATCAATGGTGAAAAGTAGTTTAGCAGGACGAGGGATATACATCTGACTCAATTACCTTATGGGCATCTTGCCAAAGAAACAGAAATTGTCAGATTCGTCAGCCCAGTTATCGGTGTGTTTATCCCAGGGTTCAAAGGAAACAGGGATTATTCCTAGCTCCGTATAGGTGATGAATTCATCGGCAGGCAGACTTTCAGTTATTCCCCCCTCAGTGTAGTCGTATCCAGCGTCATCGGCTTGGTCTTGGCGTTGTTCAAAACCCCTGATAATCGTGACTAGCGGCGGGTAATACTGCGTGTCGAGAAAAAATTGGGGGCCGAGTCGGACGCAGTGGCGTATGGCTTCTTTTAGGGTGTCATAAAAAAATTCAGGCGGTCTGTCATCATCATTTTCGGGTGGGAGAGAGATCATAAAACGTTTCAGATAAACAGGCGCTGTGGCACGTGAAGTGACGGGCAGCCTGCCTGATTTAACCGGTTTACGCTTTCTGGGAGATTTATTGCGAGCCATCGAGATGAATCCCTGAAAAAAATTAACCTACTGCAGAGTATAAAACAGTACTCAACTCATTAACATCCCCGAAGCAGCACCGCTGCGCCGCTCACGCGTAGCGTGCTACGTTCATCTCCTGATTGCTCTCATACAAAGTACATTTGCCAAAGTTGCAAAAGCAAAGGTTGCAGCGCTTGCGGCGTTAAAGCTACTGAGCAATGGGCAACAGAGCAGATGCATATTCTTCCTGACTGTGATTGGCAACACATCATTCTCACCATACCAGATAAACTTTGGCCGGCTTTTAACCAAAACTGGCCATTACTCAACATGTTATTTTCCTGTACAGCTAATACTTTACTGACATGGGCGAAAAAAATGGGGATTGAAATTGGGCTTTTTGCGGCTCTACACACTTACGGACGAAAGTTAAATCAGCATCCTCATATTCATCTTTCAGTGACACGTGGAGGGTTAAGTACCAAAAACAATCAGTGGAGATCTTTATTTTTTAAAAAGAAAGTGATTGAGAAATACTGGCGTCAGGCGGTAATTACTTTGCTGAGAAAAAGCTACGACACGCTGTTTTTAGCGGCGGCAGGTTATGAGCATATACGTGATTATCGTGAATGGTGTCAGTTCCTGGAAGTGCAATTTCAGCGCCGCTGGAAGGTACATTTTTCAAAAAAGACAGAAAATGCGTGGCAAAACGTCAGTTATATTGGTCGATACCTTAAACGGCCTCCAATATCAGCATCAAAACTGAGGCATTACAGCGGTGGAGCGGTTGTGCATCATTACTATGTTCACCGGACGCAACAGCATGAAAAACAGGTATTAAGTCAGGAAGAAATGATCGGACGATATATCAGCCATATTCCAAGCAAGCATTTTAAGATGATCAGATATTACGGTTTTCTGTCTAATCGCAAGCGTTCAGCTTTATTACCGAAAGTCTATGATGCTTTGGGAATTGAAGCAAAAACAAAGCCCGCAAAACCAGGTTTTGCTGCGCAGATAAAACAGTTCACTAATGTCGATCCTTACCAATGTATTTTATGCGGTAAACGCATGATTTTTATCCATGCAGAAGCAGGATTACGACCCGAAGAGTTGCTGGCTAAACGATGTCATCAATTTCAAAGAGAGCGATGGCTTCGGCAAGCAGCATAGGGAAGATTTATCTAAAATTTGGTTTTGCACTCTTTTCTGTATGAATTTTATACAAAAATAATTTTTCATAAACCCAATCCGAGAAAAAATAAGAGTCGTTATCTCATTATTAAAAATGAATGAATTTCCCTGATGGATTCAATTTCCTAACCATCAAGGTTGCCAATATTCATCGGAGGAGTTTAGGGCGCACCTCTTTGAACGGAAAATAACTCAAAGCATGAGTCGGCGAGGTAATTGCCTCGATAATGCCGTGATGGAAAGATTTTTTAGGAGTTTAAAGACAGAAAGACTTAACCGTTTATCGTTTATCGTTTATGAATCATCAATCTGTTGTCTGTGAAGTTGAAAATTATATTCAGTTTTACAATTATTATCGACGCCATTCAACGATTGGTTATTTAACGCCACATCAAAAATATCATGAACTAAAAAATGCCGCTTAGATCTTCTACAGAATTTGTTGACCATTACAACTACATCGGACTGGATGCAACGGGTATCGGTCACGGCGTCTTGCAATATGTGCGCGATTTTTTCCCGCAGGTCAACGAATTTATCTATAACCCGGCGCTAAAAAATGCGTTGGTGTTAAAAGCCTATGATGTTATCAGCCATCACCGACTGGAATATGATGCCGGGGCGCAGGATATTACCCGTGCCTTTATGGCGATTAGACGCGCCACGACTGCCAGTGGGAACCGTCCCACCTATGAAGCCGATCGCAGTGAAGATGCCAGTCACGCCGATTTAGCCTGGGCCACCATGCATGCGCTGTACCATGAACCGTTAACCGGTGATGGCCAGCAACACAAAACGATTATCGAGCTATTTTAATATGCGAAAAACGAAAAAACGCACGCTCACCGCCCCTCAAAAACCGTCGGTAGAGGCCTTTACCTTTGGTGACCCGGTGCCCGTCCTTGACCGACGCGAAATTTTTGATTATCTGGAATGTTCACTTATCGATAATTACTACGAGCCACCGATGAGTTTTGAAGGCCTGTCACGCATTTTTCGGGCGGCGGCCCATCATAGCAGTGCCATTTATGTCAAACGCAATATTTTAAGCAGTACCTTTGTGCCACATCCATGGTTAAGTCGTCAGGATTTTGACCGTTTTGCGCTGGATTTTCTAATTTTTGGTAATGCCTATCTGGAACGGCGAAAAAATGGGCTAAATAAAACGATTCAACTTAAATCCATCCCGGCCAAACTCACAAGGCGCGGTGAGGATTTAGCCACTTATTACCTTTTGCATGCGGGGTTTGACAGCGTGCCGTTTACGTTTCAGCAGGGGCATGTTTTTCATTTGCTGGAGCCGGATATCAATCAGGAAATCTACGGCTTGCCCGAATATCTGGCCGCCATGACGGCCATTTTACTCAATGAATCGGCGACGCTTTTTCGCTGTAAGTATTATCTCAACGGCTCTCATGCCGGCTATATTCTCTATATCAGCGATGCCGCGCAAAATTTACAGGATATCGATAACATCCGCGAACAGTTAAAAAGCAGTAAAGGGCTGGGGAACTTTCGCAATCTGTTTTTATATGCCCCCAATGGCAAAAAGGATGGCATACAAACCATTCCTTTATCGGAAGCCGCCGCGAAAGATGAATTTTTAAATATCAAAAACGTCAGTCGGGACGATATGTTAGCGGCTCATCGCGTTCCCCCACAATTAATGGGCATTATGCCGCAAAATGTGGGGGGATTTGGCGACGTACAAAAAGCGGCGAATGTGTTTATCTGCAACGAATTACATCCGTTACAACACAAAATGCAGCAGCTTAATGAGTGGCTAGGCGAAGAAGTGATTCAGTTTACCCTGTACGCCTTGAATCGGATAAAAAATAAAATCTAATCCTTGCACAAGGTGTTTAACTGTGCCTCAGAAAGTCCCGTTGATTGCTGAATAATCTTTTTATCGACCCCATTTTTTAGCAGTTGACGGGCGATTTCGTGTTTTTCTTCAAGTGCTTTCTGTAGACCTTGTTGTAGACCTTGTTGTAGACCTTGTTGTAGACCTTGTTGTAGACCTTCTTGCCGTATACCCTGCGCGATATTCATCAATGCCCCCTCGTGTTTCTCTGACTGTTTCGCTATCTTGGTGATAAGTTGCATCGGTTTTTCTGCGTTCCCTTCCTGAAGAAGATAGTTAAACATCGTGATAACTTGATTGTCGGTATAATAATTATACGACAAAAGTTTAACAATACTATCCAGTAGCTCGGTCATATCCCGTCTGCGAATGTGCTTCTGGATGAGTTCTAATAGCGCCATTCGCCTATGCTGCATAATCTCACCATCATCAAGCGTGGTGACATCAACCAGCTTAAACGGTTTGGTATAGATTTTTTCTGCAATATCCCGCCCACTAAAACAATCGAGCCAGTCAGTACTGTAGGGATGCGGGCTTTTCTCACCACAATAAAACAGAATAGGAAAAACCAGCGGTAATTCTTTGTATCCAGCCTCCAAATGTTTTTGCATTGCCGCCATGCTATAGCGCATGAGTCGCCATGCCATCAGTTTATCGGGTGTCGATTGGTGCTCTATCAAAAGATAGAGATAACCTTGTCCCTCCTGGGTATTGACCGAATAGAGAATATCACTCTGGTAATTTTTCATCTCACTATCGATAAATGAGCTAGATTCGACTCTGAGACTATCCAGGTCACACAGCGCCTTAATCTCATCCGGTAGCCAGATATCAAAGAAATCTTTCGCCGTCTCTTTCTCACTTAGAAATTGCTTGAATACGGCATCGTGTGGAGTGGGAGTGAACTTTTTAACCATTTCTTATGGTCTCACCGCTTAAAGCAAATAGAAAATTAAGGGATTATTTGTATCGACAATAATCTTACGTAAATCAAAAAATCATAGCCATTTAATCTCTGATTCCCAACCTTTTTGACTCATACAATCATAAAAAAACTGACGGCGACTATCTTTATTAACATCAATAATATAACTGTCTATTTCAGGTATCAATACCGTTTGATATTTTTCATTTTTCTGCCAAGTCTCATGCCGCTTAACATTAGTTCTTTGCGCTACTTCATTTTTTACAGGAAATTTATTCTCCGATTGTTCCCTGCAAAAAATTTCAGCAACGGAAAAATCTTCAGCATTAAGGCTGTTCCTTACCCATTGGCTGGCGCACCCAGATATGAGCGTTGATAATACCATAGCTGTTAATACCCTTTTCATATTCATTCCTTACTTTCAATAGATGATTTTGCAAATTTTGATGAGAGTTTATCAAAAAACATGAAAAATCGCAGTGGTAGCCCCGCCGCGCCTGCCCGCGAAACATGTCGTTTTTTGTGCAGCTGCACAACGCCACTCAGAGTAGGCCAGTACTGGCCTTTGCGGTGATTTCAGGTGAGCAAAAACTTATGCAAATCCATGCACTTTTGTGCAAATCCATGCACTTATTTTTCAATGAAAAATAAGTGACTATTTTGATACGCCAAAACGGCCCAGTAAATAAAACCCTCGTTTTATTTACTGGCTCCTGCTCCCTTTAGAAGGCAACGGATTTACAGTGCAAAAAAACTAAATTAGTGGATGAAAAATAGTACTCCACTTCCCATTATAATGAGTATGCTTCCAAATATAATATTTTGGAGTAACATGATCTTTCTGTTATTGATGAGTTTTTTCATATAACTAGCAGAAAAAGCGTAAATATTCATCATTATTGTATCTACAGTCATCATGGTAATAGCCATTATTACTATTTGTTTCCATAAAACGCTTGATGGTTCGATAAATTGAGGCATCAAACTAATCATAAAAGCCCATGTCTTCACATTTGTTATGTCTGTTAAAAAACCGGTGATTAAACGGTTATACCATGTAGTGTTGTTCACTGATGTAATATTTTCATAACTCTTTTTTAAGACAGAAAAGATAATTCTTATTCCCATAAATATTAACCATATTGCCCCTATTATTTTTATAATAAAAAATATTTGAGGAAATGATATAAACATTTGTGTACCAAATCCCACTATAATAACAATTAACCCGACAGCGGTTTCTTGACCCAAGATTGTAGGAAGCGTTTTTTTATAGCCATAAGTCATCCCATGACTCATAGTCAGTATTGTTCCTGGCCCTGGTGAAATTGCAGTAAAAAATGCGATGGATAAAAATGCAGCCCATAATAAATATGTCAAAATAGCCTCTTTCTTTTTATTAGTTTAACAAATCAACCGCCTGATGCTCGTCGGGTTCTTTTTTCACGCAACTAACTTCTGATTATTCAAATTTTATCCAGGTAATGGGTTTTCCAACTCAGGAGTGTAACTTGAAAAACCGTACTCCCTAAGTAAAAAAAACTCACGGGAGGCGCAATCAGGCATAAAATAGTGTACATCCAAAGAGGGAGTTAAACCTCCTTTTCTACAGTTATTGCCAGAACTCCGAGGCGCGCCGATGGCGCTTTTTAAAAAATCAACTGCCTGATGCGCGGGTTCTTTTTTCACCAGCCGGTATTTTTTTAACCGCGTTTTCATGAGGGGCGTATCCGGGTGAAGTTGCGCATAGATCCCCGCTATTTTTTGTACTGCTTCGTCATAGGCATTTGGTTCGTCTGCCGTTTTGTAGGCAATGCGCAGCGTTTGTTCTTTTCGGGGGGTGCAAGGACCGCCTTGTGCGTCAATATAGGTGGCAAAGTCGCCTTCATCAGCCGCCTTCCTCACTTTTTCCGCCATGTCACCCAACATGGTCGCGATCGATAAACTTCTTAAACGTCGATATTCGCGATAGACGCCTTTTGACGGTAGATTATAAAAATGAAATTGCGGAATGCGCCATGTCGCTGCCCAGGCACTGACCGCTGCTGCCGTTTCCGTTAAGGGTTTACCGGTTTCAAAATCAGTTTCACCTTCCAGTGCATAGCCGTCGATATTTTTCGCAATATATTTAGCGATATACCCGACGGCACCGCCTTTGTTCATATGCTTACATGCAAAACGATGTTGCTGCGCCCCTTTTTCGTCAGGATCTTCCGCCAAGGCTTTTTTACGCATAATCTCTACCGCTTTGGCGCGGTGGGCTTTATCGGTAAAAAGGAGTAAATGCCAGTGTGGGGTGGCTCCACCACGCGGACACCATAAACGGCAATGTCATTGTCAGCAAAGGCGGCGCGAATACGTGACCAGACTTTGACTAAATAACGCTGCCCGTCTTTCGGTGTTAACGCGGCGTCTTTCCAGCGATGATTCAATACCGCAATGTTATCTTTTCCGCGCTGGCGCAATTTTGTGGGGTGATATTTTGACGGACAGGTCAGCGTGATGAACGTAGCACGCTACGCGTGAGCGGCGCAGCGGTGCTGCTTCGGGGATGTTAATGAGTTGAGTACTGTTTTATACTCTGCAGTAGGTTAATTTTTTTCAGGGATTCATCTCGATGGCTCGCAATAAATCTCCCAGAAAGCGTAAACCGGTTAAATCAGGCAGGCTGCCCGTCACTTCACGTGCCACAACGCCTGTTTATCTGAAACGTTTTATGATCTCTCTCCCACCCGAAAATGATGATGACAGACCGCCTGAATTTTTTTATGACACCCTAAAAGAAGCCATACGCCACTGCGTCCGACTCGGCCCCCAATTTTTTCTCGACACGCAGTATTACCCGCCGCTAGTCACGATTATCAGGAGTTTTGAACAACGCCAAGACCAAGCCGATGACGCTGGATACGACTACACTGAGGGGGGAATAACTGAAAGTCTGCCTGCCGATGAATTCATCACCTATACGGAGCTGGGAATAATCCCTGTTTCCTTTGAACCCTGGGATAAACACACCGATAACTGGGCTGACGAATCTGACAATTTCTGTTTCTTTGGCAAGATGCCCATAAGGTAATTGAGTCAGATGTATATCCCTCGTCCTGCTAAACTACTTTTCACCATTGATGACGGTTGGAATAAATTCCTCGAAAAATACGGCGATAGCGTTAGTTCGTGGACGAGTTTATCTGTGGAGCGCATGCTTGCCTGCGGCACTTGTGCCATGGGTGTCCGGCGCTATTGTTGCGCTTCGTCTGATTGTTCTCACAGCCGTTTTTTCTGCCAAAGCTGTAAGTCAAAAGCCTGCAGTTCATGTGGCTTTAAAGCCACCGAGCAGTGGTTAGCACAGCAGGTTCATATTTTACCCGACTGCGACTGGCAACACATTACTTTCACCATGCCACATCTCCTTTGGCCTTTTTTTAACAATAACTGGCCGCTACTTAATGCTCTGTTTCGGGCAGCCACTCGAGCTATGCTGCAGTTGGCTCGCAAACAGGGTATCGAAATTGGTATTTTCTGTGCCTTGCATACTTATGGCCGGCAACTCAATCAACATCCGCATGTTCATGTTTCCGTCACTCGAGGGGGTTTGGATAGTAAACATAGTGTATGGCGAAAGCTGTTTTTTCAAAAAAAAGGATGTCGAAGAAATCTGGCGAGGGGGCTGTTATCCGACTACTGCGTCACAGTTATGATTTAATTAACCCTGGCCTTCTTCCCGGTCTTGGCCATATCCGTGACAAAAAACATTGGCGGCGTTACTTGAGGGCGCAGTACGGACGTTATTGGAAAGTGCACTTTGCTAAAAAAACGAAAGGGGCATGGCATAGTGTTAAGTACCTCGGTCGCTACCTTAAACGCCCACCGGTATCTGCGTCAAAACTGCGGCATTACCGAGGGGGTGCCGTTGTTCATCACTACCATGACCACCGAACTGGCCAGCATCGGCAGCAGACTCTGCCGCAGGAAGAGATGATTAGACGCTATATAAGCCATATTCCGGCCAGGCATTTTAAAATGGTGCGTTACTCTGGTTTTTTGTCGAATCGTAAACGAGGAAAACTATTGCCGAAAGTGTATAAGGCACTTGAGATGACGGCACGTAAAAAACCGGAGAACCCAGGTTTTTCTGTGCTGATGAAAGGATTTCTGCGTACCGATCCGTACAAATGTATTCTGTGTGGCGACAGGCTGCTTTTCACCGGGGCGCAAATGGGTAAAAAAGCAACGGAATTGTTGTCAGAAAGACTGCATAACCTGGAGAAAAAGCGATGGTTACGCAGCTAAACGCAGGATCAATGTGTCTAAAATAAGGAAATCAGGTTAGAAATTACACTCTCTGAGGAAATGTTAACTGGCACTAAACACAATAAATCGATCCCCATCTCCTTTTTGCAATAAGGGATGGCTTTTGCTACTCACTTTAAAAGCGATTCAATTTCCTAACCATGAACATACCAATATCCTTGCGCGCCAGCGCGACTTTTTCAATGCCGGCCATTTGTGCCATCAATTCCATTCGGCGGATCTCCGGATTGGCAATACTCGCCATCACTTTGTCGATTAAATCGAAGCGTTCACCCCTGTCGATATCTTCGATTTGCATCGCTTGCAAGTAGCGTAAATTAGCCAGCCGTTGTGACTTCACCGCACGAATCGCCTGTCGACTGGCATAAGGTTGGTGCTGCTTGCACACCTCCATCGCAGCGATCATCAGCGATTCGACCCATCGGGTGCGGTGTGAGCGCAATTGGGTTAACCAGTAATCCCGACTGATTAAACGGGCAACGGCCGCATACACCTGACGAAGGGGCATCGTTTGATGATTTTTGCCCTGCGTACGTTGACGTAACGTTTTTTGATAGGATGAATAGTATTCCGGGGTGACATGTAACCCTCGCGCCAATTCCGCTAAACGACCATAGATATCGGTTTGGACTGTCTCATCAAAAATCCGGTCTCTATCGCCCTGATGGGACGTGATGATTTGATCACAACAGCCTTCATAGAAACGGAAAAAAAAGGCGGACAGGTGGCTGGCTAACTGTTTAACCCGATGATTATTCATGTCCGGCAGCAAATTGAAATCAAGAATATTGGGGGTATCAATAAGGGTCAGTGGCCAGTTTGCCACCCGCATTTCATAACGTTGATTAACGGCTGACAGCCGTGGCCAGATTTTTTGATGAAACGTAAAGTAAAGAAAGTGATGCGCCTCATGCAAGCCCTTTTCACTGATTAACGATTGATAACGTTTTTGATAACGGTAACGTAAATGCTGGGGTAACGAGGCGATATCCTTTAAAATCGCTTGCCCCTGAACACGCTGCTCACGGGTAAGCGGTTTCGGATAGGAAACCGCTTCATGCCGCGGATGATTCCACCAATACGCCAATTTCATTTCGGGTGAATAGGTCACCGGCGGGACGGTAAAATCAATCGTGGCATACCTCATCGACGCGCACCCCCCAATTTATCCGGATCAAGCAGATTAATCACGGTTTCACAACGGCGCGATAAGATATCGACGGTTTCCCGATAGTGATGAACGTAGCACGCTACGCGTGAGCGGCGCAGCGGTGCTGCTTCGGGGATGTTAATGAGTTGAGTACTGTTTTATACTCTGCAGTAGGTTAATTTTTTTCAGGGATTCATCTCGATGGCTCGCAATAAATCTCCCAGAAAGCGTAAACCGGTTAAATCAGGCAGGCTGCCCGTCACTTCACGTGCCACAACGCCTGTTTATCTGAAACGTTTTATGATCTCTCTCCCACCCGAAAATGATGATGACAGACCGCCTGAATTTTTTTATGACACCCTAAAAGAAGCCATACGCCACTGCGTCCGACTCGGCCCCCAATTTTTTCTCGACACGCAGTATTACCCGCCGCTAGTCACGATTATCAGGAGTTTTGAACAACGCCAAGACCAAGCCGATGACGCTGGATACGACTACACTGAGGGGGGAATAACTGAAAGTCTGCCTGCCGATGAATTCATCACCTATACGGAGCTGGGAATAATCCCTGTTTCCTTTGAACCCTGGGATAAACACACCGATAACTGGGCTGACGAATCTGACAATTTCTGTTTCTTTGGCAAGATGCCCATAAGGTAATTGAGTCAGATGTATATCCCTCGTCCTGCTAAACTACTTTTCACCATTGATGACGGTTGGAATAAATTCCTCGAAAAATACGGCGATAGCGTTAGTTCGTGGACGAGTTTATCTGTGGAGCGCATGCTTGCCTGCGGCACTTGTGCCATGGGTGTCCGGCGCTATTGTTGCGCTTCGTCTGATTGTTCTCACAGCCGTTTTTTCTGCCAAAGCTGTAAGTCAAAAGCCTGCAGTTCATGTGGCTTTAAAGCCACCGAGCAGTGGTTAGCACAGCAGGTTCATATTTTACCCGACTGCGACTGGCAACACATTACTTTCACCATGCCACATCTCCTTTGGCCTTTTTTTAACAATAACTGGCCGCTACTTAATGCTCTGTTTCGGGCAGCCACTCGAGCTATGCTGCAGTTGGCTCGCAAACAGGGTATCGAAATTGGTATTTTCTGTGCCTTGCATACTTATGGCCGGCAACTCAATCAACATCCGCATGTTCATGTTTCCGTCACTCGAGGGGGTTTGGATAGTAAACATAGTGTATGGCGAAAGCTGTTTTTCAAAAAAAAGGATGTCGAAGAAATCTGGCGAGGGGCTGTTATCCGACTACTGCGTCACAGTTATGATTTAATTAACCCTGGCCTTCTTCCCGGTCTTGGCCATATCCGTGACAAAAAACATTGGCGGCGTTACTTGAGGGCGCAGTACGGACGTTATTGGAAAGTGCACTTTGCTAAAAAAACGAAAGGGGCATGGCATAGTGTTAAGTACCTCGGTCGCTACCTTAAACGCCCACCGGTATCTGCGTCAAAACTGCGGCATTACCGAGGGGGTGCCGTTGTTCATCACTACCATGACCACCGAACTGGCCAGCATCGGCAGCAGACTCTGCCGCAGGAAGAGATGATTAGACGCTATATAAGCCATATTCCGGCCAGGCATTTTAAAATGGTGCGTTACTCTGGTTTTTTGTCGAATCGTAAACGGGGAAAACTATTGCCGAAAGTGTATAAGGCACTTGAGATGACGGCACGTAAAAAACCGGAGAACCCAGGTTTTTCTGTGCTGATGAAAGGATTTCTGCGTACCGATCCGTACAAATGTATTCTGTGTGGCGACAGGCTGCTTTTCACCGGGGCGCAAATGGGTAAAAAAGCAACGGAATTGTTGTCAGAAAGACTGCATAACCTGGAGAAAAAGCGATGGTTACGCAGCTAAACGCAGGATCAATGTGTCTAAAATAAGGAAATCAGGTTAGAAATTACACTCTCTGAGGAAATGTTAACTGGCACTAAACACAATAAATCGATCCCCATCTCCTTTTTGCAATAAGGGATGGCTTTTGCTACTCACTTTAAAAGCGATTCAATTTCCTAACCATCAAGGGTCCGAATATCATTGGCATGCGTTCTTAGCGTATGATGTGAAATCAAGTCCATCACAAGTCGCACCGGATCCGTATGAAGACAGACCATTTCGTAACACCGTAAGGACGCATTCGCTTCCAGTAAACGCCATTCGATTTTATGCGTGTCTGAATTTTGCTGGCACGAAATGGCAAAGCGGGTGCCAAAGATATAAGCGCCCGCTTTGGGATCTAACGGGATCATGATTTACCTCCAAGGACGGCAATAATTTCTTTTGCCATTTGCCGTTTACCGGAGATCGTCCGGGGCGCGGAAATTTCATGAACCGTAAACCCCAGATCGGCATAAAGTGATTTTGCAGCCATGGAATTAGAAACGGTGATCGGGTTTCCCCGACGGGTATTCATTTTTTTTAGCCTTTTGGCTAACTTTTCATGTTCCGCTTCGGTAAATTTCTCAGGGCAGTATTGCGTAAACCCGTTTTTATGAGCCGAACGAATCAGCCTACGGCTGCAAATCGATAACCTGAAACACTGTGCGCTGATATCTAGTGATAAAACGCGCGGTAATCTATTCTGATTGGCTCTTAATTTTTAAGTATCTTTTTTTGGCCTATAAACTGAAAATGCCTTACAGAAAGATTGAGGGAGCTTTAGTCCGTGTCTTGAGTGTAATATCGTCCATCAAAGCTAAACTGATTTATGTCCTTTCCTATGAAAAAAGATTTTCAACCCCGACCGTTAAAATCGCTTTTTGAGCGGAATAAGGCCTGGGCTGAAATTATGGAAACCACTCAACTCAGAGAGATAGAAATAGAAGTAGTCACAAAAATGTTGGCTTGCGGCACACCCATGATGGGTTTCCGTGAGTATTGTTGTGAAAACGAGAATTGTGATCATCAAAAGTTAGTCTGTTTTACCTGCAAAGGTCGGGGTTGCCCATCCTGTGGGAAAAAATTGACGGATAACTGGATAAAGACCACGATTAAACGTTTACCTAATGTCAAATGGCAGCATGGCACATTTACGATGCCGCACAGTCTTTGGCCTCTCTTTGAATTGAATCGATGGTTACTAGGGAAACTGTTCCCGTTTGCTGCGGACAATTTACTTTATGCAGCGAAGAAACGCGGATTAACCATGGGTATTTTTGGTGCGCTACATACCTATGGGAGAAAACTAAACTGGAACACGCATATTCATCTCTCATGGACAATGGGGGGCATCAATCAGAATGAAAAATGGAAGTCGATGCAATTTGACCTCGCTAAAGTGAGAAAACGTTGGATGTGGAATGTTCGACAATATCTTCTTTCTGTCTGGGGAAAAATTTACCTACCTGAAAGTTTACAGCACATAAGAGATTATGATGAGTGGAAGCGGTTTATTCTTAATGCAGGGAAAAATGCCGAAGGTAAAGATTATTGGCATGTCTATTTTGCCGACCCGACATCCAATGCCAAAAAGACAGCAAAGTATCTGGGGCGTTACCTGAAGAAACCGCCTGTCTCGGGGGCGAGGCTTGAGCATTACGATGGCGGAAGTCGTATTACGTTACGATTTTTTGACCATAATACGGGTCACTACAAAAATTTAGATTTATCCCAAAAAGAATTAATTTTACGGCTTATCAAACAAATCCCCGAAAAACATTTTCGGATGCTCCGTTATTTTGGTTTTTTAGCCAATCGGGTGGTGGGAAAGTTTCTGGATGTTGTTAGAAACGCCGTCGGCCAATCCGAATTCAAAAGAAAAGGGTCTGTTCCCTTTGCGCTGCTAAGTCAGCGGTTTTTAGGTGTTGATCCGTTTAGCTGCATTCTTTGTGGTGGAAGGATGCGATTTTCTCGTTTTATCAAAGGATTAAAGATATCTCAATTAGTCTATCATGCTTTAGAGATTGCCCGAATGCGCTATGTCCCTTTGTTGGGGTGAGGGGAGATCTATTTAAAATCGACTAAATTGTACAAAGTTAACTCATATTGTTCTAAAAACATCATTACCGCTTATTGAAAAATCTTTCTCTCACCTCAAAAAAGGGGGAAATCACCTTTCGCACCCGTTATTCTGCTTAATAATTAATGTTAAATTTTTGTTAACTTATTTTTGAAATTCTTAGACGTTAAAGGGTTTAGGGCACCAAATTGGCACTTATAAAATATCGAACATCATGAAATTAAATCAATTAGTTGCAATTAGACCAACGAAAAAGCACTACTATCACTCATCGGGTAACGAACATCGATATGCCCCTAATTTGCTTAAACGACAATTTTCCCCTGAACAGCATAATCACTATTATGTCGGGGATATCACGTATATTAGACATCACTATGGGTGGAGCTATTTAGCCTGTGTGTTGGATTTAGCCACCAAAGAAATTATTGGTTATGCCTTATCAACAAAACCGGATTCGAAATTAGTGAAAGAAGCCTTAGATAACGCAATTGAACGGCAATTACCGGATACGACAAGTTTGATGTTCCATTCAGATCAAGGTTGCCAATATTCATCGGAGGAGTTTAGGGCGCACCTCTTTGAACGGAAAATAACTCAAAGCATGAGTCGGCGAGGTAATTGCCTCGATAATGCCGTGATGGAAAGATTTTTTAGGAGTTTAAAGACAGAAAGACTTAACCGTTTATCGTTTATGAATCATCAATCTGTTGTCTGTGAAGTTGAAAATTATATTCAGTTTTACAATTATTATCGACGCCATTCAACGATTGGTTATTTAACGCCACATCAAAAATATCATGAACTAAAAAATGCCGCTTAGATCTTCTACAGAATTTGTTGACCATTACAGACCGCATAAGGCTGCATGCCATCGACATACTCCATCGGCGACAAAAACAGGAACTCGTGAGCGTGAAAGAAAGTGCCTAGGTAGCCATTTTCACTACAAAAAAGCGGTAAAAAATGAAAGTGCCAGACTTTGGGTGCTTTCTTGAAATCAGAAACCAGTTTAATAATGACAAAAAACGGCGATTTTTCAGTGCGGATTTTCTCTAATAAAGTCACCATTTCAGGCGCATCTTTATTCAAACCGAGAAAATCTACCATTTTAGCGTTGGCCTTAATTTCCCCCTCACTATCCGCAAAACCACAAGGAACAGCGCTACTCAAAAAGAATTTAATCATCTCGGAGTTCATGCTGCACCTCCAATACTACGAAGGTACTCACGCTGACGGGTTGTAAGGTGTTTTGATGTGAGAGCAAAGCTCAAAAGCTGCTCGATTGATATGTCGCACGCTTTCATTATGCGCGCAATATGCGTACTATTTCGCATAGTCCGACTCCTAGTTTGCTTAGGTTTTGGATTAGCTATCTTGTCAGAGCTCTAATTCTGGCAAGATAGTGATAAAATTAACTCAAATAAATTTTAACTCATTTAAGTAAATAAATGTTACTCAGGTAAATGTTCAACAAATTCTGTTAAAACTTCTTTTATAGTTTTTCCTCTTTTTGCAGCATACATCTTTAATTTCAAATGATTATCAAAAGTTAAATCAAAATTTACTCTTTTTAATTGAATATCATCTGATAAGCTAGCAAGCATTTTTTCTTTATTTTTTAATGTTGGCCTACCAGCCGAAAGTATTTTTTGTTTACTCATATGAGTTTTTCACCATAAACTTAAATAAGCTTTTGTTTTATTTCTTCATACAAAGAAATAATCTCAATTGAGGCTGGATTATTAAGATCTTCATCAAGAACTGTTTTGCCTCTTGCCGCCGTGCTAGGATAAACAACACGTTGAGTTATTTTACTTTCCAGCACAGGCAATTCATATTCACTCAAAGTATCGGTTACTTCATTCCCTATTTTTGTCCCTTTAATTACTCTTGAAACTATAAAAGAGGCTTTCACTTTTCCATCAGTGACTTCGATTCTTTGTTTTACCAAATCAACTAAATCAGATGTAGCCCATATATCATATGGAGAAGGTTGGACTGGGATTAAAACAATATCAGAAGCTTTTATTGCAGAAACAGCAAGATCCGCAGCTTGAGGAGCTCCATCAATAATAATAAAATCTTTGTATCCTATATTTTTCAGATCTCTTCCAATAGTTGGTCGATCAATACCCACAACTGTTAAGGGCTGATCTTCTCTTACCGCCGCCCAATCTCTAGCACTACCTTGAGGATCTGAATCAATTAATAAAACGCTAGCACCAAATAATTGGAAAGCTCTTGCTAAATGCGTTGCTATAGTTGTTTTTCCAGAACCACCTTTTTGATTCAAAACAGCAATTATCTTCATCATTACCTCAATAGAGCTTTTGAACTTATACTCTTAAACTTATTTAAGTATAAACTTAAAAAAATGTTAACTCAAATAATTTTTTACTCATTTAAGGAGGGAATAATTACTTTGAAAGTTTATTTTTAATTTTATAAATTTCCTTTTTTCCTTTTTCTCGTTTACGTGATGCTTCTGCCTGAGGAGTATTTTGATTGCGATTTTTGAAAGTAACCTTGTCTGTAATAGAATCAAAAAAAATTTCATAATCAGGGAGATCATTTGTTTTTGCTAGTTGTTTTAGATTATGTCTAAACATTTTTAGAAGGGCTGTACTTCCTGTTTTTATATGTAGTTTTTCAAGAAAAATAGTAAATTCATGTTGACTACCACAATGCTTACGAGCAATTTCGTATAATCGTCTATCGATAGCTTTTCGTATGCGAAAATAATCAGGGCTAATTTTGATTATCTTCTTTTTGTACAATGCCTGATATAACCACTCTGGCAAAGTAATTTCAATCATCCCTATATCAAGTTTACCTTTTTTTTCTCCAATAATACGTGCACTTTCAATCAATCCAAATAAACAAGTTTCTTGTTTATCATCAAAATAATTTATATTTGTTTCAATGACTGTGCCTTTTAAGCGATTTAATGCCTTTCTTAATTCCTTATAAGCGACTCCACTTGTACTTCTGTTTGTTGTAATAAAAAAATCATAAGGGGTAAAAGCCACAGTACGACTAATATCAGAATTATTGTTAATCGCTTCCTGCAATTTTGAAATAGCATAAATCCAGATATCTTTATCAAAGACTGTTGCTAAACCAATTTCAGCAGAAGATCTAACAGTAACTGTTATATTGCCATTTTTATATTTTCTAACTTTTGTATCACCCCCTTTCAAAGCAAAAAAAGGATGTTCCATACTCGCTATTTCGTCACGAAAACTAAAAATATCAATATCGTCAGCGATAAAAAATTCAATTTGCTTATGTTTTTGTGGACGTAACGTCTTCAAATTGCATTTTCCTGTTTTCTTTGTATGATCAGCCATAGCCTCACTCCTAGAGTAATTAGGATTGTTGGTTAGATTCTGTAAGGTGCTGACACACTTTACAGAATCGATATTTTCGTAATTTAAAAACCAAGTTTTAATTATATATATCGTAATTTAAAAACTAATATATCGTAATTTAAAAACCTACTCAATATTTACAGAATAAATTATATAAAAAATAAACAATTTCCCTGTTAATAAGTCATTTCAACTATCGTAATTTAAAAACCAACTATCGTAATTTAAAAACCAACAAGCAGTGTTAAGTGTTTTTTTTATATTTAAAATCAATTTCTTATATTCATTTTGTTTATCTTCTTTTAGTCTTTAACTCTTTTAACTTATACATAACTAAATATAACTACGCGCGCGCGAGGTTTTTCTGTGGATAACTTTTTTTCTAACAAAACCCTAAACCCCAAAATAGGTGACTACTGAGTGACCGTATTTCTCTTTTGCAATTGTGATATTCCGCTTCCTCGATGGTTAGGAAATTGAATCGCTTTTAAAGTGAGTAGCAAAAGCCATCCCTTATTGCAAAAAGGAGATGGGGATCGATTTATTGTGTTTAGTGCCAGTTAACATTTCCTCAGAGAGTGTAATTTCTAACCTGATTTCCTTATTTTAGACACATTGATCCTGCGTTTAGCTGCGTAACCATCGCTTTTTCTCCAGGTTATGCAGTCTTTCTGACAACAATTCCGTTGCTTTTTTACCCATTTGCGCCCCGGTGAAAAGTAGCCTGTCGCCACACAGAATACATTTGTACGGATCGGTACGCAGAAATCCTTTCATCAGCACAGAAAAACCTGGGTTCTCCGGTTTTTTACGTGCCGTCATCTCAAGTGCCTTATACACTTTCGGCAATAGTTTTCCCCGTTTACGATTCGACAAAAAACCAGAGTAACGCACCATTTTAAAATGCCTGGCCGGAATATGGCTTATATAGCGTCTAATCATCTCTTCCTGCGGCAGAGTCTGCTGCCGATGCTGGCCAGTTCGGTGCTCATGGTAGTGATGAACAACGGCACCCCCTCGGTAATGCCGCAGTTTTGACGCAGATACCGGTGGGCGTTTAAGGTAGCGACCGAGGTACTTAACACTATGCCATGCCCCTTTCGTTTTTTTAGCAAAGTGCACTTTCCAATAACGTCCGTACTGCGCCCTCAAGTAACGCCGCCAATGTTTTTTGTCACGGATATGGCCAAGACCGGGAAGAAGGCCAGGGTTAATTAAATCATAACTGTGACGCAGTAGTCGGATAACAGCCCCTCGCCAGATTTCTTCGACATCCTTTTTTTTGAAAAACAGCTTTCGCCATACACTATGTTTACTATCCAAACCCCCTCGAGTGACGGAAACATGAACATGCGGATGTTGATTGAGTTGCCGGCCATAAGTATGCAAGGCACAGAAAATACCAATTTCGATACCCTGTTTGCGAGCCAACTGCAGCATAGCTCGAGTGGCTGCCCGAAACAGAGCATTAAGTAGCGGCCAGTTATTGTTAAAAAAAGGCCAAAGGAGATGTGGCATGGTGAAAGTAATGTGTTGCCAGTCGCAGTCGGGTAAAATATGAACCTGCTGTGCTAACCACTGCTCGGTGGCTTTAAAGCCACATGAACTGCAGGCTTTTGACTTACAGCTTTGGCAGAAAAAACGGCTGTGAGAACAATCAGACGAAGCGCAACAATAGCGCCGGACACCCATGGCACAAGTGCCGCAGGCAAGCATGCGCTCCACAGATAAACTCGTCCACGAACTAACGCTATCGCCGTATTTTTCGAGGAATTTATTCCAACCGTCATCAATGGTGAAAAGTAGTTTAGCAGGACGAGGGATATACATCTGACTCAATTACCTTATGGGCATCTTGCCAAAGAAACAGAAATTGTCAGATTCGTCAGCCCAGTTATCGGTGTGTTTATCCCAGGGTTCAAAGGAAACAGGGATTATTCCTAGCTCCGTATAGGTGATGAATTCATCGGCAGGCAGACTTTCAGTTATTACCCCCTCAGTGTAGTCGTATCCAGCGTCATCGGCTTGGTCTTGGCGTTGTTCAAAACCCCTGATAATCGTGACTAGCGGCGGGTAATACTGCGTGTCGAGAAAAAATTGGGGGCCGAGTCGGACGCAGTGGCGTATGGCTTCTTTTAGGGTGTCATAAAAAAATTCAGGCGGTCTGTCATCATCATTTTCGGGTGGGAGAGAGATCATAAAACGTTTCGGATAAACAGGCGCTGTGGCACGTGAAGTGACGGGCAGCCTGCCTGATTTAACCGGTTTACGCTTTCTGGGAGATTTATTGCGAGCCATCGAGATGAATCCCTGAAAAAAATTAACCTACTGCAGAGTATAAAACAGTACTCAACTCATTAACATCCCCGAAGCAGCACCGCTGCGCCGCTCACGCGTAGCGTGCTACGTTCTGAACATTTTGATAAATTCTTTTGGGTACAATGTGATATTACCTGGATTTTCTGTTTTTGAGTCTACTTTAGATAAAGCTAATAGAACATAAGCACGCCTTTGGCGTGAGCAGCACGGCAAAGGCGTGCTTATGTTCTCATGGTTAATCAACGAGAAAACTGTCAGAATTTAATAGAAATATTGAGTTCAAAACACCTCCATTAATGCCTTACTGTATTGATTGAGATTCCTAACCATCAAGATACAAGCCGTTTTCTCGATAAAAACGCAAATGCGCACCGCTAAAATTTTATCGGCTCTCACAATGTGTTTGGCGAATTTTTCATTTTCGGATTTCAAAAAAGAAAAAGCCAACTTCAAAAGTTGGCTAATTATGTTGATGGAAATTTTTTTATTTCTAATTTTCAATTATCGACTCACAGCAACTCAATCATAAACTTTCAACAAAGATTTTCAACTCCATATTTCACAATCAAACCCATCCAAATTGTTATATTTTGCCAACTAACTTTAGAGGCTATGCGTTTCGACAAATGTAGACGTTTTATCTACAAAACTATTTATTGGATTCTCTGGTAAACTTATAGCATTAAGTTATGCAGGAGAAGATTTTGATTAATCCAACGCCAGAACAACAAGCCGTTATTGACTGGGAGGGAGAGAAGCTTGTCGTTAACGCTTTTGCCGGAACAGGGAAAACCTCAACGTTAGTGAAATATGCCGAAAAGCATCCCGAACTCCGGATGCTCTACATTGCGTTTAATCGTTCAGTGAGGGAAGAGGTAGACGAGAAATTTCCTGCTAATGTGCTTTGCAAAACATCCCATCAACTGGCATGGCCTGGTTTTGGTAGAAATTACGCTCATCGATTAACAAATTCTCTGCGTCTTTTTGATATTGCTAATGCTACTCAGAGTGAAGACTGGGTATACGTAAAAGCGATTCAGGACACCTTAAAGAACTTTATGTGCAGCGTGGATAGTCAGATTATGTTACGCCACTGTCCCTCAATATTGATGGGTGAAGTTAAACAACCATTTATGGCTCATGATGTCGTCAGACAGAGCGAACGGCTCTGGCATCGAATGATTGACCTTGCTGATAATTTTCCCGTCATTCATGATATGTATTTAAAATTGTACCAACTCTCCCAACCTAATCTTTCCCATCGTTTTGACGTTATTTTGTTTGATGAAGCGCAGGACGCTAATCCGGTTACTCACGATATTGTTTTTCGTCAAACCACGAAGTTAGTGATGGTGGGTGATGCTCATCAACAGATTTATCGTTTTCGAGGGGCGGTCGATGCATTAAATGCGCCTTCGCTGAGTGAAGCTGACCGTCTCTGGTTAACCCATAGCTTTCGCTTTGGTGCCTGTGTCGCGGATATGGCTAATGCATTACTGGCCATGAACGGTGAAACGCATCAGGTGGTTGGCAGAGGTGAAAAAGATGACATTCTTATTGATGTCCCTAAGAAAGGCTTTCCTCACCGCGCCATACTCAGTCGAACGGTAGCAGGCGTCATTGGTTCGGCGCTGGAAGCCAGTAGCAAAAAAGCCACTATCTACTGGGTCAACGGGATAGATGCTTATCGTATCGATGAATTAATTAACCTTCACTGGTTTTCACTCGGTAAGCGAAAAAAGATGAGTCACCAACGGCTTTACACCGAATATCGCAATTATGCGAATTATAAGCACATGGCGAATACCAGTGGTGACCAGGAAATGTTGCAATCTATCAAAATCATCGAAAAATTTACGCCATTACCGAAGAAAGTGGATGTTTTACGTAAACGAACGGTAGATACTGAAGACGAAGCCAGCATTACTGTTACCACTGCCCACCGAGCAAAGGGATTAGAGTGGGATATCGTTGAAATCAATAATGACTTTCCGAATAATCTTTTTGACCCTGAAATGGACAAAGCAGCCTTTAGAGATGAAGTGAATTTACTGTATGTTTCCGCGACCAGAGCGAAGAAGACACTTATCATCAATAAATTGTTGGTAAATATTCTAGCCAACGTTGCTGAGAATGAAAAAACGGCAAAAGTTTAATTCAGAAATACCTCTAGAAACGCTTGTAATCGATTTTGAGAGGTTTTCTTGTGATTAGCCATAAAAAGATACCAGTAACAAAAAATAGACGCACCTGAGAAGAATAGGGTGCGTTTTTCTATGGCTGGATTATGATGTATGAAATGTAATGAATAAATAGCGTATTTAATATAGCGGGTTTGTTTGCCATAATTCAATCTGACGCGAGCAATTACTGAAGATATCGGATGAGTAAAAAATTCACCCCAACGCCCCACGATGCGGTATTTCGCCAGTTTCTAAGTGAGAAAGCGACAGCAAAAGACTTCTTTGATATCTGGCTGCCGGATGAGATTAAGTTGCTGTGTGACTTAGATAGCCTCAAAGTGGAGTCTGGCTCATTCATCGATAGTGAGATGAAGAATTACCAAAGTGATATTCTCTATTCAGTTAGCACTATAAAGGGAAGTGGATATATTTACGTATTGATTGAGCATCAGTCCACCCCTGATAAACTCATGGCATGGCGATTGATGCGTTATAGTATGGCAGCGATGCAGAAACATTTAGAACAGGGAAATAAGCAATTACCGCTCGTTTTCCCAATACTCTTTTATTGCGGTGAACAAAGCCCTCACCCCTATAGCACGAATTGGTTGGACTGTTTTCATGATAGAAAACTAGCAGAACGTATCTATACACAACCGTTCCGATTAGCAGATGTTACAACTTTAGATGATGGTCAAATTATGCAGCATAGACGAATGGCGTTATTGGAGTTAATCCAGAAACACATTCGTAGAAGGGATATGACAGAGCTTATGAATGAAATTGTGACGCTGTTGTCGTATAATTATTATACCGATAATCAAGTTATTACCCTGTTTAACTATCTCATCCAAGAAGGTAATACCCAAAAGCCAATGGAATTTATCACTGAGATAGCCAAACAATCAGAAAAACACGAAGGAGCACTTATGACTATTGCTCAAGCATTAAAACAAGAAGGATTACAAGAAGGATTACAAAGAGGAAAGCTGGAAGGCCGTCAAGAAGGCTATCAGCTAGGTAAAAATGACGGCGTTCAAGAAGGTAAACTTGAAGGCGAAAAACAGGCTTCGATGAAGATAGCGCGGCAAATGCTTGAAAGTGGCATGGACAGGCAATCTGTGATGAAATTTACGGGCTTAAATGATACTGAAATGAGCACCCTGTTTAAAGATTGAACCATGACAGAACGCAAGAAATTAAGCCTCAATCGCTCAAGAAAGGCTTCACAGGAAGAGCAGCCACAAAGTAACTCAGTTTACCGTAAAAAGGTCTGGGTGAATGCTGCGCCCAAAAAGCAGGCAAAAAAGCCTCATCCTCCCAAAGTAGCAAAACAGCAACCCAAGAAGGTGGTTGAAAAATCTAAACAGGCAGTGAAGGTTAAAATACCAAAACCGCCCACACTGCCCAAAAAGCGATTGCCGTTAGAGGAAGCGATTTCCCAGATAACCACGTTTTGGCCTAATTTATTTCCTGAAAATCAATTGAGACCCATGAAAATTGGTATCCAGCAGGATATGTGGCAGGAGGTTAAGAAAAAATCATTACCGATAGCCAGAAGGCGCTTGAAAGCCTGTCTAGGCAGTATTGGTCATCATGTTGATTATCGGGCACTTATCCAGTTAGGGGCGTTTCGTTATGACAAAGAAGGTCAGAGAGTCGGAAAGGTCACCCAAGCCGATGTTAAGGATAACTTGCAACGTTTAGCACGGCGAAATACATCAAATCATCACGTTATAGATTGTATTCTTCCTTTGACTAAAAACTGAGAATGTTAAAAATTCTTCCTCATGCAGCAAAATTAACAGGTTTCTCTCATGACCAAAGAACAACATATTGAACAAGGGTTAATCGCCAAACTGCGCGAGCTGAAGTATATTTATCGGGATGATATTCGTGATAAGGTGAGTCTTGAGCAAAACTTCCGTAAGAAGTTTGAATCCCTAAACCAAGTCAGCTTAACGGATGTGGAATTTACCCGCTTGTGTGATGAAATAGTGACGCCTGATGTTTTCGCGGCTGCGCAAAAACTGCGTGAAAAAGGTAAATTTACCCGAGAAGATGGTACACCGCTTGAATATATGCTGGTGAACATAAAAGACTGGTGCAAAAATGATTTTGAAGTTGTTAACCAATTCCGCATTAATACTGAAAATAGCCATCAACGCTATGACGTTATCTTATTGATTAATGGTTTACCTTTGGTACAAATTGAGCTTAAGGCTTTTCAGTTAAGTCCACGAAAAGCGATGCAACAAATTGTTGATTATAAGAATGAGCCAGGTAATAGCTATAGCCATACACTGTTTTGTTTTATGCAGTTGTTTATCGTTAGTAACGGCAATGATACCCGTTACTTCGCAAATAACCGAAATGCGCATTTCAGTTTTAACGCAGATGAGCGGTTTCTGCCCATTTATCAGCATGCTGATAAAGATAATAACAAGATAACCCACCTGCATGATTTCGCCGATGACTTCCTGGTGAAGTGTACGCTTGGGCAATTAATCAGTCGTTATATGGTATTGGTGCAAGTTGAGCAAAAAACCCTCATTATGCGCCCCTATCAAATCTACGCTGTTAAAGCGATGGTTGAGGCCATTCATCAAAATCGCGGAAACGGCTATATTTGGCATACAACCGGTTCAGGCAAAACCCTAACTTCTTTCAAAGCCTCTACCTTACTTAAAGATAACCCCGACATTGAGAAATGTTTGTTTGTTGTCGACCGCAAAGACCTTGATCGGCAGACACGCGAAGAATTTAACAAATTTCAGGTGGGCTGCGTCGAGCAAAATACCAATACCGAAGCGCTGGTGCGCCGCATGTTATCGGAAGATTATGCTGATAAAGTGATTGTGACGACTATCCAAAAACTGGGGTTGGCATTGGATAAAAACCGTCGACATAAGCAAGGTGAACAAACTTACAATGAACGACTCGAATCGCTGCGCAACAAGCGGATTGTTTTTATCTTCGACGAATGTCATCGCTCCCAATTTGGTGAAAATCACAAATTGATTAAGGCCTCTTTTCCGAAAGCCCAGTTGTTCGGTTTTACGGGAACCCCTATTTTCGACCAAAACTCAATCTATCAGCAGGTTGATGGTAATTTGGCTTCTTTTAAAACTACTGCAGATATTTTTGAGAAAGAGCTTCATGCTTATACCATCACCCATGCAATTGAGGATAAGAATGTCTTGAGTTTTCATATTGATTATTTTGCTATAGATGGGAATAGCAAATCAAAAAAAGGTCAGAAGCCCTCACCTGAAGCCGTAATCAGAACCATTTTTGAAAAGCATGACAGCGCTACCAATCATCGCCGCTTCAATGCTTTGGTGGCTACCGCCTCTATCAATCAGGCGATTGAATATTTTGAACTGTTTAAAATTATGCAGATGGAAAAACAGGCGGGAGATGAAAACTTTAAGCCACTTAATATCGCCTGTGTGTTTTCCCCGCCCGTTCAAACTGTGGTAAAAGAGGGGGAAGCAAACAGTAAGAACATAGTGGATATCAAACAATTGCAGGAAGATTTACCGCAAGAGCGTGCCGACAACAAGGTTGAGCCGGAAAAGAAAAAAGCGGCGCTTATGACGATTATTTCCGACTATAATGCACAATACGGCACGAATCACAGTATAAATGAATTCGATCTTTATTATCAGAATGTCCAGCAGCGTATAAAAAACCAGCAATATAGCAATGTTGATTATCCCCGAAAAAACAAAATCGACATCACTATCGTGGTAGATATGTTGCTTACAGGGTTTGATTCCAAATACCTCAACACGCTATATGTCGATAAAAACCTCAAACAACATGGTTTAATTCAGGCTTTCTCGCGCACTAACCGCGTGCTAAACGACACCAAGCCGTGGGGTAACATTCTTGATTTCCGTTATCAGGAAAACGAAGTTAACGCGGCTATCGCGTTGTTCTCAGGCGGTGCTAAAGACAAAGCCAGAGAAATCTGGCTGGTTGAACCTGCACCGAAAATGGTAGAAAAGTTCGAGAAGGCGGTAGAACAATTGCACGCTTTTATGGTGGGTAAAGGTTTACCGTGCGAACCCTCTCAGGTTCATAATCTAAAAGGCGATATAGCGAAAGCTGAATTTATCAACCACTTCAAAGAGGTGCAAAAGCTAAAAACCCAGTTGGAGCAATACACTGACCTGGATGAAAAAAGCAAAACCTTAATTGAACAGAGGCTGCCTACCGATACCTTGCGTGGCTTCAAGGCCATTTATCTTGACACCGCAATGGAATTGAAACGTAAGCACGGAAAAAACGAAGAGGTTGATAAAACGCTAGAACAATTGGAATTTGATTTGGTGTTGTTTTCCTCCAGTATCATTGACTACGATTACATTATGGAACTGATTGCCACCTCTACCCAATCTGTTGGCAAGCGAAAGATGACTCGGCAAGAGCTTATCGACATGATAAGCGCAAACGCTAACTTAATGGATGAGCGAGAAGATATCATTACGTATATCAATAGCCTAAAAGTAGGCGAAGCCTTAAATGAAAAAGAAATCAGGGAAGGCTATCAAGCTTTTAAAGCGCAAAAAGCCGTTCAAGCCTTAACACAGATAGCCAAGAAACATGGACTACAAGCTCAGTCTTTACAAGTGTTTGTCGAGAATATTATTGAGCGCCTGATATTTGATGGTGAGCAATTGACTGACCTGTTTGCACCATTGGTGCTAGGTTGGAAGGCGCGGCGAGGGGCGGAACTGGCATTAATGGCAGATTTAGTGCCTTATCTGCAAAAGCAGGCGGCAGGACGTCAGATTTCAGGGTTGAATGCTTATGAGTAAGCAGAAGAATGGATTGGTTCCCGTGTTAAGGTTTCCAGAGTTCATTGGTGAAACAAAATGGTGTTTTGAGCAGTTTGATAAGATATATGAATTTAAATCTACTAATTCTTTATCAAGAGATAAACTTAATTCCAACGGTGGAACGGTTAAAAATATTCATTATGGAGATATTCATACTAAATTTTCAACTCTCTTCGATATTACTTCAGAAAATATCCCTTATATTAATGATTCGAAATTTTTAGAAAAGTTAAAACCAGAAGCATATTGTCGTGAAACCGATATTATTTTTGCTGATGCCTCTGAAAATATGGAAGATATTGGGAAAAGCATTGAGATAATTAATATTAACAATGAGAGGCTCATTTCAGGACTTCATACTTTATTGGCTCGACAAAAGAATCAGAAGTTAATAAAAGGTTTTGGTGGGCATTTATTTAACGCGACTGTAATTCGAATGCAGATTCAAAAAGAAGCACAAGGAACAAAGGTTCTTAGTATAACTACTAGACGAATTGCCTCTATAAAAGTGCCACATCCGGATGATAAAAAGGAACAACAAAAAATTGCGGATTGTCTTTCTTCCATCGATGAGCTTATTATGGCTCATACCCAAAAACTCAATAGCCTAAAAGCCCACAAAAAAGCTCTAATGCAACAACTTTTCCCTTCCAAAGGAGAGAGTTTGCCTAAACTCCGTTTTGTAAAAGATGATGGTGCAGACTTTCTACCTTGGAAGAGTGTAAAGCTAGAAGCCGTTGCAAATCGTGTAATAAATAAAAACAAAGGTGAAAAACTATTTCGTGTTTTAACGAACTCGGCAGTCGATGGGGTTGTTGATCAAAAAAATTATTTTAAAAAAGATATCGCTGTTAAAGGTAATTTAGATGGATATTATATTGTTGAATTAGGCGATTATATTTACAACCCAAGAATATCAACTTTGGCACCAGTTGGACCTATTTCTAAAAATAAGGTTGGTAAAGGAGTTATATCACCCCTCTATACAGTTTTTAGATTCCTTAATAAGAATAATGATTTCTATGAACAGTATTTTAAGTATTCTAATTGGCATCACTTTTTACAATCTGTATCAAATAGTGGAGTTCGCCATGATCGTATAAGTATTAAGAGTAACGAATTTATGGTAATGCCAGTCCCGGATCTTGATGAGAAAGAACAACAAAAAATCGCTGATTGCCTTTCTTCCCTTGATCAACTGATAGGCTTACAAAACCAAAAACTCGAAAGCTTAAAAAAACACAAAAAAGGCTTAATGCAACAACTTTTTCCTGTCATTAGTGAGATGATTTAACCCAGAATTCTTCATGAAATGGCAATGAAATTAGGCGAAGAAAATAGTATGACAAAAGAACAATTAAGCCAACTTGGGAAAACCCTTTGGAACATAGCTGATAATTTGCGGGGTGCGATGAATGCGGATGATTTTCGTGATTACATGCTGTCATTTTTATTTTTACGTTATTTGTCTGATAACTATGAACAGGCAGCTCAAAAAGAATTAGGTCGCGATTATCCGAAACCTAAAGAGGGAGACCGTAGGGCACCGCTGACTATTTGGTATGAAAATAACCCTACCGATATTATTGACTTTGAGAAGCAAATGCGGCTTAAAACCCATTATGTCATTGAGCCGCCGTTTTTATGGAGTAGTATTGCCGAAATGGCTCGAATCCAAAGTGATGATTTACTTATCATCCTTGATAAAGGGTTTGATTATATTGAATCGCGTTCGTTTGGGTCTAATTTTCAGGGGTTATTTTCTGAAATTAATTTGTACTCGGAAAAATTAGGGAAAACGCAAAAAGCCCGTAATGATACCCTTTGTGAAATTATAAAAAAAATCGCGGGGGGTATTACTCAATTTAGTACTGATAAGGATATTTTGGGGGATGCTTATGAATATCTCATCGGTCAGTTTGCAGCAGGTTCAGGTAAGAAAGCTGGTGAGTTTTATACCCCGCAACAAATATCGACGATTCTTTCTGAAATTGTGACGCTTGATAGTCAAGACCCCACCACGGGTAAGAAGAAAAAAATTAGACAGGTGCTCGATTTTGCCTGTGGTTCTGGCTCCTTATTATTAAATGTTCGTAAACAGTTACATGAAGCCGGTGGAAAAATCGGTAAAATCTTCGGGCAAGAGAAAAATATCACGACTTACAACCTAGCTCGTATGAATATGTTGTTACATGGGGTGAAAGATACCGAATTTGAGATTTATCATGGCGATACACTGGGAAATGACTGGGCTATGCTTAATGAGTTAAATCCCGCTAAAAAGCAACAGTTTGATGCGGTGGTTGCTAACCCACCCTTTAGTTATCGTTGGGAATCAACTGAATTATATGGAGAAGACTTCCGTTTCAAAAATTACGGTGTGGCGCCCAAATCTGCGGCGGATTTTGCCTTCCTGCTTCATGGATTTCATTTCCTGAGTGACGATGGTGTGATGGCTATCATTTTGCCACATGGGGTGTTGTTTAGAGGCGGTGTAGAAGAACGTATCCGTACCAAATTGTTAAAAGATGGGCATATTGATGCGGTGATAGGTTTACCAGCTAACCTGTTCTTCTCTACGGGAATTCCGGTATGTATTCTGGTTCTCAAACGATGTAAAAAATCTAATAATGTGCTGTTTATTAATGCGTTAGAGCAATTTGAAAAAGGCAAACGCCAAAATCAGCTATTGCCAGAACATATCGAAAAAATCATCGATACCTATCAATTCCGCAAAGAAGAGGTGCGTTATTCACGTAGGGTGTCAATGGAGGAGATTGAAAAGAATGATTATAATCTTAATATCACTCGTTATGTGAGTACCGCAAAGGCAGAAGAAAAAATAGATTTACAAAAGGTGAATAATGAACTGTTAGATTTAGAGAAACAGATTTACAACGCTACTTTACGTCATAACGAGTTTCTTATCGAATTAGGACTTTCGCCACTGCCATTGACAGGCAAGAAATGATGCTGATTATTGTGCATTTATCTATTTAAGTACATATATTTATTATAAAGCGTGTCAAATGATCTGATAGACCATATTTACAACGTTTAGCATGGTGAAATAATAATAACAGGAGGACATAATGGTTAATATTGCAGTGGTTTATCATAGTGGTTATGGTCATACCAAAGCGATTGCTGAAGCGGTTATTGATGGCGTTAAGGAAGTGACTGATGTTGATGTTAAATTAATTTCGGTAGAAGACATAGACCAACATTGGGATTTTCTTAATAATCAAGCCAATGCGATTATATTTGGTTCGCCAACTTATATGGGTGGCGTATCTGCTCAGTTTAAAGGTTTTATGGATGCTTCATCTAAACATTGGGGTAGTTGGCGAGATAAATTGGCGGCAGGTTTTACATGCTCTGCTTCACGTAGTGGTGATAAGTTGTCAACTTTGCAGCATTTATCGGTATTTGCCGCGCAGCATCAAATGTTATGGGTGAGTTTAGGATTAATGCCTGGTAATAATAATTCTCAAGGCTCTGAAAATGATGTTAATCGTTTAGGTTCATTTCTTGGTATGATGGCACAAGCAAATGCTGACCAGGGTATAGAAGGTATTAGGTCATCTGACAAAGAAACGGCTAAAATATTGGGAAAACGTGTCGCGCAAGCTACATTACGTTGGAATAAATAATTTTTCATTGTAATCAATTATCCCTTGCTGATTTTATTTTTTAGGGTCAGTAAGGTTAGTTCGTGTATTTTAAAAGCTTAAAATTAATACTTAAGAAGTTATGACAAAGCAAGAGCTAACAGCCCTCAATATGGCCGGTTTTATCAAAAGTCAGACATTAATACTCTTAGATAAGCTCAATCAACTTAATCTGGATGATTGTGCAGATGAGTGCGAAGAATTGCACGACATGGCAGAAGCACTTTATCTTAATTTGAAGAGAACACTGGAAAGATAATTACTCACTCCTATTTTTTGCACAGAAAAACAAACAAAAGATTGTAATTACTCATAAAAATAAGGATGTCGCCGCTAATGGCGGCTCCACTTATGTTTCCCTACGGGATGTCAGAAGCATAGTGAAAAAAAGCGTATCGCTTAAATAAATTGAATTCCGCCTGTAAATCAGATTTATCCATCGCATTAATTTAAAATTTGAAGGATTTCCCTTACTGCCCGATGCCAGCTTGCCATTCGCCCATTTTTAGGGGACGGCAAGCCTTAAAGTGGCTTTCGCGGCATATCCTCGCCATACATGGCTCCGGTATTCCACGTTCCAGTTGACCCCAAATGGTCAATGGCTTCGTGACATCGGGCAGTAAGGGAACGGTGACGCGGGGTCACCTCCTGCTGTCCCACTAAATAGGAGACACCTGAAATGTCCCGATTTATACAGGGTGACAGCCTTAAAATTATGTCAACTTTTCCTGATAATGCAATCGATTTTATCCTGACCGATCCTCCCTATCTGGTTGATTATACCGATCGCTCAGGGCGTTCAATTGCCAACGATAAAAATGACGAATGGCTAAAGCCAACCTGTCAACAAATGTTTCGTGTGTTGAAAACCAACAGTCTGATGGTTAGTTTTTACGGCTGGAATCGGGTTGAAAAATTTGTTGATGCGTGGAAAAAATCCGGCTTCCGTATTGTTGGTCATCTCGTTTTCAAGAAACGTTATGCGTCGAAAACTGGTTTTTTGGGGCACAGCCACGAAAATGCTTATCTGCTGGCGAAAGGCCGTCCCGTGATGCCCGTCAAGCCAATGAAAGACGTACAGTCATGGCAATATACAGGCAATATACAGGCAATATACAGGCAATATACAGGCAATATCTATCATCCAACTCAAAAGCCTGTCAGTAGTTTACAACCCCTCATAGAATCTTTTACGCAACCTAACGCTATTGTACATGGTTAGGAATCTCAATCAATACAGTAAGGCATTAATGGAGGTGTTTTGAACTCAATATTTCTATTAAATTCTGACAGTTTTCTCGTTGATTAACCATGAGAACAGTAATTCGGTTAAATTATCATCTAAAAACCTAATAATAGGCACACTGCTCCTAGGCTGCGGTTTGTAACCATCGTTTTTTGACCATTTTATCCCGCCTTTCTGACAGTAAAGTGACGGCGTGTATTCCTTTTTCCGCACTCATAAACCGCAATCGGTTTCCACATAAAATACATTGGTACGGGTCAGTATTTAAAAAACCTTTGATAAGGGCCCCAAACCCAGGTTTTTCAGGCACATTAGGAGATATCATGTCTAACGCCTCATACACCTTCGGTAATAAGCACCCGCGTTTGCGATTGGCTAAAAAACCGTAATAACGGATCATCTTAAAATGTCGCGCAGGGATATGACTGACATAACGCCGTATCATTTCTTCTTGGGATAAGGTCTGTCGTCTGTATTGTTGGCTGTGGTGGTCATAGTAATGATGAACCACGGTGCCGCCGCTGTAGTGTTTCAATTGAGAAGCGGAGATAGGGGGACGTTTAAGATAACGGCCCAGATATTTCACATTATGCCAGGCCCCGCGTGTCTTTTTGGCAAAATGTACTTTCCAATAACGTTGAAACTGGGCATTGAGGTAACGGCACCAGGTCTGATAATTGCGAATGTGCCCGAAGCCAGGCAATTTATTGGGTTGTAACTGAAAATAGTTATCCCTAAGGAGTCGAATGACCGCACTGCGCCAGACCTTTTCAACGTCTTTCTTTTTAAAGAAAATCGGTTTCCAGGTGTCATATTGAGTGAGTCCCCCACGCGTGACGGATAAATGAATATGCGGATGTTGATTGAGTTGGCGACCGTAAGTATGCAGCGCACAAAAAATGCCAATTTCGAGGCCTTGGCGCTTGGCGTGTTTGAGCATGGCGCGGGTTGCACAGCGAAAGAGTTGGTTGAGCAAGTACCAGTTATTGTTAAAAAAAAGCCAAAGTAGGTGAGGCATAGTGAGGGTAATATGTTGCCATTCGCAATCCGGCAAAATATGGCGCTGCTGGGCAATCCACTGTTCGGTGCCTTTGAGGCCACACGCACTGCAGGCTTTGGATTTACAGGTTTGACAAAAGAAGCGTGAATGAGAGCATTCAGGTGAAGAACAGCAATAACGGCGAACGCCCATAGCGCAGGTGCTGCAGGCGAGCATCTTTTCGACAGAGAGTAGTTGCCATTCATCCACCTGATTATTTTCGATGAAAAGGTTCCATCCGTCATCGTATTGAAATAGCAGTTTTGCAGGTCTGGGGATGTACATAGAGCAGAGTATAAAAGACGAGAAGGGAATTGCCTAGAAATAGAGCGCCTTTGCCGCGATGCTCACGCCAAAGGCGTGCTTATGTTCAATAATCCAAACTATTCTCGTTCCTAGCTTATAACCATAAACTTCGGTTGTGATAGCCGAAAGCAAATAACAAAGAGAAAAAATTATCCCACTTGCCGTTATTTTCACAGAATAAAAATCAAACGTCTTATACACAAGTGTGTCACAGGTAATCATAATGGTTACCGTTAACCCTACAAATAACTCGTACAATTTAAAGTCATTTTTTAATACTAATTTATTCATACTAAACCTTACGCTTACATAAAATATACTTTTAAAAGGGTACTTAATAATATAAGCGAAAAAGTAAGATGTGCTATCTTCCTAGTAAGGTTACTAGAAATAGAAGTTTTTTCTTCACCTAGAACAATAATATAAAATATTATAATGCTTATTTTTATAGCTATTTTTTATAATGAAGCTTATTACTACATAATTAAATCAAAAACAACTTAACGTGGGTGTACACCTGTGTCGGCATACGTCCGGCCAGAAAGCGTTATAAGCTCCGCCTTGAGCGTAAAAATCAAGGCTACCGGCGATCAACCCGTTATTCCGTCGCTAATTTTTAGCAGCGAAATAACGAGTCATGCAACATGACTACATCGTTTTCCGCCATGCGGATCGCCGATACTGATTTGTTAAAGAGCAGATGCAACTGTCAAAGGCACCTCTACCAAAACTGGATGTTTTCAGTTTCAGATTCGACCAGAAAACGTGGGCGAGGGAAAATGATGCCTTAAAAAATTAGCTCGGGGTATGGAGGTAACCTCCGTTTTTCAATAAAAATAAAAACTTAAAAATCAATAAGTTAAAAATAATAAAAAATAAAACACCTATTTATCAAATATTTATTAATGAGCAGTATTTAAAATAACACTCTACAAATTTTATGACTGAATTGCAGAGTGTTTTCTCATTACAGTTACGTAGAAGCGATTAACTTAATAAAGGCATCTTGAATAATAAAGTTAAACAATGCTTTTAATTCAGAAGAGGAATTAAGTTCGTACTTATGCATTGAACTGTTCAAATGATTATCTATCGTACTTACACTAATATTCAGTTTTAACGCTATTTCACTCCTCGTTAATCCAACCCTAAAAAGTGATAAAATCTCAATTTCTCTTTTAGATAGCTTTGGAAAAAGCTCTGAGTAAGGTGTAAAATCTTCAATACGAAAATACTTCATTATTTCCCCTATTCAGTTAGCGTAACCGTCAGAGCACACCGCTCTGACGACAAGACTTAAACGCTAATGACTTGACTACCAGAAGGTAGAAATTCAGGAGGAAGGTATTGATTCATACCGTTAGTGCAGCAATAGTTCCTAAATTGCCGACAATTATGCACACCCGATTTCTGATAAATCGATTGCAAATTGTTTTCTATCGTCCGATGGGATAAATTAAGTTTTCTGCCAACTTCTTTGCTACTTAATAGCTGTAGTGTAAAAAATACAATCTGGCGCTCTCGCTGACTAAATCGGTTATCTGACTGAATCAGATTAATGGTATAAGGTGACTCACCTTCGATATACTCAAGCAGCGATAAAAACAAGAAGGGTTGAGCATAAAAAAATGCCCCTTGATAAACGTTCTTTTCATCGAATCTCGGAAAAAAATCAAACAGCAACGGTTGAGACGGTTTTTTGTAACCAGCGGGTAGCGTACTCAGCAGCGATAACGGCAATTTCTTATGGCGAAAGACCTCCTCGTGCTCATAGAAAACGTCCAGCACCTGAGAAGATTCTACCGTCATCCCCAGAATATCCGTCATCGCGGCATTGGTATAAACCTCTGATTCAGCGTCAGTAAAGCCACAGGGGATAGTGAGACTTTGGTAAAATTGCGTGATTGGGCTGTTCATGCAACACCCCCTATTTTCAGAAGGTATGCACGTTGGCGCGGTGTCAAATTGTGTGAAATGTGTGCAAATTTAGCGAGTGTGGCATGTCTGGCGTTACAGACACGTTGGCAAAAAATGGGATGCAGATTTCTAGGACGAGCCTTAAGGTGGGTAGTAGCCATGATAGCAACCTCAGTAAGTGGCTGGTTTTGCTACCACCAGAGTTCTGACACTCATAGGGTGGTAACCCAGACGGGGGTCAGAAACCGGCCTTACTGAACACCGGCCATCCCAAAGGATGCCCCGCCTGAGTCACCATTATTTCAGCTATACTTAGGCGTTTTGCAACACATAAAAAAGACGCATGGCGCGTCTGGTGTCGCCAGTAAGACACACGGGTTCTGACGCCCAGTTAACCATTGAGAGTTAACGTTTCAATTATAGCGACGGAACGGAAAAGCAGCAAGGATATAATTTAACTATACTGATTATTGAGTTATATCAATAGATCTAATAAGATAGCGATGTCACTGGAGAACTACAGTGATCAAGGTTTTGCAGCCTTGGACACATACCACTGGTAAAAATATTTACCAGTGTACTCCTCCTGTTATCACCTTCTATGGCGGTTCAGGTGGGGGAGTCGAAAGACTCGCCGGAGTATGTGCCGGTCTGCAAACCCCGTCTGGATCGCCACCCAACTTTCATTTTTCTCACTAAAATAAGGGTGAGATTAAACAGAAGTTGATCTAACCAACACTTCAGGTGGGGGGGAAGCATGAAACATAAAAAAACCAAGAAAAAAAAATGATTTTGGATCTTTTATTGATTTTATCGATAGAAGTGATATGCCTTATTTTATAAGAGATAATGAATCAAGATTTCTTTATATTAACAAATCCGGTCTCTTTTTTTAAATATCCCCTCAAATTTTAAAATCGAAGGAAAACTAGACAAAGATTTACCTGTCGATTGGGCTGAATTTAGTGAAGAATTTCAAAGACAGGATAGAATGACAGAAAATCTAGAAAAAAGCTCATCGATAATTTCAACGCAATTATACAATTTTAAAAATGAAATAGAGCCTTTCTTTTGCCCTAAAAGTCCATTTTATTTAGGAAATGAATACATTGGAACTTTAGGCTCAGCAAGTAAGTTAAAATTCATTTCTGTCCCTACCTTTATCGATCAAAGAAAACCTTTTGTGCTGTCAACACATCCGCCAAATCATCTTTTTACAAAAAGAGAACTTGACATAATCTTTTGGTTACAGCAAAGATTAATGAGTAAAGAAATTGCCAGAAGGTTAAATATCTCACATAGAACGGTCAATAATAAAATTCAGATTATTTATGATAAAGCTAATGTGCATTCTTTTATTCAATTTATTGAATTTTGTAAATATTCAGGGTTTGACCGTTATATTCCGCCAGAATTTATCAATAAAGGAGTTCAATTTATTACCTAGTTTTGGTTTAACAATAAGTGATTAAGGGTTAACTATGTTTGATACGCATATTGAAATAAGGGTGCCCTCTGACTTTGTTAATGTTCAAAATGAAATACCAGAGATAAAAACAGATATAAGATATTTTAATGGAAATAATTTCACGGGTAGGAAAATTAATGGATATAACGCCCCCGTGTGTTTAATGACAAAGTCAGCCACTGAAGCCCTTAAAAAAGTGGTTCGCATTTTATACCCGTTAGGTTTAACACTAAAAGTTTACGATTGTTATCGCCCTCAAAGCGCAGTCAATGATTTTATTTCCTGGTCACAGGACGTTCACAATCAGTCAATGAAGAACGTATTTTACCCTGATGTAGAGAAATCAAAGTTATTCAAAGAAGGTTATATTGCTAAAAAATCCGCACATTCACGTGGTAGCACCGTTGATTTAACTATTGTCCCGGTTAATTCAAATGATTATTCAAAAGAACTTGATTTCGGCTCCTATTTTGATTTTTTTGACCAAAAATCCGCTTTCTTATATCAAAATCTTCCCGAACAGGCTAAAGCAAATCGATTATTACTTAACCTATTAATGACCTCTGCTGGGTTTAAAGGATATGACAAAGAATGGTGGCACTTCACATTAACCAATGAGCCTTACCCAAATACCTATTTTGATTTCCCGGTAAACAACCTAAATATGAAGGTAACGCGCCCATGAAAAATAAAAACGTGGTATTCAACCATGATCACCATACCTTATCCAGAGTACCGTTGAATGAACGTAGCACGCTACGCGTGAGCGGCGCAGCGGTGCTGCTTCGGGGATGTTAATGAGTTGAGTACTGTTTTATACTCTGCAGTAGGTTAATTTTTTTCAGGGATTCATCTCGATGGCTCGCAATAAATCTCCCAGAAAGCGTAAACCGGTTAAATCAGGCAGGCTGCCCGTCACTTCACGTGCCACAGCGCCTGTTTATCCGAAACGTTTTATGATCTCTCTCCCACCCGAAAATGATGATGACAGACCGCCTGAATTTTTTTATGACACCCTAAAAGAAGCCATACGCCACTGCGTCCGACTCGGCCCCCAATTTTTTCTCGACACGCAGTATTACCCGCCGCTAGTCACGATTATCAGGGGTTTTAAACAACGCCAAGACCAAGCCGATGACGCTGGATACGACTACACTGAGGGGGTAATAACTGAAAGTCTGCCTGCCGATGAATTCATCACCTATACGGAGCTAGGAATAATCCCTGTTTCCTTTGAACCCTGGGATAAACACACCGATAACTGGGCTGACGAATCTGACAATTTCTGTTTCTTTGGCAAGATGCCCATAAGGTAATTGAGTCAGATGTATATCCCTCGTCCTGCTAAACTACTTTTCACCATTGATGACGGTTGGAATAAATTCCTCGAAAAATACGGCGATAGCGTTAGTTCGTGGACGAGTTTATCTGTGGAGCGCATGCTTGCCTGCGGCACTTGTGCCATGGGTGTCCGGCGCTATTGTTGCGCTTCGTCTGATTGTTCTCACAGCCGTTTTTTCTGCCAAAGCTGTAAGTCAAAAGCCTGCAGTTCATGTGGCTTTAAAGCCACCGAGCAGTGGTTAGCACAGCAGGTTCATATTTTACCCGACTGCGACTGGCAACACATTACTTTCACCATGCCACATCTCCTTTGGCCTTTTTTTAACAATAACTGGCCGCTACTTAATGCTCTGTTTCGGGCAGCCACTCGAGCTATGCTGCAGTTGGCTCGCAAACAGGGTATCGAAATTGGTATTTTCTGTGCCTTGCATACTTATGGCCGGCAACTCAATCAACATCCGCATGTTCATGTTTCCGTCACTCGAGGGGGTTTGGATAGTAAACATAGTGTATGGCGAAAGCTGTTTTTCAAAAAAAAGGATGTCGAAGAAATCTGGCGAGGGGCTGTTATCCGACTACTGCGTCACAGTTATGATTTAATTAACCCTGGCCTTCTTCCCGGTCTTGGCCATATCCGTGACAAAAAACATTGGCGGCGTTACTTGAGGGCGCAGTACGGACGTTATTGGAAAGTGCACTTTGCTAAAAAAACGAAAGGGGCATGGCATAGTGTTAAGTACCTCGGTCGCTACCTTAAACGCCCACCGGTATCTGCGTCAAAACTGCGGCATTACCGAGGGGGTGCCGTTGTTCATCACTACCATGACCACCGAACTGGCCAGCATCGGCAGCAGACTCTGCCGCAGGAAGAGATGATTAGACGCTATATAAGCCATATTCCGGCCAGGCATTTTAAAATGGTGCGTTACTCTGGTTTTTTGTCGAATCGTAAACGGGGAAAACTATTGCCGAAAGTGTATAAGGCACTTGAGATGACGGCACGTAAAAAACCGGAGAACCCAGGTTTTTCTGTGCTGATGAAAGGATTTCTGCGTACCGATCCGTACAAATGTATTCTGTGTGGCGACAGGCTGCTTTTCACCGGGGCGCAAATGGGTAAAAAAGCAACGGAATTGTTGTCAGAAAGACTGCATAACCTGGAGAAAAAGCGATGGTTACGCAGCTAAACGCAGGATCAATGTGTCTAAAATAAGGAAATCAGGTTAGAAATTACACTCTCTAAGGAAATGTTAACTGGCACTAAACACAATAAATCGATCCCCATCTCCTTTTTGCAATAAGGGATGGCTTTTGCTACTCACTTTAAAAGCGATTCAATTTCCTAACCATGAACGAAAGGGGTTATTTACGACTTGCATCATCAGAATAGGCGCAACAACATCTCTCGTGCAGTTTATGTTGGGGGCGACATTAGGCCATAGCATGACATTTAATCAGGCAATGATTGCAACCATTTTAGGGAGTCTTTTTCTGGAATTTATCAGTCTCGGATTAGGTATTGCGGGTGCAAAAGAAGGATTATCAACCAGCCTTTTATCGCGCTGGTGTGGATTTGGCTACTTTGGATCAGCCTTAATCGGCGGGATGATATCGATAAGTACCCTTGGCTGGTTTGGGGTACAAAATGCAATCGTAGCTAAAGGCATATTGGCTGCCATGGCATTAGAGAACCCTCACTATGCTTTTTATGTCGTGGCAGCAATTTCAGGCTTGTCATTATCCACGTTAGTTGCTTTTGGGTTCAATGGGTTAAGCTGGATAGCCAAGACTGCATTGCCTCTTTTTTTTCTAGTGGTTGGCTGGAGTTTTTATCAAATCTTAAAAAATTACGATATATATCCCTTATTCACTATGGAACCTCTAGGAAATCCTCTTTCTATCAGCGCGGCAGCAACAGCGGTAGCCGGTGGATACATCGTGTTTGCAATTATTAGCCCTGATATGAGCCGCTATTGCAAAAATGGAAGACAGGTTTTTGGGATGATGACCAGTTCTATTTTTGTCGGGGAATTCATTGTTAACGGCATATCAATATTAATTTCTCACGCACTGAATACCGCTAATGTGGTCGAAATTATGACACAAAGCGCGGGATGGATTGGGCTTTTTTCTGTCTTGCTTTCTGCGGTTAAAATTAATGATCTAAATTTATATTCGGCCGTACTTGGTTTTTCAAATTTTTTATCAGTTATTACCCGAAAGAAATGGCATTATGCAGGTTTAACCTTATTCTTGGGTGTAACAGGCACTTGCATTTCAATGATCGGTATTTTAGAAAAGTTTATTCCTTTTCTTATCATGCTGGGCGTATTATTTCCGCCGGTCGCAGGGATAATGCTGGTTGATTACTACATTTTACGCACTCATCGTGATTTACTTGAACTCACGCACAATCGGGGAACGCTCCCAAGCATAGAATACATAAAGAAAACAGGTAAAGCGGCAATGATGGCATGGATTGGAGGGAGTGTAGTTGGATTCACTATTGAATCGGGGATACCTTCACTTAACTCGCTACTCGCTGCGAGTGTCATTTACGGGGTTATCTGTATCTTTAATACAAAAATACAGATTTTAAAATAATCAAGATAAAATAAAAATGAATTTTAACCGTATAATGGATGGATAGATAATCCCCTATAGCGGTATTTATCGTCTTAATGACCCAGCTGCTTTTGCTTTTATTCTTATCGTATTTTCTGACATATACCCCAAAGGTAAAGATTCGAGTTCAATAAGTGTTATTGATTCCGGTACAGCTCCCGCTTCTACCGCCGCTTTAATTGCCATATTTTCAGCCTGTTCTAAATAAGTTTCTAATGTTTTTCTTTTGGTAGAAATAATCATATCAACACTACCGCTCACCTGAGCCATAGCAACACCAATAGCATTTGCTACTCCAGAATGTAATAGCCTGATAACCTTTGAGGCACCTTTTAATTTAATGGGTAAAAGTTCAGCCCCACCCCCAACTAAAATAACCGGCAAATCATTAGCACTGTTGTTCATTTTTTCCAGAACACTTTCTATCATCGATACGTAACAACGTGCCGCTTTTTCTACTAATTTTGAAGAAAGATAAGCGATTTTATTTCCATCACCTATGTTCGCCCACCCCATAGCGACGGCTATATCAGTAACCGTCAACACATCACCACCGAAAACAAGGGACTTCTGGGGTAACTGATAACCAACACTCTCTGGGCCGATGGTTACGGTATTATCTTCACTTACCTTAACAACAGACCCACCCCCGAGACCAATAGAGGTCACATCAGGCATCCGAAAATTAGTCCGTACACCCCCGATCTCTGCAGATAAATAGGATTGTCTAGGATAGCCATTTTTTACGATACCCACATCTGTCGTTGTACCGCCAACATCAACCACAATGGCTTCATCCAAACCAGCTAACTTTGCTGCCCCGAATATACTGTTAGTCGGACCTGATGCAATGGTTAAAACCGGAAATTTTCTTGCCTGACTCAGAGACATCAACGTGCCATCATTCTGACCAAAATAAAGTTCAGCGCTGATATCATGTCGCTTTAGTGTTTGTTGGAACCCTTCGGTAATTCCCTTTGCAACCTGACATAATGCAGCGTTAAGGATAGTGGCATTTTCGCGTTCCAGTAAACCAATCGTTCCAACTTGCGACGATAGAGAGATGGCAACAGAATCCCCCAGAATTTCTTTTATCAACACTTCAGCTCTACGCTCTTGTTCGTCAGTTATTGATGAAAATAAGCCACAGACTGATACTGATTTTATTACGTCTTTGATTGAATAAAGTTGTTTTCTCAGTGTTTCTTCATCAAGTGCAGAAAACAACGTACCATCATAGTGATACCCACCTTTAACCGAAAATAGATGGACAGATAGACTATTTTTAAATTCCAGTGGCATGTCTGTTAAAGGCGCTATCGATAAAGCGGCGGGTGACGTCAACCGAAAATGCGAAATCGGTGACAACCCTTTTCGTTCCACAATGGCATTAGTGCAATGGGTCGTCCCTAACATAGCACGATGAATTAACGCTCGATTGATTGACTTATCGGCAAGTAACACCTCTAAGGCTTTATTGATACCTTGCATAACCTGAGATGTTGTAATTTGTTTAGTTTTAGCCACAATTCTATTATGAGAATCAAGCAAGACTGCATCCACATTCGTACCACCTACATCAATTCCGATACAGTAAGTCATACTCTTTCCCGCTTGTCATTCTCGACCAATTGTTCAACCGAGACATAATTCAGCGAATATTTAAAGTAATTGGGTCCACTGACCTCAATACCACGAGGTGTCCGCCATTTTTCATTAGCCGGCGCACCAATCGCAACAACATTCATGCCATAACTTAATCGCTCAGTCAGTATAGGAACACCGGTATCCTCATCAACCAAAATAATTAAATCCGGGGTCATACATAACGGCGTGTCGGTTTTCTGTACCAATAAATATTCATTTTGAAATAAAACAGTAAAACTCATTTTTTTATCATCTAAACTAAGAAAACTAGCATATCCATGTGTAAAACCGCCTTCACTACGTCGATTCAATCGATTCAATTTTCCACGAAACAAAACATAGCCATTAAGTATCGACGCCAACGTATTAACTAAATTATCTTTATTCACAATAGCTTGGTGCATCTGCTCACCAATAGATTTCATTAAACTTAGAGATCCTGCAATCCCCGATTTTTCGGCTTGAATAGCCGAAATGGGATAACCAGCAAAAATAGCCGCCCCACCCATTTTATCAGTGATGGTACGGATAAAAATTTCAGATTGATAACTGTCTGTAGCATCGACCATAACTGTGTTCAGTTTTTCATCGATAACAACAAAAGGAGAAGCATTGATTTTATCAAGATAAAAAGTGGTCATATGAAACTGAGGAAAAGCTCGTCCCATCCCATCGACATCTACTACAGGCAAACCTAAAAGACAGGCGGTGGTGAGCGGTAACAAAGAATTAATTCCACCGGCTTCTATGGGATAAATAGCCGTAATTTTTTTCTTTAAACTTTCTTCCACTCGACGACAGGCTAAAATAGATTCTTTACCATTCGGTAGTTTTTCTATCATAACAGCCGGAGAGCCTGTCATGCCTGTTGACAACAACATGTCATTTGGGTGCAATTCATTAATGCTAATTAATCGAATTGGGCCATGTTTTTCAATAGCCTGCTGAGCCATTATTTTCCCGATATATGGATCACCCCCGCCGCCACTCGCTAAAACCGAAGCACCATAGCTAATATGCTCTATTGCCTCAACATCAAGAAGCATCACTGTTTTTCTCTTAAAAAGATATAAATAGTGCAAGCTATCATGATAGAGAAAAACGAATAATTCAAGGGCGCAATGCTTATTTATTTCTGTTTTTATAACAATGTTTTTACAAAATCTACATCATAATATTGCTTCTACAACGTAAATCCAACTAAAAGGCTTAGACAAAATTAATAATAAAAAAGAGTAATTAATCACCATATCTAATGATTAGATATGGTGTTATTTTTTAAAAACGCGTTACACCGACGTATAACAATACTAAATTTTAACTCAAAATGATGATGTACGAAGAGACGTTAAATTTTTCAAATAAAAATAGTTTGAATTTAATAATAAAAAACCACGAAAAATGGGGCTTTGAGAATTAGTTTTAGCTGGCAAATTAGCCAACATCAGGGAAATACAATAATAATTATTTTGCTTTAAAGATTACTTTTTTACTTACCAACACCATGGAAACACCCAAAGGGAATATGTAGCAGTACAAGAGCATATTCCCTTTACCTAAAATTTTCTTTTGAGAACAAAGAGGAAATTATCATGATTCAACCCAACAAACACAGAACAACATTTCGAAGACTCCAACCTGGTATGTCCGTTTTGTACAACGAAGAAGTTGTAAAAATAATAAGATTAGAACCCTGGGATAAACACACCGATAACTGGGCTGACGAATCTGACAATTTCTGTTTCTTTGGCAAGATGCCCATAAGGTAATTGAGTCAGATGTATATCCCTCGTCCTGCTAAACTACTTTTCACCATTGATGACGGTTGGAATAAATTCCTCGAAAAATACGGCGATAGCGTTAGTTCGTGGACGAGTTTATCTGTGGAGCGCATGCTTGCCTGCGGCACTTGTGCCATGGGTGTCCGGCGCTATTGTTGCGCTTCGTCTGATTGTTCTCACAGCCGTTTTTTCTGCCAAAGCTGTAAGTCAAAAGCCTGCAGTTCATGTGGCTTTAAAGCCACCGAGCAGTGGTTAGCACAGCAGGTTCATATTTTACCCGACTGCGACTGGCAACACATTACTTTCACCATGCCACATCTCCTTTGGCCTTTTTTTAACAATAACTGGCCGCTACTTAATGCTCTGTTTCGGGCAGCCACTCGAGCTATGCTGCAGTTGGCTCGCAAACAGGGTATCGAAATTGGTATTTTCTGTGCCTTGCATACTTATGGCCGGCAACTCAATCAACATCCGCATGTTCATGTTTCCGTCACTCGAGGGGGTTTGGATAGTAAACATAGTGTATGGCGAAAGCTGTTTTTCAAAAAAAAGGATGTCGAAGAAATCTGGCGAGGGGCTGTTATCCGACTACTGCGTCACAGTTATGATTTAATTAACCCTGGCCTTCTTCCCGGTCTTGGCCATATCCGTGACAAAAAACATTGGCGGCGTTACTTGAGGGCGCAGTACGGACGTTATTGGAAAGTGCACTTTGCTAAAAAAACGAAAGGGGCATGGCATAGTGTTAAGTACCTCGGTCGCTACCTTAAACGCCCACCGGTATCTGCGTCAAAACTGCGGCATTACCGAGGGGGTGCCGTTGTTCATCACTACCATGACCACCGAACTGGCCAGCATCGGCAGCAGACTCTGCCGCAGGAAGAGATGATTAGACGCTATATAAGCCATATTCCGGCCAGGCATTTTAAAATGGTGCGTTACTCTGGTTTTTTGTCGAATCGTAAACGGGGAAAACTATTGCCGAAAGTGTATAAGGCACTTGAGATGACGGCACGTAAAAAACCGGAGAACCCAGGTTTTTCTGTGCTGATGAAAGGATTTCTGCGTACCGATCCGTACAAATGTATTCTGTGTGGCGACAGGCTGCTTTTCACCGGGGCGCAAATGGGTAAAAAAGCAACGGAATTGTTGTCAGAAAGACTGCATAACCTGGAGAAAAAGCGATGGTTACGCAGCTAAACGCAGGATCAATGTGTCTAAAATAAGGAAATCAGGTTAGAAATTACACTCTCTGAGGAAATGTTAACTGGCACTAAACACAATAAATCGATCCCCATCTCCTTTTTGCAATAAGGGATGGCTTTTGCTACTCACTTTAAAAGCGATTCAATTTCCTAACCATCAAGGCAGAGCCGCTTTACGCGCGTCCCATCTTTCAGGCGAAAGTATGGGTAAATGGCTTAGAATGGGTAAGAAATACCCACAAAACTACTTAGGCTTCCCTGTTTTTGACCAAAACGGCAAACAGGCTGGCGTGTGGATGACACGATTGAATAACGGCAATACCCAAAAGCCAATCGGAAACCACACGATAGGAAAAAGAATAGGTAGCCAGGAAGCCCGATTTTTAGCTTTTCAGCATAGCCAAAACGGGAAAACGGCTCTTGCAAACACCCTGACGGAAGCCGTCGAGATTGCTGCCAATCATCCACAAAACGGCTTAATAGTGAGACTGGAAGGCAATGATATCCCTCACAACCTCAAAGCCATCACAGGCGGGCAGCAGTGGGCTAATCAGCCACCAGACGAATTTACGCAAACCAAACGGGAACTGGAGGAAAACGCCAGGAAGATAGCCAAATCGTTTGGCAAAGAAACGGATAAATTCAATCCGCTTTCACCAGATAAGACCAAAGAATATGTTGATAGCCTGAAAGAAAGACAAACCTCAACATTAACCCCTGAGCAACGAAAAGCCCTGGAAGATTATCAGCAAAAACAAAATATCGATGAGATAGTCAAAAAAGTCGTCAATGAAAATCGATTAACCAAACAACTTCAACAAATAGAACGGGAGATGGTACGTGATCTTGCTAAAGAAAAAACGTTAGGAGACTAAAACATATTACATTTATAAACAAATTGATAAAATTTATTGTGTTATAGTAAAACTAAATAATAAGTTATTGAACAATAAAGTTATTAATATATATCTGTCAAAATTATTTTTCAATTAAAACCAGGTTAATAAATTATTAAAAATGAATATGAAAATAATAAATAATAGTTTGAATGTTAATCTTTATCATTCAAATAAAGAAAAAATAAATAGTGTAGAATTTAATAAAGTTAGATTAACTGTTAGTCATGGTAAACCACCAAAAAAAGCTTATAAAGCTTATCAAAAAATCATTTCTCTGAATAAATCAATAAAAAATAAATTTAAAACCAACCAATCAATTCATGATATCTACGACTATCAGCGTAATTTAATAGATGCCGCTATTCTAGCTATGAATAAGGTAGGAGGAGATAGTTCTACGCTAATTTCGCTATCCAATCAATTGGATGCTTCAAAATTTAAGGAAAACAGAGTCGCAACAGATAAAGAAATAGAAATTTCCAAAAAATTACGTAATAATCTTGTTAACTTAATATCTAATAACTTTTTACAAAATAAACATTCTTCTTTTAAAGCTAAAAAATTAGCCAATATCACTTTTAAAGAAGCATTAATTGAACACCTAAATAATAAAAATTGGCGTACCATAAAAAATAATATTACCTATGCTGGGAAAACCTATTTAAGTAAACAACAACCAGCAAGTAAAATGAAATTAGGGAAAGATGATATTTTCCCTATATCTTATTCCGATAAAGGTATCTGTTCATCCTCAACAAAAGAAACTTATCATGCGACTAATTTATGGAAATCATCAATAAGTATAAAAGAGAATGGTATTAATAAAACGCTTTTTGAAGGTATACGTCACGGGGTTTTATCACCTTATGAATTGCCAGAAAATTCGTACGAAAGAACCCTTGGAGCTAGAAATCGAGCCAGAGAAGTAGTTACAGCAGCGCTTTTTTCTAAGACACATATCCTTGATAAAGCCTTAAAAGGAGAGCCTGTTAAACTACGGTTGGTATCTACTTCTTTATTAACCAATACTAAGATAGGTAATGAAGAAACAATGCTACGTGATCAGATCAAAGCATGGGAGGCGCTTAGTAATCAACAAAAAATGACTTTAAGAATTAGAGACAAACAAGGTCAAATACAAAATGTTAAAGTTATCTTAGAGGTATCTGCTTTTAATTTTGGAGTAAACGAATTAGCACTAAAGTTTAAGGTGGGTAATTCAGCCTCTGATGTTTATAACTCTATGGCAATGCAAAAATTATTAGGTGATGATTTGGAGCCAAATTCAACTCCTGGAGGTTGGGTTGGTGAGTATTTAAAAGGAAACCCAGATAATGTAGATAAAGTCCTGGAGTTAAGCAAACAAATAAAGACTATATGGAAAAATAAATGGCATCATGTTGATGATGGTGAACCTTATAAAGCATCAAAACGCATTGCTATGCTTGCATATGAAATTAAAGCGGTTCCATGCTGGAATTGTAAAAGTGGAAAAGATAGGACTGGAATGCTAGATTCAGAGATAAAACAAGAAGTTATTTCCTATAATCAAAGAATAAAACTTAGTAAACCAGGATCACCTTATGGTGGAATAAACAATGAGTTAATGAAAGAAGTTTTCACCAAAAGTGGTAATCAAGAAATACAGTATTATAATACTGGAGCAAAAGGTAATAAAGTCATCAAAAATTTGCCATTAAGTTTTTTAAACCTTTCATATGAAAAACGTATTGCTGATAAAAAGGTATTCAATAGCTTAAAAGGTCTTTCTAATTTAGTTAAAAGTTGATGGATTTATGCAAAAATTGCTATCATTTTTATATGATTACTTTGGTCTAGAATTAGATAATGAAGAGCCTGTGTTATCTATAAATAATGATCTATCTATTTACTTTGATAGATCAAATGGAGTAATAGAGATGATCTGCCCTTTAATGAGGGCAACTAATGACCCAGAATTATTAATCCAAATTTTAAAAATAAACTATTATTCTAATGTAATATTATCTACGGATTTAGATGCTTCAGTGATATTAGCAATTTATCGTATACCAGGAGAAAGTTCAGAATCAGATATGTTGTCAGCATTGGAATTAATAATTAATTTTTCTATAAAATTTCAACAAGACTTTTTGTACGATAAAAAACCAGTTTTAAAAAATGAAATAAGTGATAAAAAATATTTATTTAATACTAAAAAGATATAGTTTTTCCTTAAATTTTATATTTACCTAAAAAATATTTTTGTACGTAATATTTAGGTTATTTTTTATTTTTATCTCAATTTCTGTTATACATATTCAAATCATGATCGGCGTGATGCAAATATGCAATAATTACAAATAAATTTAAAATACCGTCAAAATGACGGTATTCAATTAATAGAGTTAAAATTAATCATCTGGAAAAAATTTCTTAATCTCTTCTTTAGCAGCATCTCTAATTTCATTAACCATTTTATGATATTCATAATTTTCTTTTCCTTCTAAATAAGGAGAAAAAGATTGCATACCTAAAATTAACGACACGGCTTTTTTTGTCTTTATTAAACTTTCAAGTACAACTTTATTAAAGGCTTCCTGATTAAAAGAATTATCTTCATTATTTTGTTGAGCTTCATAAACCCTTAAACCAAGTTCAAGTAACATTGTCCCTACACTGGATAAGCTAATTTCAGTTTCATTCGCACCCTCATTTTTTTGTTGATTTACGATATTAACAATCCGATTAAAAACATCATTTGACGTGTAAATTTGTAATCTTGCCATGAAATTTTATCCTTGACGAATAGACTATGATTAGGTTAAAAATTAGCCATATCAAAGCAAGTTGCACACAACTCTTTATTGAGTCAATAACGAGTCGTTTACGACTCACTCACAACTCTTTATACAACTCGCATAACAAAAATGCAAGTCGTAAACGACTTACATAACGACTCGTAAGACGACTCATTGCTCAGAAATACGAGTCGCTAACGACTTGAATTACGACTCTTATACGACTTACAAATAGAAAAACACGAGTCGTAAGGCGAGTCTTTTAAGGACTTGACTCTAGAGTTGAGTCTAGCTATCCGTATGAAAAATAACAATAACTCTAATAAGACTCTATTTTTAAGTTGTTAACGACTCTAGTTTTTTAGATGTAAAATAATTAATTAAATATTAAAAAACCTAACTTATTGATTTTAAATTTATTTATTGCAAATTTTTAATTTGCGTGGGGTGTGAACATATTCTATGCTAAGGAGTGGGCGATAAGAAGTGTTGTGAGAGCGATGGACTAGGGACTTTTGGGGGATAAAATCGAGGCTGTTTGATGAAATTTTTAAAACTTTTAATCGTAATTTTTCTGTTTGGATTTTTCACTAATGCCAGTTTTGCCGATTGTTTTTATTTGGCGGGCAGAGATTATAAAATAGACCCTGATTTATTACGGGCTATCGCTTGGGTAGAATCAAAATATAATCCGAATGCTATCGGAAAAAATAATAATAACAGTATTGATATTGGCCTCATGCAAATTAACTCACAGCATATTAATTATCTTAAATCGTTAGGTATTACCCCTTATCAATTAAGAAATGATGCTTGTATGAATATTTATACTGGCGCTTATTTTTTAGCGCTGGCATTTAATAAATGGGGTGTAACCTGGTAAGCAATAGGCGCTTATAATGCCGGATTTAAAAATAATGAAATACAGAATAAACAAAGATTAATTTACGCCAGAAAAATTAACAAAGTTTATCGTAAAATAAAAAATAATCAGCACCAGTAAATAAACATTAAATTAAGGAATAATAAATGAGAATAAAATTTAATGGTCGCTGGAATAAACAAAGTCTTAAGAAAGCAATTTGTGAAGCGATTGAAGAATTACAATTTTATGACATTAAATTTCTCTCCGGCGTTAATCTTTATTTTCATGGTGAAAATATTAATTTTGATAAGATTGAAATTCGGAACGAAAATGATGACCCTGTTATGTTTATTTATGATAATCATATTCCGGTTATAAAACCACGCAAAAAGAAAAGAAGGAAAGCACCCGTTATCAGCCTTGCGGATTTTAAAATAAATAAACAGCAAAAAGATAAATTATAAAAAAAGGCGGATATACCGCCGATTTTATTATAATTGCTTATTTCCGATATAATTTATAATCGTTTTAAATTTTCTTAACCTTTTTTGATTAAAAATTTGAGGGGCAAAGTTTTGTGTCTGCTCTACAACTCTTTTGGTTTCTTCAAAATCACGGTTAATCATTTCACACAAGGCAAAAAATTCATTCTCATTATCAAAAATTGATAATAGTTTCGAATTATCATCAAAACAATCAGTTTGCATAACTGCCTCCTTCACACCCCGTTATCACCTTTTTATCATGATCATAAAGTCCCCAGGTCGTCTTTTCAGAAAAAGGCAAATTATCATAATCTTTGCCTTTCCAACCGTTACCATCATTAAAACCGTTTTCTATTAGCTAAAATTTACACGCCGTTAGTAATTCGCCTTTCATTTTGTTTAATATTTTCATGACTATCGTTTTATTGCCGATGTCTGTCCCGCAAGATTGATAATGATAAAAGGCAATATTAGCCATAATTTGTAGGCCAGCGGCATAAGCCTTATAGCCATCTTCCTCATATAAATCAGTTTGTTGTTTTGAAAAATCATATCTTACTGTCGGTTCATTCTCGGAATAACGCTCGTTTACTGATCTAGAATTTAAACTCATCATCATATCTAAAAATGCTTGCGCTTCGGCTTCATGAATGTAATCCAACTCAATCAATGCAGTTACGATACTGGAGGCAGTTTTGTTGTTAATGATATAGCAACTCATTTATCATCCCCTCCTTCAATGCGCTGTTCCGCTTGTTGTTTTAATGTCGCTACAAGACAAATAAAATTGACACACTCACGAATAATTAAAATTTTTGACGTACAAAACGGCTTGTTTAATATGCTGCACGCTTTCATTACGCGTGCGATATGCGTATTATTTCGCATAGCTCAACTCCTACTATCTTTAGGTTTTAGGTTAGGTACTTGAAGGGAGTCGGATCCCTACAAGTACCGTTAGATTTTATTTAATTCTTTATAATCAAATTCAGAATTGATAATTTTGCCGTGCCATAGCAACTTCAACACAAAGAGATTGCTCAAATTGGTTACGAACAAAAGCAATTATTTCCTCCCCTAATTCACCGTACAAATCGGGAATTAAGGTTATTGCCTTTATCCAATATTTGACCACGGAATATTTTAACTTTGGTTCCTGCCAGTTACTTACGCCGTGATTTAAGACGTTTTCAGTTATTGCCATGAGTTGTTCAAACAACCATTGGCCTGTAGTGGTCTAATAAAACTGTAGAGATTTATAGCTTATAATTAAGCAAAATCTTATAGGTATAAATATGACCCGAAAAGTAAAAGTAACCTTTAGCGGAAAGCAAAAACTGGAATATGCAAAACTCATGGTTGAAGGTGGATATAGCAATATCCAAGTTGAAAAAATATCCGGTGCGGGTAAATCTGCCGTATCACGATGGAAGCAACAATATCTTGCCGAGTTAAATGGGAATACGCCTGTAAAATCAAAAGCGTTAACACCCGAGCAACAGCGCATACAAGAATTAGAAGTTCAACTTAAGCGTGCTCAGAGGGATAATGACATATTAAAAAAAGCCGCGGCTTACTTCATCCTCGACAATCAAAACTCAAAATCGTGAAGCAACTGAAAATCATGTACCCCAATTTTACGGTCACTGAGTTATGCCATCTTTTTGAAGTAAGCAGCAGTAGTTTTTATTATGAAACGAAAATACCGACAGTTGAAAATGAAAGACTGTGTGGCGAAATCAAACGTATTTTTTATACATCGGGTCAAATTTATGGCAAAAGACGTATTCAAGCCGAGTTAAAGGGTTTAGGGCACCAAATTGGCACTTATAAAATATCGAACATCATGAAATTAAATCAATTAGTTGCAATTAGACCAACGAAAAAGCACTACTATCACTCATCGGGTAACGAACATCGATATACCCCTAATTTGCTTAAACGACAATTTTCCCCTGAACAGCATAATCACTATTATGTCGGGGATATCACGTATATTAGACATCACTATGGGTGGAGCTATTTAGCCTGTGTGTTGGATTTAGCCACCAAAGAAATTATTGGTTATGCCTTATCAACAAAACCGGATTCGAAATTAGTGAAAGAAGCCTTAGATAACGCAATTGAACGGCAATTACCGGATACGACAAGTTTGATGTTCCATTCAGATCAAGGTTGCCAATATTCATCGGAGGAGTTTAGGGCGCACCTCTTTGAACGGAAAATAACTCAAAGCATGAGTCGGCGAGGTAATTGCCTCGATAATGCCGTGATGGAAAGATTTTTTAGGAGTTTAAAGACAGAAAGACTTAACCGTTTATCGTTTATGAATCATCAATCTGTTGTCTGTGAAGTTGAAAATTATATTCAGTTTTACAATTATTATCGACGCCATTCAACGATTGGTTATTTAACGCCATATCAAAAATATCATGAACTAAAAAATGCCGCTTAGATCTTCTACAGAATTTGTTGACCATTACACTGTTTAATTATCTCATCCAGGAAGGTAACGCCAAAAAGCCAATGGAATTTATCACTGAGATAGCCAAACAATCAGAGAAACATGAAGGAGCACTTATGACTATTGCTCAACAAATTGAAGAAATAGGTATTCAAAAAGGTATTCAAATTGGTGAACAAAAAGGTGTTCAAAAAGGCAAACTTGAAGGAATTCAAGAGGGAATGCAAAAGGGTAAATTTGAAGCTCAACTTGAGATAGCAAAACAAATGCTAATAACTGTAATGGTCAACAAATTCTGTAGAAGATCTAAGCGGCATTTTTTAGTTCATGATATTTTTGATGTGGCGTTAAATAACCAATCGTTGAATGGCGTCGATAATAATTGTAAAACTGAATATAATTTTCAACTTCACAGACAACAGATTGATGATTCATAAACGATAAACGGTTAAGTCTTTCTGTCTTTAAACTCCTAAAAAATCTTTCCATCACGGCATTATCGAGGCAATTACCTCGCCGACTCATGCTTTGAGTTATTTTCCGTTCAAAGAGGTGCGCCCTAAACTCCTCCGATGAATATTGGCAACCTTGATCTGAATGGAACATCAAACTTGTCGTATCCGGTAATTGCCGTTCAATTGCGTTATCTAAGGCTTCTTTCACTAATTTCGAATCCGGTTTTGTTGATAAGGCATAACCAATAATTTCTTTGGTGGCTAAATCCAACACACAGGCTAAATAGCTCCACCCATAGTGATGTCTAATATACGTGATATCCCCGACATAATAGTGATTATGCTGTTCAGGGGAAAATTGTCGTTTAAGCAAATTAGGGGCATATCGATGTTCGTTACCCGATGAGTGATAGTAGTGCTTTTTCGTTGGTCTAATTGCAACTAATTGATTTAATTTCATGATGTTCGATATTTTATAAGTGCCAATTTGGTGCCCTAAACCCTTTAACTCGGCTTGAATACGTCTTTTGCCATAAATTTAACCCGATGTATAAAAAATACGTTTGATTTCGCCACACAGTCTTTCATTTTCAACTGTCGGTATTTTCGTTTCATAATAAAAACTACTGCTGCTTACTTCAAAAAGATGGCATAACTCAGTGACCGTAAAATTGGGGTACATGATTTTCAGTTGCTTCACGATTTTGAGTTTTGATTGTCGAGGATGAAGTAAGCCGCGGCTTTTTTTAATATGTCATTATCCCTCTGAGCACGCTTAAGTTGAACTTCTAATTCTTGTATGCGCTGTTGCTCGGGTGTTAACGCTTTTGATTTTACAGGCGTATTCCCATTTAACTCGGCAAGATATTGTTGCTTCCATCGTGATACGGCAGATTTACCCGCACCGGATATTTTTTCAACTTGGATATTGCTATATCCACCTTCAACCATGAGTTTTGCATATTCCAGTTTTTGCTTTCCGCTAAAGGTTACTTTTACTTTTCGGGTCATATTTATACCTATAAGATTTTGCTTAATTATAAGCTATAAATCTCTACAGTTTTATTAGACCACTACACTTGATGATGGTGAAATAATGCAGCATAGGCGAATGGCTTTGTTGGAATTAATACAAAAGCACATCCGCAGACGGGATATGACCGAGCTTTTGAGTGAAATTATCACACTGTTGTCGTATAATTATTATACTGATAATCAGGTTATTACTATGTTTAACTATCTCATCCAAGAAGGTAACGCACAAAAGCCCATGGAATTTATCACCGAGATAGCCAAACAATCAGAGAAACACGAAGGCGCACTTATGACTATTGCTCAACAGATTGAAGAAATTGGAATCAAGAAAGGTATACAACAAGGTATGCAACAAGGTATGCAACAAGGTAAAGCCGAAGGTCGCCAAGAAGGTAAAATTGAAGGCATTCAAGAGGGTATGCAGAAGGGTGAAAAACAGGCTTCGATGAAGATAGCGCGCCAACTTCTTGATAAAGGGGTAGAAAGAGATATTGTGAAACTATCAACAGGGCTTACTGATACTGAAATGAGCACCCTGTTTAAAGATTGAATCATGAAAGAACGCCAAAAATTAAGCCTCAATCGCCCTAGAAAGGCTTCACCAGAAGAACAGACTTCAAGTACCCCTGCTTACGGTAAAAAGGTATGGGTGAATGCTGTGCCCAAAAAACAGGTAAAAAAGCCTCATCTTCCCAAAGTAGCAAAACAACAACCCAAGAAACCCGTCGTTAAACCTAAACAGGCAGTGAAGGTTAAAACACCAAAACCACCGACTCCGCCAAAAAATCGATTGCCGTTAGAAGAAGCCATCTCACAGATAACCACGTTTTGGCCTTATCTTTTCCCTGATGGCAAGTTATGCCCAATGAAAATTGGTATCCAGCAGGATATGTGGCAAGAGGTTAAGGATAAGTGTTTACCGATAGCCAGAAGGCGTTTGAGTGCCTGTTTAGGCAGTATTGGTCATCACGCTGATTATCGCGGACTCATTCAGTTAGGCGCGTTTCGTTATGACAAAGACGGTCAGATAGTCGGAGAAGTTACCCAAGCGGATGTTGAGGATAATCTGCAACGTTTAGCGCGACGAAACAAGAAAAAGATATAACCAAAGACAATAATCTCAAAGTGAGCAAGATTGTTATTATCTTAATATGATAAAAAGCATATCTTTTCTTGTGTGGTCTCAATTTGAGGTTTTGTTATTTTTTGTTTCAATTTGAGTTGGTTAATGCTCTATATTTTCTTATTTATGTTTAATTTTATTTTTATTAACACTCATAATGATTTTTATTTGAAATTTAACTCATTTTGAGTTAATTTATGTAAATATAATTACCCTTATTGAGTTTTATTTATGTTGAAAATTGCCTGTGATGATGGTTCTACTAGCGTTAAATTAGCCTGGCTAGAAAATGAAAAAATAGTGACACATATATCACCAAATAGCTTTAAAGAAGGTTGGAATACTGAGATATTGAGTAATAATCCAGTATTCAATTATTTAGTTGATGATAAAAAATATACTTTTGATATCGGGAGTAGTTCTGTTATTGAAACAACGCATGTGTCCTATCAATACAGCGCGCTCAACCGACTCGCCATTCACCATGCGCTTTTAACTTCGGGTTTACTCCCCCAAGATATTGAGTTGACTGTGACGCTTCCTGTTACTGAATTCTTTACGGAAGATGCGCAAATTAACGAAAAAAATATTCAGCGAAAAAAAGAAAATATTTTAAAGAAAGTTAATATCAATAAAGGGGAAAACTTTAACATCGTTAACGTGATGGTGATGCCTGAGTCTATTCCGGCAGTGAGGGAAGTATTAATAAAAGATAATATTTCTTCTTTAGAACATAAGCACGCCTTTGGCGTGAGCATCGCGGCAAAGGCGCTCTATTTCTAGGCAATTCCCTTCTCGTCTTTTATACTCTGCTCTATGTACATCCCCAGACCTGCAAAACTGCTATTTCAATACGATGACGGATGGAACCTTTTCATCGAAAATAATCACGTAGATGAATGGCAACTACTCTCTGTCGAAAAGATGCTCGCCTGCAGCACCTGCGCTATGGGCGTTCGCCGTTATTGCTGTTCTTCACCTGAATGCTCTCATTCACGCTTCTTTTGTCAAACCTGTAAATCCAAAGCCTGCAGTGCGTGTGGCCTCAAAGGCACCGAACAGTGGATTGCCCAGCAGCGCCATATTTTGCCGGATTGCGAATGGCAACATATTACCCTCACTATGCCTCACCTACTTTGGCCTTTTTTTAACAATAACTGGTACTTGCTCAACCAACTCTTTCGCTGTGCAACCCGCGCCATGCTCAAACACGCCAAGCGCCAAGGCCTCGAAATTGGCATTTTTTGTGCGCTGCATACTTACGGTCGCCAACTCAATCAACATCCGCATGTCACCGATCATGCAAAACTGATCCACTAACGATCATCTAAAACTGATCCACTTGGTATTATTCGCACATTTTTGTACGGATAATTTATGTTAACCAAGGAGATATTTGTGGATATTCATGTTCGCTTTGCACAAGGACAAAGCCTTCGAAAAATTGCCAGTGAGTTGGGTATATCCCGTAACACCGTAAAACATCATTTACAACAACAGACAATGCCAACTTATGCTAAAAGAAGTCAACAACCGACTAAATTATCCCCCTTTAAACCTTATTTGCTTCAGCGAATTGAACTGGCTAAACCTGATTGGATCCCTGCAACAGTCTTATTTGATGAGGTAGTTGAAAACGGCTATCAAGGTGGTATTGCTCAATTACGCCGATTTGTTTGTCAATTTAAACCAAGCATTGTTCCCGAAGTAGTCGTCCGTTTTGAAACACAGCCAGGTCAACAAATGCAAATCGACTTCACCAGCATCCGGCGAGGTAAAAAATCGCTGAAAGCGTTTGTTGCAACGCTAGGCTATTCGCGTGCGAGTTATGTAAAGTTCTTTGATAATGAACGAGCAGAATCGTGGCAGCAAGGTTTAAGAGAAGCTTTCGACTACTTTGGTGGTGTACCACAGGAAGTATTGTGTGATAACGCAAAATCCCTCATCATCGAACGGGATGCTTATGCAGAAGGTGAGCATAAATTACATGTCGAAATGCTTCAAATGTCGAAAGATTACGGGTTTAAATTGAAGGCTTGCAAGCCCTACAGGGCAAAAACGAAAGGGAAAGTAGAGCGCTTTAACCACTATTTAAAAAACAGCTTTATCGTGCCATTAAACACCGACCTTCGTGCTCATAATCTTGAACTGGATATTGAAATAGCTAATGCAAAAGTGGGTCCATGGTTACAACGCGTTGCCCATCAGCGAATTCATGGAACAACGTTAGAGAAGCCAGCAGATAGATTAGCTAAGGAAGTGAAGTCTCTTCTACCCTTACCAGCAAGGGTTTGCCAATCTATCCCACAGACTAATACGCTTAATATCCCTATCGTACCGCCCCTTGAATCTGTCAGTTTGCAACACTCAATCAGCGTATACGAAGCATTACTGGGAGGTGAACATGTTATTGCATGAACAAATTGAACACCTGTGTGAGTCATTGAAATTAAATTCTATTCCGACTCATTGGTCATCACTTGCCGAAAAATGCATTGCCCAAGACAAAAGCTACGGAGAGTTTTTACTGTCCCTGTTAAAATGTGAGCAACAACAACGAGATGAACGAACTCGTAATCTTTTGAGTCGGATGGCAGGATTCCCAGCACATAAAGAACTTAATACGTTCGATTTTAAGTTTGCAACGGGGATCCCCAAACAACACATACAGGAATTAAGCGCATTAACGTTTATTGAACGTAATGAAAATGTCGTGTTGCTTGGCCCAAGCGGTGTAGGCAAAACGCATTTAGCTATTGGGTTAGGATTAAAAGCAGTACAGGCCAAGAAGAAAACCCGCTTTACCACGGCAGCTGAACTGATGTTGCAACTCTCAACTGCCAAACGACAAAATAAGCTCAAACAATATCTATCACGTTCGGTGATGGCCCCGAAGTTGTTGATTATCGATGAGATTGGATACCTGCCGTTTGGGCGAGAAGAAGCAAACCTGTTTTTCAATGTGATTGCCAAGCGTTATGAGCATGGCAGTGTCATATTGACGAGTAACCTATCATTTGGGCAATGGCCAAGTGCTTTTGCTGATGACGCAACATTAACTGCCGCTATGCTTGATCGTTTACTTCATCATTCGCATGTACTGCAATTAAGCGGTGAAAGCTACCGATTGAAAGATAAGCGGCGCTCAGGAGCAATAACTGAGTAAAACAGTGGATCAATTTTGATTGATCGGATTTAGATAAAAAGTGGATCAGTTTTCGGTGATCGTTGACACCAGTCGCAGTCGGGTAAAATATGAACGTAGCACGCTACGCGTGAGCGGCGCAGCGGTGCTGCTTCGGGGATGTTAATGAGTTGAGTACTGTTTTATACTCTGCAGTAGGTTAATTTTTTTCAGGGATTCATCTCGATGGCTCGCAATAAATCTCCCAGAAAGCGTAAACCGGTTAAATCAGGCAGGCTGCCCGTCACTTCACGTGCCACAACGCCTGTTTATCTGAAACGTTTTATGATCTCTCTCCCACCCGAAAATGATGATGACAGACCGCCTGAATTTTTTTATGACACCCTAAAAGAAGCCATACGCCACTGCGTCCGACTCGGCCCCCAATTTTTTCTCGACACGCAGTATTACCCGCCGCTAGTCACGATTATCAGGAGTTTTGAACAACGCCAAGACCAAGCCGATGACGCTGGATACGACTACACTGAGGGGGGAATAACTGAAAGTCTGCCTGCCGATGAATTCATCACCTATACGGAGCTGGGAATAATCCCTGTTTCCTTTGAACCCTGGGATAAACACACCGATAACTGGGCTGACGAATCTGACAATTTCTGTTTCTTTGGCAAGATGCCCATAAGGTAATTGAGTCAGATGTATATCCCTCGTCCTGCTAAACTACTTTTCACCATTGATGACGGTTGGAATAAATTCCTCGAAAAATACGGCGATAGCGTTAGTTCGTGGACGAGTTTATCTGTGGAGCGCATGCTTGCCTGCGGCACTTGTGCCATGGGTGTCCGGCGCTATTGTTGCGCTTCGTCTGATTGTTCTCACAGCCGTTTTTTCTGCCAAAGCTGTAAGTCAAAAGCCTGCAGTTCATGTGGCTTTAAAGCCACCGAGCAGTGGTTAGCACAGCAGGTTCATATTTTACCCGACTGCGACTGGCAACACATTACTTTCACCATGCCACATCTCCTTTGGCCTTTTTTTAACAATAACTGGCCGCTACTTAATGCTCTGTTTCGGGCAGCCACTCGAGCTATGCTGCAGTTGGCTCGCAAACAGGGTATCGAAATTGGTATTTTCTGTGCCTTGCATACTTATGGCCGGCAACTCAATCAACATCCGCATGTTCATGTTTCCGTCACTCGAGGGGGTTTGGATAGTAAACATAGTGTATGGCGAAAGCTGTTTTTCAAAAAAAAGGATGTCGAAGAAATCTGGCGAGGGGCTGTTATCCGACTACTGCGTCACAGTTATGATTTAATTAACCCTGGCCTTCTTCCCGGTCTTGGCCATATCCGTGACAAAAAACATTGGCGGCGTTACTTGAGGGCGCAGTACGGACGTTATTGGAAAGTGCACTTTGCTAAAAAAACGAAAGGGGCATGGCATAGTGTTAAGTACCTCGGTCGCTACCTTAAACGCCCACCGGTATCTGCGTCAAAACTGCGGCATTACCGAGGGGGTGCCGTTGTTCATCACTACCATGACCACCGAACTGGCCAGCATCGGCAGCAGACTCTGCCGCAGGAAGAGATGATTAGACGCTATATAAGCCATATTCCGGCCAGGCATTTTAAAATGGTGCGTTACTCTGGTTTTTTGTCGAATCGTAAACGAGGAAAACTATTGCCGAAAGTGTATAAGGCACTTGAGATGACGGCACGTAAAAAACCGGAGAACCCAGGTTTTTCTGTGCTGATGAAAGGATTTCTGCGTACCGATCCGTACAAATGTATTCTGTGTGGCGACAGGCTGCTTTTCACCGGGGCGCAAATGGGTAAAAAAGCAACGGAATTGTTGTCAGAAAGACTGCATAACCTGGAGAAAAAGCGATGGTTACGCAGCTAAACGCAGGATCAATGTGTCTAAAATAAGGAAATCAGGTTAGAAATTACACTCTCTGAGGAAATGTTAACTGGCACTAAACACAATAAATCGATCCCCATCTCCTTTTTGCAATAAGGGATGGCTTTTGCTACTCACTTTAAAAGCGATTCAATTTCCTAACCATGAACCTGCTGTGCTAACCACTGCTCGGTGGCTTTAAAGCCACATGAACTGCAGGCTTTTGACTTACAGCTTTGGCAGAAAAAACGGCTGTGAGAACAATCAGACGAAGCGCAACAATAGCGCCGGACACCCATGGCACAAGTGCCGCAGGCAAGCATGCGCTCCACAGATAAACTCGTCCACGAACTAACGCTATCGCCGTATTTTTCGAGGAATTTATTCCAACCGTCATCAATGGTGAAAAGTAGTTTAGCAGGACGAGGGATATACATCTGACTCAATTACCTTATGGGCATCTTGCCAAAGAAACAGAAATTGTCAGATTCGTCAGCCCAGTTATCGGTGTGTTTATCCCAGGGTTCAAAGGAAACAGGGATTATTCCTAGCTCCGTATAGGTGATGAATTCATCGGCAGGCAGACTTTCAGTTATTCCCCCCTCAGTGTAGTCGTATCCAGCGTCATCGGCTTGGTCTTGGCGTTGTTCAAAACCCCTGATAATCGTGACTAGCGGCGGGTAATACTGCGTGTCGAGAAAAAATTGGGGGCCGAGTCGGACGCAGTGGCGTATGGCTTCTTTTAGGGTGTCATAAAAAAATTCAGGCGGTCTGTCATCATCATTTTCGGGTGGGAGAGAGATCATAAAACGTTTCGGATAAACAGGCGCTGTGGCACGTGAAGTGACGGGCAGCCTGCCTGATTTAACCGGTTTACGCTTTCTGGGAGATTTATTGCGAACCATCGAGATGAATCCCTGAAAAAAATTAACCTACTGCAGAGTATAAAACAGTACTCAACTCATTAACATCCCCGAAGCAGCACCGCTGCGCCGCTCACGCGTAGCGTGCTACGTTCATCATTACTATGACCACCACAGCCAACAATACAGACGACAGACCTTATCCCAAGAAGAAATGATACGGCGTTATGTCAGTCATATCCCTGCGCGACATTTTAAGATGATCCGTTATTACGGTTTTTTAGCCAATCGCAAACGCGGGGGCTTATTACCGAAGGTGTATGAGGCGTTAGACATGATATCTCCTAATGTGCCTGAAAAACCTGGGTTTGGGGCCCTTATCAAAGGTTTTTTAAATACTGACCCGTACCAATGTATTTTATGTGGAAACCGATTGCGGTTTATGAGTGCGGAAAAAGGAATACACGCCGTCACTTTACTGTCAGAAAGGCGGGATAAAATGGTCAAAAAACGATGGTTACAAACCGCAGCCTAGGAGCAGTGTGCCTATTATTAGGCTTTTAGATGATAATTTAACCGAATTACTGTTCTCATGGTTAATCAACGAGAAAACTGTCAGAATTTAATAGAAATATTGAGTTCAAAACACTTCCATTAATGCCTTACTGTATTGATTGAGATTCCTAACCATGAACGTTATGCCGAGGCTTATCAGATGCAACAAACCGTATTAAAACGGCTTCCTGAAAAAATCCAAAAGCAATTTGAAGAAGAAAAAAGGAAATTACTGAATGAGCATTAAATTCCGCTTCCTCGACAATGCTGTTCGGTGCTCGCAAGCTGCGCTCCGCCTCAGCATCGTCTGTGGGGAGCGGATTGATATTTATTAAGCATTCATTCTGGCAATGACAAAAATAACCACCGCCATTATCAAAAATATCAAAAGGGGGAGTCCAATTGTAAATTTTAAATACTTCACAAATGACTTAACCAGTGCTTGTTCTACGGCTTTTTGTATTATTTTTTCTAATTCTAATGGAGTAATGTTCATTTGTTTAACACTTCGTTTAGTTACTAAGGATTAAATTAGCATGAAAACCTGTAGATTGATGGGTTGATTTATTTCGTCGTGCCAAACGTTGCAGATTATCCTCAACATCCGCTTGGGTGACCTCTCCGACTATCTGACCGTCTTTGTCATAACGACTAGCCCCTAACTGGATAAGTGCGCGATAATCAGCGTGATGCCCAATACTGCCTAAACAGGCTCTTAAACGCCTTCTGGCTATCAGTAATGACTTTTCTTTCACTTCTTGCCACATATCCTGCTGGATACCAATTTTCATTGGGCACAACTTGCCATCAGGAAATAAATTAGGCCAAAACGTGGTTATCTGTGAGATGGCTTCTTCTAACGGCAATCGCTTTTTAGGCGGTGTAGGTGGTTTTGGTATTTTAACCTTCACTTCCTGTTTAGGTTTAACTACCGATTTATGGGACTGCTGTTTTACTACCTTTTGGGGTTTCGGTTTTTTTGCCTGTTTTTTGGGCGCAGCATTGACCCAGACCTTTTTACCGTAAACAGGGTTACTCGAGGTCTGATCTTCTTGTGAAGCCTTTCTAGGGCGATTAAGGCTTAATTTCTTGCGTTCCGTCATCGTTTTAATCTTTAAACAGGTTACTCATTTCAGTATCAGTGAGACCCGTTGATAGTTTCACGATATCTCTTTCTACGCCTTTCTCAAGAAGTTGGCGCGCTATCTTCATCGAAGCTTGTTTCTCGCCTTCTTGAATTCCTTCAAGTTTACCTTTTTGAACACCTTTTTGTTCACCAATTTGAATACCCTTTTGAATACCTATTTCTTCAATTTGTTGAGCAATCGTCATAAGTGCTCCTTCGTGTTTCTCTGATTGCTTGGCTATCTCAGTGATAAATTCCATTGGCTTTTTGGCGTTACCTTCCTGAATGAGATAGTTAAACATAGTAATAACTTGATTATCGGTATAATAATTATACGACAGCAGTGTCACAATTTCATCAAAAAGCTCTGTCATATCCCTTCGGCGAATGTGCTTCTGTATCAGCGTTAACAAAGCCATTCGCTTATGTTGCATAATCTCACCATCTTCAAGTGTGGTGACATCGGCTAACTTAAAGGGATTGGTATAAATACGCTCTGCTAGTTTTCTATCATGAAAACAGTCCAACCAATTCGTGCTATAGGGGTGAGGACTTTGTTCACCACAATAAAACAGTATAGGAAAGTGTAATGGTCAACAAATTCTGTAGAAGATCTAAGCGGCATTTTTTAGTTCATGATATTTTTGATGTGGCGTTAAATAACCAATCGTTGAATGGCGTCGATAATAATTGTAAAACTGAATATAATTTTCAACTTCACAGACAACAGATTGATGATTCATAAACGATAAACGATAAACGGTTAAGTCTTTCTGTCTTTAAACTCCTAAAAAATCTTTCCATCACGGCATTATCGAGGCAATTACCTCGCCGACTCATGCTTTGAGTTATTTTCCGTTCAAAGAGGTGCGCCCTAAACTCCTCCGATGAATATTGGCAACCTTGATCTGAATGGAACATCAAACTTGTCGTATCCGGTAATTGCCGTTCAATTGCGTTATCTAAGGCTTCTTTCACTAATTTCGAATCCGGTTTTGTTGATAAGGCATAACCAATAATTTCTTTGGTGGCTAAATCCAACACACAGGCTAAATAGCTCCACCCATAGTGATGTCTAATATACGTGATATCCCCGACATAATAGTGATTATGCTGTTCAGGGGAAAATTGTCGTTTAAGCAAATTAGGGGCATATCGATGTTCGTTACCCGATGAGTGATAGTAGTGCTTTTTCGTTGGTCTAATTGCAACTAATTGATTTAATTTCATGATGTTCGATATTTTATAAGTGCCAATTTGGTGCCCTAAACCCTTTAACTCGGCTTGAATACGTCTTTTGCCATAAATTTGACCCGATGTATAAAAAATACGTTTGATTTCGCCACACAGTCTTTCATTTTCAACTGTCGGTATTTTCGTTTCATAATAAAAACTACTGCTGCTTACTTCAAAAAGATGGCATAACTCAGTGACCGTAAAATTGGGGTACATGATTTTCAGTTGCTTCACGATTTTGAGTTTTGATTGTCGAGGATGAAGTAAGCCGCGGCTTTTTTTAATATGTCATTATCCCTCTGAGCACGCTTAAGTTGAACTTCTAATTCTTGTATGCGCTGTTGCTCGGGTGTTAACGCTTTTGATTTTACAGGCGTATTCCCATTTAACTCGGCAAGATATTGTTGCTTCCATCGTGATACGGCAGATTTACCCGCACCGGATATTTTTTCAACTTGGATATTGCTATATCCACCTTCAACCATGAGTTTTGCATATTCCAGTTTTTGCTTTCCGCTAAAGGTTACTTTTACTTTTCGGGTCATATTTATACCTATAAGATTTTGCTTAATTATAAGCTATAAATCTCTACAGTTTTATTAGACCACTACAAACACTAAAGGTAACTTTTTGTGGCCAGCGTCTAAATGTTTTTACATCGCGCCCATGCTATAGCGCATCAGTCGCCATGCAATGAGCTTATCAGGCGAAGATTGTGCTTCAATCAAAACATAAATATATCCACTTCCCTTTGAGGTACTGACTGAATAGAGAATATCACTTTGGTAATTTTTCATATTCGCATCAATGAAAGAGCTAGATTCTACTTTTAAGCTGTCTAAGTCACACAGCGACTTAATCTTATCCGGAAGCCAAATATCGAAAAAATCTTTAGCCGTCTCTTTCTCACTTAAAAACTGCTTGAATATGGCATCGTGTGGGCTTGGGGTGAATTTTTTACTCATCCGATATCTTCAGTAATTGCTCGCGTCAGATTGAATTATGGCAAACAAACCCGCTATATTAAATACGCTATTCATTACATTTCAGACATCATAATCCAGCCATACAAAAACGCACCCTATCTTCTCAGGTGCGTCTATTTTTTGTTACTGGCATATATTTGGCTAATCACAGGAAAATGGCTCACAATCGATTAGACCCGATCTCGAAAATGAAAAGTATAACCAATTTGTAATTTCCACTCTGTAATTAAATTAAGGTAATTACCTGATAACAAATAAAATAAAAATCATAAATATAAAAAATAAATTGATTAGATAGGAAATTTCTATTTTTTAATAATTTATGCACAAAAAAGCTTGAAATAGCTAAGAAAAAAAACAAATTAATTAACCTGATTTTTACATAACTGTATTTATTAACAATTTATTTTTATCTTAAAAACCCAAAATTGCTTGTTATTCTGGATGTGGAACGGATGAGATAAAAAATAAATTAGATAATTTTTAATAAAAAAACCAAAGGAATAAAAATGTCTTATATCAACACCAATATAGATCATTACACTAAATTTATGGAAAGTAATTTGGGTATTAATGATATGGATGTTAAAAAAGCAACATCGCCTAATACAATACTGGAACATATTATTGATTTCATTACATTCGGAGGAGTAAAAAAAGAACTTACTAAACAATATAGCGAGTTCTGTTCAAAAATTGTCGATACTCTCGAACAATCTAATGGCTTAGATCGATACGAAATTCCAAAAAATCTTAAATTTAATTTCTCAGGTAAAGACGTTATTTTTTCAAATAATGACGGTTTCGTTTCTATCAACGTTGAAGGTAAAGTCGCTGAAAAAAGAATTGATGAAAAATGCTTTAATAATTTTTGTACGATTCAGTTATTAATGAAGCGCGAAGGTTTATCTGAAAATCAAGCTAGGTTAACAAATGACGGAAATATTTGTTTAGCAAACGCTGACCTTTCTAACAGAGATTTGTCGGGCATTGATTTAAGGGGCGCGGAATTGCATGATGTAAACTTATCTAACTCAGATTTAAGTTTTTCGAATCTAAAGGGGGCACAATTACAATTCACCAGGCTTGATTCCGTATGTTATGGTAAACAAGCAGAACGAAATACGTGTATGAGCAATCTCTGTGATTACCTAAAAACCACCTATCAAATAGATAGTGAAGGTAAAAGAAACTCTAAAAGTGATGGTTTATTTAGGGTTTCAGCTAACCATACTGACTTTCTTGATATCAAAAAAGCTTTCAATGAAGGAAATATTAATTTTGAAGAACATTTAGTACATTCGTTAATAAAAATCCTTGCAGATGAATGTAAAAGATTAAGCCCAATTGATGACCTGATGTTAATAGAGGTGAAAAGCGGACAAGAGGAATTTTTATCTATCTTTAATAAAAAAGTTCAATCAATGATCCCTGAAGAAAGGAAAGAGTTTGAAATAATTCTTGGTTTATATGCGGATGCTTACGATTCAGCTGAAGACGGTAATACCAGTAGTTTTAATAAAAATTCGATCTTAACCGGATCGTTTTATCCATCCTTATTTTTGGGCGGTGGACAAACTATAGCTACAGATATTGAAACTATAAGTAAACAAAGAGAATTTTCCAAAGAAATAATAACATCATTCAAGCACTTAAATGATGTTGAATTACCTGTTCTACACGATAATCGTAATATTCATAGTCAATCAGTAGAAAAAAATAAAACAGTCAATGAAGTTGATCCATCACACGCAAGGACAAGAAGCGAGTTAGTTAAAGCCAGAAAAGCATTTTTTGAACAGCTTACATCAACAAATGTAAATAATTTGAAACAACCAATTTCAACTGGGGCGTCAAGAGATGTAACAACGTTACGAAAGTTTTTTGATAATAACAGCCCAAGCTGATGCTATTTTGAAAACTTAATGAAAAAAAGATAGGTTTTAGGTTATCCCAAACCGGTTAGATAAAAAATCATGAACGTAGCACGCTACGCGTGAGCGGCGCAGCGGTGCTGCTTCGGGGATGTTAATGAGTTAAGTACTGTTTTATACTCTGCAGTAGGTTAATTTTTTTCAGGGATTCATCTCGATGGCTCGCAATAAATCTCCCAGAAAGCGTAAACCGGTTAAATCAGGCAGGCTGCCCGTCACTTCACGTGCCACAGCGCCTGTTTATCCGAAACGTTTTATGCTCTCTCTCCCACCCGAAAATGATGATGACAGACCGCCTGAATTTTTTTATGACACCCTAAAAGAAGCCATACGCCACTGCCTCCGACTCGGCCCCCAATTTTTTCTCGACACGCAGTATTACCCGCCGCTAGTCACGATTATCAGGGGTTTTAAACAACGCCAAGACCAAGCCGATGACGCTGGATACGACTACACTGAGGGGGGAATAACTGAAAGTCTGCCTGCCGATGAATTCATCACCTATACGGAGCTAGGAATAATCCCTGTTTCCTTTGAACCCTGGGATAAACACACCGATAACTGGGCTGACGAATCTGGCAATTTCTGTTTCTTTGGCAAGATGCCCATAAGGTAATTGAGTCAGATGTATATCCCTCGTCCTGCTAAACTACTTTTCACCATTGATGACGGTTGGAATAAATTCCTCGAAAAATACGGCGATAGCGTTAGTTCGTGGACGAGTTTATCTGTGGAGCGCATGCTTGCCTGCGGCACTTGTGCCATGGGTGTCCGGCGCTATTGTTGCGCTTCGTCTGATTGTTCTCACAGCCGTTTTTTCTGCCAAAGCTGTAAGTCAAAAGCCTGCAGTTCATGTGGCTTTAAAGCCACCGAGCAGTGGTTAGCACAGCAGGTTCATATTTTACCCGACTGCGACTGGCAACACATTACTTTCACCATGCCACATCTCCTTTGGCCTTTTTTTAACAATAACTGGCCGCTACTTAATGCTCTGTTTCGGGCAGCCACTCGAGCTATGCTGCAGTTGGCTCGCAAACAGGGTATCGAAATTGGTATTTTCTGTGCCTTGCATACTTATGGCCGGCAACTCAATCAACATCCGCATGTTCATGTTTCCGTCACTCGAGGGGGTTTGGATAGTAAACATAGTGTATGGCGAAAGCTGTTTTTCAAAAAAAAGGATGTCGAAGAAATCTGGCGAGGGGCTGTTATCCGACTACTGCGTCACAGTTATGATTTAATTAACCCTGGCCTTCTTCCCGGTCTTGGCCATATCCGTGACAAAAAACATTGGCGGCGTTACTTGAGGGCGCAGTACGGACGTTATTGGAAAGTGCACTTTGCTAAAAAAACGAAAGGGGCATGGCATAGTGTTAAGTACCTCGGTCGCTACCTTAAACGCCCACCGGTATCTGCGTCAAAACTGCGGCATTACCGAGGGGGTGCCGTTGTTCATCACTACCATGACCACCGAACTGGCCAGCATCGGCAGCAGACTCTGCCGCAGGAAGAGATGATTAGACGCTATATAAGCCATATTCCGGCCAGGCATTTTAAAATGGTGCGTTACTCTGGTTTTTTGTCGAATCGTAAACGGGGAAAACTATTGCCGAAAGTGTATAAGGCACTTGAGATGACGGCACGTAAAAAACCGGAGAACCCAGGTTTTTCTGTGCTGATGAAAGGATTTCTGCGTACCGATCCGTACAAATGTATTCTGTGTGGCGACAGGCTGCTTTTCACCGGGGCGCAAATGGGTAAAAAAGCAACGGAATTGTTGTCAGAAAGACTGCATAACCTGGAGAAAAAGCGATGGTTACGCAGCTAAACGCAGGATTAATGTGTCTAAAATAAGGAAATCAGGTTAGAAATTACACTCTCTGAGGAAATGTTAACTGGCACTAAACACAATAAATCGATCCCCATCTCCTTTTTGCAATAAGGGATGGCTTTTGCTACTCACTTTAAAAGCGATTCAATTTCCTAACCATTGAACGTAGCACGCTACGCGTGAGCGGCGCAGCGGTGCTGCTTCGGGGATGTTAATGAGTTGAGTACTGTTTTATACTCTGCAGTAGGTTAATTTTTTTCAGGGATTCATCTCGATGGCTCGCAATAAATCTCCCAGAAAGCGTAAACCGGTTAAATCAGGCAGGCTGCCCGTCACTTCACGTGCCACAGCGCCTGTTTATCCGAAACGTTTTATGATCTCTCTCCCACCCGAAAATGATGATGACAGACCGCCTGAATTTTTTTATGACACCCTAAAAGAAGCCATACGCCACTGCGTCCGACTCGGCCCCCAATTTTTTCTCGACACGCAGTATTACCCGCCGCTAGTCACGATTATCAGGGGTTTTGAACAACGCCAAGACCAAGCCGATGACGCTGGATACGACTACACTGAGGGGGTAATAACTGAAAGTCTGCCTGCCGATGAATTCATCACCTATACGGAGCTAGGAATAATCCCTGTTTCCTTTGAACCCTGGGATAAACACACCGATAACTGGGCTGACGAATCTGACAATTTCTGTTTCTTTGGCAAGATGCCCATAAGGTAATTGAGTCAGATGTATATCCCTCGTCCTGCTAAACTACTTTTCACCATTGATGACGGTTGGAATAAATTCCTCGAAAAATACGGCGATAGCGTTAGTTCGTGGACGAGTTTATCTGTGGAGCGCATGCTTGCCTGCGGCACTTGTGCCATGGGTGTCCGGCGCTATTGTTGCGCTTCGTCTGATTGTTCTCACAGCCGTTTTTTCTGCCAAAGCTGTAAGTCAAAAGCCTGCAGTTCATGTGGCTTTAAAGCCACCGAGCAGTGGTTAGCACAGCAGGTTCATATTTTACCCGACTGCGACTGGCAACACATTACTTTCACCATGCCACATCTCCTTTGGCCTTTTTTTAACAATAACTGGCCGCTACTTAATGCTCTGTTTCGGGCAGCCACTCGAGCTATGCTGCAGTTGGCTCGCAAACAGGGTATCGAAATTGGTATTTTCTGTGCCTTGCATACTTATGGCCGGCAACTCAATCAACATCCGCATGTTCATGTTTCCGTCACTCGAGGGGGTTTGGATAGTAAACATAGTGTATGGCGAAAGCTGTTTTTCAAAAAAAAGGATGTCGAAGAAATCTGGCGAGGGGCTGTTATCCGACTACTGCGTCACAGTTATGATTTAATTAACCCTGGCCTTCTTCCCGGTCTTGGCCATATCCGTGACAAAAAACATTGGCGGCGTTACTTGAGGGCGCAGTACGGACGTTATTGGAAAGTGCACTTTGCTAAAAAAACGAAAGGGGCATGGCATAGTGTTAAGTACCTCGGTCGCTACCTTAAACGCCCACCGGTATCTGCGTCAAAACTGCGGCATTACCGAGGGGGTGCCGTTGTTCATCACTACCATGACCACCGAACTGGCCAGCATCGGCAGCAGACTCTGCCGCAGGAAGAGATGATTAGACGCTATATAAGCCATATTCCGGCCAGGCATTTTAAAATGGTGCGTTACTCTGGTTTTTTGTCGAATCGTAAACGGGGAAAACTATTGCCGAAAGTGTATAAGGCACTTGAGATGACGGCACGTAAAAAACCGGAGAACCCAGGTTTTTCTGTGCTGATGAAAGGATTTCTGCGTACCGATCCGTACAAATGTATTCTGTGTGGCGACAGGCTGCTTTTCACCGGGGCGCAAATGGGTAAAAAAGCAACGGAATTGTTGTCAGAAAGACTGCATAATCTGGAGAAAAAGCGATGGTTACGCAGCTAAACGCAGGATCAATGTGTCTAAAATAAGGAAATCAGGTTAGAAATTACACTCTCTAAGGAAATGTTAACTGGCACTAAACACAATAAATCGATCCCCATCTCCTTTTTGCAATAAGGGATGGCTTTTGCTACTCACTTTAAAAGCGATTCAATTTCCTAACCATCAAGGGGCGGTACGATAGGGATATTAAGCGTATTAGTCTGTGGGATAGATTGGCAAACCCTTGCTGGTAAGGGTAGAAGAGACTTAACTTCCTTAGCTAATCTATCTGCTGGCTTCTCTAACGTTGTTCCATGAATTCGCTGATGGGCAACGCGTTGTAACCATGGACCCACTTTTGCATTAGCTATTTCAATATCCAGTTCAAGATTATGAGCACGAAGGTCGGTGTTTAATGGCACGATAAAGCTGTTTTTTAAATAGTGGTTAAAGCGCTCTACTTTCCCTTTCGTTTTTGCCCTGTAGGGCTTGCAAGCCTTCAATTTAAACCCGTAATCTTTCGACATTTGAAGCATTTCGACATGTAATTTATGATCACCTTCTGCATAAGCATCCCGTTCGATGATGAGGGATTTTGCGTTATCACACAATACTTCCTGTGGTACACCACCAAAGTAGTCGAAAGCTTCTCTTAAACCTTGCTGCCACGATTCTGCTCGTTCATTATCAAAGAACTTTACATAACTCGCACGCGAATAGCCTAGCGTTGCAACAAACGCTTTCAGCGATTTTTTACCTCGCCGGATGCTGGTGAAGTCGATTTGCATTTGTTGACCTGGCTGTGTTTCAAAACGGACGACTACTTCGGGAACAATGCTTGGTTTAAATTGACAAACAAATCGGCGTAATTGAGCAATACCACCTTGATAGCCGTTTTCAACTACCTCATCAAATAAGACTGTTGCAGGGATCCAATCAGGTTTAGCCAGTTCAATTCGCTGAAGCAAATAAGGTTTAAAGGGGGATAATTTAGTCGGTTGTTGACTTCTTTTAGCATAAGTTGGCATTGTCTGTTGTTGTAAATGATGTTTTACGGTGTTACGGGATATACCCAACTCACTGGCAATTTTTCGAAGGCTTTGTCCTTGTGCAAAGCGAACATGAATATCCACAAATATCTCCTTGGTTAACATAAATTATCCGTACAAAAATGTGCGAATAATACCAAGTGGATCAGTTTTAGATGATCGTTAGTGGATCAGTTTTGCATGATCGGTGACACCGAACTGGCCAGCATCGGCAGCAGACTCTGCCGCAGGAAGAGATGATTAGACGCTATATAAGCCATATTCCGGCCAGGCATTTTAAAATGGTGCGTTACTCTGGTTTTTTGTCGAATCGTAAACGGGGAAAACTATTGCCGAAAGTGTATAAGGCACTTGAGATGACGGCACGTAAAAAACCGGAGAACCCAGGTTTTTCTGTGCTGATGAAAGGATTTCTGCGTACCGATCCGTACAAATGTATTCTGTGTGGCGACAGGCTGCTTTTCACCGGGGCGCAAATGGGTAAAAAAGCAACGGAATTGTTGTCAGAAAGACTGCATAACCTGGAGAAAAAGCGATGGTTACGCAGCTAAACGCAGGATCAATGTGTCTAAAATAAGGAAATCAGGTTAGAAATTACACTCTCTGAGGAAATGTTAACTGGCACTAAACACAATAAATCGATCCCCATCTCCTTTTTGCAATAAGGGATGGCTTTTGCTACTCACTTTAAAAGCGATTCAATTTCCTAACCATGAACACTGACATAGAGTGTTATTTTTTATTCACAATCACTTTATCTTTTTCATCAATTTTACAAGACCATCCTGTAACAGAAGATAATTCAGCAAGAGACTTTTTTATCATACGTCGAAACTCTTTAGTTTCTGAGTTACTTCCTGAAATGAGCTTCAATGTTTCTATTTTTATTGGAAACGGCTTAAAATGACTACTGTAAAACCCGTATAGCCATTGTGTTAGTTGTTTTCCTCTCAATGCTAATCTTAAAGCATGATTAATCGCTGTCCAACTAGAACTTTCAAAACAATCAATGATTTTATCATTTATTATCAAACAATTATCACCTTTTATTTTATCTTGATAATACTCGTGTAGTAGACTACCGCAATACATAAATCGTCCGTCAGATATTTCAATATCTGTAAATCGCATTCTTTTTAATGAAGTTTTAAGCCATTCATGCTGACTTTTTCCTGTCTTTCTATCAATTGATCTTAAAAAATCATTTGCTGCAAATCGTACTATTGTTCCAAGTTGACAACTTTGGCTACGTCTAATACATTCCAACCAAACATCAAGATCAGACTGATCTAATCGTTCTCCTGAATATTTTATTGAATATCCATTAACTGTTGCCTTCAAAACTCCTTTTTCTAAAATTCTCTTACCTTTTCCCACAACTCCAAATAATGCACTACGCAGTACAGTATTAGGAGTTGGGATAGTGGATTTTTTACTAATTGGTAGATAAACCACATTAGGCTCAAGTTTGTCTTTTTCGTCTAATTCATTGCTTGTTGTTATTTTATCTAGCCCACTATTTTTTAGTTTATTGCGTTCTAGCGATTTTTGTCGAAGAGATTTAACTCGTTCTATTAATGAATTATTCACAGACTAACCCCTCAATAGAAAAAATGAGAGGTTGCATAAAATTAGCTAACTGTTCTAAAATGGGAATCGTAGACATATAATTGTCTCCATCATTTAGTTATTCAGTCCCTTTTCTGTGGTAGGTGGAGGGACTGAGCTCAATTTAATAAATAATTTCTAACAGTATTTAATGATACAATAATATCTTTCCTGGCTAAGAATTCTACTATCTGACGATATGAATATCCTTTACTTCTCATAGAGAAAAGCTCTTCCCGATACTGATCTAATAATTTAGTTTTTTGCCCTAAAGGTTTTTCCACTTTCACCCTGTTCTTTTCCAAAAAATTCAATTATTTCATTTTATACTAAATTTTCATTTTTTTTAAAATCATTTTTTTAAATAAGATAAAACACGGCATATCACCCACCAAACTACGGCATATCACCCACCAAACTACGGCATATCACCCACCAAACTACGGCATATCACCCACCAAACTACGGCATATCACCCACCAAACTACGGCATATCACCCACCAAACTACGGCATATCACCCACCAAACTACAAAAGATTAAGACTACAAGCATAAAATGGGCTATAATAAAAGCAAAAAAATGAGATATAATAGCAATAAATACAATAACTTATAGTAATTCAGTGCAATAAAAAGGAAGGAAATAGTTCAATTCAGTAAATTTATAAACATTTGATTTTAAAGGAAAATAAAAAAATAACTGAATTTATAATTTATTGAAAATAAAAGGAAAAATAAAATAACAAATCCACCAAAAAAGCCAGCTAATCTTTTATAATCAAAAAAAATATAGTCTTTTTTAATCGGCTTTACCCCTGTGGATAACTTTTCTTCCAAAAAAACCCTAAACCAAAAAATATGTTACTACTGAGTGACCGTATTTCTTTTTGGCTAGTAGTGATATTCCGCTTCCTCGTCTGCTCACTCGCTTCGCTCGGTCACAGACTTGTGGCGAGCGGTGGGATTTTAATTAAAAAGATTTTTTGGTTAATTAACGCTGAAACATTGCACTTTTTAGTTGCTACAGCTAGCATCACTAGAATTAAGATATCCATTAATTCAGGCACAACATGAACAAAACAGAACTCATCAATCAAATTGCTGAAAAAGCTGACTTAACCAAAAAAGATTCAGAGAAAGCACTGAACGCATTGATTGAAACCGTGACAGAAGCGCTAAAGGCGGGAGATGAAGTACAACTCGTTGGCTTTGGTAGCTTCCAAGTTAAGCCAAGAGCAGCAAGGGAAGGTCGTAATCCAAAAACGGGCGAGGCACTTAAAATTGCTGCTTCAAACGTACCGAGTTTTAAAGCGGGTAAAACTTTAAAAGAAGCCGTTAATTAAAACTTCTGGAAAAAAAAGCCAACAGGCTGAGTTGGCTAACGGTGTTGAAAGGAAATTTTTATATAACTTTTTTATTTCTAATATGTAATGAGCAAATCCATCATAAACATTCTTTAAGCCAAAATTTGCCTAGAAGATCTCATCTTCGACAATTAACATCATTATCGCTGTCATATCGTGCCAATAGGCTTTGCAGGGATGCTACGCATGGGTTACGTGCAATATATCAATCTCTCACTGCTTCGTGGGCTTCGGCGATTTAATGGTTAGGAAATTGAATCGCTTTTAAAGTGAGTAGCAAAAGCCATCCCTTATTGCAAAAAGGAGATGGGGATCGATTTATTGTGTTTAGTGCCAGTTAACATTTCCTCAGAGAGTGTAATTTCTAACCTGATTTCCTTATTTTAGACACATTGATCCTGCGTTTAGCTGCGTAACCATCGCTTTTTCTCCAGGTTATGCAGTCTTTCTGACAACAATTCCGTTGCTTTTTTACCCATTTGCGCCCCGGTGAAAAGTAGCCTGTCGCCACACAGAATACATTTGTACGGATCGGTACGCAGAAATCCTTTCATCAGCACAGAAAAACCTGGGTTCATGGTTAGGAAATTGAATCGCTTTTAAAGTGAGTAGCAAAAGCCATCCCTTATTGCAAAAAGGAGATGGGGATCGATTTATTGTGTTTAGTGCCAGTTAACATTTCCTTAGAGAGTGTAATTTCTAACCTGATTTCCTTATTTTAGACACATTGATCCTGCGTTTAGCTGCGTAACCATCGCTTTTTCTCCAGATTATGCAGTCTTTCTGACAACAATTCCGTTGCTTTTTTACCCATTTGCGCCCCGGTGAAAAGCAGCCTGTCGCCACACAGAATACATTTGTACGGATCGGTACGCAGAAATCCTTTCATCAGCACAGAAAAACCTGGGTTCTCCGGTTTTTTACGTGCCGTCATCTCAAGTGCCTTATACACTTTCGGCAATAGTTTTCCCCGTTTACGATTCGACAAAAAACCAGAGTAACGCACCATTTTAAAATGCCTGGCCGGAATATGGCTTATATAGCGTCTAATCATCTCTTCCTGCGGCAGAGTCTGCTGCCGATGCTGGCCAGTTCGGTGGTCATGGTAGTGATGAACAACGGCACCCCCTCGGTAATGCCGCAGTTTTGACGCAGATACCGGTGGGCGTTTAAGGTAGCGACCGAGGTACTTAACACTATGCCATGCCCCTTTCGTTTTTTTAGCAAAGTGCACTTTCCAATAACGTCCGTACTGCGCCCTCAAGTAACGCCGCCAATGTTTTTTGTCACGGATATGGCCAAGACCGGGAAGAAGGCCAGGGTTAATTAAATCATAACTGTGACGCAGTAGTCGGATAACAGCCCCTCGCCAGATTTCTTCGACATCCTTTTTTTTGAAAAACAGCTTTCGCCATACACTATGTTTACTATCCAAACCCCCTCGAGTGACGGAAACATGAACATGCGGATGTTGATTGAGTTGCCGGCCATAAGTATGCAAGGCACAGAAAATACCAATTTCGATACCCTGTTTGCGAGCCAACTGCAGCATAGCTCGAGTGGCTGCCCGAAACAGAGCATTAAGTAGCGGCCAGTTATTGTTAAAAAAAGGCCAAAGGAGATGTGGCATGGTGAAAGTAATGTGTTGCCAGTCGCAGTCGGGTAAAATATGAACCTGCTGTGCTAACCACTGCTCGGTGGCTTTAAAGCCACATGAACTGCAGGCTTTTGACTTACAGCTTTGGCAGAAAAAACGGCTGTGAGAACAATCAGACGAAGCGCAACAATAGCGCCGGACACCCATGGCACAAGTGCCGCAGGCAAGCATGCGCTCCACAGATAAACTCGTCCACGAACTAACGCTATCGCCGTATTTTTCGAGGAATTTATTCCAACCGTCATCAATGGTGAAAAGTAGTTTAGCAGGACGAGGGATATACATCTGACTCAATTACCTTATGGGCATCTTGCCAAAGAAACAGAAATTGTCAGATTCGTCAGCCCAGTTATCGGTGTGTTTATCCCAGGGTTCAAAGGAAACAGGGATTATTCCTAGCTCCGTATAGGTGATGAATTCATCGGCAGGCAGACTTTCAGTTATTACCCCCTCAGTGTAGTCGTATCCAGCGTCATCGGCTTGGTCTTGGCGTTGTTCAAAACCCCTGATAATCGTGACTAGCGGCGGGTAATACTGCGTGTCGAGAAAAAATTGGGGGCCGAGTCGGACGCAGTGGCGTATGGCTTCTTTTAGGGTGTCATAAAAAAATTCAGGCGGTCTGTCATCATCATTTTCGGGTGGGAGAGAGATCATAAAACGTTTCGGATAAACAGGCGCTGTGGCACGTGAAGTGACGGGCAGCCTGCCTGATTTAACCGGTTTACGCTTTCTGGGAGATTTATTGCGAGCCATCGAGATGAATCCCTGAAAAAAATTAACCTACTGCAGAGTATAAAACAGTACTCAACTCATTAACATCCCCGAAGCAGCACCGCTGCGCCGCTCACGCGTAGCGTGCTACGTTCATGTCACACCGGTAGTGTTAAATGGTGACAGTGTCATGTTAACGGTGAAATCAAAAGCGGACAGTGTTTCAAATATTTCCAATGCAACGGATATTGTTTTTAATCAACGCTCAATTGATACGACGGTTCAGTTGAAAAATGGCGATACGTTGTTGATAGGGGGCTTAATCCAGCATAATGCGGTTAACTCCACTTCTTCGGTTCCTTTTATTTCTGCCATTCCGTTGATAGGTTGGTTGTTCGATGCCCGGTCAGATACGAAGGATAATACGGTGATGTATATTCTGATTAGAGCACGGGTATTGAATGTTGTTTAACTGACGGAAGGCCATACCCTAGCAGGCGCAGCCTGATGGGGTATGGTTGGAGTCAGTTGTTAAATGTTGTTTGTTATGCGTTAAGTTGTTGTTTAGCGCTGCATAGCCAGACGTCCATCTGACTATACAGCTATCACATAAACCTAAGTTGGAGGTCTATATGACTGTGTTCGATCCTACTCAATATCCGGAATTACGCAATCTTTTTCCTGAATTAACGCCAGTGCAGTTTGAAACGGCAATGTTATATGCTCTAGGATTAACCAAAAAAGAGATTGCCTGGGCGCGTGATGTGTCTTATCCGGTGGTAAGAGATACGTTACAAGACATTAAGAATAAATTTCAGTTTTATTCATTGAGTAATCTTATTTCGACGTTTCATATCCGTTTGGTCTTGTTCGCGTTTTATCAATGTACCTTGCCAAAGAGAAAATAGCCGTTTTTTTCTTTAAAGTGCCCTACATTTTGTAGGGTGTAATCTTTATTGTCATTTTTTATACTGACTGGGTATTAGATCATAACTTCTAAAATCAATCATGAAATACCGCCACTTCTGATTTTGAGTCGCATCACACTAACATCAGGAAAACCCGCTACTTTATGGCGGGCTTTTTTTTATGTTTTAAAATGTCCGTCAGGACATGTAAGGCGGCAGATTGAAATCACAAAGATAACTGAATGGAAAACCGCCGAAGCCAGGGGGGACTAATCGAGTAGCAGGAAACCCTGCGCTTGCGCCTCCTGCCAAGCCATCTTTTTACGGTAGCTAAAGCAACTAAGGCGCTTAAGGGGCGAAGAAAAAAGAACTTTTAACTATTTTTATGACTCAGTTTCTTTGAATATATTGGTCTATAATTAATGCTGACAAAAGAAGTTGTGAAAGTTTGTCGTAATCAGTTTGAATTAATTGATTTAAGGAGATTTATGATTATACGGTTATTATTTTTGTTGAGTTCTTTTAGTTTTTTTGGCGTTGCATTAGCTGAAGAACCACCTGTAGGATCTCCAGAATGGTGTGCTATTCATAAAGTTTGTGATGATCCGGCCACAGGTCCTAATGTTGGAAGTGATGAATGGAAACGTTGTCACGCTAGAGGTGGTTGTCAATATAATTAATCATCATTTAATTTTCTGACGAAGTAATTTAAGGTTCGCATAATATATAACACCGTTATGTTGAATAGCCGTCTGCGAAAATATCTCTTCGCAGACGGCGACCATTTACACATAACGCCATTGTGCGAACCTGTGGTTATTTAGTTTTTAGCGGATATTTTGCGCGATTGATTTGTTCATTTCAGCTATCATAGTTTGCATGCTATTAATTAAGCTAACTGTTATGTTATAGCTCTGCATGACTTTTTGAATTTGTAATTGTGATTGAGAAACAAAATCAGATGCTCTATCTGATACGGTTTTGATAGCAGCTTTAACAGCATTTAGTTGACCTTGATCTAAAGTTTGACCTTTTGGAACGTAATCATTGATGTTCTTTCTGTCAACAGTAATATTATTTTTTTCCATAAATTTTCTGACATCGTCAGGAATCTCTTCTTTAGCTTTATCGCCTTCCTTAGCTACCTTAGCGATGATTTCATCAACTCGGTTAGCCATTTCCTGCGAATCTCTTGAAAAATTCGCTTTATTTTGCATTTCATTAAATTTTGATTGAGCTAAATTTGTTAGTAACTCCATGAATGTAAATAATACTTCTATGCCTTGAGATAATATAGGATCTTGGTTATAGCTATATCCATTATTATATGATCCCCAAATAGCATTACTGTTAAATGATCCTACTGGCGAATTAATCATAATTTATTTCCATGGTTTATAAAGGTTATTTTGGTTTTTTCCATTTTAAAAAATACATATAACGAATTTTTATTGTTAAAATCAATTTTAATGGCGAATGGAAGAACTTATTCGACTGTGGAGTTCAACTAAATCTTTCGTAAAAGCTCTCATTTGTTCAGAAACTTGCCGAATTTTGTCTGCTAAATCATTAGTATTTTTTGCGTAATTTTGCGCATTGGTTGTTTGAAGTTCTCCTGTCAATTTATCTAGTTCTGCTAATTTTGTGTCGTTAGCCGATTGTATTTGTGTAATACCTTGAGTGCTTAGACCTAAACTATTTCCAAATTGTCCTCCAATTTGAGCTGAGCCCAAATATTTACCCGCTCCGATTCCTGCCAGACCAACTACTCCTGCAGCTATTTGTCCCCATGCTGACCATTTTGCTGCAGAATTTGCGTTATCTATTCCTTCACGTTTTTTATCCATTGAGGCAACTTGGATATTCCATCCTAGTTCTTGCTGTTTCTGGTTAAATTCTTGCAAGGTGTTACGGAGTTTTTTTAGCATTTCAGTTAGCATCATCATCAGTTCGTTGATTTGAGAAATGCTTTCCATACCATCACTGTATGACGATGTATTATATTGAGTTATTGAATTTGTATCGTGTAAGGTTGATTGAATATTATCCATTATTATTTTCCTTTTCATGAGAAATATTGAAACAAAATATATGATAATTTTGCTTGTACTTGGTTAACTTAAACTTCTTTATCTTCTAATATTCAAAAGCGATCAATCAGTTAAATACCGGAATTGTTTAGTATAAATTAAATAGGGTATAACCGATGAAGTCAGGGTTATTTTCTGTAAATGCAATTTCCATTTACATTAGTCATTTGTTAATTAAATGTTACGTAATTAAGAGTGCATGACTCTTTAATTATGTACTCTAATTATGTACTCTTGTATCATTTTGATATACTTTTACTTAAACTTAACTTTTATTTCCACATTTAATAACAATGATATTGTTATTTTATCTATGCTTTCCTGACAGTTTTTTTAGCTATTATATCTTTTACTGCATCATCAAGATAATTATCTATAAGATAACTTACTAATTCTGATTGTTTTAGTATATCTCCTGTTTTATTTCCTATTTCTAGTATTTTCCTTTTTAGTTCTAGCTTTCTTTCTTCGTTTATTCTTACTGTTGTATCTGCTCTCTTGGATGTCATAACAAATTTCCCCTTTTAGTTACTAATCATATCTTTTTTTTATTCAACATTTCACGCATGCGTATTTACAACATGCAAATGTTTCTTATATCATGTGTGCATGATGTAAATATTGAGATTTGTAAATGATAGATTTCCTTGAATTGCAGATTCCATTTAAAGACGAGTATGTGATGAGAACATCCCGTGATAGAGAGCACAGAGGGGGCTCTATCGATTTTATTCAGATTGCTAAATTAAGTGGTATTCGCCTGTCTGCTCGTGATGTGGAATTTGAAATAAAAGGGGATTTATCTGTTCAGGGATTAGCGCATCCTTTTGAATCGTTACCAACGCATTTTGCCAGTTTGGGCATGAAGATTTATCAGGGAACCCATTTGATTTTTCCGCGTGTCAATCTTAAAGCTTCACCTGCCAAACTTTTACAGGGGCATAACGTATTTGGTTCATGGTTAGGAATCTCAATCAATACAGTAAGGCATTAATGGAGGTGTTTTGAACTCAATATTTCTATTAAATTCTGACAGTTTTCTCGTTGATTAACCATGAGAACAGTAATTCGGTTAAATTATCATCTAAAAGCCTAATAATAGGCACACTGCTCCTAGGCTGCGGTTTGTAACCATCGTTTTTTGACCATTTTATCCCGCCTTTCTGACAGTAAAGTGACGGCGTGTATTCCTTTTTCCGCACTCATAAACCGCAATCGGTTTCCACATAAAATACATTGGTACGGGTCAGTATTTAAAAAACCTTTGATAAGGGTGTCACCGATCATGCAAAACTGATCCACTAACGATCATCTAAAACTGATCCACTTGGTATTATTCGCACATTTTTGTACGGATAATTTATGTTAACCAAGGAGATATTTGTGGATATTCATGTTCGCTTTGCACAAGGACAAAGCCTTCGAAAAATTGCCAGTGAGTTGGGTATATCCCGTAACACCGTAAAACATCATTTACAACAACAGACAATGCCAACTTATGCTAAAAGAAGTCAACAACCGACTAAATTATCCCCCTTTAAACCTTATTTGCTTCAGCGAATTGAACTGGCTAAACCTGATTGGATCCCTGCAACAGTCTTATTTGATGAGGTAGTTGAAAACGGCTATCAAGGTGGTATTGCTCAATTACGCCGATTTGTTTGTCAATTTAAACCAAGCATTGTTCCCGAAGTAGTCGTCCGTTTTGAAACACAGCCAGGTCAACAAATGCAAATCGACTTCACCAGCATCCGGCGAGGTAAAAAATCGCTGAAAGCGTTTGTTGCAACGCTAGGCTATTCGCGTGCGAGTTATGTAAAGTTCTTTGATAATGAACGAGCAGAATCGTGGCAGCAAGGTTTAAGAGAAGCTTTCGACTACTTTGGTGGTGTACCACAGGAAGTATTGTGTGATAACGCAAAATCCCTCATCATCGAACGGGATGCTTATGCAGAAGGTGATCATAAATTACATGTCGAAATGCTTCAAATGTCGAAAGATTACGGGTTTAAATTGAAGGCTTGCAAGCCCTACAGGGCAAAAACGAAAGGGAAAGTAGAGCGCTTTAACCACTATTTAAAAAACAGCTTTATCGTGCCATTAAACACCGACCTTCGTGCTCATAATCTTGAACTGGATATTGAAATAGCTAATGCAAAAGTGGGTCCATGGTTACAACGCGTTGCCCATCAGCGAATTCATGGAACAACGTTAGAGAAGCCAGCAGATAGATTAGCTAAGGAAGTGAAGTCTCTTCTACCCTTACCAGCAAGGGTTTGCCAATCTATCCCACAGACTAATACGCTTAATATCCCTATCGTACCGCCCCTTGAATCTGTCAGTTTGCAACACTCAATCAGCGTATACGAAGCATTACTGGGAGGTGAACATGTTATTGCATGAACAAATTGAACACCTGTGTGAGTCATTGAAATTAAATTCTATTCCGACTCATTGGTCATCACTTGCCGAAAAATGCATTGCCCAAGACAAAAGCTACGGAGAGTTTTTACTGTCCCTGTTAAAATGTGAGCAACAACAACGAGATGAACGAACTCGTAATCTTTTGAGTCGGATGGCAGGATTCCCAGCACATAAAGAACTTAATACGTTCGATTTTAAGTTTGCAACGGGGATCCCCAAACAACACATACAGGAATTAAGCGCATTAACGTTTATTGAACGTAATGAAAATGTCGTGTTGCTTGGCCCAAGCGGTGTAGGCAAAACGCATTTAGCTATTGGGTTAGGATTAAAAGCAGTACAGGCCAAGAAGAAAACCCGCTTTACCACGGCAGCTGAACTGATGTTGCAACTCTCAACTGCCAAACGACAAAATAAGCTCAAACAATATCTATCACGTTCGGTGATGGCCCCGAAGTTGTTGATTATCGATGAGATTGGATACCTGCCGTTTGGGCGAGAAGAAGCAAACCTGTTTTTCAATGTGATTGCCAAGCGTTATGAGCATGGCAGTGTCATATTGACGAGTAACCTATCATTTGGGCAATGGCCAAGTGCTTTTGCTGATGACGCAACATTAACTGCCGCTATGCTTGATCGTTTACTTCATCATTCGCATGTACTGCAATTAAGCGGTGAAAGCTACCGATTGAAAGATAAGCGGCGCTCAGGAGCAATAACTGAGTAAAACAGTGGATCAATTTTGATTGATCGGATTTAGATAAAAAGTGGATCAGTTTTCGGTGATCGTTGACATCATAAAACGTTTCGGATAAACAGGCGCTGTGGCACGTGAAGTGACGGGCAGCCTGCCTGATTTAACCGGTTTACGCTTTCTGGGAGATTTATTGCGAGCCATCGAGATGAATCCCTGAAAAAAATTAACCTACTGCAGAGTATAAAACAGTACTCAACTCATTAACATCCCCGAAGCAGCACCGCTGCGCCGCTCACGCGTAGCGTGCTACGTTCAAGGGATCGTTAATTATTTTCTTTATTTTGAATTTATCGCATTAATAATTAAATATTTTAATTCTTTGTATCATTTTCCTTTACAATATTTTGTCTATATAGGTGTTACTGCTATCATTCGATTAATTATCGTAGAACATAAGGATTCATTTTCTGTATTGATTTATGCAATCTCGATATTATTTATGGTCTTAGCCTTGTATTTAGCTAACGCAAAACGTCTCGTAGAATAAATAAACTATTGATTAAAACGATAAAGTATGGCTTAATTAAATCTCTCTCTGGAGATTAACAATCTCTTTTTATTAGTAAAAAATTTTAAGTAATTCAAAATTTAGCGATATCAATACCTCTCTTCATTAATGAGTTCCTTTGGATTAAATACCATTAGTAAAATTATGTTAATCTTTGAGATTTTTGATTAATTAACAAAATTAAGGAACTTATATGTCAAGCATCAATACAGGTATTGTTAAGTGGTTTAACGCGGACAAAGGTTTTGGATTTATTTCACCTAAAAACGGCAGTCAGGATGTGTTTGTTCATTATTCTGCGATTCAGGGTAATGATTATAAAACGCTCTATGAAGGGCAAGAAGTAAACTTCTCAGTCGAAAGTGGCCATAAAGGACCTTCGGCAACTAATGTAATAGCCTTATGCTAGTACATTGATTTATATTATCGCATAGTATAAAGATAACTATGCGATAATCACATTTAGTACCTATTAAAAGTTAATCCCGATACTCTTTTTCTTTGATTTTTTGTTTTTTTTCTTCCTCATGATGATATGAAATATTTATCTCATCATTTTCTTTTTCCAGTTTCGATGGTTCTTCTTCAAGTTGAATATCCGGCATCTTTTCTTCATCATGTAAGCGTATTGATTCGAAAATTACATCTTTATTATCATCGACTTTTTTTAATTTATCTTCTTGAGGTAATTGCGGTGATACTTCATTATCCGGTTCATGGTTAGGAAATTGAATCGCTTTTAAAGTGAGTAGCAAAAGCCATCCCTTATTGCAAAAAGGAGATGGGGATCGATTTATTGTGTTTAGTGCCAGTTAACATTTCCTCAGAGAGTGTAATTTCTAACCTGATTTCCTTATTTTAGACACATTGATCCTGCGTTTAGCTGCGTAACCATCGCTTTTTCTCCAGGTTATGCAGTCTTTCTGACAACAATTCCGTTGCTTTTTTACCCATTTGCGCCCCGGTGAAAAGCAGCCTGTCGCCACACAGAATACATTTGTACGGATCGGTACGCAGAAATCCTTTCATCAGCACAGAAAAACCTGGGTTCTCCGGTTTTTTACGTGCCGTCATCTCAAGTGCCTTATACACTTTCGGCAATAGTTTTCCCCGTTTACGATTCGACAAAAAACCAGAGTAACGCACCATTTTAAAATGCCTGGCCGGAATATGGCTTATATAGCGTCTAATCATCTCTTCCTGCGGCAGAGTCTGCTGCCGATGCTGGCCAGTTCGGTGGTCATGGTAGTGATGAACAACGGCACCCCCTCGGTAATGCCGCAGTTTTGACGCAGATACCGGTGGGCGTTTAAGGTAGCGACCGAGGTACTTAACACTATGCCATGCCCCTTTCGTTTTTTTAGCAAAGTGCACTTTCCAATAACGTCCGTACTGCGCCCTCAAGTAACGCCGCCAATGTTTTTTGTCACGGATATGGCCAAGACCGGGAAGAAGGCCAGGGTTAATTAAATCATAACTGTGACGCAGTAGTCGGATAACAGCCCCTCGCCAGATTTCTTCGACATCCTTTTTTTTGAAAAACAGCTTTCGCCATACACTATGTTTACTATCCAAACCCCCTCGAGTGACGGAAACATGAACATGCGGATGTTGATTGAGTTGCCGGCCATAAGTATGCAAGGCACAGAAAATACCAATTTCGATACCCTGTTTGCGAGCCAACTGCAGCATAGCTCGAGTGGCTGCCCGAAACAGAGCATTAAGTAGCGGCCAGTTATTGTTAAAAAAAGGCCAAAGGAGATGTGGCATGGTGAAAGTAATGTGTTGCCAGTCGCAGTCGGGTAAAATATGAACCTGCTGTGCTAACCACTGCTCGGTGGCTTTAAAGCCACATGAACTGCAGGCTTTTGACTTACAGCTTTGGCAGAAAAAACGGCTGTGAGAACAATCAGACGAAGCGCAACAATAGCGCCGGACACCTATGGCACAAGTGCCGCAGGCAAGCATGCGCTCCACAGATAAACTCGTCCACGAACTAACGCTATCGCCGTATTTTTCGAGGAATTTATTCCAACCGTCATCAATGGTGAAAAGTAGTTTAGCAGGACGAGGGATATACATCTGACTCAATTACCTTATGGGCATCTTGCCAAAGAAACAGAAATTGTCAGATTCGTCAGCCCAGTTATCGGTGTGTTTATCCCAGGGTTCAAAGGAAACAGGGATTATTCCTAGCTCCGTATAGGTGATGAATTCATCGGCAGGCAGACTTTCAGTTATTCCCCCCTCAGTGTAGTCGTATCCAGCGTCATCGGCTTGGTCTTGGCGTTGTTCAAAACCCCTGATAATCGTGACTAGCGGCGGGTGTAGTGGTCTAATAAAACTGTAGAGATTTATAGCTTATAATTAAGCAAAATCTTATAGGTATAAATATGACCCGAAAAGTAAAAGTAACCTTTAGCGGAAAGCAAAAACTGGAATATGCAAAACTCATGGTTGAAGGTGGATATAGCAATATCCAAGTTGAAAAAATATCCGGTGCGGGTAAATCTGCCGTATCACGATGGAAGCAACAATATCTTGCCGAGTTAAATGGGAATACGCCTGTAAAATCAAAAGCGTTAACACCCGAGCAACAGCGCATACAAGAATTAGAAGTTCAACTTAAGCGTGCTCAGAGGGATAATGACATATTAAAAAAAGCCGCGGCTTACTTCATCCTCGACAATCAAAACTCAAAATCGTGAAGCAACTGAAAATCATGTACTCCAATTTTACGGTCACTGAGTTATGCCATCTTTTTGAAGTAAGCAGCAGTAGTTTTTATTATGAAACGAAAATACCGACAGTTGAAAATGAAAGACTGTGTGGCGAAATCAAACGTATTTTTTATACATCGGGTCAAATTTATGGCAAAAGACGTATTCAAGCCGAGTTAAAGGGTTTAGGGCACCAAATTGGCACTTATAAAATATCGAACATCATGAAATTAAATCAATTAGTTGCAATTAGACCAACGAAAAAGCACTACTATCACTCATTGGGTAACGAACATCGATATGCCCCTAATTTGCTTAAACGACAATTTTCCCCTGAACAGCATAATCACTATTATGTCGGGGATATCACGTATATTAGACATCACTATGGGTGGAGCTATTTAGCCTGTGTGTTGGATTTAGCCACCAAAGAAATTATTGGTTATGCCTTATCAACAAAACCGGATTCGAAATTAGTGAAAGAAGCCTTAGATAACGCAATTGAACGGCAATTACCGGATACGACAAGTTTGATGTTCCATTCAGATCAAGGTTGCCAATATTCATCGGAGGAGTTTAGGGCGCACCTCTTTGAACGGAAAATAACTCAAAGCATGAGTCGGCGAGGTAATTGCCTCGATAATGCCGTGATGGAAAGATTTTTTAGGAGTTTAAAGACAGAAAGACTTAACCGTTTATCGTTTATGAATCATCAATCTGTTGTCTGTGAAGTTGAAAATTATATTCAGTTTTACAATTATTATCGACGCCATTCAACGATTGGTTATTTAACGCCACATCAAAAATATCATGAACTAAAAAATGCCGCTTAGATCTTCTACAGAATTTGTTGACCATTACACAGCCTGCCTGATTTAACCGGTTTACGCTTTCTGGGAGATTTATTGCGAGCCATCGAGATGAATCCCTGAAAAAAATTAACCTACTGCAGAGTATAAAACAGTACTCAACTCATTAACATCCCCGAAGCAGCACCGCTGCGCCGCTCACGCGTAGCGTGCTACGTTCATGGTTAGGAAATTGAATCGCTTTTAAAGTGAGTAGCAAAAGCCATCCCTTATTGCAAAAAGGAGATGGGGATCGATTTATTGTGTTTAGTGCCAGTTAACATTTCCTCAGAGAGTGTAATTTCTAACCTGATTTCCTTATTTTAGACACATTGATCCTGCGTTTAGCTGCGTAACCATCGCTTTTTCTCCAGGTTATGCAGTCTTTCTGACAACAATTCCGTTGCTTTTTTACCCATTTGCGCCCCGGTGAAAAGCAGCCTGTCGCCACACAGAATACATTTGTACGGATCGGTACGCAGAAATCCTTTCATCAGCACAGAAAAACCTGGGTTCTCCGGTTTTTTACGTGCCGTCATCTCAAGTGCCTTATACACTTTCGGCAATAGTTTTCCCCGTTTACGATTCGACAAAAAACCAGAGTAACGCACCATTTTAAAATGCCTGGCCGGAATATGGCTTATATAGCGTCTAATCATCTCTTCCTGCGGCAGAGTCTGCTGCCGATGCTGGCCAGTTCGGTGGTCATGGTAGTGATGAACAACGGCACCCCCTCGGTAATGCCGCAGTTTTGACGCAGATACCGGTGGGCGTTTAAGGTAGCGACCGAGGTACTTAACACTATGCCATGCCCCTTTCGTTTTTTTAGCAAAGTGCACTTTCCAATAACGTCCGTACTGCGCCCTCAAGTAACGCCGCCAATGTTTTTTGTCACGGATATGGCCAAGACCGGGAAGAAGGCCAGGGTTAATTAAATCATAACTGTGACGCAGTAGTCGGATAACAGCCCCTCGCCAGATTTCTTCGACATCCTTTTTTTTGAAAAACAGCTTTCGCCATACACTATGTTTACTATCCAAACCCCCTCGAGTGACGGAAACATGAACATGCGGATGTTGATTGAGTTGCCGGCCATAAGTATGCAAGGCACAGAAAATACCAATTTCGATACCCTGTTTGCGAGCCAACTGCAGCATAGCTCGAGTGGCTGCCCGAAACAGAGCATTAAGTAGCGGCCAGTTATTGTTAAAAAAAGGCCAAAGGAGATGTGGCATGGTGAAAGTAATGTGTTGCCAGTCGCAGTCGGGTAAAATATGAACCTGCTGTGCTAACCACTGCTCGGTGGCTTTAAAGCCACATGAACTGCAGGCTTTTGACTTACAGCTTTGGCAGAAAAAACGGCTGTGAGAACAATCAGACGAAGCGCAACAATAGCGCCGGACACCCATGGCACAAGTGCCGCAGGCAAGCATGCGCTCCACAGATAAACTCGTCCACGAACTAACGCTATCGCCGTATTTTTCGAGGAATTTATTCCAACCGTCATCAATGGTGAAAAGTAGTTTAGCAGGACGAGGGATATACATCTGACTCAATTACCTTATGGGCATCTTGCCAAAGAAACAGAAATTGTCAGATTCGTCAGCCCAGTTATCGGTGTGTTTATCCCAGGGTTCAAAGGAAACAGGGATTATTCCTAGCTCCGTATAGGTGATGAATTCATCGGCAGGCAGACTTTCAGTTATTACCCCCTCAGTGTAGTCGTATCCAGCGTCATCGGCTTGGTCTTGGCGTTGTTTAAAACCCCTGATAATCGTGACTAGCGGCGGGTAATACTGCGTGTCGAGAAAAAATTGGGGGCCGAGTCGGACGCAGTGGCGTATGGCTTCTTTTAGGGTGTCATAAAAAAATTCAGGCGGTCTGTCATCATCATTTTCGGGTGGGAGAGAGATCATAAAACGTTTCGGATAAACAGGCGCTGTGGCACGTGAAGTGACGGGCAGCCTGCCTGATTTAACCGGTTTACGCTTTCTGGGAGATTTATTGCGAGCCATCGAGATGAATCCCTGAAAAAAATTAACCTACTGCAGAGTATAAAACAGTACTCAACTCATTAACATCCCCGAAGCAGCACCGCTGCGCCGCTCACGCGTAGCGTGCTACGTTCGAATCAGATATGTTGTCAGCATTGGAATTAATAATTAATTTTTCTATAAAATTTCAACAAGACTTTTTGTACGATAAAAAACCAGTTTTAAAAAATGAAATAAGTGATAAAAAATATTTATTTAATACTAAAATGTAGTAGCTCAGACTAGATCTGACAGTTACCGGTTATTTATACAGTATCTGTCAGATCTAGTCTGAGCTACTACATTTTTATTTGCCCGATTGATGAAGATAGTTATACTTTGTTGCCCGAATAAAGAGGAGAATGTCAACGCAGTCGTTTGCTAGCAAGTTTATAAACTTCACTATGTTCACGTTTTCCAACGGCAACAACTGCAATGATTAACTCATCCTTAAAGATTTGGTAAACAAGTCTGAAGCCAGATGATCTGAGTTTAATCTTATAGCAATTTTGCATTCCTCTCAGCCTGGCTGCTGGAATATGCGGATTCTCAGCGCATTTCTTCAACTTCCTGGCGAATTGCTGTTGAATGGAACGATCAAGATTGTTCCATTCTTTGAGTGCATCAGTTCTGAACTTAACCTTGTAGATCATAAGTAACGATCCAGATTGACATCATGTAATGTCTGCTCTGCACGCTCTTTGACTAGGTTTGCTAATTCCTGGTCATCAATAAACTCTAACATTTGTTCATATAACTCGGCAGGAATGCAGTAAAACGCAGGTTGATTACGATTCAAAATTGCAACCGGATACCCATCTCCTGAATTGACTGTTGCCATAGGGTTTGTTTTCAATTCCGTAATGCTAGCTGTTGTTGTACTAAGAATGGTTGTTGGCATAAAAACCTCACTAAGAAACCTATTTATAGGTTTTATTTTAACACCAAAAAACTCATTAACAAGTCTTTTTATGGAGCCGATATGTTTTCTTCTTTATCTTTTGCAGGCCTCCAACCTCACCTCAAAACGGCAATTCGCTGGATATATCAGAAAACCTTTTCCGCTAAAGACCGCATCGCCTTCTACGACATGCTGGCCTTTTTGCTGGATAACAACAAATCGTTGCAACAAGCCTTTATCGATATGCGCAACGTGATCACCGATTTTGGCCGCAAACATCATCCCTACGCGGTGCTGTTGACCGATTGCCTGTCTGCGCTGGATGAGGGGCAAGGGGCGTTTGAAAAAGTGCTGTTCGATTGGGTCCCGGTTCAGGAAGCCACCTTGATTGGCTCAGGTATCCTTTCCGGCAAGCTCTCCGATGCCTTGCGTCGTGCCAGCCAAATTGTGGAAGGCAAGAAAACCATGGTCTCCGCCCTGTTCGGCGCATTGGCCTACCCCTGTTTTCTACTGGGGATTGTAGTGCTGATGATGCACATGGTCTGTGAAAAGTTTATCCCCAAGCTGGCAAGACTAGTGCCGCGTGAGAAATGGGATGGGCCTTTAAGCCTGCTCACCGGTATTTCTGAATTTATTGTTAATTTTGAGTGGTTACTGCTGTTTGGCCTGCTAGCTCTGATCGGATTGATGGTATGCTCAATGGGGCATTGGGTCAGTCGAAAAATTGCCGACAATCTGCCGCCATGGTCAGTCTATCGCGCCGTGCAGGGCGTTTACTTTTTGCTGAATATCGCCGCCTTGCTGCGCGTCAATATCCCGGTCATGCAGGCGGTCAATATGCTTGGCGAAACCGCTAGCCCGTGGCTGGAAAGGCGCATTAATGAAACGCTCCATTATATGCGACAAGGTCAAGGTCAAGGTGAACGTAGCACGCTACGCGTGAGCGGCGCAGCGGTGCTGCTTCGGGGATGTTAATGAGTTGAGTACTGTTTTATACTCTGCAGTAGGTTAATTTTTTTCAGGGATTCATCTCGATGGCTCGCAATAAATCTCCCAGAAAGCGTAAACCGGTTAAATCAGGCAGGCTGCCCGTCACTTCACGTGCCACAGCGCCTGTTTATCCGAAACGTTTTATGATCTCTCTCCCACCCGAAAATGATGATGACAGACCGCCTGAATTTTTTTATGACACCCTAAAAGAAGCCATACGCCACTGCGTCCGACTCGGCCCCCAATTTTTTCTCGACACGCAGTATTACCCGCCGCTAGTCACGATTATCAGGGGTTTTGAACAACGCCAAGACCAAGCCGATGACGCTGGATACGACTACACTGAGGGGGTAATAACTGAAAGTCTGCCTGCCGATGAATTCATCACCTATACGGAGCTAGGAATAATCCCTGTTTCCTTTGAACCCTGGGATAAACACACCGATAACTGGGCTGACGAATCTGACAATTTCTGTTTCTTTGGCAAGATGCCCATAAGGTAATTGAGTCAGATGTATATCCCTCGTCCTGCTAAACTACTTTTCACCATTGATGACGGTTGGAATAAATTCCTCGAAAAATACGGCGATAGCGTTAGTTCGTGGACGAGTTTATCTGTGGAGCGCATGCTTGCCTGCGGCACTTGTGCCATGGGTGTCCGGCGCTATTGTTGCGCTTCGTCTGATTGTTCTCACAGCCGTTTTTTCTGCCAAAGCTGTAAGTCAAAAGCCTGCAGTTCATGTGGCTTTAAAGCCACCGAGCAGTGGTTAGCACAGCAGGTTCATATTTTACCCGACTGCGACTGGCAACACATTACTTTCACCATGCCACATCTCCTTTGGCCTTTTTTTAACAATAACTGGCCGCTACTTAATGCTCTGTTTCGGGCAGCCACTCGAGCTATGCTGCAGTTGGCTCGCAAACAGGGTATCGAAATTGGTATTTTCTGTGCCTTGCATACTTATGGCCGGCAACTCAATCAACATCCGCATGTTCATGTTTCCGTCACTCGAGGGGGTTTGGATAGTAAACATAGTGTATGGCGAAAGCTGTTTTTCAAAAAAAAGGATGTCGAAGAAATCTGGCGAGGGGCTGTTATCCGACTACTGCGTCACAGTTATGATTTAATTAACCCTGGCCTTCTTCCCGGTCTTGGCCATATCCGTGACAAAAAACATTGGCGGCGTTACTTGAGGGCGCAGTACGGACGTTATTGGAAAGTGCACTTTGCTAAAAAAACGAAAGGGGCATGGCATAGTGTTAAGTACCTCGGTCGCTACCTTAAACGCCCACCGGTATCTGCGTCAAAACTGCGGCATTACCGAGGGGGTGCCGTTGTTCATCACTACCATGACCACCGAACTGGCCAGCATCGGCAGCAGACTCTGCCGCAGGAAGAGATGATTAGACGCTATATAAGCCATATTCCGGCCAGGCATTTTAAAATGGTGCGTTACTCTGGTTTTTTGTCGAATCGTAAACGGGGAAAACTATTGCCGAAAGTGTATAAGGCACTTGAGATGACGGCACGTAAAAAACCGGAGAACCCAGGTTTTTCTGTGCTGATGAAAGGATTTCTGCGTACCGATCCGTACAAATGTATTCTGTGTGGCGACAGGCTGCTTTTCACCGGGGCGCAAATGGGTAAAAAAGCAACGGAATTGTTGTCAGAAAGACTGCATAACCTGGAGAAAAAGCGATGGTTACGCATCTAAACGCAGGATCAATGTGTCTAAAATAAGGAAATCAGGTTAGAAATTACACTCTCTGAGGAAATGTTAACTGGCACTAAACACAATAAATCGATCCCCATCTCCTTTTTGCAATAAGGGATGGCTTTTGCTACTCACTTTAAAAGCGATTCAATTTCCTAACCATCAAGATTAGTTTTTTTGAAAAAAAAATATGTCAATACTAAAAAAGTTATCAACTCTGACAATAAAATAGACATAACTATTCCCATAGTTCCAAACCGGAAAATAAATAAATACGCTGTAATTGAAATTAGTATTATATTGATAAATGTTATTTTTGTAACAAAATTCTCTTTGTTTGTTGGTATAAACCATAAGATTATCAATGACATTATCCAAGCTCTTAATGGAATTATCCAAATGATGGCATTAATTAAAGGAATGGCATTTTCATATCCTTCACCAAAAACTAAAAAAATAATTTTTTTAGAAAAAATAAAAACTACGACAGAGAATACTAAAGACAAAATAGATAACACCAAAGAATATTTAACGATTTTTATTTTTATTTTTATTCTATCCTTATTATTTTTTATGTCTCCGAGTGATTTTACAAATTTTGGATATGCAATGTTTAGTATTGTCGTTATCAAGGTAGTCATTACCTTTGTTATTTTTTCAGACGGAACAAAATACCCAACAGATTTTCCTCCCCCAAAAAAACCTAACAATAATGATGACATGGTTATCATTATTCCTTGAGAGCTTTTGTATAAAAATACGCTAAAACCAGACTTGATTTCATTTAAAGCTTTTTTTATATTAAACGAACCAACTCCTGACATATAGAACAAAAAAAATGTAGTTATTGATGTATTAAGCATTCCAACCATGGATTGAATAAATATTGTAGTTTCTGCGTCATTCGAAGTTCTAATAAAAACAACAATAAGAACCAATTCAATTATTCTAAGTGAAAAATCAAGAATTGTAGGGAAAATTATTCTTTCCATTGATATGTAATACCATAATGGGGTGAATCCGAAAGACAATATAAATAAAAAAACCCAGAAAAACCAAGAATATGGTATTGATATATCACTTGGTGTTACGTAAATAAGAAAAAAAGCCAAAATAATAGGAATAATACTAAGAATTAGTTTTGCAAAAAAAACATCTGTTGAAACTTGCGAAATATATTTTTTGTTTTTTTTCCCCGTAATCTTTTTAACAGCGCTGAAATTGAATCCATATTCAATAAAAACCGAAGCTATTATGGCGATAGCTAAAACATATACAACCTTCCCGTATTCATTAGCTCCGAGTCTCCTAGCTAACAATGGTTGTTCAATCAAAGTGATTAAAATGCCCCCAATCTGAGAAATCATCAGCCAAAATACATTCGAGAAAATTTTGCTCATAAGATAAAACCATTAGTTAAAAATTTTTACATGTTAACATGTTTATGTGTAGTGTTAGGATATTATTGAATAATAGGGAATCGTGCTGTTTTGCCATACTCGTTTTTGCGGAAAATGCTTGTCGCCTTAGGTGTGCCGTTTTCTTACGCAACCTAACTGCATGATTTTACATTGCTAGGATCAGCAGTTGCACTGGATGGGCAGTATAAAATATATTTATTCAACAAAACTAGTATTATGATACATTAAGAATAATATTATTGGATAACTTTCTATTAAGTTAATAATTATGATTTTTAAGCTATCTATTTGTACATTTCCTTTTCTATTATGGTCACTTATGGGAGGAAATAAACAAGAAATTCTAGGTCTAAACAGTGACCACATAGTTACGATATACACATTCTTTTCCTGCTTACTGTTAAGTGGTTACACCATTATAAAAAACAAATATCCCATAAAAAAAATCCATATATTGAGTATTTTTTTGTTGGTTATTTATTTTATTATTAATGTAACAGTATACGATGTTAGTGCCACTACTCTAACTATTAGTCATGCGATATATATCGTAATATCATTATGCTTTATAGTTATCTTTGATAAAAAACCAATATTACTATCATATTTAATTGCTTCAGGACTGATTTTTGTTAGTTCTTTTTTGTTGATTCAATTATATCATCTTGGCTTTGGAGATTGGGAACGGTTAACCTTTCCTGTATTTTCAAATAATAAATGGTCATATTTTCCTTCCGGTTATGAAAGTTCAAGTGACCCAAATATTTTAGCTTTCATGTTATGTATTAGTTCTATTTATATATTATTTACTCTCCCTAATAAATTTATAATTAATTTTATTTTTGTGTTATCTGTGGCATGTTCTTTTTTAACATTATCAAGAAGCTCTTTATTGTCTTTTTTTATTTCTTTTCTTATTGTAAATATGTATTCGTTTTTTGTATTAAAAAAATTTCAATTCAGATTTTTTATATTATTTATACTATCGATATTTCTTTCTTTCATTGTAATAAAAACGGTTCCTTTTAAAGGAATTGAAACAATAACTACGAAAGAGAATATAGAAATTAAAAATAATAACAGCCAAAAGATATTAGAAATGACACTCAGAGAAAAAAGTAATAGTGACAGAATAGCAAGACTAAATAATGCCGTAATGCAATTAAGTAATCTGAAATCATTCTTTATTGGGAATGGTATCGGTTATAGCTCATCAACGAAGGATCCTCATAATTTTTACTTATCAACAATCATTGATTCAGGTGTTTTTATATTAACAATCATAATAATGATACTGATAAAGCCATTATTATTTCTTTTGAAGAATGGAAGGAGCTCCAATTTTGTTTTGGGCTGCATGTTCATTACTATATACTTTTTATTGATTTCACTCTTCTATTGGCAAGTAAGGGTTCTATACTTTTCTAATATATTGCTTTTTACCTTTATAAACATGAATAGTATAAAAAATGATGAATAATAAAGTAAGCGTAATCATACCGTGTTTCAACAATGAAAGAACTATAGAGAGATGTATTCTCTCAGCATTAAATCAAACTCATAAAAATATAGAAGTAATTTGCATAAATGATGGATCAACAGATGATAGCTGGAGTATTTTGAAAAAAATAAAAAGATCGCATGACAATCTTTTTATTTTTGATAATGAACAAAATTTAGGACCATCATTTTCCAGAAATAAAGGTGTTTCATTATCGACAGGGAAATTCATATCATTTTTGGATGCCGATGACCACTGGCATAAAAAAAAATTAGAAATGCAACTTATTTTTATGAAAGAACAATCTTTAGATTTTATTGGTGCAACATGTGCTATTGGTGTAACAGATAAAAGAAAAATAAACAAAGAAGATTTAAAATTAAAAATAGTTTCATTTAACATGCTCTTATTTAAGAATTATTTCCAAACACCGTCAGTTGTTATGAAAAGAGATATCTTTGTTGCATTCAATGAAAAACAGCGATTCTCAGAAGATTACATGTCATGGTTGCTTATTACTTGTAACAAAAAAAATAAATGCGGATTAATTTATGGTCGATACTTAGTTTTTCTTGATAAATTTAACTTTGGAATATCAGGGTTGAGTAGCAATTTATGGTTAATGGAAAAGTGGGAAATAAAAAATATCACCTACTTTTTGTTTAGAGGAAAAATAATGGCGATACTTGCAATTATAGTGTCTTTTATAAAGTATATAAGAAGATGTATTTTAACTATAGTAACCAAAAAAAAGGTTTTTAGTAATGAAAATAGCAATAATAGGTAACACAGCTAATGCTATGATTCTTTTTAGAATAGATTTAATCAAAATGTTAAACAACAAAGGTATTGAAGTTTATGCTTTTGCCACTGATTACGACGATTTTTCGAGAGAAAAAATATCAAGCTATGGGGGTATTCCTGTTGATTATGATTTTAATCGCAGTAGCATTAACCCTATAATGGATTTGTTAAATACTTATGCTTTAAGTAAAAAACTAAAAAAAATAAACCCCGATATCACGTTATCTTTTTTTGCAAAGCCAGCCATTTTTGGCTGCTTAGCTGGACTTATTTCGGGAGTTAAAAACAATAATGCTATGCTTGAAGGATTGGGTTATTTATTCACAGATCAGCCATACAGAATATCATTAAAAACTAATATAATTAAGAGAATTCAGGTTTTATTGTATAAGCTAATATTTCCACATATTAATTCATTAATACTTCTTAATAACGATGATTATCATGATCTGATAAAAAAAAACAAAATAAAAACTAAAAAAACCCATATTCTTGGTGGAATCGGTTTAGACCTAAACAGCTATGTCAAAAGTGTACCACCAACAGATAAAATCTCATTCATATTTATTGCGCGGTTGCTAGCAGAAAAAGGAATTAATGAGTACGTTGCTGCTGCAAAAAAAATAAAACAAACTCATCCTGATGTAGAATTCATCATACTTGGTGATATAGACAAGGAAAATCCAGGAAGTTTATCTGAATCAGACGTAGATAACTTAATTAAATCAGGTGTTATTACTTATCCTGGTTTTGTTTCTAACGTGGCCGAATGGATTAAAAGATCAAGCGTATTTGTTCTTCCTTCCTATTATAGAGAAGGGGTTCCTCGTAGTACACAAGAAGCGATGGCTATAGGCAGACCTATACTAACTACTAATTTACCTGGCTGTAAAGAAACAATTATTGATGGTGTAAATGGATATGTTGTAAAACCATGCTCACATGAAGATCTTACAGAAAAAATGCTAAGATTGATTAACAATCCTGAAAGAATAATTCAAATGGGTGAGGAAAGTCATAAGTTGGCATGCAAGAAATTCAATGCAAACATAAATAATAAAAAATTATTAAAATTTCTGGATATTTCTAACTAATAGTGATCAGATTGTAGTTGCTAACTACATCTTGCCACCCTACCTGACTGTTCATAGAATAAACGTTCTGATTCATTTGAACCCACTAGTATACCAGTGGGCATTACATCGCTATACTAGACGTCATGTAGCGACCAATGGGTTTATCGCCCAAATGACCAATTAAAATAACTTTGTTAATTCCTCTACTTGCCATAAAAAATCCTCACATTTTAACAAATCATTAATTACTGAAACTTACTTTTCAGTAATTTTCTAATTTCATCAGCTATTGATGTACCATTTATTGCACAAGTTGATTTGATTTTTTTATGTAAACTTTCAGGAATATCTATCGTTAACCGTTTATTTATTTCAATACTTGATGTTTTTATTTCTCTTTTCTCGACCCAATCATCAGCATTTTTTTTAATATTTTTTGTTTTAAAACTAATTTTTTTAGCCATTTAAAACTCCAAAATCTCATCAACTAAACTAGATATTTCTTTACTTGAAATTCCATCTGGATCGGATTCAAAAACAACATTTCCAGAAGCAGCAGTTTCGGCATAAATGACCCGTTGAGAAACGAATGAGCCAAAAACCTTTGTTTCATATTGCGATAACGCTTCAGTGACATCTCTCCCAATCGCTGTATTTGCGATTTTACGATTAATAACAAAGGCGTATTTAAGTTTATCTTTAAAAATAATCGCTTCTTTGATTAAATCAATAACTTCTTGTGCTGCCCAAATATCGTATGGACTTGATTGAACTGGCCAGCATCGGCAGCAGACTCTGCCGCAGGAAGAGATGATTAGACGCTATATAAGCCATATTCCGGCCAGGCATTTTAAAATGGTGCGTTACTCTGGTTTTTTGTCGAATCGTAAACGGGGAAAACTATTGCCGAAAGTGTATAAGGCACTTGAGATGACGGCACGTAAAAAACCGGAGAACCCAGGTTTTTCTGTGCTGATGAAAGGATTTCTGCGTACCGATCCGTACAAATGTATTCTGTGTGGCGACAGGCTGCTTTTCACCGGGGCGCAAATGGGTAAAAAAGCAACGGAATTGTTGTCAGAAAGACTGCATAACCTGGAGAAAAAGCGATGGTTACGCAGCTAAACGCAGGATCAATGTGTCTAAAATAAGGAAATCAGGTTAGAAATTACACTCTCTGAGGAAATGTTAACTGGCACTAAACACAATAAATCGATCCCCATCTCCTTTTTGCAATAAGGGATGGCTTTTGCTACTCACTTTAAAAGCGATTCAATTTCCTAACCATGAACATAAGCACACCTTTGGCGTGAGCATCGCGGCAAAGGCGCTCTATTTCTAGGCAATTCCCTTCTCGTCTTTTATACTCTGCTCTATGTACATCCCCAGACCTGCAAAACTGCTATTTCAATACGATGACGGATGGAACCTTTTCATCGAAAATAATCACGTAGATGAATGGCAACTACTCTCTGTCGAAAAGATGCTCGCCTGCAGCACCTGCGCTATGGGCGTTCGCCGTTATTGCTGTTCTTCACCTGAATGCTCTCATTCACGCTTCTTTTGTCAAACCTGTAAATCCAAAGCCTGCAGTGCGTGTGGCCTCAAAGGCACCGAACAGTGGATTGCCCAGCAGCGCCATATTTTGCCGGATTGCGAATGGCAACATATTACCCTCACTATGCCTCACCTACTTTGGCCTTTTTTTAACAATAACTGGTACTTGCTCAACCAACTCTTTCGCTGTGCAACCCGCGCCATGCTCAAAAACGCCAAGCGCCAAGGCCTCGAAATTGGCATTTTTTGTGCGCTGCATACTTACGGTCGCCAACTCAATCAACATCCGCATATTCATTTATCCGTCACGCGTGGGGGACTCACTCAATATGACACCTGGAAACCGATTTTCTTTAAAAAGAAAGACGTTGAAAAGGTCTGGCGCAGTGCGGTCATTCGACTCCTTAGGGATAACTATTTTCAGTTACAACCCAATAAATTGCCTGGCTTCGGGCACATTCGCAATTATCAGACCTGGTGCCGTTACCTCAATGCCCAGTTTCAACGTTATTGGAAAGTACATTTTGCCAAAAAGACACGCGGGGCCTGGCATAATGTGAAATATCTGGGCCGTTATCTTAAACGTCCCCCTATCTCCGCTTCTCAATTGAAACACTACAGCGGCGGCACCGTGGTTCATCATTACTATGACCACCACAGCCAACAATACAGACGACAGACCTTATCCCAAGAAGAAATGATACGGCGTTATGTCAGTCATATCCCTGCGCGACATTTTAAGATGATCCGTTATTACGGTTTTTTAGCCAATCGCAAACGCGGGTGCTTATTACCGAAGGTGTATGAGGCGTTAGACATGATATCTCCTAATGTGCCTGAAAAACCTGGGTTTGGGGCCCTTATCAAAGGTTTTTTAAATACTGACCCGTACCAATGTATTTTATGTGGAAACCGATTGCGGTTTATGAGTGCGGAAAAAGGAATACACGCCGTCACTTTACTGTCAGAAAGGCGGGATAAAATGGTCAAAAAACGATGGTTACAAACCGCAGCCTAGGAGCAGTGTGCCTATTATTAGGCTTTTAGATGATAATTTAACCGAATTACTGTTCATGGTTAGGAAATTGAATCGCTTTTAAAGTGAGTAGCAAAAGCCATCCCTTATTGCAAAAAGGAGATGGGGATCGATTTATTGTGTTTAGTGCCAGTTAACATTTCCTTAGAGAGTGTAATTTCTAACCTGATTTCCTTATTTTAGACACATTGATCCTGCGTTTAGCTGCGTAACCATCGCTTTTTCTCCAGGTTATGCAGTCTTTCTGACAACAATTCCGTTGCTTTTTTACCCATTTGCGCCCCGGTGAAAAGCAGCCTGTCGCCACACAGAATACATTTGTACGGATCGGTACGCAGAAATCCTTTCATCAGCACAGAAAAACCTGGGTTCTCCGGTTTTTTACGTGCCGTCATCTCAAGTGCCTTATACACTTTCGGCAATAGTTTTCCCCGTTTACGATTCGACAAAAAACCAGAGTAACGCACCATTTTAAAATGCCTGGCCGGAATATGGCTTATATAGCGTCTAATCATCTCTTCCTGCGGCAGAGTCTGCTGCCGATGCTGGCCAGTTCGGTGGTCATGGTAGTGATGAACAACGGCACCCCCTCGGTAATGCCGCAGTTTTGACGCAGATACCGGTGGGCGTTTAAGGTAGCGACCGAGGTACTTAACACTATGCCATGCCCCTTTCGTTTTTTTAGCAAAGTGCACTTTCCAATAACGTCCGTACTGCGCCCTCAAGTAACGCCGCCAATGTTTTTTGTCACGGATATGGCCAAGACCGGGAAGAAGGCCAGGGTTAATTAAATCATAACTGTGACGCAGTAGTCGGATAACAGCCCCTCGCCAGATTTCTTCGACATCCTTTTTTTTGAAAAACAGCTTTCGCCATACACTATGTTTACTATCCAAACCCCCTCGAGTGACGGAAACATGAACATGCGGATGTTGATTGAGTTGCCGGCCATAAGTATGCAAGGCACAGAAAATACCAATTTCGATACCCTGTTTGCGAGCCAACTGCAGCATAGCTCGAGTGGCTGCCCGAAACAGAGCATTAAGTAGCGGCCAGTTATTGTTAAAAAAAGGCCAAAGGAGATGTGGCATGGTGAAAGTAATGTGTTGCCAGTCGCAGTCGGGTAAAATATGAACCTGCTGTGCTAACCACTGCTCGGTGGCTTTAAAGCCACATGAACTGCAGGCTTTTGACTTACAGCTTTGGCAGAAAAAACGGCTGTGAGAACAATCAGACGAAGCGCAACAATAGCGCCGGACACCCATGGCACAAGTGCCGCAGGCAAGCATGCGCTCCACAGATAAACTCGTCCACGAACTAACGCTATCGCCGTATTTTTCGAGGAATTTATTCCAACCGTCATCAATGGTGAAAAGTAGTTTAGCAGGACGAGGGATATACATCTGACTCAATTACCTTATGGGCATCTTGCCAAAGAAACAGAAATTGTCAGATTCGTCAGCCCAGTTATCGGTGTGTTTATCCCAGGGTTCAAAGGAAACAGGGATTATTCCTAGCTCCGTATAGGTGATGAATTCATCGGCAGGCAGACTTTCAGTTATTACCCCCTCAGTGTAGTCGTATCCAGCGTCATCGGCTTGGTCTTGGCGTTGTTTAAAACCCCTGATAATCGTGACTAGCGGCGGGTAATACTGCGTGTCGAGAAAAAATTGGGGGCCGAGTCGGACGCAGTGGCGTATGGCTTCTTTTAGGGTGTCATAAAAAAATTCAGGCGGTCTGTCATCATCATTTTCGGGTGGGAGAGAGATCATAAAACGTTTCGGATAAACAGGCGCTGTGGCACGTGAAGTGACGGGCAGCCTGCCTGATTTAACCGGTTTACGCTTTCTGGGAGATTTATTGCGAGCCATCGAGATGAATCCCTGAAAAAAATTAACCTACTGCAGAGTATAAAACAGTACTCAACTCATTAACATCCCCGAAGCAGCACCGCTGCGCCGCTCACGCGTAGCGTGCTACGTTCTTGAATTAGAAACAATATAATCTAGAATGAATTTGCCTATTTCTCTAATGACTAATCCAGTCATATCAAAAATTGATATTTCTTTTTTTTCTTGAAAAATACCAGTGATGTCTTGAATACCAATATCTCTACGTGCTCTCGTAGTAGAACCACCATTTTTATCATTAAAATCTTTTTCTTCTGCATTGTTAATGATGTAAAGAATGGGCTCGTAGTTTTTTTTATCAGACTTATTGTTATTATTTGATGTCATGGCTGTTTACCTTATTATTATACTATAACTTCTTACTATTTTATTATTTATATTTTATTTAAAACTTATGATTTTATTGTTAGATAGTAGTTTAACATATAGTGCATTTTGATTCGGGAGGTTCAATATTTTTGATTTTATCACGATCTTCATTCATTTTATTTATTGTTCGTTTAATATTAACATTATTAATGTATTCGTTTATATTAGGAAAATCTTTGCTTACATTTTCTGATGTCATGTTAACATAGGTATCTTGGATATTTAAATTTTTAAAACTTTTCGTTTTACCTAATAAACGTAAATAATATATAACAAAACTGTCTGCGTTTCTCATTGTTGCTTTTTTTAGAGTGTTCTCATTTTCAAATAATTTATCTATAAGTTCTTCTTCAGAAAGGTTAATTTTATTTTCTTTAAAAAGTGTTTTTATTAAATAGTTCCCAGAAAAAATTTTTGATTTCTCATAAGATCTATCAACAGATTTATTAAAAATTTTAGTTAAAAAACTAGGATTTTTAAAAATATTTTTCAATCCTCTATAATATAATTCAAAGTTTGTAATTAAAGTAAGAGGAAGATGTTCATTATTAACAGTAGATAAAATCTCTGCGTTCTTAAATACTAGCCTTACATTAAAATCCTTAAGATAATAATTATCTACTATGATAAATTCTTTTAAAGAATGCATAATTTCATGTAATATGGTCAAGTGGCATGCTGCATTGTTTCTCTTGAAGAAATCTTCATATAATACGATAAAATTATATTCTCTAAAGTATTCAGCGATAGTACTCCTATCTTTGTCTTCTTTTTTATTCGCAAAATAAACTCTATTATCTATTTTTTTATAAAATTCCTCACTATTATTCTTAACCTCATTAGTTATTTTTCTGAATTCAAGAACATCTTTATCATCGTGCTTGTACAATGGGAATATATTATCCAATAATTTACGTAGTTCTTTATCTGTTTGTTTTTCCACTATTTCTTTTATTTTTATTGTTATATTATAGACATTTTCAAATCCCTTCCTAACTATTTCCACTCTTTCTTGATTTAATATTTCTGCAATTTTTAATGGATACCCTATGGGTTTTTTAATTTGTTTTGTTTTTTGATCATATAAACTTTCCACCCAAACTAGTTCTTCTTCAGAAAAATTAAAATTAGAGTTTTTTGAAATAGGATATGTGGGACTCAATAGATAACCTATTTTTCCATTTCTTCTCTGCGGAGGATTAAATTTAACAGTTAAAAACTTAAATTTGAGTTTTGGCAACTTGCTTAAAACTCCAAATAACAGGATAACCCCTAAATCAATAGCAAGACTTGTTGCAGCTTCATTACGTTCTTCTTCAGTATCGCCCTCAATCGCTTTATCTATCCTTAATCCAATTTCGCCTGATACTCCAATAAAAGTAACTACCCCAACAAGAATAGAACCCGAGAATAGCGAAACAGGAAACATTAATAGATTAAACATATTTAATCCATCAATCCAGGTATCTTTCGTGATTTCGCTATCAGATCTAATTAAGGTATCAGCATCACTATTTAATTTTTTCTGTAAATTTTCTGTCATTATTTGGAATACATCATTTGAAATAATAGTATTATTTTTATTTATATTCTTTCCGCTGTAGTCCCAGTCACCAGAACCTAATTTCTTTAATCCATTATACACTCCAGTCTTTCCAATAATGGGCACACCATCCTGATTATTATATAAAGAAAAATGTTGAGCGAATTTTATTCTTTTATCGTCATCTTTTCCTTGTTCTGCAATCCATTTCCGCATTTCCGTATCGTCATTAAAAACACGGAATGGTTGATTTTCATTAGGGTAATAAACTATGGTTTTTCCTTTATCATCGACAAACCGTAATATATCAACAGAATTATAACCATTTATGTCGATAAGATAGATGCTTACATTTGATTTAATGGGAGTGGCATTCAATTTTAATGTTGATAAATCATCAACAGTCTCCTCTAGAGGAATTTTAGGAACTGCACTTATCATGACCATTTCATAGTCATGATAAGACAGTATTCCATTGTATAATGCCTTTTTTGCGTTAGTAACAAAATTTATTCTGGCAAGTGTACAGACATCTTCTTTATGAGTTTTCCAAAAATTATCATATTGATTTTTTACTTTAGAAGGAAAGTCAATTTCCGACATAATATCTTTTAATTCTGTGGGTGTTATTTTTATTTCATTGTGCTCATCATAACTTTTTGCACTTTTGCCGTCTTTATAAAGACCATATACGCTATTGAGGTGAGAGGGTACAAGTTTATCAAAAACACCTTCGTCAAATCTTCTAAAAAGAAAATCTGTTAGTGTCCAGCATCTCAATGAACCTGTATGAGAAAAACCGGTATAGGCTCCTTTTGATATGTCACCTATAGTTCTCATTGATATGCCTAGGTCATCTCCTGAAGATAGCGCTAAGTCTGGGAATTGGTGAACGTATACCTTATCAGGGTCAATCTCGATATTTTTTTTCTCTTTAATGGATTTTTTTATTAATTCTTTTGCTAAAGAAGATAAATCCGGAAATGAATCATTGACTGATTTTTGGATATTCAGTAATTCGTTGATGGGTTTAAATGTTTTCTTGAATTGATCGCCTTCTTGTAAATTGGAAACAATATAATCTAGAGTAAATTTTCCTATTTCCTTAATGGCTAATGCAATAAAATCATAAATTGATATTTCTTTTTTTTCTTGAAAAATACCAGTGATGTCTTGAATACCAATATCTCTACGTGCTCTCGTAGTAGAACCACCATTTTTATCATTAAAATCTTTTTCTTCTGCATTGTTAATAATGTAAAGAATGGGCTCGTAATTTTTTTTATCAGACTTATTGTTATTATTTGATGTCATGGCTGTTTACCTTATTTTTATTATAAATAACTGTATTAATATACAGTTATTTGATCAATAAGTAAACATTTTTATGCAATCATTCTTACTATCTCACTATTCTTTGAAAATTTTTGAACGAAAAGGCCTTTTAAAAACCCATTGACGTCTGTGGGATTAAGTTAAGACTAGGCTGTGTCCCTTAATTGCTTGAGCTATAGTATCCATCTGTTTCTACGATACTTTGAATTATGGCTCGCTACGATCTTTCTGATGAAGCATGGGCAATCATTGAGCCCTTGTTGCCAACCGTTTTGACATCTTCGCGGGTCGGTCGGCCGTGGGCAGAACATCGCAAAATCGTCAACGGCATGTTCTGGATACTGTGTTCAGGCGCCCCATGGCGTGATTTACCTGAACGTTACGGCCCATGGAAAACCGTTTATAACCGTTTCAACAGATGGTCAAAGGATGGAACTATTAACATTATTTTCAATAAGTTGCTTTCATTTCTTGATGCTCATGAACTGGTTGACTGGTCAGCCATTGCGCTGGATGGCAGTAATATTCGTGCTCTCAAATGTGCGGCTGGTGCTCAAAAAAACATCCCGATATTACCGACGATAACAGCTTGGGTCGCTCACGAGGTGGTTATGGCACCAAAATCCACATGGCGACTGACGGAAGCGGCATCCCGCTAAACATCGTACTGAGTGCTGGGCAGGCTCACGAAAGCCTGTTCGCGCTACGACTCCTGGACGGCATTGGCGTGCAACGCCAGAACGGCAGCATGAAGCGTCGTGGTCATACGGTACTGGCTGACAAAGCCTACTCTGGGAATGCGCTACGTAACGAGTTGAAAAGAAAAGGGATGAAAACGGTTATTCCCCGAAAATCAAATGAAAAACTGGCTTCAGATGGACGCTCGCAACTTGATCGTGATGCTTATCGCCATCGCAACGTTGTGGAAAGGTGTTTTGGCCGTTTAAAGGAATATCGCCGGATCGCTACACGTTATGAAAAAACGGCAAGAAACTATCTAGCAATGGTGAAACTGGGCTGCATTCGCTTGTTTTACCGCCGATTACGCAATTAAGGGACACAGCCTAACGTCTCTGCTAACGTCAAACGCAATATCAAAAAACTGCACAAATTCCGGCAAATCACCTATTCAATCAATTTCTGGTAAACTTATTGCATTGAGTTATGCAGGAGAAAATTTTGATAAACCCAACGCCAGAACAACAAGCTGTCATTGATTGGCAAGGCGATAAGTGTAGTGGTCAACTAGAATTGAAAGATAAGAGGTGATCAGGAGCAATAACCGAGTAAAACAGTGGATCAATTTTCGGTGATCTTTGACCGGATACCTCTACTTTCTTATTCCTTATTCTATTTGTAATAAAATTGAGCGAAATTTGGTTTTTTTGTTTACAGCTTATGTTTATATTTTTTATGAAAATAAAAACAAGAGTTAGCGTTTGTGACACCCAATTATAACGTTTTTTGTTACTTACTAATCACTTCTTTTGCACAATCAGCGACAATGGATGCGACCCAACAACAGCAAAAAGCGTTATTAGATGAAGCAAATCAGCAAAGAAACGCGTTGCAAAAATCCCCTTCATTTTTAGTGCCGTTGCTGCCTCCGGTTGCAACTGATTCACATCCCGCGCCGTGTTTTACGCTTCGCACTATCCAGTTTGAAAATGCTCGTTCGCTTTCGCCATCAACCCAATCTGCGTTAAAAGCCGCTTATCTTTACCGTTGTCTTACATTGATTGACATTCAGCAACTGGTACGCGATATCACGAATACCTATATTGAAAAAGGATATGTCACGTCTCAAGCTTATTTACCGGCGCAGGATATTCGTCAGGGGACGCTACGAATTGCTGTCATGGAAGGATTGACTGAATCGGTGGAGATTGAAGGGCAACCGCTTCGTATGGTAAATATGGTTTTTCCAAACTTGACCGGTCAGGTATTAAACCTGCGGGATATTGAGCAGGGATTAGAGCAGCTTAATCGCTTGGCCTCTGCCCGTTATACGATTGATATTCAGCCTGGGATGCATCCAGGCTATTCACGGGTCTTAATTCGCCGTCAGGTCGACGGCTTGCCCGGTAAAATAAATTTCAGTGTGGATAATAGCGGCCAGAAAAGCCCCCCGAAACCAAAATGCAGGTCGGACTGGTCTTCGATACGCCTTTAGGACTGGGAGAGCAGTGGCAGGCTTCCTTATCGCGTGATGTTGATTTTAGTGCATCCAACTCTACACGGAATCTGTCTGCTAGCCTTAGTCTCCCTTATGGTTATTGGACGGGACGGTATAGTTATCTTCATAGTACGTCACCGCAATCCATGACGGTGATGAAAAAATCCTATCTTTATCTCGGGAAGAATGAAACCCATCAACTGGATGTGAACCGCACAATGTACCGTGATAGGCAGCAAAAGCTGACCTTACAAGTCGGCGGGCGCCACAAAACGGTCAAAAACACGCTTGCTGGACAAACTTTAGTGACCAGCAGTGCTACTTTTAATACCGTGTTTTCGCAAGTACAGTACAGTTCTGTCGTTGCGGGTGGTTACCTGACGGTAAATCCGGGTGTTGAATACGGTCTGTCTATCTGGGACACCACAGCCCGTCACGCCAACCGGATGGCCCCGCAAGCGGATTTCCTGAAATTCACGTTAAGCAGCAGCTATTTTACTTTGTTAACCGACAACATGAGTTATTTGACCAGTTTTTATGGTCAGATGACATCACATAACCTCTTTCTCTCAGAACGCCTATCCTTAGGTGGGCTTTATTCTGTCCGTGGTTATAAGGAGCAAACACTCAGTGGTAATCAAGGCTTTTACTGGCGCAATGAGATGAGCTACCCCGTGATACGCCAGGGAGCATTAACCGTCAATCTCACCGGCGCGGTCGATTACGGTTATTTGCATCACCAGCCTAAGTATGGAATTGAACGTGCTCATCTTCTTGGTAGTGGGGTTGGTCTCTCTGCCTCCGCCAGGCTGTTCAATACCCAGATACTGCTGGGTAAGCCGCTTTATTATCCCACTTCATTACAGCCTGACCGGTGGAGTGTTTACTGGTCTGCGGGGATTGAATGGTGATTTTGTTTTTTTCTTTTTCTTTGAAAATTGTTGGACAAACCCATGTTAACTGAGCCCCCGTCTTTTCGAATGAAAATCATCAGCTACTTGCTGACTGGCTTAACGGCATTTTACCCGCTTCATCCTGCCATTGGGGCGGGCATCAGTGTGGCGGGGAATCAGACGCAGGTGATACAGCAAGGTCAAGTGCCGGTGATTAACATTGCCACCCCGAATGCGGCGGGTGTTTCTCATAACCAGTATCAAGATTTTAATGTTGCCCCCACCGGGGCGGTGCTCAATAACGCCGTCTCGTCGGTGACATCACAACTGGCCGGACAAATGAGTGCTAACGGTAATCTTAACGGTAAATCGGCCGACCTGATTATCAATGAGGTGGTTAGCGGTAATGTGTCTAGCCTGCAGGGTAAACTGGAAGTGGCCGGACAAAAGGCAAATATCCTGATTGCTAACCCAAACGGGATTACCTGTGATGGCTGTGGTTTTATTAACTCGCCATCGGTGACCTTATCAACCGGTAAACCGGTATTTGACAAACAGGGGGCGCTTGAGGCGCTGGCGGTGAAAAAAGGTGCCGTGACCATTGGTGATAAGGGATGGGATGCAAAAGCACAGGATTATGTCGATATTCTTAGTCAGGCCACCGTGTTAAACGGAAAAATACAGGCAAAAAACCTATCATTGACGCAGGGGACGAACCGAATTGATTTAAAGCAGGGAACTATCACCCCGATAAAAGGGGATAGTCCGGCACCGAGCTTGGCCGTTGATAGCGCAGCGTTAGGGGGTATGTACGCCAACAAAATCCGTTTAGTCGCCACCGAAACTGGGGTGGGCGTCAATTTAGTGAATATCGTCACTGACCAGAGCGCGATTACGATGACGGTGAAAGGCGAAATCACGGTCAATAACGCGAATGCCAAAACGGATATCAATGTTAGCAGTCAATCCTTTATAACGCCCAAGCCGACCGACATCGTGAAGGCGGGTCGCGATATTACGCTGGCGACCGACAGGCTGAAAAACAGCGGAAAAATAACCGCTGGACAGGATATGCGTTTATTCACCGACCGTTTGACCAATATGGGTCAACAAGCCGTCATTCAAGCCCATAATCATTTATGGATACAAAAAGATGCAACGGGCAAACCCAACAGTTCTGTTTATAATCACGCCGCAACCTTAAAGACCAATACCGGTGACCTCATTGTGTAATGGTCAACAAATTCTGTAGAAGATCTAAGCGGCATTTTTTAGTTCATGATATTTTTGATGTGGCGTTAAATAACCAATCGTTGAATGGCGTCGATAATAATTGTAAAACTGAATATAATTTTCAACTTCACAGACAACAGATTGATGATTCATAAACGATAAACGGTTAAGTCTTTCTGTCTTTAAACTCCTAAAAAATCTTTCCATCACGGCATTATCGAGGCAATTACCTCGCCGACTCATGCTTTGAGTTATTTTCCGTTCAAAGAGGTGCGCCCTAAACTCCTCCGATGAATATTGGCAACCTTGATCTGAATGGAACATCAAACTTGTCGTATCCGGTAATTGCCGTTCAATTGCGTTATCTAAGGCTTCTTTCACTAATTTCGAATCCGGTTTTGTTGATAAGGCATAACCAATAATTTCTTTGGTGGCTAAATCCAACACACAGGCTAAATAGCTCCACCCATAGTGATGTCTAATATACGTGATATCCCCGACATAATAGTGATTATGCTGTTCAGGGGAAAATTGTCGTTTAAGCAAATTAGGGGCATATCGATGTTCGTTACCCGATGAGTGATAGTAGTGCTTTTTCGTTGGTCTAATTGCAACTAATTGATTTAATTTCATGATGTTCGATATTTTATAAGTGCCAATTTGGTGCCCTAAACCCTTTAACTCGGCTTGAATACGTCTTTTGCCATAAATTTGACCCGATGTATAAAAAATACGTTTGATTTCGCCACACAGTCTTTCATTTTCAACTGTCGGTATTTTCGTTTCATAATAAAAACTACTGCTGCTTACTTCAAAAAGATGGCATAACTCAGTGACCGTAAAATTGGGGTACATGATTTTCAGTTGCTTCACGATTTTGAGTTTTGATTGTCGAGGATGAAGTAAGCCGCGGCTTTTTTTAATATGTCATTATCCCTCTGAGCACGCTTAAGTTGAACTTCTAATTCTTGTATGCGCTGTTGCTCGGGTGTTAACGCTTTTGATTTTACAGGCGTATTCCCATTTAACTCGGCAAGATATTGTTGCTTCCATCGTGATACGGCAGATTTACCCGCACCGGATATTTTTTCAACTTGGATATTGCTATATCCACCTTCAACCATGAGTTTTGCATATTCCAGTTTTTGCTTTCCGCTAAAGGTTACTTTTACTTTTCGGGTCATATTTATACCTATAAGATTTTGCTTAATTATAAGCTATAAATCTCTACAGTTTTATTAGACCACTACATTGTTAGAACAAAGATGCTCAGTCTCGTTAACGGACGAGATAGACAGGTATCTGACCCCGTTTCGACACTCTCTGCCGGGCGTCATGCTTACGTGAATGCAAGCAACCTTAATAGCGAGCAAGGGCAGCTCAGCGCCGATAACAATATGATTTTAAGCGGTATATACCTCGATTTTAAAGAAGATATAAGCGCCCTGCCAGGCGCCAGAGGCGGTATTCATGCGGGGGGCAATCTGGTGGCTGATTTTTCGAAAGGCGTGAAGCTACTCGCTGAGCCCCCTCATCAGGGTGACCATAAACACGTTGCCGTCAGCGGAAAGAATGTGGTACTCAAAGGCCAATATATCCGAAACAGTATTTATGCAACAGCAAAAGATAACCTGTCTATTATTGCGGAAGATGACCTAGAAACAAGTCACGGCAAACTGGAAGCGGGTAACGATTTGTCGGTCATGGTGGTTCGTGACATTGATGCTTATCAAACTGAGTTACGGGGCAAAAACGTGAGTCTGGTCTCCCGAGAGGGACACATCCAGATGGGGACATTAGACAAATCGCGTTATTTTAATACCGATGGCGGTCGTTTGGTTCCGTCTATCACTGCGACGAATACCTTATCTCTCTCTTCCGGCAGAAACATTAGTTTGCTTGACACCTTAGTCAACAAAACCAACCATGTTTCTTTACATGCCGGACAGAATATTAAAATCGGTCAGACGCCGGAAGCTTATCAGATAGGTAGTGCACTACAAAACGCTAACGCCCTAAAAAGCGGTTTGATTAATCAGAAATATACCCTGCTCAATAAGCTTGAAGCAGCAGAAGAAATCAGCCTGGTGGCCGGCAATGATTTAATTTTACGCGGCTCACAATTAAATGCAGGTAAACACCTGATACTGCATGCAGGTCATGATATCGACATGCATGGCAAAGCATCTCCGCCGGTTCCGGCCCCTTTATTTGCCTTATCTCGCCTGTCGGAAGCGGGTACCAGGGTGACTTCCGGTGACGACCTGTCTATCTACGCAGGTCGCGATATTGTTGCCCAAGCCTCGACGTTATCTTCCCAAAAAGGCAATGTGATGGTCAATGCGGGGCGAGATATGATGTTATCGGCACAGCAATACTCGCCGGTTAACGATGCGCAAAAAAAATCGGTTTACGCCACCACCCACATTAAATCGGCAAAAAAACTGAATCTTTCCATCGGCGATAAGTTTTCAGCGTATGCATCGGATTTAACCTCAAACGGTCATCTCTTTTTAACGTCGAATGGGAACATGACCTTTAATGCCTTACAGGAATACCAAAATGAGGGGAATACTGAAAAAACCACCCAACACATCACCCAGCTTAACAGCGGCGGAAACCTGACCGTTCTCTCTAATGGCAGTATCTTGTTCCAGGCGACCAAACTGGTTGCTAAAGGCGCAATGGACATTGCGGCGAAAGGGGGATTTCTCTTCGCTCAGGCGATGGAAGAAACCTACAGATGGGAAGAAACAAAGAAAAGTTGTAACCGTTTTTTAGGGATTAAATCTTGCCGCGTTTTTGGCTCCGAAACGCAAACTCGCCAAAAAAGCAATGCCACCAATAAAGTCACCGAGTTTACCGCCGACGGCAATATCACGCTAATGGCAAGAGATGATATCACCCTCGAGGCAACTAAGGTTAATACACAAAAAAATGCCAAACTAACCAGTCAAAAAGGGAAAATTAATTTTAAAGCGGTTAACAATACGGCCTTTGAACAAACGATTACCGATAGCAAAGGCTTCTTTATTACCCATCAGGATAAAGGCTTTGCCGAAAATAAATGGGTGCTACCGAGTCTCCATTTGGGCGGTAAGCTGGTCTTAGAGGCGGCAAACGGTCTTTCAGCAGATGTAAAAGTAAAAGAAGGCCAGTCATTTGAGCAGGCGGTGGCGGTATTAAGCCATACCAAGGGATATGAGTGGCTTAATGAAATCAAAAATAACAAAAACGTAAACTGGCGGGTTGTAAAAGAAGCTTACAGCCAGTGGGATAAGAAAAGTGAACATCTCAACCCCGTGGTGAGTGCCGTGATTACGATAGCGGTGGCGGCGGCGACCTACGGCACCGCTGCAGCGGCCAATATCGGGGGACTGGTGAGTTCGGCGGTGACCAGCGCAGGTGGCTTTCCGACCACCGCGGCGATTCTCTCAGCGTCGGCGCAATCGGGCTTTTCAGCGCTTGCCGCGCAGGCCGCTGTGGCGCTAGTGGAAAACAAAGGCAACCTGTCGAAAACGTTATCTGCGCTCGGTAAAAGCGATAATGTCAAATCGCTGGTTACCAGTATGGCGATGGCAGGGGCATTTCAAGGGTTTGATATGGCGTTATACGGTAAAGCCACTGACCCCGCCATCGTCCGTTTACCGCAATTAAGTCATGGTGACTGGAGTCAGGCAGCGCAAAGGGTTGCGGGGCAAAGCGTGATTAGTGCAACGTTAGGCACGGCTATTCAAGGCGGAAGTTTTACTGATAATTTTAAAGCGGCCCTCTTAAGCCAGGTATCCGGTCAAGTCCATACCGAAGGGGCTAATTTTATTGGCACTCAGGGGGAAATACTCGGTTATCCAGGCAAAGCCCTTAGTCATGCCGTCCTTTCAGGCTTAACCGCTGAAATCAGTCGGGGAAATGTTAAGGGCGCGGTGGTGGGTGGATTAGCTGCTGAGCTGGCCGCCATTTCGTTGGGGAATAACCTGATTAACGCTGAGCAGTGGCAGAAAAAATCCGAAGCACAGGCGCAGTTAGCGCGGGCATTTGGAGGGATTGCCGGCGCAGTGTTTACGGGTCAGCCTGGAGGCGTGTACAGTGGCGCGACCGCTGCCGAGAACAGTTTTCGCTATAATTATTTATCTCATCACCAGCAGACATTAATGGAAAAAGAGCTGGCGGCAACCCCGAATGATTTTAAAAAAGCGCTGATTTCCCTGAAATGGGGATACACCTCCCTTGACCAGGATGTCAGTCTTGGGGCGGGCATGGTGTCGGGTGCGCCGGTTGGACTTTATGAGACAATAGACGGGTTAGCTAACCTGGCGAGCAACCAGAAAGAAACGTATACGGCGATAAAAGCAGTTCTGCAAAGCGATGACACATTAGGAATGATAACCGATGCGGTGAAACACTCGTATATCGCGCGTCTTGAGCGAATGGAAGCCGAATATCAAAAGGCCGGAACCGCAGGGGCATTTAACGCGGGCATTGAAGGCGGTAAAATCATTTTTGATATCGCTAGTACCCTTGCCGGGGGTGCAGGAGTCGCCAAGGGTGGCTTAAAATTGGTAGAGAAAGTCTCGGCAAAAATGGCTGGGGCTGAAAAGGTTGTTCATAAACCTCTTGGTTTGGGTTCGACGGGTCGAAGTATTCCAAGGAATTTGCAAGAGCAATTAGCACTTGAGGAAGCTATCTCTAAGTCTGGGGCGGGCAAAGTATTAGATTTTACTTTAGGAGATACAAGATGGCCTTCATCAGAGGGTTGGGTAAAAATGGCGCAAAAGATAAATGATATTGAAATTCATTATGTAAGAAATACAAAAACAGGCGCTATAGATGATTTCAAATTTAAGGAGAAAAAATAATGCTCATTAAGTGTATTTTTAATAAAGGTAAAAATATACCTTTAGAATATCGTTGCCTTTATGAAACAGATGAGACAGATTATTCATATCTAAAAATAGGTGATAAGTTTCGTGTCTATGGGATTAAATTTTTTCCGACACGAGTTGATTACTTAATTTGCAATCATTATGGAAATAGAAATCCTGATTGGATACCTGGTAACTTATTTGAAGTTATCGATCATACATTACCTAACAATTGGTCTATATGTATCACTTATTTAAATCAAGATTTTAAGCCTCTATATGACTCTTTTAAAATACATTCAATTATCAGTTATCCAAAATTAGTCACATCTATTTCTCATTATGAAGGAATTATAGAAAGAGAATATGATGATTTACTGTATTTTTTTCTTGAAAAGGAAAAGTTTGATAATCGATGTGAATACCAAAGTGAATCTTGATCCACTTAGCTAAAGTAAAAAAACGCCTGAGAGAGCATTCTAGGATGCTCAAAATCGATTCCTAATGACTACATCAAACTTAAAACTCAACATCAGCCTCTACAAAGCGATTCTGAAAACCAAGAGCTAAAATCCGGATAGCCTAAAGTAGAGAAAGCGCTTCTATACCCAATTAACTTGATGGTTAGGAAATTGAATCGCTTTTAAAGTGAGTAGCAAAAGCCATCCCTTATTGCAAAAAGGAGAGGGGATCGATTTATTGTGTTTGGTGCCAGTTAATATTTCCTCAGAGAGTGTAATTTCTAACCTGATTTCCTGATTTTAGACACATTGATCCTGCGTTTAGCTGCGTAACCATCGCTTTTTCTCCAGGTTATGCAGTCTTTCTGACAACAATTCCGTTGCTTTTTTACCCATTTGCGCCCCGGTGAAAAGCAGCCTGTCGCCACACAGAATACATTTGTACGGATCGGTACGCAGAAATCCTTTCATCAGCACAGAAAAACCTGGGTTCTCCGGTTTTTTACGCACCGTCATCTCAAGTGCCTTATACACTTTCGGCAATAGTTTTCCCCGTTTACGATTCGACAAAAAACCAGAGTAACGCACCATTTTAAAATGCCTGGTCGGAATATGGCTTATATAACGTCTAATCATCTCTTCCTGCGGTAGAGTCTGCTGCCGATGCTGGCCAGTTCGGTGGTCATGGTAGTGATGAACAACGGCACCCCCTCGGTAATGCCGCAGTTTTGACGCAGATACCGGTGGGCGTTTAAGGTAGCGACCGAGGTACTTAACACTATGCCATGCCCCTTTCGTTTTTTTAGCAAAGTGCACTTTCCAATAACGTCCGTACTGCGCCCTCAAGTAACGCCGCCAATGTTTTTTGTCACGGATATGGCCAAGACCGGGAAGACGGCCAGGGTTAATTAAATCATAACTGTGACGCAGTAGTCGGATGACAGCCCCTCGCCAGATTTCTTCGACATCCTTTTTTTTGAAAAACAGCTTTCGCCATACACTATGTTTACTATCCAAACCCCCTCGAGTGACGGAAACATGAACATGCGGATGTTGATTGAGTTGGCGGCCATAAGTATGCAAGGCACAGAAAATACCAATTTCGATACCCTGTTTGCGAGCCAACTGCAGCATAGCTCGAGTGGCTGCCCGAAACAGAGCATTAAGTAGCGGCCAGTTATTGTTAAAAAAAGGCCAAAGGAGATGTGGCATGGTGAAAGTAATGTGCTGCCAGTCACAGTCGGGTAAAATATGAATCTGCTGTGCTAACCATTGCTCGGTGGCTTTGAAACCACATGAACTGCAGGCTTTTGACTTGCAGCTTTGGCAGAAAAAACGGCTGTGAGAACAATAAGATGAAGCGCAACAATAGCGCCGGACTCCCATGGCACAAGTGCTGCAGGCAAGCATACGTTCGACAGATAGACGGGTCCATGGTTAGGAAATTGAATCGCTTTTAAAGTGAGTAGCAAAAGCCATCCCTTATTGCAAAAAGGAGATGGGGATCGATTTATTGTGTTTAGTGCCAGTTAACATTTCCTCAGAGAGTGTAATTTCTAACCTGATTTCCTTATTTTAGACACATTGATCCTGCGTTTAGCTGCGTAACCATCGCTTTTTCTCCAGGTTATGCAGTCTTTCTGACAACAATTCCGTTGCTTTTTTACCCATTTGCGCCCCGGTGAAAAGCAGCCTGTCGCCACACAGAATACATTTGTACGGATCGGTACGCAGAAATCCTTTCATCAGCACAGAAAAACCTGGGTTCTCCGGTTTTTTACGTGCCGTCATCTCAAGTGCCTTATACACTTTCGGCAATAGTTTTCCCCGTTTACGATTCGACAAAAAACCAGAGTAACGCCCCATTTTAAAATACCTGGCCGGAATATGGCTTATATAGCGTCTAATCATCTCTTCCTGCGGCAGAGTCTGCTGCCGATGCTGGCCAGTTCGGTGGTCATGGTAGTGATGAACAACGGTACCCCCTCGGTAATGCCGCAGTTTTGACGCAGATACCGGTGGGCGTTTAAGGTAGCGACCGAGGTACTTAACACTATGCCATGCCCCTTTCGTTTTTTTAGCAAAGTGCACTTTCCAATAACGTCCGTACTGCGCCCTCAAGTAACGCCGCCAATGTTTTTTGTCACGGATATGGCCAAGACCGGGAAGAAGGCCAGGGTTAATTAAATCATAACTGTGACGCAGTAGTCGGATAACAGCCCCTCGCCAGATTTCTTCGACATCCTTTTTTTTGAAAAACAGCTTTCGCCATACACTATGTTTACTATCCAAACCCCCTCGAGTGACGGAAACATGAACATGCGGATGTTGATTGAGTTGCCGGCCATAAGTATGCAAGGCACAGAAAATACCAATTTCGATACCCTGTTTGCGAGCCAACTGCAGCATAGCTCGAGTGGCTGCCCGAAACAGAGCATTAAGTAGCGGCCAGTTATTGTTAAAAAAAGGCCAAAGGAGATGTGGCATGGTGAAAGTAATGTGTTGCCAGTCGCAGTCGGGTAAAATATGAACCTGCTGTGCTAACCACTGCTCGGTGGCTTTAAAGCCACATGAACTGCAGGCTTTTGACTTACAGCTTTGGCAGAAAAAACGGCTGTGAGAACAATCAGACGAAGCGCAACAATAGCGCCGGACACCCATGGCACAAGTGCCGCAGGCAAGCATGCGCTCCACAGATAAACTCGTCCACGAACTAACGCTATCGCCGTATTTTTCGAGGAATTTATTCCAACCGTCATCAATGGTGAAAAGTAGTTTAGCAGGACGAGGGATATACATCTGACTCAATTACCTTATGGGCATCTTGCCAAAGAAACAGAAATTGTCAGATTCGTCAGCCCAGTTATCGGTGTGTTTATCCCAGGGTTCAAAGGAAACAGGGATTATTCCCAGCTCCGTATAGGTGATGAATTCATCGGCAGGCAGACTTTCAGTTATTCCCCCCTCAGTGTAGTCGTATCCAGCGTCATCGGCTTGGTCTTGGCGTTGTTCAAAACTCCTGATAATCGTGACTAGCGGCGGGTAATACTGCGTGTCGAGAAAAAATTGGGGGCCGAGTCGGACGCAGTGGCGTATGGCTTCTTTTAGGGTGTCATAAAAAAATTCAGGCGGTCTGTCATCATCATTTTCGGGTGGGAGAGAGATCATAAAACGTTTCAGATAAACAGGCGCTGTAGCACGTGAAGTGACGGGCAGCCTGCCTGATTTAACCGGTTTACGCTTTCTGGGAGATTTATTGCGAGCCATCGAGATGAATCCCTGAAAAAAATTAACCTACTGCAGAGTATAAAACAGTACTCAACTCATTAACATCCCCGAAGCAGCACCGCTGCGCCGCTCACGCGTAGCGTGCTACGTTCTCAACAAACAAGCCGATAGGCTTATCGCCGGAATAGAGTTTTACCGCAGCATTAATGTGCTGCTCCATGGTATGTGGATAGCGATAATAACGAATGATGCCGTGGGGTTTGTCAGGACCAAACAAGCGATTGGTGCGTGAGAATGCTTGAATTATATGTTGGTATTTAATTACCTTGTCTAAATACAAGGTATTAAGCCATTTAGAGTCAAAACCCGTGAGCATTTGATCCACTACAATCAGTAAATCTAATTGCTTCGAAGGATCGGTATGAATGCGCTCGTAAGGCTTTTTGTGGGCAAGCCGCTTGGCTACATCTTTTTTAAAAGCTGCATGGCACGCAAAATCAAAATCCTGACCGTAACGCGCGTTGTAGTCGGCCATAATTTCGTCTAAGCCATCACCTTTAAAGGTGGGACCATGGTCGCCCCTGCCGTCCTTATCAATATTAGGATCAAATAAGGCTGAGATTTTTAGCTCAGGTTTAGCCGCTTTTAAACGCCGGTAATAGTCAATCGCTTCAGCGATACTATTCGTGGCTAAAATCGCGTGAAATTTATTGCTTTGGCTGAGCACATCCCATTTATCTAAGATGTCACTAACGACTTTTTCCTGGTGGGTGACAGTTAAATATTGGCTTTTAGGTACATAGTCTTCAATGCCTTTGTGGTATTTGCCTGTGGCATCTTTGTAGCCAGTCATAGGTACATCTTTTATAAAGTGATTAAATTTTTTCTTTTTAGCTGGATCCGCCATCGCATCAGCAACCGAACCAGCCTTGGCTTGTTCTAATGCAACTTCTTTCCTTAGGTCACTATCTTTAAAGGTAGGCACTTTGTAAGGATCAAAGCCCAAAACGTTACCATCACGTATACCATCTGCTATGCTATAGCGATGCAACTCGTTACCAAACACATCAGCGGAAGTATTGTTATTGATTTTATTTTCATCATGAATCGGCGTACCGGTAAAACCAAAAAAGAGTGCCTTAGGGAATTTTTTTTTAATGCTTACCAACATGCCTAGTTTATTTTCTTTGCCTCCACTCATCGTTGAACGGTGTGCTTCATCAATAATAAATACCAAGCGCTTAGCCCGGATTTTTTCTATGTCAGCCGAATTTTTTGCTATTACATCATCATCAACTTCCGCAAAAATATTACTCATTTTTTGAATGGAGCTAACAATTAACGTATCGGAAGTTGCACTGCTTTTTAATTTGGTGAGCAGTACGTGAGTATTTTCAGTAGTTTGTACGTCTTCGCTATCGCTAGCAAAATTGCGATATTCCGTCAGCGACTGGGTACCCAGCTCAATCCTGTCCATTAAAAAAATCACTTTATCGGCATCTTTCGATTGTGCAATTAACTGTGCCGATTTAAAACTAGTCATGGTTTTGCCCGAACCGGTAGTATGCCACACATAGCCCCCGAGACGATCAGGGTTATTGGCAGCGCTACCCAGTTGCTGCCAGTTGGTTTTGGACACTTTGTCAGATATCGCATTGGCGGCGTAATACTGATAACTGCGCATAACTTTAAGCACGCCATCAGTATCGTCGGCGACGGTATAAAAACCAATCAACTGGTGCGCCATAGGGATAGAAAGCAAGGTAGAAGCGATGTCTTTCCAATAGTTCATGGGTTCGTTATTAAAATCGGCCCAGTTAAACTGATAGTTTGGGTTAAAATTGCCGTCTAGCCCGGGGTTGGAAAAGTATTTGGTCTCTTCTGGCTCCACAGCCACAAATACTTGGATAAGCGAAAACAAACCACTGAATATGCCCTCTGCGCTGTACTTTTCAATTTGGTTCACTGCTTGGCTAACCGGAATACCGCTACGCTTTAGCTCGACATGGATCACTGGCATACCATTTATCAGTAATAGTACATCGCCACGTCGGTCGTTACGCAAAGGGCTCCCGCGTTCAAATTTGGGCTGCTGCACAATTTGGTAGCGGCTTTGTCCTGCGGCGATTTCTTGGCGATCGTATATTTTTAAGCTGATTTCTTTGCCAAAATGCAAGGTATCGTCAGGGTTGTCGCGTTTAATGGCGACGGTTTTACCATTAATTAACCCGTTGAGTTTGAGCGGCGTTTTCAGTTCTTTGATTTGCTCAATAATTTGCTGCATTTCGGTGTCAGTTAACGGCACATCGTTTAATCTGTCTTGTTGGCGGTTGTTTTCAAACAAAATGGTTGCCCAGTTATGCAATAACTCCGCTTCAGTTTTGTTTTTTAGAATCTCTGGTTCCCAACCCTTTTGGGTAAGTACCTCAATAAAGGCCTGCTCAAATTGTGCTTCAGTTTTAAAGGTGGTCATACTTACTCCTAGACAAACATTTTGCTCAAGCAGGCCTGCTTGATATTATTGAGTTTAGTGATTTTCTGCTGGTGCTGGTTGATCAGCGCGTCGAGTTTTTGAAAATAATTGCCGATAGCGGCTTGTTCTTTTGAACTCTTTGGAAATATAACGCTTGTGTTCTGTATTGTCTTTTTTGAGATTGATAACACTTTTGTACCCTGCATCAATGACAAAAGTTGATCATGGAATGAAGATGAATTTAAGTAGTAGCCTAGATATTTAGAGGCAAAAGACAAGGTAGGTCTAGCCGCAATCGTGTGCAATCCAGAAACAACTAACTGCTCATCTATATTAAGTAACTCTGTGCATTTTCCAACAGTACTATCTTCGGCTGCATCTGCAATGATAATGTCCCCATCCTGCAAGGCAGCATGATTTAGCTTATTGGCTACGCTATCGTTTGTAATAAATGGTAAGCGTTCATGACGTACATCCAGAACTTCACCAAATTTAATTAATACGTCGCCATAGTGAATATTTTTTACCGAGCCAGCGCTGTAATTTAAGTCGGCTCGAGAAAGGGTATTGATTGGTACATTAGCAAAGCAAACGCCAAATAGCTTCACCGTCCACTCCCCACTAAATCCTTTAAACCTGATTTCAGGCATGGTTTCGCCTTGCTTGGGAAACATTTTTTCCAGCATGGCTTTTTTAATGTTGCTGAGTTTGTCATGCTTTTGTTGGTGCTGATTGATTAGGCTATCGAGCTTTTGGAAGTAGTTGCCGATGGTGGTTTGTTCCTCTGAGCTAGGCATAAGAATTTTCATGCGCCCAAGTTGCTTACCGGAAACTTCTAAAAAAGTAGAGCCTGATGCATGTTTAAGCGCAAACTCTTTGATTTGTTTACCTGCTGAATAGAGGAAATAGGGTGAAAATCCTTCTTTAACAATAAATGATTGAAAACCTTGATTAGTGGCGCCAGGTTTAGCAAGAATTGCCATATCACCTATGCCTGCCCTGCTGGTAAAAAGAACTGTATTACCCGCGGGAAGGATCTTTGCAGAAGAACTTTTCAGACCTAGAGCCGTAATCTTTTTCTGACTACCTTCAGCATACACATTGCTTCCAATTTCAGTAGGTGAATACCAATCAATATCACCGCACCAAAACTCAGAAATTGACGTGCTGGGTGTACCGCCCCCTATAATTTCAGCGACATCAGTACCTAGCCTTTTTTCCTCCCACTCCTCACTAAACCCCTTAAAGCGGATTTCAGGCACTTTATTATCCATACTCATCTTATTCACCCTTCAATAAGTTGGTAAGTTCGGTTAAGCCCTGCATATCAAATTCGTTGCCAGTGAGTTCACCCATCATTTGTGCCAGTTCTTGCTCGGTGGTTTTTATTTCATTCGCCACTTGCGAATAGGTCACGGCGTATTTTTCGGCAAGGGCTTGCACTTGTCTGGTGAGCTGGGTAATTACTGTGTTTGGCATCGCCGCAAGTTCATTGCACAGCGGTGTAATCCATTTCAAGTGCAGTAGATTATTCACTTGTTCATCACTGAAGGCTTCAATGGTGGTTTTGGTTTTTAAGTGCAGGGCAGTAGTGGCATCTTTGATCGTTTTTTTCAGGGCTTTTTCTTCATCAATTAATGTGTTCGCGCGAATGACTTTTGCTTCATAGCTGTCTTCGGCAAATTTAGCTTTAAGATCTTTTTGCTCTTTTAAGAACACTTTGGCAGCCTTACCGACTTCGACATTAGCAAAGCCGTCTTTGCTTTCTTTGACCGTATCTTGTTCTTTTTCTTCTTCACTTAGTGATTTTAGAATTTCTTCCAACTCGTTGGCGATTTCCGCTAGGCGAGTTTCTTGATCTTTCAATGCCTGTAAGTCATCACTCAAATAGGTTTGTTGAACTAAATCAAACGGCAGTATGTGACCTTTCCAACCCTCCTGAACTTCTATGTCTTGGCCATTTTTCTTCTTAATAACCATGTTGGGGTCAACTTGTTTGGTGACGGCAAACTCTTCGGTTTGCATCATTTCTAGATCAGCGCTGATAATTTGCCATTGGTTACTCAAAAATTGATAAGCTTGGTATCTGTCGATTAAGGCTATGGGAGCTAAGCGAGTAAATAACTCGGTACTTAATACCTCCTCTTGCTGGTTACGTGGTACGTTTTCCCAATTTTGAATTAACTGGCGGTTTAGAAGGTCATCAAGGCCATTAAAAGCATGGTGATAGGCGCTGATAAACGCTAGCACTTGAGGGTGCTCACTAATACAGGTGTTAACAGCTTGTTTGTCAATGTGTAGTTCACTGTAAGCGGCGGATTTTGGTGTAAACAGAGCGCCGTGCAATTGCGGAAACGCTTGCCAAAAATTGTGTAGCTCGGCAATTTCGCTATTGGGAATACCGCCGAGCATGGTGGCGTGTAAATCCCAGCTTTCTGCTGTCGCAAAGGAATCCACATAGCGCGATATGTTGAGGTTGTAACCGTTGTCGCGCAGGGTTTGTTTGCTCACCAGTTGCGAGAACTTGTCGATACTTTCGCGGTTAATCACCGCATCAGTAATGCGCTTGATATCACTGGCTTGCAGTTTGTTGTTTTTGCTATCTTTTATAAAATGTTTAGAGGCATCGACCACCAATACATCGTTGTTTTGGCGTTTTTGCTTGAGTGTCAAAATCACCGTGGGAATGCCAGTACCAAAAAAGATATTAGCTGGCAAACCGATAATCGTGTCAATGTGATTCTGTTCAATGAGTTGCTTGCGAATTTCACCTTCTTCACCGCCACGGAACAAAACACCATGAGGTAGTACGATAGCCATAATGCCATCAGGTTTTAGATGGTAGAGATCGTGTAGCAAAAAAGCAAAATCGGCTTTGGTTTTAGGTGCCAGGCCAAAACGTGAATAGCGTGGATCGCTTTCTTTAAAGCTGGGGTCCCAGTTTTGTGAGTAAGGGGGGTTGGACACCACGGCATCGACATGCAAGGCGTAGTATGAGCCTTGCGGGTCGCTGTCATCAAAATACGGCCAATCGTCTTCTAGGGTGTCGCCATTTCGGGTTTTAATGTTGCTAGCTTTAATACCGCGCATGATGAGGTTCATACGGGTTAGGTTGTAGGTATTGGCTTTTAACTCTTGAGCGTAATAGGTAATACAGTCTTTATTTTTCGCGTATTTCTCGAATGCCTCACCGATATTGATCAGCAACGATCCAGAGCCGGAAGTGGGGTCGTAAATTTTGATGGTATCTTTGTGTTTTAACTCATGAGCGATGATGTTCGACATAAGTACCGAAACTTCATGAGGCGTGTAAAACTCACCGGCTTTTTTACCTGCATTGGCAGCAAATTTTTCAATCAGGTATTCGTAAATGTAGCCCAGTACGTCATACCCTTGATTGCCATTCATGGGGATGCTTTTGATCAGGTGTAGTAAGTCGCTGATGGCTTTGGTGCGTTTGCCTGCACTTTCATCCAGTTTGCTTAAACCTGTTTCCAGTGTGGTAAAAATGCCTTCAAACAGTTTTTTGTAAGTTGGCGAAATCAAACGGCTAAAGGCCGAGAGCGCATCACGCACGTTAGATTCATCAAATTCGGATGTTGGATCAATCCATGTAGAAAACAGATTATCGTAGGCAATAAAGTAGCCCAAGTTGCTTTGTACGTATTTAACGGTGTCAGCGTCTTTTTCATTGAGCGCTTTGATGTCTTCGGGCGTCATTCCCTGTCTGGTGACAAACTGCACCAACTGGTCGCTTAGATACTTGTAGAAGATAAAGCCGAGTATGTAGTCTTTGTATTCGTTGGCTTCAATTTTAGAGCGCATCTGGTTGGCAGATTCCCATATTTTTGCCGCAAGCTGTTGTTTATTCACTATAATTCCTGTTTAGAGCAATTCTTTTTGAAAAGGCTATTTTAGGGTTTGATTGTACGTTTGATAAAAGCTTCTTGCTAGGGTCTGTCATCAAATGCGTAAGCTCCCAGTGTAGGACAGTACGTCTGTCAGATCATCGTCAATCCGGAGCAATTGTTAAAAAATTAATGTCATGTAGTGAAAAGATTGCTCATTCAATATAGCGCTTTCGTTTGTTATGATGCAATTTGTTATGTAAACAGTGAAAATATGAGATGAGTAAAAACCGCAGTTTGAAAAAGTTAAACATCAAACGTAAAGACAATGCTTTTGTAGCTAAACCGTTTTTGGTATTTGATATTAATAATCAGCATTCTTCACAATTTTTTGATACTTACGATGAAGCAGCCGATTACTGTATTGATAAGGGATTATCAACATTTCTGGAAGTCGGAGAGGTGAGTTACATTAATTCTAATGAGCTTTCCCTCTCTCCCGTTAATTTTTACTTTGTACCAAAGAATTCATCAACAATCTATGTGATTGATGTTGATGATTTTGAGGAAGTGAGCAAAGAGATTATGGCTGATAAGGTCTTTTTACCTTGTCCTTCAAACTCTCTTCATTGATATTTTTCTAAGTTAAAAGCGAACATTACAAGATGAATAAAAAATTCACCCCAACCCCACACGATGCTGTGTTTAAACAATTTCTAAGCGAAAAAGAGACGGCAAAAGACTTCTTTGATGTCTGGCTACCGGATGAGATTAAAGCACTATGCGACTTAGAGAGCCTAAAAGTGGAATCTGGCTCTTTTATCGATAGTGAGATGAAAAATTACCAGAGTGATATTCTCTATTCAGTCAGTATCTCAAAGGGAAGCGGATATATATATGTATTAATTGAGCACCAATCCACTCCTGATAAGCTCATTGCATGGCGATTAATGCGTTATAGTATGGCTGCGATGCAGAAACATTTAGAACAGGGAAATAAGCAATTACCGCTCGTTTTCCCAATGTTATTTTATTGTGGTGAACAAAGTCCTCATCCCTATAGCACTAATTGGTTGGACTGTTTTCATGACAGAAAACTAGCCGAGCGTATTTATACCAATTCTTTTCGATTGGCCGATGTCACCACACTTGATGATGGTGAAATAATGCAGCATAGGCGAATGGCTTTGTTGGAATTAATACAAAAGCACATCCGCCGACGGGATATGACCGAGCTTTTGAGTGAAATTATCACACTGTTGTCGTATAATTATTATACCGATAATCAGGTTATTACACTGTTTAACTATCTCATTCAGGAAGGTAATGCTCAAAAACCGATGGAATTTATCACCGAGATAGCCAAACAATCAGAGAAACACGAAGGAGCACTTATGACTATTGCTCAAGCATTAAGACAAGAAGGGTTACAAGAAGGATTACAAAGAGGAAAGCTGGAAGGCTACCAATTAGGCAAAAATGATGGCGTTCAAGAAGGTAAATTAGAAGGTAAATTAGAAGGTAAACTTGAAGGAGAAAAACAGGCTTCGATGAAGATAGCGCGTCAACTTCTTGAGAAAGGGGTAGAAAGAGATATCGTGAAACTATCAACGGGTCTCACTGATACTGAAATGAGTAACCTGTTTAAAGATTAAACGATGACAGAACGCCAAAAATTAAGCCTCAATCGACCTAGAAAGGCTTCTCAGGAAGAGCAGACTTCAAGTACCCCTGTTTATGGTAAAAAGGTATGGGTAAATCCTGCGTCCAAAAAAAAGTTAAAAAAACCGAAATCCCAAAAGGTAGCAAAACAGCAGCCCCAGAAATCGGTAGTTAAACCTAAACAGGAAGTGAAGGTTAAAATACCAAAACCACCTACACCGCCTAAAAAGCGATTGCCGTTAGAAGAAGCGATTTCCCAGATAACCACTTTTTGGCCTAGTCTATTTCCTGATGGCAAGTTATGCCCAATGAAAATTGGTATACAACAAGATATGTGGCAAGAAGTGAAAGAAAAGGGCTTACCAATAGCCAGAAGGCGTTTGAGAGCCTGTTTAGGGAGTATTGGGCATCATACTGATTATCGCGCACTTATCCAGTTAGGGGCGTTTCGTTATGACAAAGACGGTCAGATAGCCGGAGAGGTCACCCAAGCCGATGTTGAGGATAATCTAAAGCGTCTGGACAGACTTAATAAATCGCCTAAACAACCTGTTGATGGTTATGTTAGTTTGGCGTTGGGAAAATGATGCTCGCTGGTATGAAGCGGAACTCTGTTATGATTTATTTGGTGATTTATTGCTTATTCAGCGTTGGGGCGGATTGGGTAATCGACTTAATGGACAAAATACGAAAGTCGTTTCTGATTTACTGACCGGAGTTGCACAGCTCCACGTGATTGATAGGCAGCGCCGGAAAAGAAAAAATCCTTATCATCGGGTAGAATAACCTAATATCTATTTCCTTTTTAATTTTACTTAATGTTTTTATAATCGATGACCAAACAAGAGTTAACAGCCCTGAATATGGCGGGTTTTATCAAAAGCCAGACATTAATACTCTTAGATAAGCTCAATCAACTTAATCTGGATGATTGTGCAGATGAGTGCGAAGAATTGCACGACATGGCAGAAGAACTTTATCTTAATTTGAAGAAAAAACTGGAAAGATGATTACTCACTCCTATTCTTTTCACAGAAAAACAAGCAAAATATTGTAGCTATTCATAAAAATAAGGATGTCGCCGCTAATGGCGGCTCCGCTGATGTTTCCCTACGGGATGTCAGAAGCATAGTGAAAAAAAGCGTATCGCTTAAATAAATTGAATTCCGCCTGTAAATCAGATTTATCCATCGCATTAATTTAAAATTTGAAGGATTTCCCTTACTGCCCGATGCCAGCTTGCCATTCGCCCATTTTTAGGGGACGGCAAGCCTTAAAGTGGCTTTCGCGGCATATCCTCGCCACACATGGCTCCGGTATTCCACGTTCCACTTGACCCCAAATGGTCAATGGCTTCGTGACATCGGGCAGTAAGGGAACGGTGACATGGGGTCACCTCCTGCTGTTCCACTAAATAGGAGACACTGCTATGTCCCGATTTATACAAGGCGACAGCCAGAAAATTATGTCAACTTTTCCTGATAATGCAATCGATTTTATCCTCACCGATCCGCCTTATCTGGTTGATTACACGGATAGCTCAGGGCGCTCAATTGCCAACGATAACAATGACGAATGGCTAAAGCCCGCCTGTCAACAAATGTTTCGCGTATTGAAGCCCAATAGTTTGATGGTCAGTTTTTACGGCTGGAATCGGGTTGAAAAATTTGTTGATGCCTGGAAAAAATCCGGCTTCCGTATTGTTGGTCATCTCGTTTTCAAGAAACGTTATGCGTCGAAAACTGGTTTTTTGGGGCACAGCCACGAAAATGCTTATCTGCTGGCGAAAGGCCGTCCCGTGATGCCCGTCAAGCCAATGAGAGACGTACAGTCATGGCAATATACAGGCAATCTTTATCATCCAACTCAAAAGCCCGTTAGTAGTTTACAACCGCTCATAGAGTCTTTTACGCAGCCTAACGCAATTGTACTCGATCCGTTTGCGGGTTCTGGCTCTACCTGTATTGCTGCTGCGCTTTCAGGACGGCGTTATATCGGTATTGAGCTTCTTGCTGAATATCATGCCATTGGTCAACAACGTATTGCTGCTTTGCGTACTCGTCGTGTTGCTTAAAGAAGGAAATAAAAAATGAATTATTCCGGTCATGAAGTACTACGAAAAGATGTGGCTTTACTCGTTGAGAAAATAGATATGTTTTATATGCAGCTTTTTGAATTTGAGCGTAAATATTTATATAACGCTGACGACCTTACGGAACGTTTAACGGCGCAACTGATGAAGCCGATTAAAAATCAAATGCAAGATATTTATAAAAAAGTTATTGCGGTGGACAGTGCTTTTAAAGATTAATTAAACGGGCGGTATATCCGCCCAGTTGTCAGATAATTTTTGTTGTGTGAAACTCAGCTTGCAGCGTCCATACGGACGCGCCGCATTAACCGCACTGGCAAAAAACTGTAATGGTCAACAAATTCTGTAGAAGATCTAAGCGGCATTTTTTAGTTCATGATATTTTTGATGTGGCGTTAAATAACCAATCGTTGAATGGCGTCGATAATAATTGTAAAACTGAATATAATTTTCAACTTCACAGACAACAGATTGATGATTCATAAACGATAAACGATAAACGATAAACGGTTAAGTCTTTCTGTCTTTAAACTCCTAAAAAATCTTTCCATCACGGCATTATCGAGGCAATTACCTCGCCGACTCATGCTTTGAGTTATTTTCCGTTCAAAGAGGTGCGCCCTAAACTCCTCCGATGAATATTGGCAACCTTGATCTGAATGGAACATCAAACTTGTCGTATCCGGTAATTGCCGTTCAATTGCGTTATCTAAGGCTTCTTTCACTAATTTCGAATCCGGTTTTGTTGATAAGGCATAACCAATAATTTCTTTGGTGGCTAAATCCAACACACAGGCTAAATAGCTCCACCCATAGTGATGTCTAATATACGTGATATCCCCGACATAATAGTGATTATGCTGTTCAGGGGAAAATTGTCGTTTAAGCAAATTAGGGGCATATCGATGTTCGTTACCCGATGAGTGATAGTAGTGCTTTTTCGTTGGTCTAATTGCAACTAATTGATTTAATTTCATGATGTTCGATATTTTATAAGTGCCAATTTGGTGCCCTAAACCCTTTAACTCGGCTTGAATACGTCTTTTGCCATAAATTTGACCCGATGTATAAAAAATACGTTTGATTTCGCCACACAGTCTTTCATTTTCAACTGTCGGTATTTTCGTTTCATAATAAAAACTACTGCTGCTTACTTCAAAAAGATGGCATAACTCAGTGACCGTAAAATTGGGGTACATGATTTTCAGTTGCTTCACGATTTTGAGTTTTGATTGTCGAGGATGAAGTAAGCCGCGGCTTTTTTTAATATGTCATTATCCCTCTGAGCACGCTTAAGTTGAACTTCTAATTCTTGTATGCGCTGTTGCTCGGGTGTTAACGCTTTTGATTTTACAGGCGTATTCCCATTTAACTCGGCAAGATATTGTTGCTTCCATCGTGATACGGCAGATTTACCCGCACCGGATATTTTTTCAACTTGGATATTGCTATATCCACCTTCAACCATGAGTTTTGCATATTCCAGTTTTTGCTTTCCGCTAAAGGTTACTTTTACTTTTCGGGTCATATTTATACCTATAAGATTTTGCTTAATTATAAGCTATAAATCTCTACAGTTTTATTAGACCACTACATAGAAGAGACTTAACTTCCTTAGCTAATCTATCTGCTGGCTTCTCTAACGTTGTTCCATGAATTCGCTGATGGGCAACGCGTTGTAACCATGGACCCACTTTTGCATTAGCTATTTCAATATCCAGTTCAAGATTATGAGCACGAAGGTCGGTGTTTAATGGCACGATAAAGCTGTTTTTTAAATAGTGGTTAAAGCGCTCTACTTTCCCTTTCGTTTTTGCCCTGTAGGGCTTGCAAGCCTTCAATTTAAACCCGTAATCTTTCGACATTTGAAGCATTTCGACATGTAATTTATGATCACCTTCTGCATAAGCATCCCGTTCGATGATGAGGGATTTTGCGTTATCACACAATACTTCCTGTGGTACACCACCAAAGTAGTCGAAAGCTTCTCTTAAACCTTGCTGCCACGATTCTGCTCGTTCATTATCAAAGAACTTTACATAACTCGCACGCGAATAGCCTAGCGTTGCAACAAACGCTTTCAGCGATTTTTTACCTCGCCGGATGCTGGTGAAGTCGATTTGCATTTGTTGACCTGGCTGTGTTTCAAAACGGACGACTACTTCGGGAACAATGCTTGGTTTAAATTGACAAACAAATCGGCGTAATTGAGCAATACCACCTTGATAGCCGTTTTCAACTACCTCATCAAATAAGACTGTTGCAGGGATCCAATCAGGTTTAGCCAGTTCAATTCGCTGAAGCAAATAAGGTTTAAAGGGGGATAATTTAGTCGGTTGTTGACTTCTTTTAGCATAAGTTGGCATTGTCTGTTGTTGTAAATGATGTTTTACGGTGTTACGGGATATACCCAACTCACTGGCAATTTTTCGAAGGCTTTGTCCTTGTGCAAAGCGAACATGAATATCCACAAATATCTCCTTGGTTAACATAAATTATCCGTACAAAAATGTGCGAATAATACCAAGTGGATCAGTTTTAGATGATCGTTAGTGGATCAGTTTTGCATGATCGGTGACACCAACTGCAGCATAGCTCGAGTGGCTGCCCGAAACAGAGCATTAAGTAGCGGCCAGTTATTGTTAAAAAAAGGCCAAAGGAGATGTGGCATGGTGAAAGTAATGTGTTGCCAGTCGCAGTCGGGTAAAATATGAACCTGCTGTGCTAACCACTGCTCGGTGGCTTTAAAGCCACATGAACTGCAGGCTTTTGACTTACAGCTTTGGCAGAAAAAACGGCTGTGAGAACAATCAGACGAAGCGCAACAATAGCGCCGGACACCCATGGCACAAGTGCCGCAGGCAAGCATGCGCTCCACAGATAAACTCGTCCACGAACTAACGCTATCGCCGTATTTTTCGAGGAATTTATTCCAACCGTCATCAATGGTGAAAAGTAGTTTAGCAGGACGAGGGATATACATCTGACTCAATTACCTTATGGGCATCTTGCCAAAGAAACAGAAATTGTCAGATTCGTCAGCCCAGTTATCGGTGTGTTTATCCCAGGGTTCAAAGGAAACAGGGATTATTCCTAGCTCCGTATAGGTGATGAATTCATCGGCAGGCAGACTTTCAGTTATTCCCCCCCTCAGTGTAGTCGTATCCAGCGTCATCGGCTTGGTCTTGGCGTTGTTCAAAACCCCTGATAATCGTGACTAGCGGCGGGTAATACTGCGTGTCGAGAAAAAATTGGGGGCCGAGTCGGACGCAGTGGCGTATGGCTTCTTTTAGGGTGTCATAAAAAAATTCAGGCGGTCTGTCATCATCATTTTCGGGTGGGAGAGAGATCATAAAACGTTTCGGATAAACAGGCGCTGTGGCACGTGAAGTGACGGGCAGCCTGCCTGATTTAACCGGTTTACGCTTTCTGGGAGATTTATTGCGAGCCATCGAGATGAATCCCTGAAAAAAATTAACCTACTGCAGAGTATAAAACAGTACTCAACTCATTAACATCCCCGAAGCAGCACCGCTGCGCCGCTCACGCGTAGCGTGCTACGTTCATGGTTAGGAATCTCAATCAATACAGTAAGGCATTAATGGAGGTGTTTTGAACTTAATATTTCTATTAAATTCTGACAGTTTTCTCGTTGATTAACCATGAGAACAGTAATTCGGTTAAATTATCATCTAAAAGCCTAATAATAGGCACACTGCTCCTAGGCTGCGGTTTGTAACCATCGTTTTTTGACCATTTTATCCCGCCTTTCTGACAGTAAAGTGACGGCGTGTATTCCTTTTTCCGCACTCATAAACCGCAATCGGTTTCCACATAAAATACATTGGTACGGGTCAGTATTTAAAAAACCTTTGATAAGGGCCCCAAACCCAGGTTTTTCAGGCACATTAGGAGATATCATGTCTAACGCCTCATACACCTTCGGTAATAAGCACCCGCGTTTGCGATTGGCTAAAAAACCGTAATAACGGATCATCTTAAAATGTCGCGCAGGGATATGACTGACATAACGCCGTATCATTTCTTCTTGGGATAAGGTCTGTCGTCTGTATTGTTGGCTGTGGTGGTCATAGTAATGATGAACCACGGTGCCGCCGCTGTAGTGTTTCAATTGAGAAGCGGAGATAGGGGGACGTTTAAGATAACGGCCCAGATATTTCACATTATGCCAGGCCCCGCGTGTCTTTTTGGCAAAATGTACTTTCCAATAACGTTGAAACTGGGCATTGAGGTAACGGCACCAGGTCTGATAATTGCGAATGTGCCCGAAGCCAGGCAATTTATTGGGTTGTAACTGAAAATAGTTATCCCTAAGGAGTCGAATGACCGCACTGCGCCAGACCTTTTCAACGTCTTTCTTTTTAAAGAAAATCGGTTTCCAGGTGTCATATTGAGTGAGTCCCCCACGCGTGACGGATAAATAAATATGCGGATGTTGATTGAGTTGGCGACCGTAAGTATGCAGCGCACAAAAAATGCCAATTTCGAGGCCTTGGCGCTTGGCGTGTTTGAGCATGGCGCGGGTTGCACAGCGAAAGAGTTGGTTGAGCAAGCACCAGTTATTGTTAAAAAAAGGCCAAAGCAGGTGAGGCATAGTGAGGGTAATATGTTGCCATTCGCAATCCGGCAAAATATGGCGCTGCTGGGCAATCCACTGTTCGGTGCCTTTGAGGCCACACGCACTGCAGGCTTTGGATTTACAGGTTTGACAAAAGAAGCGTGAATGAGAGCATTCAGGTGAAGAACAGCAATAACGGCGAACGCCCATAGCGCAGGTGCTGCAGGCGAGCATCTTTTCGACAGAGAGTAGTTGCCATTCATCTACGTGATTATTTTCGATGAAAAGGTTCCATCCGTCATCGTATTGAAATAGCAGTTTTGCAGGTCTGGGGATGTACATAGAGCAGAGTATAAAAGACGAGAAGGGAATTGCCTAGAAATAGAGCGCCTTTGCCGCGATGCTCACGCCAAAGGCGTGCTTATGTTCTTAAAACGAAGATTGAATTAAAAACACCAAAACAGAACACACAAAAGTTGCATTCTGTCCTCTGGAAAACTCGACAGAGGAAAAACCCCAAATTGTGAAAGAGCAAAAGCCGTGGAAAAAACAGCTAAAAATCGATTTTTTAATTGTAAAGGTAAAATTTACATTGTCAATAATTCGATTTATTTCAATAACTTACGTGAAATTTGATCTTAAAATAAAGTGATCAAAATCAATAACTTACGTGATTAAAAAATTTTCACTTTTTTTAAATTTTAAATTTGCAATCGGAAAACGCTATTTTTGAAATGAGCTATACTGAATATGCTCAATAATTAGATTCTTCTACATAGCTTTATTCACGCACCAGTAAGTCATCTGGTGCGTTTTTTTAATTTGAAAATTATTTTTGAAATTCTTAGACGTTGACGATTTTATTTTTGGAACGCTAGAAGGGGATATCATCATCAAAATCAGGAATTGATGATTCATTACTTTGATTAGGTTGCGGTGTATTACGTGTTGAATGTTTTGGCTGAAAAATTTGAGGCGGTACTGAATCTCCGTTCTTACTCCCCAACATTTGAAATGTCCCCTGAATACCAACAAAAACTTCCGTTGAATATCGCTCTTCTCCACTTCTTTCGTCTAGCCACTTTCGTGTTCGCAATTGTCCTTCAACATAAACCTGACGGCCTTTATCGAGATATTGACCAGCAATTTCAGCCAATTTACCTGTGACAAAAATTCTATGCCATTCTGTTTTTTCCCGTTGTTCACCAGTCTGTTTATCCTGCCAAGACTCATTCGTTGCTAGTGAGAAAGTCGCAAAACATGACCCATCTGGCGAATAGCGAACAATGGGTTTATCGCCCAAATGACCGATTAAAATAACTTTGTTAATTCCTCTACTTGCCATAAAAAATCCTCACATTTTAACAAATCATTAATTACTGAAACTTACTTTTCAGTAATTTTCTAATTTCATCAGCTATTGATGTACCATTTATTGCACAAGTTGATTTGATTTTTTTATGTAAACTTTCAGGAATATCTATCGTTAACCGTTTATTTATTTCAATACTTGATGTTTTTATTTCTCTTTTCTCGACCCAATCATCAGCATTTTTTTTAATATCTTTTGTTTTAAAACTAATTTTTTTAGCCATTTAAAACTCCAAAATCTCATCAACTAAACTAGATATTTCTTTACTTGAAATTCCATCTGGATCGGATTCAAAAACAACATTTCCAGAAGCAGCAGTTTCGGCATAAATGACCCGTTGAGAAACGAATGAGCCAAAAACCTTTGTTTCATATTGCGATAACGCTTCAGTGACATCTCTCCCAATCGCTGTATTTGCGATTTTACGATTAATAACAAAGGCGTATTTAAGTTTATCTTTAAAAATAATCGCTTCTTTGATTAAATCAATAACTTCTTGTGCTGCCCAAATATCGTATGGACTTGGTTGAACAGGAATCAAAACTAAATCAGAGGCTAATATTGCAGAGCGGGCTAAATCAGTCACTCTGGGAGGGCAATCAATTAAAATAAAATTATAATCTTTGATTAAAGATTTAAGCTCTTTATGAAGAGTAGGTCTAGGTAAACCAACAACCGTGAATAGGGGTTCTTCATTTCTCACTGATGACCAATCTAAAGCGCTACCTTGTGGGTCAGCATCAATTAGAAGTACTTTGTTTCTATCAATAGCTAACTTAGCAGATATATTGATACTTAGAGTTGTCTTACCAACTCCCCCTTTTTGATTTAACATTGATATAATCAATCGCATTTCTCCATTTCTGTAAATAAAGATTTACTAATTACAGTATTTACTTAATTACGATTAATTACAATGATAAATATCATTAGTGGCTAATCAACCAAAATTTGGTATTGAAATTTTTCATTGAAGTTTTATGATTAATTTGCCATGAGTCAATTTTGATGATTAAAACTAAAAAAGTTTCATCTCGACAAATTGCCAACTTTTGCGGTTGGCTTTTTTCTTTCTGAAATCCAAAAACTAGAAATCGCTCAAAGCACATTGTGAGCGACGATAAATTTTAAGATGTGAAATTTACGTTTTTATCGAGAAAACCACTCAGAATGAATTACAGGATGTTTTAGAGGGTGTTCTGACCCTTCTTTCTGTCTTCCTTTAGCACTTCAATGAATACTTGCTCGGATTCGTCATTTTTTTGGTTAGGTATGCTCTTAAATTACCAACCAAAAGGTTTTCTACAATCTTTATCCTCCTTAGAGTCACAACCAAAATCTCTTATTTGCTCAGCAACGCTATCTTTGGTCACTTTTCCTTTATCGTCTCTGGTATATATCGGCTGGTCGAATATGGATCCTTTGCCAATTTTTTTTTGGGGGTTATCTTTATCATAGTCATGGATAACGCATGAGGTAACCATCAAGATCATGATAAATAAAAATGATGTTCTAATTAACATCCAGTATTTCCTAAATGAGGTATTAATATATTTTGCGTCAAAGATCACTTAACAGCCTCTTTGAGTCTTTGACCTGCTTTAAAACTCGGTACGTTTGCAGCAGCAATTTTAAGTGTCTCGCCCGTTTTTGGATTGCGTCCATCTCTCGCTGCTCGGGGCTTCACCTGAAAGCTGCCAAAGCCAATAAGCTGTACATCATTTCCCGCTTTCAAAGCCTCTGTCACCGTTTCGATGAAAGCATTAACCGCCTTCTCTGAGTCCTTCTTGCTTAAGCCTGATTTCTCTGCAACTTTGCTGATGAGTTCTGTTTTGTTCATGGTGTGCCTTTTCAAATCAAAAATTTTGTAATAATTCCAGGTCTTTTTCAGAGAAAGTAATATCTTTGTTTTGCTCAGATTTAGCAACGGATATTTTTGTATTTTTTCCTTCTCTTAACGCTAATTCGCGCTTTTTCTCTTCGTGCCAATTTTGTTTGCAATATTTTGAGCATTCAACGGCTCTACGCAAATCTTGGATAGTTAAACGTAACGTAGGATCGTATTTCTTCAAATCCTTCTCGTACTGATAGAGAATCTCGGTGTTTTTCTTCATCCACTCGCCCTCATCGTGAGAACCAGATTTAACATGTGGACGCTTGGCTAGTCTTGGGCGAGTTGGTTTTGCTTTGAATAAATCATCTTTTTCTAGAAGATAAGTAATTTCAATGTCTGTTATTGATCTTCCTGTTTTGATAGTACGCCAATTTAAGGAAATATCTGTAAGTGACTGGATTTGTTCGAAAGCAGGTATTAGTGTGAATTTTTTTATATTATTGAATTCTTTTGATAGGTTTGGAAAAATCTTACGTATTTGCAAAATTGATAATTTCAGCATATGAGCTTCTAACTTTTTAGATTTTTTTAACTCAATATTTTTAGCTTTTTTTATTTCACTTAACATTATTAGATATAATCTAAATGCTATTGGATTTGTTAAATTTTGGATTGATTCTATAGAGTATATTGTAAAATTACCTTTTAACTCAAAAAGGTATGGTTCTATACTTTTAGTAAATCTTAAAACTATTTTGCTACAATCTTCCTGTCTTTCATAAAAACTTCCTCCGTCTATCCAGTTAGAAAAATTAATTGTTCTCATATTGTTTTTATCTACCCTAAAAAACTCTATTTGTTTTTTCGATAGACTAATTAATGCTTCTCTCATAGTGACCCAAACCTTTTGTTCGTTAGTACATGGTTAGGAAATTGAATCGCTTTTAAAGTGAGTAGCAAAAGCCATCCCTTATTGCAAAAAGGAGATGGGGATCGATTTATTGTGTTTAGTGCCAGTTAACATTTCCTCAGAGAGTGTAATTTCTAACCTGATTTCCTTATTTTAGACACATTGATCCTGCGTTTAGCTGCGTAACCATCGCTTTTTCTCCAGGTTATACAGTCTTTCTGACAACAATTCCGTTGCTTTTTTACCCATTTGCGCCCCGGTGAAAAGCAGCCTGTCGCCACACAGAATACATTTGTACGGATCGGTACGCCGAAATCCTTTCATCAGCACAGAAAAACCTGGGTTCTCCGGTTTTTTACGTGCCGTCATCTCAAGTGCCTTATACACTTTCGGCAATAGTTTTCCCCGTTTACGATTCGACAAAAAACCAGAGTAACGCACCATTTTAAAATACCTGGCCGGAATATGGCTTATATAGCGTCTAATCATCTCTTCCTGCGGCAGAGTCTGCTGCCGATGCTGGCCAGTTCGGTGGTCATGGTAGTGATGAACAACGGCACCCCCTCGGTAATGCCGCAGTTTTGACGCAGATACCGGTGGGCGTTTAAGGTAGCGACCGAGGTACTTAACACTATGCCATGCCCCTTTCGTTTTTTTAGCAAAGTGCACTTTCCAATAACGTCCGTACTGCGCCCTCAAGTAACGCCGCCAATGTTTTTTGTCACGGATATGGCCAAGACCGGGAAGAAGGCCAGGGTTAATTAAATCATAACTGTGACGCAGTAGTCGGATAACAGCCCCTCGCCAGATTTCTTCGACATCCTTTTTTTTGAAAAACAGCTTTCGCCATACACTATGTTTACTATCCAAACCCCCTCGAGTGACGGAAACATGAACATGCGGATGTTGATTGAGTTGCCGGCCATAAGTATGCAAGGCACAGAAAATACCAATTTCGATACCCTGTTTGCGAGCCAACTGCAGCATAGCTCGAGTGGCTGCCCGAAACAGAGCATTAAGTAGCGGCCAGTTATTGTTAAAAAAAGGCCAAAGGAGATGTGGCATGGTGAAAGTAATGTGTTGCCAGTCGCAGTCGGGTAAAATATGAACCTGCTGTGCTAACCACTGCTCGGTGGCTTTAAAGCCACATGAACTGCAGGCTTTTAACTTACAGCTTTGGCAGAAAAAACGGCTGTGAGAACAATCAGACGAAGCGCAACAATAGCGCCGGACACCCATGGCACAAGTGCCGCAGGCAAGCATGCGCTCCACAGATAAACTCGTCCACGAACTAACGCTATCGCCGTATTTTTCGAGGAATTTATTCCAACCGTCATCAATGGTGAAAAGTAGTTTAGCAGGACGAGGGATATACATCTGACTCAATTACCTTATGGGCATCTTGCCAAAGAAACAGAAATTGTCAGATTCGTCAGCCCAGTTATCGGTGTGTTTATCCCAGGGTTCAAAGGAAACAGGGATTATTCCTAGCTCCGTATAGGTGATGAATTCATCGGCAGGCAGACTTTCAGTTATTCCCCCCTCAGTGTAGTCGTATCCAGCGTCATCGGCTTGGTCTTGGCGTTGTTCAAAACCCCTGATAATCGTGACTAGCGGCGGGTAATACTGCGTGTCGAGAAAAAATTGGGGGCCGAGTCGGACGCAGTGGCGTATGGCTTCTTTTAGGGTGTCATAAAAAAATTCAGGCGGTCTGTCATCATCATTTTCGGGTGGGAGAGAGATCATAAAACGTTTCGGATAAACAGGCGCTGTGGCACGTGAAGTGACGGGCAGCCTGCCTGATTTAACCGGTTTACGCTTTCTGGGAGATTTATTGCGAGCCATCGAGATGAATCCCTGAAAAAAATTAACCTACTGCAGAGTATAAAACAGTACTCAACTCATTAACATCCCCGAAGCAGCACCGCTGCGCCGCTCACGCGTAGCGTGCTACGTTCGGTGCCTTTGAGGCCACACGCACTGCAGGCTTTGGATTTACAGGTTTGACAAAAGAAGCGTGAATGAGAGCATTCAGGTGAAGAACAGCAATAACGGCGAACGCCCATAGCGCAGGTGCTGCAGGCGAGCATCTTTTCGACAGAGAGTAGTTGCCATTCATCTACGTGATTATTTTCGATGAAAAGGTTCCATCCGTCATCGTATTGAAATAGCAGTTTTGCAGGTCTGGGGATGTACATAGAGCAGAGTATAAAAGACGAGAAGGGAATTGCCTAGAAATAGAGCGCCTTTGCCGCGATGCTCACGCCAAAGGCGTGCTTATGTTCTCACCCCTATAGCACTCATTGGCTTGACTGCTTTGAAGACAGAAAACTAGCAGAACGTATCTACACCAATCCTTTTAAGTTAGCCGATGTCACCACACTTGATGATGGTGAGATTATGCAACACAAGCGAATAGCGTTGCTTGAGTTACTCCAAAAGCACATTCGCAGAAGGGATATGACGGAGCTACTGGATAGTATTGTTAAACTATTGTCGTATAATTATTATACCGATAATCAAGTCATCACGATGTTTAACTATCTCATCCAAGAAGGTAACGCTCACAAACCAATGGAATTTATCACCGAGATAGCCAAACAATCAGAGAAACACGAAGGAGCACTTATGACTATTGCTTAAGCATTAAGGCAAGAAGGATTACAAGAAGGCAAACTGGAAGGCTACCAATTAGGCAAAAATGATGGCGTTCAAGAAGGTAAATTAGAAGGTAAACTTGAAGGCGAAAAACAGGCTTCGATGAAGATAGCGCGCCAAATGCTAGAAAGTGGTATGGATAGGCAATCTGTGATGAAATTTACGGGTTTGACTGATACTGAAATGAACACCCTGTTTAAAGATTGAATCATGAAAGAACGCCAAAAATTAAGCCTCAATCGCCCTAGTGTCACCGATCATGCAAAACTGATCCACTAACGATCATCTAAAACTGATCCACTTGGTATTATTCGCACATTTTTGTACGGATAATTTATGTTAACCAAGGAGATATTTGTGGATATTCATGTTCGCTTTGCACAAGGACAAAGCCTTCGAAAAATTGCCAGTGAGTTGGGTATATCCCGTAACACCGTAAAACATCATTTACAACAACAGACAATGCCAACTTATGCTAAAAGAAGTCAACAACCGACTAAATTATCCCCCTTTAAACCTTATTTGCTTCAGCGAATTGAACTGGCTAAACCTGATTGGATCCCTGCAACAGTCTTATTTGATGAGGTAGTTGAAAACGGCTATCAAGGTGGTATTGCTCAATTACGCCGATTTGTTTGTCAATTTAAACCAAGCATTGTTCCCGAAGTAGTCGTCCGTTTTGAAACACAGCCAGGTCAACAAATGCAAATCGACTTCACCAGCATCCGGCGAGGTAAAAAATCGCTGAAAGCGTTTGTTGCAACGCTAGGCTATTCGCGTGCGAGTTATGTAAAGTTCATGGTTAGGAAATTGAATCGCTTTTAAAGTGAGTAGCAAAAGCCATCCCTTATTGCAAAAAGGAGATGGGGATCGATTTATTGTGTTTAGTGCCAGTTAACATTTCCTCAGAGAGTGTAATTTCTAACCTGATTTCCTTATTTTAGACACATTGATCCTGCGTTTAGCTGCGTAACCATCGCTTTTTCTCCAGGTTATGCAGTCTTTCTGACAACAATTCCGTTGCTTTTTTACCCATTTGCGCCCCGGTGAAAAGCAGCCTGTCGCCACACAGAATACATTTGTACGGATCGGTACGCAGAAATCCTTTCATCAGCACAGAAAAACCTGGGTTCTCCGGTTTTTTACGTGCCGTCATCTCAAGTGCCTTATACACTTTCGGCAATAGTTTTCCCCGTTTACGATTCGACAAAAAACCAGAGTAACGCACCATTTTAAAATGCCTGGCCGGAATATGGCTTATATAGCGTCTAATCATCTCTTCCTGCGGCAGAGTCTGCTGCCGATGCTGGCCAGTTCGGTGGTCATGGTAGTGATGAACAACGGCACCCCCTCGGTAATGCCGCAGTTTTGACGCAGATACCGGTGGGCGTTTAAGGTAGCGACCGAGGTACTTAACACTATGCCATGCCCCTTTCGTTTTTTTAGCAAAGTGCACTTTCCAATAACGTCCGTACTGCGCCCTCAAGTAACGCCGCCAATGTTTTTTGTCACGGATATGGCCAAGACCGGGAAGAAGGCCAGGGTTAATTAAATCATAACTGTGACGCAGTAGTCGGATAACAGCCCCTCGCCAGATTTCTTCGACATCCTTTTTTTTGAAAAACAGCTTTCGCCATACACTATGTTTACTATCCAAACCCCCTCGAGTGACGGAAACATGAACATGCGGATGTTGATTGAGTTGCCGGCCATAAGTATGCAAGGCACAGAAAATACCAATTTCGATACCCTGTTTGCGAGCCAACTGCAGCATAGCTCGAGTGGCTGCCCGAAACAGAGCATTAAGTAGCGGCCAGTTATTGTTAAAAAAAGGCCAAAGGAGATGTGGCATGGTGAAAGTAATGTGTTGCCAGTCGCAGTCGGGTAAAATATGAACCTGCTGTGCTAACCACTGCTCGGTGGCTTTAAAGCCACATGAACTGCAGGCTTTTGACTTACAGCTTTGGCAGAAAAAACGGCTGTGAGAACAATCAGACGAAGCGCAACAATAGCGCCGGACACCCATGGCACAAGTGCCGCAGGCAAGCATGCGCTCCACAGATAAACTCGTCCACGAACTAACGCTATCGCCGTATTTTTCGAGGAATTTATTCCAACCGTCATCAATGGTGAAAAGTAGTTTAGCAGGACGAGGGATATACATCTGACTCAATTACCTTATGGGCATCTTGCCAAAGAAACAGAAATTGCCAGATTCGTCAGCCCAGTTATCGGTGTGTTTATCCCAGGGTTCAAAGGAAACAGGGATTATTCCTAGCTCCGTATAGGTGATGAATTCATCGGCAGGCAGACTTTCAGTTATTCCCCCCTCAGTGTAGTCGTATCCAGCGTCATCGGCTTGGTCTTGGCGTTGTTTAAAACCCCTGATAATCGTGACTAGCGGCGGGTAATACTGCGTGTCGAGAAAAAATTGGGGGCCGAGTCGGAGGCAGTGGCGTATGGCTTCTTTTAGGGTGTCATAAAAAAATTCAGGCGGTCTGTCATCATCATTTTCGGGTGGGAGAGAGAGCATAAAACGTTTCGGATAAACAGGCGCTGTGGCACGTGAAGTGACGGGCAGCCTGCCTGATTTAACCGGTTTACGCTTTCTGGGAGATTTATTGCGAGCCATCGAGATGAATCCCTGAAAAAAATTAACCTACTGCAGAGTATAAAACAGTACTCAACTCATTAACATCCCCGAAGCAGCACCGCTGCGCCGCTCACGCGTAGCGTGCTACGTTCATGCGTGAGGTGAATGCGATAGGGGCGTCCACGACGACATTACCGTCCAGTTTTGCTGCACTTGGCATAACAGGTGCGGGCTATTTTGAAACCGACAAAGGCTTGGCGTGGCTCTATGAGCGTGTGTCAATTGTGCGGAAATATATCAACAAAACGTCAGGAGACTGTATCAAGCATTGGCGCACCGTGCGTTTTACGGGCGATGATGAAGCACGAACCGAACAACTGAATGATGTGTTCTTTGATAATGAACGAGCAGAATCGTGGCAGCAAGGTTTAAGAGAAGCTTTCGACTACTTTGGTGGTGTACCACAGGAAGTATTGTGTGATAACGCAAAATCCCTCATCATCGAACGGGATGCTTATGCAGAAGGTGAGCATAAATTACATGTCGAAATGCTTCAAATGTCGAAAGATTACGGGTTTAAATTGAAGGCTTGCAAGCCCTACAGGGCAATGTAGTGGTCTAATAAAACTGTAGAGATTTATAGCTTATAATTAAGCAAAATCTTATAGGTATAAATATGACCCGAAAAGTAAAAGTAACCTTTAGCGGAAAGCAAAAACTGGAATATGCAAAACTCATGGTTGAAGGTGGATATAGCAATATCCAAGTTGAAAAAATATCCGGTGCGGGTAAATCTGCCGTATCACGATGGAAGCAACAATATCTTGCCGAGTTAAATGGGAATACGCCTGTAAAATCAAAAGCGTTAACACCCGAGCAACAGCGCATACAAGAATTAGAAGTTCAACTTAAGCGTGCTCAGAGGGATAATGACATATTAAAAAAAGCCGCGGCTTACTTCATCCTCGACAATCAAAACTCAAAATCGTGAAGCAACTGAAAATCATGTACCCCAATTTTACGGTCACTGAGTTATGCCATCTTTTTGAAGTAAGCAGCAGTAGTTTTTATTATGAAACGAAAATACCGACAGTTGAAAATGAAAGACTGTGTGGCGAAATCAAACGTATTTTTTATACATCGGGTCAAATTTATGGCAAAAGACGTATTCAAGCCGAGTTAAAGGGTTTAGGGCACCAAATTGGCACTTATAAAATATCGAACATCATGAAATTAAATCAATTAGTTGCAATTAGACCAACGAAAAAGCACTACTATCACTCATCGGGTAACGAACATCGATATGCCCCTAATTTGCTTAAACGACAATTTTCCCCTGAACAGCATAATCACTATTATGTCGGGGATATCACGTATATTAGACATCACTATGGGTGGAGCTATTTAGCCTGTGTGTTGGATTTAGCCACCAAAGAAATTATTGGTTATGCCTTATCAACAAAACCGGATTCGAAATTAGTGAAAGAAGCCTTAGATAACGCAATTGAACGGCAATTACCGGATACGACAAGTTTGATGTTCCATTCAGATCAAGGTTGCCAATATTCATCGGAGGAGTTTAGGGCGCACCTCTTTGAACGGAAAATAACTCAAAGCATGAGTCGGCGAGGTAATTGCCTCGATAATGCCGTGATGGAAAGATTTTTTAGGAGTTTAAAGACAGAAAGACTTAACCGTTTATCGTTTATGAATCATCAATCTGTTGTCTGTGAAGTTGAAAATTATATTCAGTTTTACAATTATTATCGACGCCATTCAACGATTGGTTATTTAACGCCACATCAAAAATATCATGAACTAAAAAATGCCGCTTAGATCTTCTACAGAATTTGTTGACCATTACAAACCCGTAATCTTTCGACATTTGAAGCATTTCGACATGTAATTTATGATCACCTTCTGCATAAGCATCCCGTTCGATGATGAGGGATTTTGCGTTATCACACAATACTTCCTGTGGTACACCACCAAAGTAGTCGAAAGCTTCTCTTAAACCTTGCTGCCACGATTCTGCTCGTTCATTATCAAAGAACTTTACATAACTCGCACGCGAATAGCCTAGCGTTGCAACAAACGCTTTCAGCGATTTTTTACCTCGCCGGATGCTGGTGAAGTCGATTTGCATTTGTTGACCTGGCTGTGTTTCAAAACGGACGACTACTTCGGGAACAATGCTTGGTTTAAATTGACAAACAAATCGGCGTAATTGAGCAATACCACCTTGATAGCCGTTTTCAACTACCTCATCAAATAAGACTGTTTCAGGGATCCAATCAGGTTTAGCCAGTTCAATTCGCTGAAGCAAATAAGGTTTAAAGGGGGATAATTTAGTCGGTTGTTGACTTCTTTTAGCATAAGTTGGCATTGTCTGTTGTTGTAAATGATGTTTTACGGTGTTACGGGATATACCCAACTCACTGGCAATTTTTCGAAGGCTTTGTCCTTGTGCAAAGCGAACATGAATATCCACAAATATCTCCTTGGTTAACATAAATTATCCGTACAAAAATGTGCGAATAATACCAAGTGGATCAGTTTTAGATGATCGTTAGTGGATCAGTTTTGCATGATCGGTGACACTGGCAACACATTACTTTCACCATGCCACATCTCCTTTGGCCTTTTTTTAACAATAACTGGCCGCTACTTAATGCTCTGTTTCGGGCAGCCACTCGAGCTATGCTGCAGTTGGCTCGCAAACAGGGTATCGAAATTGGTATTTTCTGTGCCTTGCATACTTATGGCCGGCAACTCAATCAACATCCGCATGTTCATGTTTCCGTCACTCGAGGGGGTTTGGATAGTAAACATAGTGTATGGCGAAAGCTGTTTTTCAAAAAAAAGGATGTCGAAGAAATCTGGCGAGGGGCTGTTATCCGACTACTGCGTCACAGTTATGATTTAATTAACCCTGGCCTTCTTCCCGGTCTTGGCCATATCCGTGACAAAAAACATTGGCGGCGTTACTTGAGGGCGCAGTACGGACGTTATTGGAAAGTGCACTTTGCTAAAAAAACGAAAGGGGCATGGCATAGTGTTAAGTACCTCGGTCGCTACCTTAAACGCCCACCGGTATCTGCGTCAAAACTGCGGCATTACCGAGGGGGTGCCGTTGTTCATCACTACCATGACCACCGAACTGGCCAGCATCGGCAGCAGACTCTGCCGCAGGAAGAGATGATTAGACGCTATATAAGCCATATTCCGGCCAGGCATTTTAAAATGGTGCGTTACTCTGGTTTTTTGTCGAATCGTAAACGAGGAAAACTATTGCCGAAAGTGTATAAGGCACTTGAGATGACGGCACGTAAAAAACCGGAGAACCCAGGTTTTTCTGTGCTGATGAAAGGATTTCTGCGTACCGATCCGTACAAATGTATTCTGTGTGGCGACAGGCTGCTTTTCACCGGGGCGCAAATGGGTAAAAAAGCAACGGAATTGTTGTCAGAAAGACTGCATAACCTGGAGAAAAAGCGATGGTTACGCAGCTAAACGCAGGATCAATGTGTCTAAAATAAGGAAATCAGGTTAGAAATTACACTCTCTGAGGAAATGTTAACTGGCACTAAACACAATAAATCGATCCCCATCTCCTTTTTGCAATAAGGGATGGCTTTTGCTACTCACTTTAAAAGCGATTCAATTTCCTAACCATCAAGTTTTTGCCCACCTAAAATCACCAGTGCTGGCCTACGCTGAGAGGCATTGTGCAGCTGCATAAAAAACGACATGTTTAGCGAGTAGGCGTGCGGGGATACTACTGCAATTTTTGGGGTAAAATCGGATTTTTTCTATCTAAAACAATCCAAAAATCGATTACAGGGAATTTTAGAGAAATCGGTGAATTTTTTGATATTGCAGTTCATATCTGGTTCATAAATCAATTTTAAGCAGCCTGTAACGCTATGTAAGGCGTTTTCTTGATATAAGTAACCCAATCGTAGCGATTTTCAATTTGATACGCTTAGAATCGATTACAGGCGGTTTTGGTTCAATAACCCATATTAATAGCTAACCAAATGAATTAATAGAGAGAACATAGCATGATGATTGAAGAAGAGGTCTCCATTGAGGATATTAACGAGTTAGAAGTTCGCCTAGAGGCTCTGTCAAATATTTTAACGATTGTAATGAACTCATTAGAGAAAAGTGACCCTACGTTACATGCAGATATTATTAACAACATTGAAGAATTTGCTGAGAGTATGCGTAGTACTTTAGGTGAAGTCAATGAAGAAGATATTAGTGCTCATGCACATAGTGTCGCTAACAGAATGGAAGAGTTTATCCCCTTAACAGATGATTAAATTAGTTGTATGGGGTTTAGGAAAAAATAAAAAATGATTTTATTATCGGACAGGTTAATTAGTAACCATTTCGGGTAATTTTTGCTGTTCAAAATCGTTCGGTTTCGTACACGCCCTAAAACACCTGTACAAAAATAGGTTAAATTAATTTCGTACATCCTGTATAATAAGTACATCTATTTCGTACAGGAGAAATAAATATGTCACGGGTTTTTGCCTACTGCCGAGTATCCACCTTAGAACAGACCACCGAAAATCAACGCCGAGAAATTGAAGCAGCCGGATTTAACATTAAACCGCATCGAATTGTCGAAGAGAATATTAGCGGTTCGGTTGCTGCTAATGAAAGAAATGGATTTGTCAGATTAACCGACAGATTAGAAGCAGAAGACGTTCTTGTGGTAACCAAATTAGACCGACTCGGGCGAAATGCCATGGATATTCGTAAAACCGTTGAAAACCTAGCCTCGGTAGGTGTTAAAGTTCACTGTCTTGCATTAGGTGGCGTCGATCTCACCAGTCCAGCCGGAAAAATGACAATGCAGGTGATTTCTGCTGTTGCTGAATTTGAACGGGATTTGCTAATTGAGCGCACTCAGGTAGGAATAGTCAGAGCAAAAGCACAGGGTAAAAAGCTCGGCAGACCTCGAGCATTAAACGATGAACAAAGAGAAGAAGTGCTATCTTATTTGAAAAACGGTCAAAGTATCAGTTCTCTTGCCAAAATATTTAATACAACCCGACAAACGATTATGCGAATAAGGGACGCGGAATTTGCTACGGCAAAATCTGGGATTCCAGCGTAGAACCCTCTATTGAAGAAAAAGCCAAATTCTTTTGTTAATTTGGCGTATCAAGAGAAACAATTTATCGGTATTTGCGGATGTAAACATTCAGCCGAATAACTGAGCGTGTGATCCCAACCTGACAAGTTGGAGGGTTTCACTATCTGGTTTTCGATATATTAATAACAAATCAGGTTTTATATGACATTCTCTATGACCTGACCATTTACCGATTAAATCATGATCACGATGGGATGTTTTGAGTGGTTCATCAATCACTAGAGAAGTGATAACGGATATGAGGACTTTATCAAGGTTATTGCGATGCCGTCCTTTGGCTTCTCGTTTGTAGTCACGTTTAAATGTTACTGAACGCTCAATTGTCCTCATGTAAATCCGCCATCAATGCTGTCACACAGTCAAACTGTTTTCCCTTTCCTTCCTCTAATTCAGCTATTGCCTTTTTGGTTGTGGTGTTCGGGACTTTGACATCAAATGGCAAACGTTGTTCATCAGCTACGCGAAGCATCAACAACCTAATGGCATCAGAAACAGAAAGCCCCATCGCTTCAAGTGCAGCGGTGGCGCGTTGTTTAGTATTCGCGTCAATGCGGGCGCGGACATAGGTTTCAGAATGACGCATAAGATTTCCTCGAAATAATTATCTACTAATAGTTAATTGTAGTCACAATAAGACTACACATCAAGAATTTATCCATTAATTAAATAAAATACGAGCGATCATATGTTTTCATCTTTTCGAAAAAAATCACCCCAAAAACTCGCCGATGGCGGACTGGATAACCTGATGCGTGAGGTGAATGCGATAGGCGCGTCCACCACCACATTGCCCTCCTGTTTTGCTGCACTTGGCATAACAGGTGCGGGCTATTTTGAAACCGACAAAGGCTTGGCGTGGCTCTATGAGCGTGTGTCAATTGTGCGGAAATATATCAACAAAACGTCAGGAGACTGTATCAAGCATTGGCGCACCGTGCGTTTTACGGGCGATGATGAAGCACGAACCGAACAACTGAATGATGTGTTCACGGGCGAAGAAAAGCGCCTTAACATCAAAAAGCACGCAGAACTGGCGTTAAAACTGGCTTCGCTCTACGGCGGTAGTCTGTTAATCGCGGTGACCGACGAAGAAAATCTGGAAAAGCCGCTCAATGTGAACAACGAACAGTTAAAAGGCTTTTTGGTCGTCCGGCAAGGCGAGTATCGCATTCGCAAAATCGCTACCAACATTTTTAGTCCGTACTTTAACAAGCCATTGTTGTTTGAGTTAGAAAGCGCCGAGAAAATACTTGTTCATCACTCCCGTTGTTGTTTGACGGTCGTTAATCAAATTACCAATAGCACCGTTAGAGCGAATGAAAAAGCCAATGATGGTAAAAGTGATATTTTGGCGTTTATCTCTGATTTGCTCGGCTATCTTTACGTCAATGATGAAGTGCTCGGCATGTTGCGTGAGATGAAATCCGATATCTTTTTGCTGAAAGATTTGAACACGGGGATCACCAACGGAAGAGGCAAAGAAATTATCGACTGGCTGCAATTAGTATTGCAAGCCAAGAAAAGACACAACGTGTTGATGCTGGATGCAGACAGCCAGTATGAGCAAAAAGAGTTGTCGCTGGCAAATGTTTCAGACATCTGGACAAAAGCGCAAGACCGATTGGCGATTGCGATGGACAGACCGAAAACGATTTTGTTTGGCGATGGGGCAGCCGGATTTTCCACCGGACAGGAAGATTTGCAATCTTACTACGACACCATTTTCGAAATTCAAGAATCCCGTTTGCGCCCGATTATTAACTTCTTCGACAAATTCATTTGTGCCAAGCATGGCATTAGCGAAACGGAAGTCGCCTTTGAATTTGTCCAAATAAAAACGGAAAACAAAGCTGAGTCTGCCACTAATCTGAATACCGTGACCACGGCATTAATGTTGTTGCTGGAACACGGCGTGATTGAGCCACAAGACGCGCTCAATGAGTTAAACCGTCGTGAACTGGTTGACGTGAAAAACGTACCGGAAGTGACGATGATGGCAAACCTACTCAGTGAGGAGGATGACCGTGAATTTACCACCCAAGGGAAAATTAACGGGGAGGGAGTGTAAGCCGATTAATCCGAGTAAGCGCGCAGAAGTCTATTATGCCGCCTCAGTTAAACATCTTATTTCACTTTTTAAGCTCGTGGTTAAGCAAGAAATTGCCAGAGAAAATCAACAAAAAAATCTTGGCGATGCCAGCCCCAATTCTATCCAAAAACGCTTCCAAACCTTTAACCGCATTGTTGACCGTTTTTTAACGATTGACATCAGCGCATTTGCAACACGGGTCGCGCGTAATTTTGCCAACATTACTAATGCGGATAACAAAAAACGGTTAAGCCGTGAATTTGAGTCTGTGATTGCAATTAACCCCGCAGCGGTGTTGGACAGCAAACAAACGCAGGATTTCTTTAACGGCATGATTGGCGAAAACGTCCAGTTGATTAAAGGATTGCATACCGAGTCATTAAGCCATATACAAAAAATTGTGCAATCGATGATAGGCGGCAACAAAACGTTGCGCGACGCCGGAAAGGAAATCACGGCAGCGTTGAATATTCAGCAAAACCGAGGCATGCGAATTGCGATTGACCAAAGCCGGAAAGCGATGGGTGATTTAACCAATCTTCGAATGCAAAAGCTAGGGATTAAGTTGTATCGCTGGTCAGCGGTGATGGATAAACGAAAAAACGGCGGAACCCGTCCCTCTCATGCAGCGATGAATAATCGCATTTGCCGATTTGATGACCCAAGCGTGTATTTCAACGAGAAAACCAAGCTGTGGGAAAAACGAAAACGGATTGGGGGCGTGGAGCTTCACCCTTCGCAAGATTTTAATTGTCGCTGTGTCAGCAAAGTAATTTTACAAAGCATAGAAGGATTAAACGATGAACGGCAATGACAACCGATTGCCTATTGATATTAAGGGCGCACAACAGTTAGAAACAGGTTATCGCATACCAAGCAAAATTGCCAAAGTGGGGATACAGGAATTTGAAGGCAAAGAACTCTCCAGTCATGTGCCAAATTTGCTACCCACCCAACGCTACAAGGTTGAGGTATTACCCGAAGACCTTTTTGACGCTGAAACCATCGCCTCGTTTGAGGGAAAACCGCTTACCTTTTTTCACGCCCCCAATAACGAGGTGACCAGTGATAACTGGAAGGATACCGCTATTGGTCACGTACAGAATGTGAAGCAGGATGGCGATTATCTTTCAGCCGATGTTTTCCTTTATGACGCTGAGGCGATTGCTGCGATTAAAAATTACCAAATCAAAGAACTCAGTTGTGGTTACAAGTCGTTTATTGAACCGACTGGCACCACAGGAGTAGATTTCAAGAAAACCCATATCAGAGGTGACCACGTCGCAATTGTTGACGAGGGACGCTCTGGGCATGATGTCAAACTAGGAGATAGCGCTGTGTCTATGAAAGCAAAACTCGCTGCCGTTAAGGGTCAGCACACGTTGGGGGATGAGGGCGAAACACCCGATACCCTTGATACTCTATTGATTCAGATGAGTGATTACATTCAGTTGCTCACCGAATCCGCCGATGAAGCAACAAAAGAAATCGGCGAGATATTAACGGGATTAATCGGGAAAGCCCAAAGTCTGAATGTGACACCGTCACCTACCAGTGAGGTTAAGCAAGGCGATGCAGCCAGTGAAATCACCTCCGTGCCTGAAAATACAGAGGTTACCGATGATAAATCGCTGATTGAGACGCTGAAAAAGCAGCTTGAAGAACTGACGGAAAAACTCAAAGCACTGGAGGAAGAAAACGCCCGACTGAAAGCTGAAAAAGAGCTAGCCGAAACGGAAGCCGAAGCGAAGTCAACGTTTGGGGATGTGGCAATTGGACATGCCCGAACCGCACGGCAAATCAAGGAAAATGTGATTATTGCGAAAGGTTTGGTGACACAACAGGAAGCCAGAAAACTCGGCGATTCTGCGATTAACGGTAAGTATGACTATCTCATCAATCGTCAGCGTGAACAGAATAAGCCACGATTAAATCTTGGCGATAGAAAACCCACCAAATCCGCATCACAACGCCTAGGAGGTCGCTAATGGCATTTGGATTCACAAACTGGGGTTCCGAAAAAGGAACCTTGCGCGCAGGCACAATCTATCGCGCCTCTAGCTCCAATGACAAAGTGTGGGGCGAAGAAAACAACACCACGACTGACCTACCCTACGGCGTGTTTGTGGCGGTGAACCCTGACGGCGGTATTAAGCCGATTTCTGCTGCCACCGATGTTATCCACGGTATCGTGGTGAGGGATATTTACAGCGAGAAAGCACCACACAACAAGCAAGTCAATATAGGGCATTTTTCCCACGGTGATTGCGTTGGGGCAGCAACGGCAAAAGATGAAACCTTTAAACGGGGCGATAAAGTTTATGTGGTCGCAAAAGGTGACGATGTTGGCAAAGTTTCCAAAACCGCAACAGGCAATATTGATTTGGGGTATTGGGTTGAGAATGTCAGTTCAGGCAGTCAGTGCGTGGCAATAACGCTTGGCTTCATACAAAAGGTAGGAGAATAACCGATGGCAATTGAAGAAGCCTATTTTGAAACGGTGTTGCAAGAAGCATTAACCGAACGTGACACGCAGCTACAGGAAAAACAGTTACCTGAAATCAATATCGGGGAGGCAATCCCAATCAACGAAGGACTGGATTTTGCCGATGAATACGTAGAATACGGTATTACTGAGGTGTTGGGCTCTGTCAAAGACGGCATTATCGGCAACAAAACCAACTCGCTGGTGACGATTGATAGCACCATTGAGATGTACAAAGCGCCTGTTTGCCAGTGGGCAAAAGCCGTTGTATGGACACAACAGGAGCTTGAAAAAATCAACAAAATCAATATTAATCTGCAAAGCAAAAAACAGGATGATTTGTACGCCAATGCCCTGTCAACGCTGCAATATGCAGGTTACCTCGGACATCAACATGTGAAAGGACAAGAAGGTTTGTTAACAGGCGGTAAAATACAGGTGATGCAAGAAGCATCGGGTAAATCGCTGAAAGATATGACCGCCAATGAGTTTATCAAGCTGGTACTGGATGCTTACAACAAGGCGTGGGCAAACTCAGATTATCGGGTGCAACCAACGCATATTGCGATGGATGCCGCAGATTTCATGCTGGCGATGCAGAAGTTTGATAGCCAAAGCCCCATTGTTGGGACTGATTTACTGCCTGTTTCTGCGATGGACAGGATTATGGCTGCGTTGAGGAAGGCATCGGGTAATGACAGCTTTACGATTACCTTTGTGAAAGTTCCGGCAGGATATGCCAGAGAAATAACCAAAGGCAAAACACGTATGGTGGTTTACACCTACGACGAAGAATATGTCGAGATGAAAGTGCATATGCCGGAGTTGTTAGCCGTTCGCCAGCGTGATTTGCTGACCTACGAGTGTGGCTATCGTTCCGCCTTTGGTGGGGCAATGTGGAAACAGCCACTATCTGCCGTTTATGCCGATTACAAAACCGCCCCAAAGTCATAGACGGCGGCTTCCCAATCGGAACAACCTTGCCGTCTGATAATTACTTTCCACAATCACCATCATGAGGGCAAGCCCCTCATTTTTATTTGAATCCGGAGTCAATGATGAGCTACACAAAAACAAATTGGGAAAATTCACCGTCAACCAAAACCCCATTGAATGCGGAGAATCTCAACAATATTGAAGCGGGGGTATCTGCCCTTCACGAAGCACTGGACGCCGGAACACTTAAGGGCGAAAAAGGCGATCAAGGTGAAAAGGGAGATAAGGGCGAAAAAGGCACGAAAGGTGATGCAGGGGTTGGCATTAAAAAAATCACCGCATCAAAAGAAGGTAATGTCGTGACGTTGACGATTGAGTTAACGGACGGCACAAAACAAACCCCTTCGTTTGAAGTATAATTAAGCGGGGTTCATCCACTTTTTTTGGGGGCTTCATGCAAGAAATGATAAAGAAATTCCGTGACCGTTTTGGCGAACAAACCTTTACCGCCGATGACAACAAATTGTTGCTCTATTTAACCGATGCAGAAAACCGGATGGACAAGAAAGTGTGGGGCGTGATGTATGAGCAAGGTTTGATGTACCTCACCGCGCATCTGCTTTTTTTGGCGGGCTTCCATGAAAATAGTCCAACCAAGGATTCTCATTCAGCCGATCCGAATGCACTGTTTGGTAGTGAAGGTGTGGGCGATGTCAGTGCCAGCGCCAATTTTTCAGGAACCGAGAAAGACTGGTTTAAAACCTCCGCATTTGGTGAGCAATATTTGGTGCTGGAAAGTCGCATTAACAATTACGCCTTGGCAATCGGGATGAACTGGTAATGTTGAAATCAAAATTGCTGGAAAAAGCCAAAAAACAGTTTAAGGAACTTAACAAACTGAAAGTGGAAGTGGGCGTATTGGAAAATACCAGACCGTATAAAGATTCCGATATTAGCGTGGTGGAAGTGGCAACGATCCACGAATTTGGCACGGAGAAAATCCCGCCTCGCTCATTTTTGCGCGTACCGATTCGTGATCACCAAAAAGAAATCATTGAAAAAGCGGTAAAAGAAAAATACCGCTTATTTATTTCAGGTGAAATTAGCGCAAAGGAATTTCTGGCTTATATCGGCGAAGATTCGGTCACTTGGTCAAAAGAGGCGTTTGATACACAAGGTTTTGGATCGTGGCCTGAATACAAGCAGAGTACACTTGAGAAAAAATACTATGAAGGGTATTTGATAACCCGCGAGAAAATTGGAAATGCGGTTAAGTATACCAATAATGATGCCGCCAAATTATTGAGAGTTACCGGTAATTTGGCAAACTCGATAACCTATCAGGTGGTGAAAAAATGAGACTACCCAATATGGCAAGAACCCTCCGCCGATTTTCGCAACCGTTAACATTCATCACGGAAGTGATCAGCACGAAAGATTTTAAGCCGGATTTTGCGGTGACACGAAAATCGATTGAAGGCGTAATCAGCAGTTTGCCGGATGAAGCGATTAACAAGGATAGTCTGGATTGGTCATTGGAGTATTTCACGGTGCATGTGCAACCGAAGTATGCCGATTTGCTCGGTGTTTACTTGGAGTACAAAGGAAAAATATTCAAATCGATTAACCGCAAAGACTATAGCGACTATGGCTATGTACGCTATGTCTTTGAGGAAGTGAAGGATAGTGAGATCACTTGTCGTCTCTTGAAAGACTCGCCCCTAAACTCTGCATCTTAGTCAATATTTTATTAAGTTCATCTTCATTCAAAGCGAGTTGAGCAGCAACAAAAAATAAAATATGTTGATTCATTGTTCTTGGTTTTTCGCCACCCGTGTATTTACGCCACTGATTAGCACCGGATAGCCCACACAATTCAGCCATTTGATTTCCCGTAAAGCTCATCTTGTTTTTGAGTTTTTTTAAATCTTCTGTGGTTGGTGGCGTGTATTTTTTGATGATTCGCATAATGAAATGCCCTGTTAAGGGCATCCTTCTAAATAAATTTAATAATAATTGCGGTAATACCCGCCACAGCAGCAACTAAGCTGGCAGAAACTGCGATTGGATACCAAATAGTTTCTTTGTTTATTTTTGACGTTTCAGCCATTAGTTTACTAATTTCTGCTCTTATTTTTTCGATTTCGACATCGTGCAAGGCTTTTACTTTTTCACTCATATTTCCTCCTGTCAGGGATGTTAGCTGCGGGTTTCCGCTACCTGTAATTACATTACAGCGCCAAAGGGCGCTATATGTCAATACAAAATACCAATTTACACCACAAAAACTACCAGCCACCGATCCAACGGCTGGCAATGGTGATTCGAGACACGCTAGAGGTTGCTGAAAACACCATATTTATCGGACGTGAAAATCTGGCAAATCAGGATTTTAATGCGCCTGTTATCAGTATTGAGCAATCGGGCAACAGTGAAGTGAAAGGCTTTAGCGAAACATACCGCCGAAACGTTGAAGTGATGGAATACAGCCAGCACGAGAAAATCCTTTTTGACGTGAATGTTTGGGGCAAGCAAGCCTTGCAACGGGCGCAAATTCTCTTGCGATTACTGCGAACGCAAAAAGGCTTTGAGCAACAGTGGAAACACACCATTAGCTTATCTGCGCCAACGGGTGTGCGTGATTTGCACTTTGCGACAGGTAGCCAGTATCGAGAGCGCGTGATGTTTTCGATTAACGCCTCTGTCGCGGATTATATCAACGTCTCAACACCCTCAATCAATCATCTTACTTTCCAACTTTCCAACGAAAAAGGTTCACAGTATGAACAATAATCTTGGCATCGATATTGAAAATGTTGTCAATGTGCAGCTACTCAAAGAGCAGCGAGGCGCAAATTACGACAACATCAACCACGTCATCATAATGACCAGTGAAACAGGCGAGATTTTTGACGGCAAAACGATTTATGCCACCTACAAAAATATCGCAGGGGTGAAAGCCGATTTTGGCATTACCTCGAAAACCTATCAGATGGCGACTGCCTTTTTTGGCACATCCCCCAATCCGATAGGCTCCGGTGGCAGTCTGATTATCGGGCATTGGCGAAAAAGTGATTTAACACTGCCCGCAGTGGAATTTGACACACTAACAGGCTCAGAAATTGACAGTAACGCGCTCCTTAAAGCGCTGCGTCAAATTGAAGATGGCAGCATGAAAATCGGCGAATTGACGCTTGAAAACCTCAATTTTGGTGACGCGGTCACGTTCGGTGATGTGATGAATACCCTCAATCGGGCGTTGCCAGACGGCTACCCGTCTAATGGAAATCATCCCAGCGACAGCAATGTGCCTACCAACGGAAAAACTACCTTTACTTATGAAGACAAGCGTTTGGTGGTGTCAGGAAAAGGATTAGCTAACGCAAGCGTAACGGGAACATAAGCACGCCTTTGGCGTGCTTATGTTCAATGAGTTGCTTGCGAATTTCACCTTCTTCACCGCCACGGAACAAAACACCATGAGGTAGTACGATAGCCATAATGCCATCAGGTTTTAGATGGTAGAGATCGTGTAGCAAAAAAGCAAAATCGGCTTTGGTTTTAGGTGCCAGGCCAAAACGTGAATAGCGTGGATCGCTTTCTTTAAAGCTGGGGTCCCAGTTTTGTGAGTAAGGGGGGTTGGACACCACGGCATCGACATGCAAGGCGTAGTATGAGCCTTGCGGGTCGCTGTCATCAAAATACGGCCAATCGTCTTCTAGGGTATCGCCATTTCGGGTTTTAATATTGCTAGCTTTAATACCGCGCATGATGAGGTTCATACGGGTTAGGTTGTAGGTATTGGCTTTTAACTCTTGAGCGTAATAGGTGATACAGTCTTTATTTTTCGCGTATTTCTCGAATGCCTCACCGATATTGATCAGCAACGATCCAGAGCCGGAAGTGGGGTCGTAAATTTTGATGGTATCTTTGTGTTTTAACTCATGAGCGATAATGTTCGACATGAGTACCGAAACTTCATGAGGCGTGTAAAACTCACCGGCTTTTTTACCTGCATTGGCAGCAAATTTTTCAATCAGGTATTCATAAATGTAGCCCAGTACGTCATACCCTTGATTGCCATTCATGGGGATGCTTTTGATCAGGTATAGTAAGTCGCTGATGGCTTTAGTGCGTTTGCCTGCACTTTCACCCAGTTTGCTTAAACCTGTTTCCAGTGTGGTAAAAATGCCTTCAAACAGTTTTTTGTAAGTTGGCGAAATCAAACGGCTAAAGGCCGAGAGCGCATCACGCACGTTAGATTCATCAAATTCGGATGTTGGATCAATCTATGTAGAAAACAGATTATCGTAGGCAATAAAGTAGCCCAAGTTGCTTTGTACGTATTTAACGGTGTCAGCGTCTTTTTCATTGAGCGCTTTGATGTCTTCGGGCGTCATTCCCTGTCTGGTGACAAACTGCACCAACTGGTCGCTTAGATACTTGTAGAAGATAAAGCCGAGTATGTAGTCTTTGTATTCGTTGGCTTCAATTTTAGAGCGCATCTGGTTGGCAGATTCCCATATTTTTGCCGCAAGCTGTTGTTTATTCAATATAATTCCTGTTTAGAGCAATTCTTTTTGAAAAGGCTATTTTAGGGTTTGATTGTACGTTTGATAAAAGCTTCTTGCTAGGGTCTGTCATCAAATGCGTAAGCTCCCAGTGTAGGACAGGACGTCTGTCAGATCATCGTCAATCCGGAGCAATTGTTAAAAAATTAATGTCATGTAGTGAAAAGATTGCTCATTCAATATAGCGCTTTCGTTTGTTATGATGCAATTTGTTATGTAAACAGTGAAAATATGAGATGAGTAAAAACCGCAGTTTGAAAAAGTTAAACATCAAACGCAAAGACAATGCTTTTGTAGCTAAACCGTTTTTGGTATTTGATATTAATAATCAGCATTCTTCATAATTTTTTGATACTTACGATGAAGCAGCCGATTACTGTATTGATAAGGGATTATCAACATTTCTGGAAGTCGGAGAGGTGAGTTACATTAATTCTAATGAGCTTTCGCTATCTCCCGTTAATTTTTATTTTGTGCCAAAGAATTCATCAACAATCTATGTAATTGATGTTGATGATTTTGAGGAAGTGAGCAAAGAGATTATGGCTGATAAGGTCTTTTTACCTTGTCCTTCAAACTCTCTTCATTGATATTTTTCTAAGTTAAAAGCGAACATTACAAGATGAATAAAAAATTCACCCCAACCCCACACGATGCTGTGTTTAAACAATTTCTAAGCGAAAAAGAGACGGCAAAAGACTTCTTTGATGTCTGGCTACCGGATGAGATTAAAGCACTATGCGACTTAGAGAGCCTAAAAGTGGAATCTGGCTCATTCATCGATGCGGAGATGAAAAGTTACCAGAGTGATATTCTCTATTCAGTCAGTATCTCAAAGGGAAGCGGATATATCTATATATTAATTGAGCACCAATCCACTCCTGATAAGCTCATTGTATGGCGATTAATGCGTTATAGCCTTGCAGAAGCACCTAGAAGCCAGACACAAGCAATTACCGTTAGTTTTCCCAATGTTATTTTATTGTGGTGAACAGAGTCCTCACCCCTATAGCACTGATTGGCTTGATTGCTTTGAAGACAGGAAACTAGCAGAGCGTATTTATACCAATCCCTTTCGATTAGCTGATGTCACCACATTAGATGATGGTGAGATTATGCAGCACAAGCGAATGGCTTTGTTGACGCTTATCCAAAAGCACATTCGTCGACGCGATATGATGGAGCTTATGAATGAAATTGTCACGCTGTTGTCGTATAATTATTATACCGATAATCAAGTCACTACTATGTTAAACTATCTCATCCAAGAAGGGAATGCACGAAAGTGTAGTGGTCTAATAAAACTGTAGAGATTTATAGCTTATAATTAAGCAAAATCTTATAGGTATAAATATGACCCGAAAAGTAAAAGTAACCTTTAGCGGAAAGCAAAAACTGGAATATGCAAAACTCATGGTTGAAGGTGGATATAGCAATATCCAAGTTGAAAAAATATCCGGTGCGGGTAAATCTGCCGTATCACGATGGAAGCAACAATATCTTGCCGAGTTAAATGGGAATACGCCTGTAAAATCAAAAGCGTTAACACCCGAGCAACAGCGCATACAAGAATTAGAAGTTCAACTTAAGCGTGCTCAGAGGGATAATGACATATTAAAAAAAGCCGCGGCTTACTTCATCCTCGACAATCAAAACTCAAAATCGTGAAGCAACTGAAAATCATGTACTCCAATTTTACGGTCACTGAGTTATGCCATCTTTTTGAAGTAAGCAGCAGTAGTTTTTATTATGAAACGAAAATACCGACAGTTGAAAATGAAAGACTGTGTGGCGAAATCAAACGTATTTTTTATACATCGGGTCAAATTTATGGCAAAAGACGTATTCAAGCCGAGTTAAAGGGTTTAGGGCACCAAATTGGCACTTATAAAATATCGAACATCATGAAATTAAATCAATTAGTTGCAATTAGACCAACGAAAAAGCACTACTATCACTCATTGGGTAACGAACATCGATATGCCCCTAATTTGCTTAAACGACAATTTTCCCCTGAACAGCATAATCACTATTATGTCGGGGATATCACGTATATTAGACATCACTATGGGTGGAGCTATTTAGCCTGTGTGTTGGATTTAGCCACCAAAGAAATTATTGGTTATGCCTTATCAACAAAACCGGATTCGAAATTAGTGAAAGAAGCCTTAGATAACGCAATTGAACGGCAATTACCGGATACGACAAGTTTGATGTTCCATTCAGATCAAGGTTGCCAATATTCATCGGAGGAGTTTAGGGCGCACCTCTTTGAACGGAAAATAACTCAAAGCATGAGTCGGCGAGGTAATTGCCTCGATAATGCCGTGATGGAAAGATTTTTTAGGAGTTTAAAGACAGAAAGACTTAACCGTTTATCGTTTATGAATCATCAATCTGTTGTCTGTGAAGTTGAAAATTATATTCAGTTTTACAATTATTATCGACGCCATTCAACGATTGGTTATTTAACGCCACATCAAAAATATCATGAACTAAAAAATGCCGCTTAGATCTTCTACAGAATTTGTTGACCATTACAAAAGCCAATGGAATTTATTACTAAGATAGCCAAACAATCAGAGAAACACGAAGGAGTACTTATGACTATTGCTCAACAAATTGAAGAAATGGGTATTCAAAAGGGTATTCAAAAGGGTATTCAAAAGGGTATTCAAATTGGTGAACAAAATGGGATGCAAAAGGGTGAAAAACAGGCATCGATGAAGATAGCGCGCCAACTTCTTCAGAAAGGCGTAGAAAGAGATATCGTGAAACTATCAACGGGTCTCACTGATACTGAAATGAGCAACCTGTTTAAAGATTAAACCATGACGGAACGTAAGAAATTAACCCTCAATCGCCCAAGAAAGGCTTCACAAGAAGAACAGACCTCAAGTAACCCTGTTTACGGTAAAAAGGTCTGGGTGAATGCTACGCCCAAAAAACAGGCAAAAAAACCGAAACCCCAAAAAGTAGTAAAACAGCAGCCCAAGAAGACGGTTGAAAAACCTAAACAGGCAGTGAAGATTAAAATTCCAAAACCACCCATACCACCTAAAAAGCGATTGCCTTTATATCTAATTGATTATTTTGTTAAATTATCAGTCATTAGAATAAGAAAAGAATTAATTAATTCTAAATAATAAAATAAGTTAACTATTTTTAAGTAAGGTTTTTAGATTTCCAAATTACTATTAGCTCAAGGTGTTTTTTATGAAAATGAGTCATTCCCCCGTTAAACCCATGAAGTTAAGGGACATAACGATTATTGATGATGATAAATTGCGGAAAGCCATTATTGCTGCAACGCTAGGTAATTTAATGGAGTGGTTCGATTTTGGGGTTTATGGTTTTCTAGCCTACGCGCTAGGTCAAGTGTTTTTCCCCGAAGCCAGCTCAAGTGTACAAGTGATTGCTACACTCGCAACTTTCTCTATACCGTTCTGTATTCGTCCTTTGGGTGGTCTTTTTTTCGGTGTACTGGGTGACCGGTATGGTCGACAGAAAATTCTGGCTATAACAATCGTGATTATGTCAATAAGTACTTTTTCCATTGGGATAATCCCCTCTTATGCCTCGATAGGGATTTGGGCACCTATTTTGCTTTTATTTGCCAAAATGATGCAAGGTTTCTCAGTGGGAGGCGAGTATACTGGGGCATCGATTTTTATTGCGGAATATTCTCCCGATCGTAAACGTGGTTTCTTAGGTAGCTGGCTAGATTTTGGTTCTATTGCTGGTTTTGTGCTGGGTGCTGGCGTTGTATTATTGATTTCAAACTTTTGCGGACAAGAAAAGTTTCTTGAATGGGGTTGGCGTATTCCATTTTTGTTTGCATTACCACTTGGTATAATCGGTCTTTACCTCCGTCATGCGTTAGATGAGACTCCAGTGTTCCAGCAACATTTGGATAAACTAGCACAAGATAATCGTGATGACTTGTTTGCTGTCGAAAAAAAGATCTCCTTTAAAGCGATATTGACAAAATATCGCAGAAGCTTACTGAGTTGCATTGGTCTTGTGGTAGTCACTAACGTGACCTATTATATGCTTCTGACTTATATGCCAAGCTATCTGTCGTATAATTTAAATTACAAAGAAGATCATGGTGTATTAATTATTATTGTTGTGATGATAGGTATGCTCTTTTTTCAGCCGTTCATTGGACTGATGAGCGATAAATTTGGTCGTCGACCTTTTGTTATTTTTGGTAGTGTAGCACTGTTAATTTTGGCTATTCCTTGTTTTTTTCTGATAAACAGCAAACTAACTGGGCTGATTTTTATTGGCCTTTTGATTTTAGGGGTGTTGCTGAATGCTTTTACAGGCGTAATGGCCTCTTCATTGCCATCCATGTTTCCAACTCATATTCGTTACAGTGCACTTGCGGGTGTTTTTAATATCTCGGTAATGATAGCAGGGTTGACTCCGACCGTAGTGGCTTGGTTAGTTGAAACTACTCACGATCTTTTTATCCCAGCATATTACCTGATGGTAATTGCTATTATTGGTTTAATTACTGGTTTTGCAATGAAAGAGACAGCTAACAGACCATTGCGAGGCGAAACCCCAACTGCTTCTGATATTGATGAAGCTCGTGAAATACTTCAGGAGCATCACGATAATATTGAGCAGAAAATTGAAGATATCACCCTACAAATTTCTGAATTAGAAGAAAAGCGTAAACATCTGGTTGAACAGCATCCTATTATCAAAGAATGATTCAACAATGTTATGTTTTATATGGAATTTCAAATTTTCTTTTTAATCTTATTGAACATTGTTAATAAGCGATGAAAAAGCAAGAGTTATTAGCACTGAATATGTAGGTTTTATCAAAAGCCAAATCTTAATTTTGGCTTTTTTTGTTGAATAATTTTTTCGCATTATTAGCTGTATTGCTTTCAGGGGTTTTTGGTTGCTTTTCCACTGATTCTTTAGGTTCTATTACCGGAATGGTGCTTATATTGACTAGATTATCACCCAATCGTTTACCCTTAAGTGCTCTGACTTGTATTGATAAATCATCACTTTTTAGCAGATTTTTGTATTCTTCTTGAGAAATTGCTATCCACTCAGACCATGTCTGATCAGGGCTAAGAGGATTGATCACCCTTTTTTGCCATGCGACTATTTCATAGACATTCTCATTCAATAACTCAACTGGTACGGTATCTTTCTGAAGAGTTGAGTTAAGAATCATGTTTAAATCACTCACGCTAATTAGATTTTGAGTAAATAAACTTAATATTGTCGGTAATTTATCGTTAAACTTTTTTAAGTTCATTGTAAGTGATAAAGAATCCCGAACTGCTTTAGCTTTATTCCTTTCTTGGGTGATATAATCAAATAATTCCTTTTGTTCTGGCACATCTGTATTTAAATAAACAAATATTTTTTTATTATTACTCATACTTCACCCGTTATTCAGCGTGAATTTTATGCAATGATTTCACTAAGGCGAGTTGAGGTGTTTCAAGTTTAACAACTCTGTTGCCTAAATTTCCCCAATGTGATTTTAAATAAGGGTAAACCATTTCAGCTCCACCTCCTGTTAAATAAAGGCGTTGGAAGCTAGTATTCCCATCATAATTTTGTTCATGGTTAGGAATCTCAATCAATACAGTAAGGCATTAATGGAGGTGTTTTGAACTCAATATTTCTATTAAATTCTGACAGTTTTCTCGTTGATTAACCATGATAACAGTAATTCGGTTAAATTATCATCTAAAAGCCTAATAATAGGCACACTGCTCCTAGGCTGCGGTTTGTAACCATCGTTTTTTGACCATTTTATCCCGCCTTTCTGACAGTAAAGTGACGGCGTGTATTCCTTTTTCCGCACTCATAAACCGCAATCGGTTTCCACATAAAATACATTGGTACGGGTCAGTATTTAAAAAACCTTTGATAAGGGCCCCAAACCCAGGTTTTTCAGGCACATTAGGAGATATCATGTCTAACGCCTCATACACCTTCGGTAATAAGCACCCGCGTTTGCGATTGGCTAAAAAACCGTAATAACGGATCATCTTAAAATGTCGCGCAGGGATATGACTGACATAACGCCGTATCATTTCTTCTTGGGATAAGGTCTGTCGTCTGTATTGTTGGCTGTGGTGGTCATAGTAATGATGAACCACGGTGCCGCCGCTGTAGTGTTTCAATTGAGAAGCGGAGATAGGGGGACGTTTAAGATAACGGCCCAGATATTTCACATTATGCCAGGCCCCGCGTGTCTTTTTGGCAAAATGTACTTTCCAATAACGTTGAAACTGGGCATTGAGGTAACGACACCAGGTCTGATAATTGCGAATGTGCCCGAAGCCAGGCAATTTATTGGGTTGTAACTGAAAATAGTTATCCCTAAGGAGTCGAATGACCGCACTGCGCCAGACCTTTTCAACGTCTTTCTTTTTAAAGAAAATCGGTTTCCAGGTGTCATATTGAGTGAGTCCCCCACGCGTGACGGATAAATGAATATGCGGATGTTGATTGAGTTGGCGACCGTAAGTATGCAGCGCACAAAAAATGCCAATTTCGAGGCCTTGGCGCTTGGCGTGTTTGAGCATGGCGCGGGTTGCACAGAGAAAGAGTTGGTTGAGCAAGTACCAGTTATTGTTAAAAAAAGGCCAAAGTAGGTGAGGCATAGTGAGGGTAATATGTTGCCATTCGCAATCCGGCAAAATATGGCGCTGCTGGGCAATCCACTGTTCGGTGCCTTTGAGGCCACACGCACTGCAGGCTTTGGATTTACAGGTTTGACAAAAGAAGCGTGAATGAGAGCATTCAGGTGAAGAACAGCAATAACGGCGAACGCCCATAGCGCAGGTGCTGCAGGCGAGCATCTTTTCGACAGAGAGTAGTTGCCATTCATCTACGTGATTATTTTCGATGAAAAGGTTCCATCCGTCATCGTATTGAAATAGCAGTTTTGCAGGTCTGGGGATGTACATAGAGCAGAGTATAAAAGACGAGAAGGGAATTGCCTAGAAATAGAGCGCCTTTGCCGCGATGCTCACGCCAAAGGCGTGCTTATGTTCTACCGGGTGGTTTTTCGTAAGAAAATCTACGGTAATTTAGAGGAATTACAAACTGATTTAGATAAATGGTTAGAGGAATACAATAACCAGCGTACTCATCAAGAAAAAATGTGTTGCGGTCGAACACCCATGGCAACTTTACACGATGGAAAACAAATTTGGAGAGAAAAAGATTTAAATCAAATTTAACCTGACAGATACTGTATAAATAACCGGTAACTGTCAGATCTAGTCTGAGCTACTACACAGTTACTTCTTAATTAAGACTCCCCACATAGTTAACTTCTTTTTCCATGCTAAATATTCAGGCGATGATAGTTTTGTTAATGGCAAATGCTCTGGTTTTACCTGTATTAATAACTGACGAATCATATCATGTACCCAGGGTGCTTCTTTTATATTCTCGTATCCTGGTACTGTTTCAAGCTCTAGTAATAAATAGTATAAATTAGTTAATTTCGTTTCAAAATATGAAAGTTTTTCTCTTTGTTTTATATATAAATTTTTAGTGGCGAGTTTCATTAATTTGTTCTTCGGAAAAGATGCTATTTCTATAATTGAGTTCTTAAGAATTTCAATAGCATTCTTATTATTTAAGATAACTAACGTAGTGTCATCGTGGTTTGTTGGTAATAATAAAAAGTTATTATTTATTATTTTTTGTAAGATAACACTATCATCTTTTAATTTTTCTATATAATCTTTTATTTCCCTTATATCATAAGCCTCTAAAATTTTTTCATTCAATTTTATTTCCGTTGCTTTAGATATTTTATCTTTATCTATTCTACTATACATGCTTAATATTTTTTCAGAAAGAGTAGCTAATTTTTTTAATTTATTTAACTCAAGATGTAAATTATCTACTTCATTTTTTAATTCGATTATTTCTTTAGTATTCCACAACATTGGAAATGTGGTTTTTCCAACTTTTATATAGGATAATTCCTCATGAAAAACTTTTTTTTCTTCTTCGTTAAGATGGTATTTATTCTGTGTAATCTGATAATGCTCTATATTCTCAGTAATAATTCGTTTAAATGAATCAGACTCCTGATCTTCTAATGTATCTTTAAATTTATTATAAACTCCTTCAACTTCGATCATGGTTTTTTTAGCGCAAAAAAACGGTAGTTTAGCTCGTTCTTCGTAAGATTTTGTTTTCTCGAAAACCTTATCACACGAATACAATGTAAAATCATCTATCTTTAATTTATACCCCCAATCATCATTAACATCTTTTTCACTTATTTCTAATGTAAATTTACTTTGATGTTCTGGATTGGCTAATTTTCTAAGTTCTATGAATTTTTCTAAACGATTAAATTCAGGACTAATTGTATCTTCATTTTTAATATCTTGAATAGCAAAGAATAAGTCTTTTATTGTTTCATGTTTTACTCCCCCGTTAAACCAGTCAATAATTTTATCAATAAGATCATATAAGTTATTTAACCTGGTCGCTTCTTCTAAGGTATTAGCAGTCAAAACTTGATTAAGCTTTGACTCATTCAATGCTAGGTTTATATCTGGTGTTGAAAAAGTTATAGACATAAAAATCCTTTTAAAAATAGAGTTATGTAAAAAATCGTTACATAAGTTTATTTTCTGTTATTTAAGTTTTTTGTACAAAAATTGATTGAAAAATCAAAAATTTTTCTCTAATCAATTATCTATATTCGTCATTATTATTGTTTTATTTATATCAGGTGATTACCTTAATTTCTAAAAAACATGAAAAATCGCAGTGGTGTAGCCCCGCCGCGCCTCTGAGGAATCCCCAGAAAACGAAACAAAGATAAGGTTAACCTGAGTTCGGGATAAGAAATAAAGATAAAGTATGGATATTCAAATAGTTAAATTCGCCTATTTTGTTAAAATACTCTAACAGCCTAGTTAAAGAGTAGAGCATTGTTAAACAATTATGGAAAATCTTACTGAACTTTATTGCCTGATGGATATTTTTGTAAAGACTTGAACGTAGCACGCTACGCGTGAGCGGCGCAGCGGTGCTGCTTCGGGGATGTTAATGAGTTGAGTACTGTTTTATACTCTGCAGTAGGTTAATTTTTTTCAGGGATTCATCTCGATGGCTCGCAATAAATCTCCCAGAAAGCGTAAACCGGTTAAATCAGGCAGGCTGCCCGTCACTTCACGTGCCACAGCGCCTGTTTATCCGAAACGTTTTATGATCTCTCTCCCACCCGAAAATGATGATGACAGACCGCCTGAATTTTTTTATGACACCCTAAAAGAAGCCATACGCCACTGCGTCCGACTCGGCCCCCAATTTTTTCTCGACACGCAGTATTACCCGCCGCTAGTCACGATTATCAGGGGTTTTGAACAACGCCAAGACCAAGCCGATGACGCTGGATACGACTACACTGAGGGGGGAATAACTGAAAGTCTGCCTGCCGATGAATTCATCACCTATACGGAGCTAGGAATAATCCCTGTTTCCTTTGAACCCTGGGATAAACACACCGATAACTGGGCTGACGAATCTGACAATTTCTGTTTCTTTGGCAAGATGCCCATAAGGTAATTGAGTCAGATGTATATCCCTCGTCCTGCTAAACTACTTTTCACCATTGATGACGGTTGGAATAAATTCCTCGAAAAATACGGCGATAGCGTTAGTTCGTGGACGAGTTTATCTGTGGAGCGCATGCTTGCCTGCGGCACTTGTGCCATGGGTGTCCGGCGCTATTGTTGCGCTTCGTCTGATTGTTCTCACAGCCGTTTTTTCTACCAAAGCTGTAAGTTAAAAGCCTGCAGTTCATGTGGCTTTAAAGCCACCGAGCAGTGGTTAGCACAGCAGGTTCATATTTTACCCGACTGCGACTGGCAACACATTACTTTCACCATGCCACATCTCCTTTGGCCTTTTTTTAACAATAACTGGCCGCTACTTAATGCTCTGTTTCGGGCAGCCACTCGAGCTATGCTGCAGTTGGCTCGCAAACAGGGTATCGAAATTGGTATTTTCTGTGCCTTGCATACTTATGGCCGGCAACTCAATCAACATCCGCATGTTCATGTTTCCGTCACTCGAGGGGGTTTGGATAGTAAACATAGTGTATGGCGAAAGCTGTTTTTCAAAAAAAAGGATGTCGAAGAAATCTGGCGAGGGGCTGTTATCCGACTACTGCGTCACAGTTATGATTTAATTAACCCTGGCCTTCTTCCCGGTCTTGGCCATATCCGTGACAAAAAACATTGGCGGCGTTACTTGAGGGCGCAGTACGGACGTTATTGGAAAGTGCACTTTGCTAAAAAAACGAAAGGGGCATGGCATAGTGTTAAGTACCTCGGTCGCTACCTTAAACGCCCACCGGTATCTGCGTCAAAACTGCGGCATTACCGAGGGGGTGCCGTTGTTCATCACTACCATGAGCACCGAACTGGCCAGCATCGGCAGCAGACTCTGCCGCAGGAAGAGATGATTAGACGCTATATAAGCCATATTCCGGCCAGGCATTTTAAAATGGTGCGTTACTCTGGTTTTTTGTCGAATCGTAAACGGGGAAAACTATTGCCGAAAGTGTATAAGGCACTTGAGATGACGGCACGTAAAAAACCGGAGAACCCAGGTTTTTCTGTGCTGATGAAAGGATTTCTGCGTACCGATCCGTACAAATGTATTCTGTGTGGCGACAGGCTACTTTTCACCGGGGCGCAAATGGGTAAAAAAGCAACGGAATTGTTGTCAGAAAGACTGCATAACCTGGAGAAAAAGCGATGGTTACGCAGCTAAACGCAGGATCAATGTGTCTAAAATAAGGAAATCAGGTTAGAAATTACACTCTCTGAGGAAATGTTAACTGGCACTAAACACAATAAATCGATCCCCATCTCCTTTTTGCAATAAGGGATGGCTTTTGCTACTCACTTTAAAAGCGATTCAATTTCCTAACCATGAACATAGCCCGCCTACGGCGGGAGCTAAGACTCTGTTAATATTGTGCTATTATTAACTTTAGTACTTAAGTATAATTCGTCGTATGCATATCCCGCGCCCCGCAAAACTCCTCTTTCAAATAGATGATGGATGGAATAATTACTTATCTAAATATGGTCACAGCGTACCGGAATGGACAAAGCTGGTCATTGAGCGGATGTTAGCTTACGGTAGAGCATCAATGGGCGTCAGAAAATATTGTTGTTCATGGTTAGGAATCTCAATCAATACAGTAAGGCATTAATGGAGGTGTTTTGAAGTTAATATTTCTATTAAATTCTGACAGTTTTCTCGTTGATTAACCATGAGAACAGTAATTCGGTTAAATTATCATCTAAAAGCCTAATAATAGGCACACTGCTCCTAGGCTGCGGTTTGTAACCATCGTTTTTTGACCATTTTATCCCGCCTTTCTGACAGTAAAGTGACGGCGTGTATTCCTTTTTCCGCACTCATAAACCGCAATCGGTTTCCACATAAAATACATTGGTACGGGTCAGTATTTAAAAAACCTTTGATAAGGGCCCCAAACCCAGGTTTTTCAGGCACATTAGGAGATATCATGTCTAACGCCTCATACACCTTCGGTAATAAGCACCCGCGTTTGCGATTGGCTAAAAAACCGTAATAACGGATCATCTTAAAATGTCGCGCAGGGATATGACTGACATAACGCCGTATCATTTCTTCTTGGGATAAGGTCTGTCGTCTGTATTGTTGGCTGTGGTGGTCATAGTAATGATGAACCACGGTGCCGCCGCTGTAGTGTTTCAATTGAGAAGCGGAGATAGGGGGACGTTTAAGATAACGGCCCAGATATTTCACATTATGCCAGGCCCCGCGTGTCTTTTTGGCAAAATGTACTTTCCAATAACGTTGAAACTGGGCATTGAGGTAACGACACCAGGTCTGATAATTGCGAATGTGCCCGAAGCCAGGCAATTTATTGGGTTGTAACTGAAAATAGTTATCCCTAAGGAGTCGAATGACCGCACTGCGCCAGACCTTTTCAACGTCTTTCTTTTTAAAGAAAATCGGTTTCCAGGTGTCATATTGAGTGAGTCCCCCACGCGTGACGGATAAATGAATATGCGGATGTTGATTGAGTTGGCGACCGTAAGTATGCAGCGCACAAAAAATGCCAATTTCGAGGCCTTGGCGCTTGGCGTTTTTGAGCATGGCGCGGGTTGCACAGCGAAAGAGTTGGTTGAGCAAGTACCAGTTATTGTTAAAAAAAGGCCAAAGTAGGTGAGGCATAGTGAGGGTAATATGTTGCCATTGTCAACGATCACCGAAAACTGATCCACTTTTTATCTAAATCCGATCAATCAAAATTGATCCACTGTTTTACTCAGTTATTGCTCCTGAGCGCCGCTTATCTTTCAATCGGTAGCTTTCACCGCTTAATTGCAGTACATGCGAATGATGAAGTAAACGATCAAGCATAGCGGCAGTTAATGTTGCGTCATCAGCAAAAGCACTTGGCCATTGCCCAAATGATAGGTTACTCGTCAATATGACACTGCCATGCTCATAACGCTTGGCAATCACATTGAAAAACAGGTTTGCTTCTTCTCGCCCAAACGGCAGGTATCCAATCTCATCGATAATCAACAACTTCGGGGCCATCACCGAACGTGATAGATATTGTTTGAGCTTATTTTGTCGTTTGGCAGTTGAGAGTTGCAACATCAGTTCAGCTGCCGTGGTAAAGCGGGTTTTCTTCTTGGCCTGTACTGCTTTTAATCCTAACCCAATAGCTAAATGCGTTTTGCCTACACCGCTTGGGCCAAGCAACACGACATTTTCATTACGTTCAATAAACGTTAATGCGCTTAATTCCTGTATGTGTTGTTTGGGGATCCCCGTTGCAAACTTAAAATCGAACGTATTAAGTTCTTTATGTGCTGGGAATCCTGCCATCCGACTCAAAAGATTACGAGTTCGTTCATCTCGTTGTTGTTGCTCACATTTTAACAGGGACAGTAAAAACTCTCCGTAGCTTTTGTCTTGGGCAATGCATTTTTCGGCAAGTGATGACCAATGAGTCGGAATAGAATTTAATTTCAATGACTCACACAGGTGTTCAATTTGTTCATGCAATAACATGTTCACCTCCCAGTAATGCTTCGTATACGCTGATTGAGTGTTGCAAACTGACAGATTCAAGGGGCGGTACGATAGGGATATTAAGCGTATTAGTCTGTGGGATAGATTGGCAAACCCTTGCTGGTAAGGGTAGAAGAGACTTCACTTCCTTAGCTAATCTATCTGCTGGCTTCTCTAACGTTGTTCCATGAATTCGCTGATGGGCAACGCGTTGTAACCATGGACCCACTTTTGCATTAGCTATTTCAATATCCAGTTCAAGATTATGAGCACGAAGGTCGGTGTTTAATGGCACGATAAAGCTGTTTTTTAAATAGTGGTTAAAGCGCTCTACTTTCCCTTTCGTTTTTGCCCTGTAGGGCTTGCAAGCCTTCAATTTAAACCCGTAATCTTTCGACATTTGAAGCATTTCGACATGTAATTTATGATCACCTTCTGCATAAGCATCCCGTTCGATGATGAGGGATTTTGCGTTATCACACAATACTTCCTGTGGTACACCACCAAAGTAGTCGAAAGCTTCTCTTAAACCTTGTAATGGTCAACAAATTCTGTAGAAGATCTAAGCGGCATTTTTTAGTTCATGATATTTTTGATGTGGCGTTAAATAACCAATCGTTGAATGGCGTCGATAATAATTGTAAAACTGAATATAATTTTCAACTTCACAGACAACAGATTGATGATTCATAAACGATAAACGGTTAAGTCTTTCTGTCTTTAAACTCCTAAAAAATCTTTCCATCACGGCATTATCGAGGCAATTACCTCGCCGACTCATGCTTTGAGTTATTTTCCGTTCAAAGAGGTGCGCCCTAAACTCCTCCGATGAATATTGGCAACCTTGATCTGAATGGAACATCAAACTTGTCGTATCCGGTAATTGCCGTTCAATTGCGTTATCTAAGGCTTCTTTCACTAATTTCGAATCCGGTTTTGTTGATAAGGCATAACCAATAATTTCTTTGGTGGCTAAATCCAACACACAGGCTAAATAGCTCCACCCATAGTGATGTCTAATATACGTGATATCCCCGACATAATAGTGATTATGCTGTTCAGGGGAAAATTGTCGTTTAAGCAAATTAGGGGCATATCGATGTTCGTTACCCGATGAGTGATAGTAGTGCTTTTTCGTTGGTCTAATTGCAACTAATTGATTTAATTTCATGATGTTCGATATTTTATAAGTGCCAATTTGGTGCCCTAAACCCTTTAACTCGGCTTGAATACGTCTTTTGCCATAAATTTGACCCGATGTATAAAAAATACGTTTGATTTCGCCACACAGTCTTTCATTTTCAACTGTCGGTATTTTCGTTTCATAATAAAAACTACTGCTGCTTACTTCAAAAAGATGGCATAACTCAGTGACCGTAAAATTGGGGTACATGATTTTCAGTTGCTTCACGATTTTGAGTTTTGATTGTCGAGGATGAAGTAAGCCGCGGCTTTTTTTAATATGTCATTATCCCTCTGAGCACGCTTAAGTTGAACTTCTAATTCTTGTATGCGCTGTTGCTCGGGTGTTAACGCTTTTGATTTTACAGGCGTATTCCCATTTAACTCGGCAAGATATTGTTGCTTCCATCGTGATACGGCAGATTTACCCGCACCGGATATTTTTTCAACTTGGATATTGCTATATCCACCTTCAACCATGAGTTTTGCATATTCCAGTTTTTGCTTTCCGCTAAAGGTTACTTTTACTTTTCGGGTCATATTTATACCTATAAGATTTTGCTTAATTATAAGCTATAAATCTCTACAGTTTTATTAGACCACTACACCTTGCTGCCACGATTCTGCTCGTTCATTATCAAAGAACTTTACATAACTCGCACGCGAATAGCCTAGCGTTGCAACAAACGCTTTCAGCGATTTTTTACCTCGCCGGATGCTGGTGAAGTCGATTTGCATTTGTTGACCTGGCTGTGTTTCAAAACGGACGACTACTTCGGGAACAATGCTTGGTTTAAATTGACAAACAAATCGGCGTAATTGAGCAATACCACCTTGATAGCCGTTTTCAACTACCTCATCAAATAAGACTGTTGCAGGGATCCAATCAGGTTTAGCCAGTTCAATTCGCTGAAGCAAATAAGGTTTAAAGGGGGATAATTTAGTCGGTTGTTGACTTCTTTTAGCATAAGTTGGCATTGTCTGTTGTTGTAAATGATGTTTTACGGTGTTACGGGATATACCCAACTCACTGGCAATTTTTCGAAGGTTTTGTCCTTGTGCAAAGCGAACATGAATATCCACAAATATCTCCTTGGTTAACATAAATTATCCGTACAAAAATGTGCGAATAATACCAAGTGGATCAGTTTTAGATGATCGTTAGTGGATCAGTTTTGCATGATCGGTGACACCATTCGCAATCCGGCAAAATATGGCGCTGCTGGGCAATCCACTGTTCGGTGCCTTTGAGGCCACACGCACTGCAGGCTTTGGATTTACAGGTTTGACAAAAGAAGCGTGAATGAGAGCATTCAGGTGAAGAACAGCAATAACGGCGAACGCCCATAGCGCAGGTGCTGCAGGCGAGCATCTTTTCGACAGAGAGTAGTTGCCATTCATCCACGTGATTATTTTCGATGAAAAGGTTCCATCCGTCATCGTATTGAAATAGCAGTTTTGCAGGTCTGGGGATGTACATAGAGCAGAGTATAAAAGACGAGAAGGGAATTGCCTAGAAATAGAGCGCCTTTGCCGCGATGCTCACGCCAAAGGCGTGCTTATGTTCATCTCCTGATTGCTCTCATACAAAGTACATTTGCCAAAGTTGCAAAAGCAAAGGTTGCAGCGCTTGCGGCGTTAAAGCTACTGAGCAATGGGCAACAGAGCAGATGCATATTCTTCCTGACTGTGATTGGCAACACATCATTCTCACCATACCAGATAAACTTTGGCCGGCTTTTAACCAAAACTGGCCATTACTCAACATGTTATTTTCCTGTACAGCTAATACTTTACTGACATGGGCGAAAAAAATGGGGATTGAAATTGGGCTTTTTGCGGCTCTACACACTTACGGACGAAAGTTAAATCAGCATCCTCATATTCATCTTTCAGTGACACGTGGAGGGTTAAGTACCAAAAACAATCAGTGGAGATCTTTATTTTTTAAAAAGAAAGTGATTGAGAAATACTGGCGTCAGGCGGTAATTACTTTGCTGAGAAAAAGCTACGACACGCTGTTTTTAGCGGCGGCAGGTTATGAGCATATACGTGATTATCGTGAATGGTGTCAGTTCCTGGAAGTGCAATTTCAGCGCCGCTGGAAGGTACATTTTTCAAAAAAGACAGAAAATGCGTGGCAAAACGTCAGTTATATTGGTCGATACCTTAAACAGCCTCCAATATCAGCATCAAAACTGAGGCATTACAGCGGTGGAGCGGTTGTGCATCATTACTATGATCACCGGACGCAACAGCATGAAAAACAGGTATTAAGTCAGGAAGAAATGATCGGACGATATATCAGCCATATTCCAAGCAAGCATTTTAAGATGATCAGATATTACGGTTTTCTGTCTAATCGCAAGCGTTCAGCTTTATTACCGAAAGTCTATGATGCTTTGGGAATTGAAGCAAAAACAAAGCCCGCAAAACCAGGTTTTGCTGCGCAGATAAAACAGTTCACTAATGTCGATCCTTACCAATGTATTTTATGCGGTAAACGCATGATTTTTATCCATACAGAAGCAGGATTACGACCCGAAGAGTTGCTGGCTAAACGATGTCATCAATTTCAAAGAGAGCGATGGCTTCGGCAAGCAGCATAGGGAAGATTTATCTAAAATTTGGTTTTGCACTCTTTTCTGTATGAATTTTATACAAAAATAATTTTTCATAAACCCAATCCGAGAAAAAATAAGAGTCGTTATCTCATTATTAAAAATGAATGAATTTCCCTGATGGATTCAATTTCCTAACCATCAAGGTTGCCAATATTCATCGGAGGAGTTTAGGGCGCACCTCTTTGAACGGAAAATAACTCAAAGCATGAGTCGGCGAGGTAATTGCCTCGATAATGCCGTGATGGAAAGATTTTTTAGGAGTTTAAAGACAGAAAGACTTAACCGTTTATCGTTTATCGTTTATGAATCATCAATCTGTTGTCTGTGAAGTTGAAAATTATATTCAGTTTTACAATTATTATCGACGCCATTCAACGATTGGTTATTTAACGCCACATCAAAAATATCATGAACTAAAAAATGCCGCTTAGATCTTCTACAGAATTTGTTGACCATTACACACTAAGATAGCCAAACAATCAGAAAAACACGAAGGAGCACTTATGACTATTGCTCAACAAATTGAAGAGATCGGAATCAAAAAAGGCAAACTGGAAGGCCGTCAGGAAGGCTACCAGTTAGGCAAAAATGATGGCGTTCAAGAGGGCGAAAAACAGGCTTCAATGAAGATAGCGCGCCAAATGCTAGAAAGTGGCATGGATAGACAATCTGTGATGAAATTTACGGGTTTGACTGATGCCGAAATGAGTAACCTGTTTAAAGATTAAAACGATGACAGAACGCCAAAAATTAAGTCTCAATCGCCCTAGAAAAGCTTCACAGGAAGGGCAAACCTCAAGTACCTCTGTTTATGGTAAAAAGGTCTGGGTCAATGCTGCGCCTAAAAAACAGTTAAAAAAACCGAAACCAAAAAAGGTAGCAAAACAGCAGCCCAAAAAGGTGGTTGAAAAACCTAAACAGGCAGTGAAGGTTAAAACACCAAAACCACCTACACCGCCTAAAAAGCGATTGCCGTTAGAAGAAGCGATTTCCCAGATAACCACTTTTTGGCCTTATCTTTTCCCTGATAGCGAGTTGCGCCCAATGAAAATTGGTATACAACAAGATATGTGGCAGGAAGTGAAAGAAAGGTCATTACCTATAGCCAGAAGGCGTTTAAGAGCCTGTTTAGGCAGTATTGGACATCATGCTAATTATCGCGCACTTATCCAGTTAGGCGCTAGCCGTTATGACAAAGACGGTCTGATAGCAGGCGTTGTCACCCAAGTGGATGTTGATGATAATTTGCAACGTTTGGCACGGCGAAATAAATCATCCCATCAACCTACTGATGCTCATGTTGATTTGGCGTTGGGGAAATGATTCTCGCTGGTATGAAGCGGAACTCTGTTATGATTTATTTGGTGATTTGTTGCTTATTCAGCGTTGGGGCGGATTGGGTAATCGACTTAATGGGCAAAATACTAAAATTGTTTCTGATTTACTTACCGGAGTTGCACGGCTCCACGGCATTGACAGGCAGCGCCGGAAAAGAAAAAATCCTTATCATCGGGTAGAATAACCTTATGTATTAGTCTTAACTTAATCTGACAATTCTGATTTAAAAAAGAAAATTACCGGTTTTAATTAACATCATTAGATAATTAAATAAAAGGTAATTTTATGTATCAAACAAATAATCCTATCATCAAACATAAAGTCGGCTTACTTAATCTTGCTGAAGAGCTTCATAACGTATCAAAAGCCTGTAAGATTATGGGGGTATCCAGAGATACTTTTTATCGCTATCAGGAACTTGTTGACGATGGGGGGATAGACGCCTTAATTAATCAAAATCGACGGGTACCTAACGTAAAAAACAGAGTAGATGAACAGATTGAAAACGCGGTGGTTCAGTATGCGATTGAATACCCTGCCCACGGACAACATCGTAGTAGTAATGAACTAAGAAAAAAAGGCATTTTTGTTTCTGGTAGTGGCGTTCGTTCTGTTTGGCTACGTCATAATCTAGAAAATTTTAAAAAAACGTCTGAAAGCGCTTGAAGATAAAATAGCGACGGAAGGGATTATTCTGTCAGAATCACAAATCACCGCGTTAGAAAAGAAAGCACAGGATGATGAAGCCAGTGGTGAGATTGAAACAGCACATCCGGGTTACCTGGGGTCGCAGGACACTTTTTATGTTGGTCATTTAAAAGGTGTTGGTCGTATCTACCAACAAACTTATATTGATACTTACTGCAAAGTCGTTCATTGTAAACTTTACACAACGAAAAGTTCGATAACTGCTGCGGATTTATTAAATGACAAGGTTCTGCCTTTTTATGCCCAACATGGATTACCGATATTACGTATACTGACGGACAGAGGTAGTGAATATTGTGGTAAAGTTGAGCATCACGATTATCAACTTTATCTGGCTATCAACGATATTGATCACACAAAAACCAAGGCACGCTCGCCTCAAACTAATGGAATTTGTGAACGTTTTCATAAAACCGTATTACAAGAGTTCTACCGGGTGGTTTTTCGTAAGAAAATCTACGGTAATTTAGAGGAATTACAAACTGATTTAGATAAATGGTTAGAGGAATACAATAACCAGCGTACTCATCAAGGAAAAATGTGTTGCGGTCGAACACCCATGGCAACTTTACACGATGGAAAACAAATTTGGAGAGAAAAAGATTTAAATCAAATTTAGCCTGACAGATACTGTATAAATAACTGGTAACTGTCAGATCTAGTCTGAGCTACTACACATGGTAGTGTCTCCTACTTAGTGGGACAGCAGGAGGTTTGTTAAAAGAATTAATACATCAATGAGAGAGTTGATATCGCCAATTATCTTTTCAGATTTGATAACATAGCAGACACACTTTTTTCAGAAGAAAGTTCATTAGTCGCCTCATGCTTAAGTTCTACAGATTGACTGATTTTTTCTCTGCCTGTTGTCTGCTCTAAAATTGAATAAAAATTATTAATATCAAACTCTTTAGAATAGAAAGTACTAATCAATCCTAACAAACGACTATCAATCTCAGATAAGGCCGCCGCCGTTATTATTGCCTGACGATAAAAATCGCCTTTCAGTTGACTAGGTAAGTTTTCAATAAAGTCAATGGCCTTTTTATCCTGTTGATATATTGAAGGATGAAGGTAAGCAGTGATTTTTTTTCGACTATTATTCATAAAGTTTTAACCTTATTCAGTTAAGACAAAGCAATCGCTTTAACTAAGGCTAATTGAGGCTCAAAAATTTTCTCTACCTTATGATTTTTAAAATAATCGTTAACATAAGAATAAATAATTTCAGCACCCCCACCTGTTAAATAAATTCGATTAATATTATTAATTTTCTCAATCTCAGAGATAACTCTGTCCGCTAAATTTTTAGAACCCTCAATCACAACTTCAGTAATATGCGTGATTTTTTTTGGGTCATTAATGACTTTTTTTAGTAACGCCATATTATTCACATTTTTAATAACTTCATCGGCAATGTAATAACTACTCGGTGATGAGGCAAGATAAAGTGCATTGATAACAGATTTAGTCAGTTTTGATACACCTATTTCAGAATTACCTTTAATCTCTGAAATATTATCTAACAGACCTTGAATTACGGCGCAATCTAATGTTGTTCCGCCTAAATCAACAATTAAGCTTCGTTCTAAAGAAGAAATATTATCTTTTATTAATACTTCCCTCACTGCCGGAATAGACTCAGGCATCACCATCACGTTAACGATGTTAAAGTTTTCCCCTTTATTGATATTAACTTTCTTTAAAATATTTTCTTTTTTTCGCTGAATATTTTTTTCGTTAATTTGCGCATCTTCCGTAAAGAATTCAGTAACAGGAAGCGTCACAGTCAACTCAATATCTTGGGGGAGTAAACCCGAAGTTAAAAGCGCATGGTGAATGGCGAGTCGGTTGAGCGCGCTGTATTGATAGGACACATGCGTTGTTTCAATAACAGAACTACTCCCGATATCAAAAGTATATTTTTTATCATCAACTAAATAATTGAATACTGGATTATTACTCAATATCTCAGTATTCCAACCTTCTTTAAAGCTATTTGGTGATATATGTGTCACTATTTTTTCATTTTCTAGCCAGGCTAATTTAACGCTAGTAGAACCATCATCACAGGCAATTTTCAACATAAATAAAACTCAATAAGGGTAATTATATTTACATAAATTAACTCAAAATGAGTTAAATTTCAAATAAAAAATCATTATGAGTGTCAATAAAAATAAAACCAGGAAAAAACAAGCAAATATAGAGCATTAATTAACTCAAATTGAAACAAAAAATAACAAAATCTCAATTTGAGACCAGCAAAGAAAAAATATACTTTTTATCAAATCCGCCTTATATCCCCGCCCTAAAGGACAGGGTTTTACGGCGGATTTGATAATAGTGATTATGCTGTTCAGGGGAAAATTGTCGTTTAAGCAAATTAGGGGTATATCGATGTTCGTTACCCGATGAGTGATAGTAGTGCTTTTTCGTTGGTCTAATTGCAACTAATTGATTTAATTTTATGATGTTCGATATTTTATAAGTGCCAATTTGGTGCCCTAAACCCTTTAACTCGGCTTGAATACGTCTTTTGCCATAAATTTGACCCGATGTATAAAAATACGTTTGATTTCGCCACACAGTCTTTCATTTTCAACTGTCGGTATTTTCGTTTCATAATAAAAACTACTGCTGCTTACTTCAAAAAGATGGCATAACTCAGTGACCGTAAAATTGGGGTACATGATTTTCAGTTGCTTCACGATTTTGAGTTTTGATTGTCGAGGATGAAGTAAGCCGATTTTATGTTTGATGATAGGATTATTTGTTTGATACATAAAATTACCTTTTATTTAATTATCTAATGATGTTAATTAAAACCGGTAATTTTCTTTTTTAAATCAGAATTGTCAGATTAAGTTAAGACTAATACAGATCAAAATTGGTGGCCTCAAATTTTGATGTGAGAGGATGGCGAGGCTTATCCTTCACGGGTATACTGCATTGATGAAAAAGACACTTTCCCACCATGACAGTCTGTTTAAAAAATTCCTTGGTGATATCACCATCGCAAGGGATTTTCTGCAAATTCATTTACCGGAAAACCTTCGTAAATTGTGTGATTTTAGTACGTTAGCGATGGAGTCCGGCAGTTTTATTGAGCCAGACCTGCGTAGCCAGTGCTCGGATATGCTTTATTCGATGAAGACCACCGCGGGTCATGATAGTTACGTCTATTGCGTCATCGAACATCAGAGCAGACCTGAAAAACTGATGGCGTTCAGGTTGCTAAGATATGCGGTTGCCGCCATGCAACGGCATCTTGAGCAGGGCAATGACACCTTGCCGGTGGTGATCCCGATGCTGTTTTATCAAGGTAAAACTTCGCCGTATCCCTACAGTACCCATTGGTTTGACTGTTTTGCTGATCCGGAACTGGCAAAGTCTGTTTATATGCAGGCATTTCCACTGGTTGACGTTACGGCCATCCCGGACGAGGAGATTGTCACACATCGGCACGTGGCCCTGATGGAGCTGGTGATGAAGCATATTCACACCCGCGATATGCTAGAGTTAAGTCAGGAGATAGCGTCCTTGCTCAATCAGTGGGTATTGCAGCCTGAGCTATTCCGAGGATTAATATGTTATATTGTAGAACGAGGAAATACTTCTGATGCAAAGCAATTTTTGCATCAGATTGCGGAGAAAGCAACTGATTATCGGGAGGTGGTGATGACTATTGCAGAGCAGCTACGGCAAGAAGGCGAGAAACAAGGTATAGAAAAAGGCATTCATCTTGGTGAACAGCGGGGCATAGAAAAAGGTAGGCAAGAATCCGCCAT
>NZ_CP038615.1:0-85190 GCF_004768525.1 Arsenophonus nasoniae
TGCACAAATGTTAAATTAATTGAAGGTAAGTCATGCCAGCGAGAATAGTTTTTAAGAAAAACTACATTGATTTTGTCCGTGATGTAGCGCTAGCGAATGGCAAAGTTTCTAATCGAATGATCGCAAAACGTCTTGCTATCGATGAGAAAACTATCAGAAATTGGAGGCGTGAGTATTATGATTTTGATAGGGCTTTTGGTGAAGCTCTATCGATGATTAGAGAAAAGATAATAAAAACGGCGGTAAAAAACCTTGATGTCAGAAAAATGAAAACTATCAATAAGACCCCTGACGGTGAAAGCGAAAGTATCAAGGAAATACACCCTACCCACAATGATATTGCCGTTTTTGAGAAGATTGGATTAAGTAGTGTGATTATGTCTCAGGAAGAAGAAAAAATATGTTATTTGCAAACAATTCTAGAACGAAAGAATTCAGGGGAAATTACTCCGCTTCAAGCTGGTCAACTTATTGAGATAGAAGGTATACCCGTCCCTAACACGCTATTGCTAGAAATCAAACAAGCATCGGGACTTGATGAATCACAAGATATTTTCCCTTCTGTCATTCAAGTTATCGGTGGAAAATTTAAACATGATGAAAATAGCAACCGTTAAAATTCCTCCAAAACTCGTTAAGGTTTTTAACCGTTGTGCTCGTTATCGTTGCGCTTACGGTGGGCGAGGAAGTGGAAAAACCCGTACCTTTGCGTTGATGTTGGCGGTTAATGCTTTTAATGCAGCAAGGGTGGGCAAAAAAGGCGTGATACTTTGTGCCCGTGAATTCATGAACTCACTTGAAGACTCGAGTATGCAGGAAGTGAAACAGGCAATACAAAGCGTCAGTTGGCTTAATCCTTTTTTTGATATTGGTGAAAGATATATTCGTACCAAAGACAAGCGGGTTTCTTTTGTATTTTGTGGATTAAGGCATAACTTGGATAGCCTAAAATCAAAATCATCAATTTTGTTCTGCTGGATAGATGAGGCTGAAAACGTACCAGAGTACGCATGGCAAAAATTAATCCCTACGGTGCGAGAAGAAGGCTCTGAAATTTGGGTGACGTGGAATCCTGAGCGAAAAGGGAGCGCAACCGATGTTCGCTTCAGACAGAAAAAACCAAGTAACTGTATTTCGGTTGATCTTAACTACAATGACAATCCGTGGTTTCCTAATGTTTTGGAGGAAGACCGGAAAAACGACCGGATCCGGCTTGATGCCAATACCTATGCGTGGATTTGGGAAGGGGCTTATTTGGAAAATTCCAATAAGCAAGTATTGAACGGCAAATATGATGTTGTTGAGTTTGATGATGATCTCTGGAAAAAAGCAGACCGATTGTTGTTTGGAGCCGATTTTGGATTTTCGAATGACCCTAGCACCCTGATACGTAGTTTCATCCTTGGTGACTGTCTGTACGTTGAATACGAAGCCTACAAGGTTGGCGTGGAATTGGACGCACTACCTCAATTCTATCAAGCGATACCGGAAACAAGACGTTGGCCAATTAAAGCAGACAACAGCAGACCAGAGACTATCAGCTACTTAAAACGACAGGGCTTTAATATTGCTCCGGCATCTAAATGGAATGGTAGCGTAGAAGACGGCATCGCGCACCTACGAGGCTTCAAAAAAATCATTATTCACCCGCGTTGCAAACACACAATTGAAGAAGCGCGGCTATATTCGTACAAAATTGACCGTAATACGGGTGATGTTCTGCCTGTCATTGTTGATGCTCACAATCACTGTTGGGACGCAGTGCGTTATTCTTTGGACGGGTATATCAAAGGCTCAGTCTCTTTTCTGGATACGCTATAGTGTATTACTGGAAGTACAAAAACGTTCGTTTTCGTACATCCTACAAAACGCCTGTACAAAAATAGGTTAAATTAATTTCGTACATCCTGTATAATAAGTACATCTATTTCGTACAGGAGAAATAAATATGTCACGGGTTTTTGCCTACTGCCGAGTATCCACCTTAGAACAGACCACCGAAAATCAACGCCGAGAAATTGAAGCAGCCGGATTTAACATTAAACCGCATCGAATTGTCGAAGAGAATGTTAGCGGTTCGGTGGCTGCTAATGAAAGAAATGGATTTGTCAGATTAACAGACAGATTAGAAGCAGAAGACGTTCTTGTGGTAACCAAATTAGACCGACTCGGGCGAAATGCCATGGATATTCGCAAAACCGTTGAAAACCTAGCCTCCTTAGGTGTTAAAGTTCACTGTCTTGCATTAGGTGGCGTCGATCTCACCAGCCCAGCCGGAAAAATGACAATGCAGGTGATTTCTGCTGTTGCTGAATTTGAACGGGATTTGCTAATTGAGCGCACTCAGGCAGGAATAGTCAGAGCAAAAGCACAGGGTAAAAAGCTCGGCAGACCTCGATCACTGGACGACAAACAAAGAGAAGAAGTGATATTGCATTTAAAAAACGGTCAAAGCATCAGTTCTCTTGCAAAAATCTTTAATACAACCAGACAAACGATCATGCGAATAAGGGATGCGGAATTTGCTACGGCAAAATATGGGGTTCCGGCGTAGAACCCCTAGCAAAAGAATTTGGCGCATCACGCGAAACCATTTATCGGTATTTGCGGACTGGCTAGGATTGAGGTAGTAGCCTATGAACTTCAGGTCGTGGTTTCTGAGATGCTTGCCAAAGTTCATATTGAGTTTGCATTTCGATCCACATTTCAGCACTTGTACCAATTGCGCTTTCTAGTCTTAAAGCCATATCAGCAGAAATACCTGAATTACCATTCAATATACGAGAAAGAGAGACTCTAGTAACACCTAATGCTTTTGCTGCCTCAGTCACTGAAACGTGGCTTAAATATTCACGTAAAACGATTCCTGGATGAGAAGGGTTATACATTCTAGTCATAATTACCTCAATGATAGTCTTGATAATCAACAAGGATCACGTCCTCACCTTCAAATTTAAACGTTAATCTCCAATTTCCATTAACAGATATTGCCCAGTGACCTTTTAGCGATTCTCCTTTTAATGGATGCAACTTCCAGCTTGGGGCTGACATATCAGAAGGTTTTTTTGCGACGTTTAAGGCGGTTAATTGCACTCGTAACTTTACAGCATGTTTAGCTTGAATCCCTGAAGTTACACCTGTTTTAAAAAATCGCTCAATCCCTTTGTGACGAAAATTCTTAATCATACATCACCTTGTAAAATGTATATATACACTATACAAAATGGTGATAAAAAAATCAATATAAGAGGTTGTATGTTCCTTTCTCTTAAACGAAAAAAATCACCCCAAAAACTCGCCGATGGCGGATTGGATAACTTGATGCGTGAGGTGAATGCGATAGGGGCGTCCACGACGACATTACCCTCTAGTTTTGCTGCACTTGGCATAACAGGTGCGGGCTATTTTGAAACCGACAAAGGCTTGGCGTGGCTCTATGAGCGTGTGTCAATTGTGCGGAAATATATCAACAAAACGTCAGGCGACTGTATCAAGCACTGGCGTACCGTGCGTTTTACGGGCGATGATGAAGCACGAACCGAACAACTGAATGATGTGTTCACGGGCGAAGAAAAGCGCCTTAACATCAAAAAGCACGCAGAACTGGCGTTAAAACTGGCTTCGCTCTACGGCGGTAGTCTGTTAATCGCGGTGACCGACGAAGAAAATCTGGAAAAGCCGCTCAATGTGAACAACGAACAGTTAAAAGGCTTTTTGGTCGTCCGGCAAGGCGAGTATCGCATTCGCAAAATCGCTACCAACATTTTTAGTCCGTACTTTAACAAGCCATTGTTGTTTGAGTTAGAAAGCGCCGAGAAAATACTTGTTCATCACTCCCGTTGTTGTTTGACGGTCGTTAATCAAATTACCAATAGCACCGTTAGAGCGAATGAAAAAGCCAATGATGGTAAAAGCGATATTTTGGCGTTTATCTCTGATTTACTCGGTTATCTTTACGTCAACGATGAAGTGCTTGGCATGTTGCGTGAGATGAAATCCGATATTTTCTTGCTGAAAGATTTGAACACGGGGATCACCAACGGAAGAGGCAAAGAAATTATCGACTGGCTGCAATTGGTATTGCAAGCCAAGAAAAGACACAACGTGTTGATGCTGGATGCAGACAGCCAGTATGAGCAAAAAGAGTTGTCGCTGGCAAATGTTTCAGACATCTGGACAAAAGCGCAAGACCGATTGGCGATTGCGATGGACAGACCGAAAACGATTTTGTTTGGCGATGGGGCAGCCGGATTTTCCACCGGACAGGAAGATTTGCAATCTTACTACGACACCATTTTCGAAATTCAAGAATCCCGTTTGCGCCCGATTATTAACTTCTTCGACAAATTCATTTGTGCCAAGCATGGCATTAGCGAAACGGAAGTCGCCTTTGAATTTGTCCAAATCAAAACGGAAAACAAAGCCGAGTCTGCCACTAATCTGAATACCGTGACCACGGCATTAATGTTGTTGCTGGAACACGGCGTGATTGAGCCACAAGACGCGCTCAATGAGTTAAACCGTCGTGAACTGGTTGACGTGAAAAACGTACCGGAAGTGACGATGATGGCAAACCTACTCAGTGAGGAGGATGACCGTGAATTTACCACCCAAGGGAAAATTAACGGGGAGGGAGTGTAAGCCGATTAATCCGAGTAAGCGCGCAGAAGTCTATTATGCCGCCTCAGTTAAACATCTTATTTCACTTTTTAAGCTCGTGGTTAAGCAAGAAATTGCCAGAGAAAATCAACAAAAAAATCTTGGCGATGCCAGCCCCAATTCTATCCAAAAACGCTTCCAAACCTTTAACCGCATTGTTGACCGTTTTTTAACGATTGACATCAGCGCATTTGCAACACGGGTCGCGCGTAATTTTGCCAACATTACTAATGCGGATAACAAAAAACGGTTAAGCCGTGAATTTGAGTCTGTGATTGCAATTAACCCCGCAGCGGTGTTGGACAGCAAACAAACGCAGGATTTCTTTAACGGCATGATTGGCGAAAACGTCCAGTTGATTAAAGGATTGCATACCGAGTCATTAAGCCATATACAAAAAATTGTGCAATCGATGATAGGCGGCAACAAAACGTTGCGCGACGCCGGAAAGGAAATCACGGCAGCGTTGAATATTCAGCAAAACCGAGGTATGCGGATTGCGATTGACCAAAGCCGCAAAGCAATGGGTGATTTAACCAATCTCAGAATGCAAAAATTGGGCATTAAGTTATATCGCTGGTCAGCGGTGATGGATAAGCGAAAAAACGGCGGAACCCGTCCCTCTCATGCAGCGATGAATAATCGCATTTGCCGATTTGATGACCCAAGCGTGTATTTCAACGAAAAAACCAAGCAGTGGGAAAAACGAAAACGGATTGGGGGCGTGGAACTTCACCCTTCGCAAGATTTTAACTGTCGCTGCGTTAGCAAAGTAATTTTACAAAGCATAGAAGGATTGAACGATGAACGGCAATAACCGATTGCCTATTGATATTAAGGGCGCACAGCAATTGGAAACGGGTTATCGCATCCCGAGCAAAATTGCCAAAGTGGGGATACAGGAATTTGAAGGCAAAGAACTCTCCAGTCATGTTCCTAATTTGCTCCCCACCCAACGCTACAAGGTTGAGGTATTACCCGAAGACCTTTTTGACGCTGAAACCATCGCCTCGTTTGAGGGAAAACCGCTTACCTTTTTCCATGCACCCAATAACGAGGTGACCAGTGATAACTGGAAGGAAACCGCTATTGGGCATGTGCAGAATGTGAAACAAGACGGCGATTATCTTTCAGCCGATGTTTTCCTTTATGACGCTGAGGCGATTGCTGCCATTAAAAATTACCAAATCAAAGAACTCAGTTGTGGTTACAAGTCGTTTATTGAACCGACTGGCACAACGGGGATTGATTTCAAGAAAACCCATATCAGAGGTGACCACGTCGCAATTGTTGACGAGGGACGCTCTGGACATGATGTCAAACTAGGAGATAGCGCTGTGTCTATGAAAGCAAAACTCGCTGCCGTTAAGGGTCAGCATACGTTGGGGGATGAGGGCGAAACACCCGATACCCTTGATACTCTATTGATTCAGATGAGTGATTACATTCAGTTGCTCACCGAATCCGCCGATGAAGCCACCAAAGAAATTGGCGAGATATTAACGGGATTAATCGGAAAAGCCCAAAGTCTGAATGTGACGCCGTCACCTACCAGTGAGGTTAAGCAAGGCGATGCAGCCAGTGAAATCACCTCCGTGCCTGAAAATACAGAGGTTACCGATGATAAATCGCTGATTGAGACGCTGAAAAAGCAGCTTGAAGAACTGACGGAAAAACTCAAAGCACTGGAGGAAGAAAACGCCCGACTGAAAGCTGAAAAAGAGCTAGCCGAAACGGAAGCCGAAGCGAAGTCAACGTTTGGGGATGTGGCAATTGGACATGCCCGAACCGCACGGCAAATCAAGGAAAATGTGATTATTGCGAAAGGTTTGGTGACACAACAGGAAGCCAGAAAACTCGGCGATTCTGCGATTAACGGTAAGTATGACTATCTCATCAATCGTCAGCGTGAACAGAATAAGCCACGATTAAATCTTGGCGATAGAAAACCCACTAAATCCGCATCACAACGCCTAGGAGGTCGCTAATGGCATTTGGATTCACAAATTGGGATTCCGATAAAGGAACCTTGCGCGCGGGCACAATCTATCGCGCCTCAAGCTCCAATGACAAAGTGTGGGGCGAAGAAAACAACACCACGACTGACCTACCCTACGGCGTGTTTGTGGCGGTGAACCCTGACGGTGGTGTTAAGCCGATTTCTGCTGCCACCGATGTTATCCACGGTATCGTGGTGAGGGATATTTACAGCGAGAAAGCACCACACAACAAGCAAGTCAATATAGGGCATTTTTCCCACGGTGATTGCGTTGGGGCAGCAACGGCAAAAGATGAAACCTTTAAACGGGGCGATAAAGTTTATGTGGTCGCAAAAGGTGACGATGTTGGCAAAGTTTCCAAAACGGCAACAGGCAATATTGATTTGGGGTATTGGGTTGAGAATGTCAGTTCAGGCAGTCAGTGCGTGGCAATAACGCTTGGCTTCATACAAAAGGTAGGAGAATAACCGATGGCAATTGAAGAAGCCTATTTTGAAACGGTGTTGCAAGGAGCGTTAACCGAACGTGACACGCAGCTACAGGAAAAACAGTTACCTGAAATCAATATCGGGGAGGCAATCCCAATCAACGAAGGACTGGATTTTGCCGATGAATACGTAGAATACGGTATTACCGAGGTGTTGGGCTCTGTCAAAGACGGCATTATCGGCAACAAAACCAACTCGCTGGTGACGATTGATAGCACCATTGAGATGTACAAAGCGCCTGTTTGCCAGTGGGCAAAAGCCGTTGTATGGACACAACAGGAGCTTGATGGTTAGGAAATTGAATCGCTTTTAAAGTGAGTAGCAAAAGCCATCCCTTATTGCAAAAAGGAGATGGGGATCGATTTATTGTGTTTAGTGCCAGTTAACATTTCCTCAGAGAGTGTAATTTCTAACCTGATTTCCTTATTTTAGACACATTGATCCTGCGTTTAGCTGCGTAACCATCGCTTTTTCTCCAGGTTATGCAGTCTTTCTGACAACAATTCCGTTGCTTTTTTACCCATTTGCGCCCCGGTGAAAAGCAGCCTGTCGCCACACAGAATACATTTGTACGGATCGGTACGCAGAAATCCTTTCATCAGCACAGAAAAACCTGGGTTCTCCGGTTTTTTACGTGCCGTCATCTCAAGTGCCTTATACACTTTCGGCAATAGTTTTCCTCGTTTACGATTCGACAAAAAACCAGAGTAACGCACCATTTTAAAATGCCTGGCCGGAATATGGCTTATATAGCGTCTAATCATCTCTTCCTGCGGCAGAGTCTGCTGCCGATGCTGGCCAGTTCGGTGGTCATGGTAGTGATGAACAACGGCACCCCCTCGGTAATGCCGCAGTTTTGACGCAGATACCGGTGGGCGTTTAAGGTAGCGACCGAGGTACTTAACACTATGCCATGCCCCTTTCGTTTTTTTAGCAAAGTGCACTTTCCAATAACGTCCGTACTGCGCCCTCAAGTAACGCCGCCAATGTTTTTTGTCACGGATATGGCCAAGACCGGGAAGAAGGCCAGGGTTAATTAAATCATAACTGTGACGCAGTAGTCGGATAACAGCCCCTCGCCAGATTTCTTCGACATCCTTTTTTTTGAAAAACAGCTTTCGCCATACACTATGTTTACTATCCAAACCCCCTCGAGTGACGGAAACATGAACATGCGGATGTTGATTGAGTTGCCGGCCATAAGTATGCAAGGCACAGAAAATACCAATTTCGATACCCTGTTTGCGAGCCAACTGCAGCATAGCTCGAGTGGCTGCCCGAAACAGAGCATTAAGTAGCGGCCAGTTATTGTTAAAAAAAGGCCAAAGGAGATGTGGCATGGTGAAAGTAATGTGTTGCCAGTCGCAGTCGGGTAAAATATGAACCTGCTGTGCTAACCACTGCTCGGTGGCTTTAAAGCCACATGAACTGCAGGCTTTTGACTTACAGCTTTGGCAGAAAAAACGGCTGTGAGAACAATCAGACGAAGCGCAACAATAGCGCCGGACACCCATGGCACAAGTGCCGCAGGCAAGCATGCGCTCCACAGATAAACTCGTCCACGAACTAACGCTATCGCCGTATTTTTCGAGGAATTTATTCCAACCGTCATCAATGGTGAAAAGTAGTTTAGCAGGACGAGGGATATACATCTGACTCAATTACCTTATGGGCATCTTGCCAAAGAAACAGAAATTGTCAGATTCGTCAGCCCAGTTATCGGTGTGTTTATCCCAGGGTTCAAAGGAAACAGGGATTATTCCTAGCTCCGTATAGGTGATGAATTCATCGGCAGGCAGACTTTCAGTTATTCCCCCCTCAGTGTAGTCGTATCCAGCGTCATCGGCTTGGTCTTGGCGTTGTTCAAAACTCCTGATAATCGTGACTAGCGGCGGGTAATACTGCGTGTCGAGAAAAAATTGGGGGCCGAGTCGGACGCAGTGGCGTATGGCTTCTTTTAGGGTGTCATAAAAAAATTCAGGCGGTCTGTCATCATCATTTTCGGGTGGGAGAGAGATCATAAAACGTTTCAGATAAACAGGCGTTGTGGCACGTGAAGTGACGGGCAGCCTGCCTGATTTAACCGGTTTACGCTTTCTGGGAGATTTATTGCGAGCCATCGAGATGAATCCCTGAAAAAAATTAACCTACTGCAGAGTATAAAACAGTACTCAACTCATTAACATCCCCGAAGCAGCACCGCTGCGCCGCTCACGCGTAGCGTGCTACGTTCGCAAACAAAAAGCCGTCTATATGCCGATGGTGGACGGTGTTATCAAACGTGCCCGTCAATCCGGTCAGGTAGCTAATATCATTGCAAAAGTGGTTTATGCTCAAGACGAGTTTGAATATGTGATTGACGAAAATGGCGAGCATTTAACGCATCGTCCGTCGTTTGTTGACGGTGATGAGATAGTGAAAGTCTATGCCTTCGCCAAACTTAATAGTGGTGAACTCGTTGTCGAAGTGATGAGTCGTGCTGACGTGGAAAAAATACGGGATACGGTACAAAGCGCAAAATACGACTCAAGTCCGTGGGTGAAGTGGTTTGATAGAATGGCACTCAAGACAGTGATTCATCGCCTCGCTAGACGGCTTCCTTGCGCTTCTGAGCTATTTTTGATGCTTGAGGTATACGAAGGATGTAAATTCAACAGAAAAACCGCTTAGAATGGCTCCTGCTTCGTTTAAACGGCTATCACTGAGGGATGTTCTGCGCGAACGAAACGAAAAACAGCGTCAAAAAGCAGAAACGGTGATAGAAGCACCAACAGAAACACAACCAGCAACCCATCCAAAACTGGAAGCCGCATTAATTGCCCTCGACGATGCCACCGACGAAAAAAACCTTGCTGAAATCGTTGAGTATTGTACAGTATTGTCCGCCGAGTTGTCTGAGGACGAAAAAATACAACTCAGAGAGAAAATTAAAGTTAGCAAAAAGCGGTTAATTCCAGCCAAAAAAGATAGCGAAGTGTGGATCGCAAGGCTGGCCAACGGCACAGGCGACGCTTGGCGATTTCCAGACGGTGAAATCGTCCACGGATTTTTTGAGGCCGAGAGGAAAGCTAAAGAGATGGGCGTGGTACTTGAAAAGAGAAAACAATACCGATTTAGTCCCAGTCATTGACTTAAATGTTATCACTAACCTATAATGTATTTGCAATGCACTTGCATTATAGGTGAGTAAATGGAAAATTTAACCATTAGAATATCCAAACAAGATAAAGAATTGCTGAAAGATTTTGCAGATTTTAACGGTATTTCTGTTTCAAATCTGTTAAGACAGTCAGCGCTTGAACGTATTGAAAATGAAATTGATATCAAGCTTTATCAGCGCGCAAATAAAATTATGAAAGAAATGACTGATGATGATGTTATTAATCATGATGAGCTAATCTCTGATTTAGGTCTTGATGATGTACACAGTTAAATATCATAAAAATATTGTAAAAACTTTAAAAGGAATCAGTAAATCAGACCAATTATTTATTTTATCTTGGATAAATAAAAACCTAATTAACACCAAAAACCCAAGAATTTATGGAAAATCTTTAAATGGAGAAAAAAAAGGTTTATGGCGTTATCGGGTCGGGAATTATCGAATTGTGGTAAATATTCAAGATAAAGAATTAATTATTCTAATAATAGATATTGGTCACAGAAAAGATATTTATCGTTGAGATTGCAAAACAAACGCTAATGACAGGGATGGATACGCAATCGGTGATGAAATTTACGGGTTTAACTGATTCTGAAATGAGCAACTTGATGGTTAGGAATCTCAATCAATACAGTAAGGCATTAATGGAGGTGTTTTGAACTCAATATTTCTATTAAATTCTGACAGTTTTCTCGTTGATTAACCATGAGAACAGTAATTCGGTTAAATTATCATCTAAAAGCCTAATAATAGGCACACTGCTCCTAGGCTGCGGTTTGTAACCATCGTTTTGACCATTTTATCCCGCCTTTCTGACAGTAAAGTGACGGCGTGTATTCCTTTTTCCGCACTCATAAACCGCAATCGGTTTCCACATAAAATACATTGGTACGGGTCAGTATTTAAAAAACCTTTGATAAGGGCCCCAAACCCAGGTTTTTCAGGCACATTAGGAGATATCATGTCTAACGCCTCATACACCTTCGGTAATAAGCACCCGCGTTTGCGATTGGCTAAAAAACCGTAATAACGGATCATCTTAAAATGTCGCGCAGGGATATGACTGACATAACGCCGTATCATTTCTTCTTGGGATAAGGTCTGTCGTCTGTATTGTTGGCTGTGGTGGTCATAGTAATGATGAACCACGGTGCCGCCGCTGTAGTGTTTCAATTGAGAAGCGGAGATAGGGGGACGTTTAAGATAACGGCCCAGATATTTCACATTATGCCAGGCCCCGCGTGTCTTTTTGGCAAAATGTACTTTCCAATAACGTTGAAACTGGGCATTAAGGTAACGGCACCAGGTCTGATAATTGCGAATGTGCCCGAAGCCAGGCAATTTATTGGGTTGTAACTGAAAATAGTTATCCCTAAGGAGTCGAATGACCGCACTGCGCCAGACCTTTTCAACGTCTTTCTTTTTAAAGAAAATCGGTTTCCAGGTGTCATATTGAGTGAGTCCCCACGCGTGACGGATAAATGAATATGCGGATGTTGATTGAGTTGGCGACCGTAAGTATGCAGCGCACAAAAATGCCAATTTCGAGGCCTTGGCGCTTGGCGTGTTTGAGTATGGCGCGGGTTGCACAGCGAAAGAGTTGGTTGAGCAAGTACCAGTTATTGTTAAAAAAAGGCCAAAGTAGGTGAGGCATAGTGAGGGTAATATGTTGCCATTCGCAATCCGGCAAAATATGGCGCTGCTGGGCAATCCACTGTTCGGTGCCTTTGAGGCCACACGCACTGCAGGCTTTGGATTTACAGGTTTGACAAAAGAAGCGTGAATGAGAGCATTCAGGTGAAGAACAGCAATAACGGCGAACGCCCATAGCGCAGGTGCTGCAGGCGAGCATCTTTTCGACAGAGAGTAGTTGCCATTGTCACCGATCATGCAAAACTGATCCACTAACGATCATCTAAAACTGATCCACTTGGTATTATTCGCACATTTTTGTACGGATAATTTATGTTAACCAAGGAGATATTTGTGGATATTCATGTTCGCTTTGCACAAGGACAAAGCCTTCGAAAAATTGCCAGTGAGTTGGGTATATCCCGTAACACCGTAAAACATCATTTACAACAACAGACAATGCCAACTTATGCTAAAAGAAGTCAACAACCGACTAAATTATCCCCCTTTAAACCTTATTTGCTTCAGCGAATTGAACTGGCTAAACCTGATTGGATCCCTGCAACAGTCTTATTTGATAAGGTAGTTGAAAACGGCTATCAAGGTGGTATTGCTCAATTACGCCGATTTGTTTGTCAATTTAAACCAAGCATTGTTCCCGAAGTAGTCGTCCGTTTTGAAACACAGCCAGGTCAACAAATGCAAATCGACTTCACCAGCATCCGGCGAGGTAAAAAATCGCTGAAAGCGTTTGTTGCAACGCTAGGCTATTCGCGTGCGAGTTATGTAAAGTTCTTTGATAATGAACGAGCAGAATCGTGGCAGCAAGGTTTAAGAGAAGCTTTCGACTACTTTGGTGGTGTACCACAGGAAGTATTGTGTGATAACGCAAAATCCCTCATCATCGAACGGGATGCTTATGCAGAAGGTGATCATAAATTACATGTCGAAATGCTTCAAATGTCGAAAGATTACGGGTTTAAATTGAAGGCTTGCAAGCCCTACAGGGCAAAACGAAAGGGAAAGTAGAGCGCTTTAACCACTATTTAAAAACAGCTTTATCGTGCCATTAAACACCGACCTTCGTGCTCATAATCTTGAACTGGATATTGAAATAGCTAATGCAAAAGTGGGTCCATGGTTACAACGCGTTGCCCATCAGCGAATTCATGGAACAACGTTAGAGAAGCCAGCAGATAGATTAGCTAAGGAAGTTAAGTCTCTTCTACCCTTACCAGCAAGGGTTTGCCAATCTATCCCACAGACTAATACGCTTAATATCCCTATCGTACCGCCCCTTGAATCTGTCAGTTTGCAACACTCAATCAGCGTATACGAAGCATTACTGGGAGGTGAACATGTTATTGCATGAACAAATTGAACACCTGTGTGAGTCATTGAAATTAAATTCTATTCCGACTCATTGGTCATCACTTGCCGAAAAATGCATTGCCCAAGACAAAAGCTACGGAGAGTTTTTACTGTCCCTGTTAAAATGTGAGCAACAACAACGAGATGAACGAACTCGTAATCTTTTGAGTCGGATGGCAGGATTCCCAGCACATAAAGAACTTAATACGTTCGATTTTAAGTTTGCAACGGGGATCCCCAAACAACACATACAGGAATTAAGCGCATTAACGTTTATTGAACGTAATGAAAATGTCGTGTTGCTTGGCCCAAGCGGTGTAGGCAAAACGCATTTAGCTATTGGGTTAGGATTAAAAGCAGTACAGGCCAAGAAGAAAACCCGCTTTACCACGGCAGCTGAACTGATGTTGCAACTCTCAACTGCCAAACGACAAAATAAGCTCAAACAATATCTATCACGTTCGGTGATGGCCCCGAAGTTGTTGATTATCGATGAGATTGGATACCTACCGTTTGGGCGAGAAGAAGCAAACCTGTTTTTCAATGTGATTGCCAAGCGTTATGAGCATGGCAGTGTCATATTGACGAGTAACCTATCATTTGGGCAATGGCCAAGTGCTTTTGCTGATGACGCAACATTAACTGCCGCTATGCTTGATCGTTTACTTCATCATTCGCATGTACTGCAATTAAGCGGTGAAAGCTACCGATTGAAAGATAAGCGGCGCTCAGGAGCAATAACTGAGTAAAACAGTGGATCAATTTTGATTGATCGGATTTAGATAAAAAGTGGATCAGTTTTCGGTGATCGTTGACACTGACCCGTACCAATGTATTTTATGTGGAAACCGATTGCGGTTTATGAGTGCGGAAAAAGGAATACACGCCGTCACTTTACTGTCAGAAAGGCGGGATAAAATGGTCAAAAAACGATGGTTACAAACCGCAGCCTAGGAGCAGTGTGCCTATTATTAGGCTTTTAGATGATAATTTAACCGAATTACTGTTCTCATGGTTAATCAACGAGAAAACTGTCAGAATTTAATAGAAATATTAAGTTCAAAACACCTCCATTAATGCCTTACTGTATTGATTGAGATTCCTAACCATCAAGGAAAAATGTGTTGCGGTCGAACACCCATGGCAACTTTACACGATGGAAAACAAATTTGGAGAGAAAAAGATTTAAATCAAATTTGGCCTGACAGATACTGTATAAATAACCGGTAACTGTCAGATCTAGTTTGAGCTACTACAATTTAATTCAGATGTTGTTTTTCAATAAATGGAATCTTCACCTTGAGGGCGGGTTTTAAATCTACGGTGTAACCAAAGATACTGTTCTGGTGCTCGTAATATTTCTTTTTCCACCACTTTATTCATATAGGCTGCGGCGGCCACTTTATCATCTTTCGGATAATTAGTTAATTCTTCACCTATTATCAAACGATATCCATCCTTATCCTTATTGCGTATCAGTACTATTGTTAACATAGCTGGTTCCGCTAACTTTGATAATACAAATGTCCCGTTTGTTGTCGCTGCGTTTTTAACAGAAAGAAAGGTGCAAAGACACTACCTTTAGGGCCATAATCTTGGTCTGGTGCAAACCAGACACATTCCCCACTTTTAGTGCTTTTACCATCTCCCTTAAATTTTTCTATTAATCATTGCCTTATTTGAACGCATTCGTCCCTTGGTTTGTACCCATTCCATCACCTTGTTGTTGTGCGGTCGATACATAGCCATCATCGGTTGGCATAATCCTGTAATTCTGCCGCCAAGTTCTAGCGACATGAAATGTATACCAATAACCATGACGCCGCGCTTCTCTGTTGTTACCTTCTGTAAGTGAGTTATTCCATGCACAGTAAATAGTTTTCTTACGCGTCTGTCAGGCCAGAACCATGCTATTCCAGTCTCAAGTAATGCTATTCCTAACGAAGAAAAAACATCTTTAATAAGTTCTTCTCTTTTATTTAATGAAATAAGAGGAAAGCATAATTCTATATTTCTGCGCGCTATTGCTTTTCTGCGATTTAAGAAGAATCCAGATAAACTACCAATCGTTGAACCCAGCCGTACAAGTAATGGATAAGGTAGTTGTACTAATAGAAAAGGACTGATAATCCAAACCACGTTAACCAGTAACGAGGGTGAAGTAAAAATAGTGATAACTTTTCTTTTTATGCACTTACTATCCATGTTCATGTTTTTCACCCTAATATATCATATTCATAAGCGATTTACTCTATTGTTAGACGATTAAAAGCTCTGCTTCAAGCTCCCCAATGACAGCATCTCTTCTTTGGGGATATTTAAGCCCTTTTTTAACCATTGATGAACGTAGCACGCTACGCGTGAGCGGCGCAGCGGTGCTGCTTCGGGGATGTTAATGAGTTGAGTACTGTTTTATACTCTGCAGTAGGTTAATTTTTTCAGGGATTCATCTCGATGGCTCGCAATAAATCTCCCAGAAAGCGTAAACCGGTTAAATCAGGCAGGCTGCCCGTCACTTCACGTGCCACAGCGCCTGTTTATCCGAAACGTTTTATGATCTCTCCCACCCGAAAATGATGATGACAGACCGCCTGAATTTTTTTATGACACCCTAAAAGAAGCCATACGCCACTGCGTCCGACTCGGCCCCCAATTTTTCTCGACACGCAGTATTACCCGCCGCTAGTCACGATTATCAGGGTTTTGAACAACGCCAAGACCAAGCCGATGACGCTGGATACGACTACACTGAGGGGTAATAACTGAAAGTCTGCCTGCCGATGAATTCATCACCTATACGGAGCTAGGAATAATCCCTGTTTCCTTTGAACCCTGGGATAAACACACCGATAACTGGGCTGACGAATCTGACAATTTCTGTTTCTTTGGCAAGATGCCCATAAGGTAATTGAGTCAGATGTATATCCCTCGTCCTGCTAAACTACTTTTCACCATTGATGACGGTTGGAATAAATTCCTCGAAAAATACGGCGATAGCGTTAGTTCGTGGACGAGTTTATCTGTGGAGCGCATGCTTGCCTGCGGCACTTGTGCCATGGGTGTCCGGCGCTATTGTTGCGCTTCGTCTGATTGTTCTCACAGCCGTTTTTTCTGCCAAAGCTGTAAGTCAAAAGCCTGCAGTTCATGTGGCTTTAAAGCCACCGAGCAGTGGTTAGCACAGCAGGTTCATATTTTACCCGACTGCGACTGGCAACACATTACTTTCACCATGCCACATCTCCTTTGGCCTTTTTTTAACAATAACTGGCCGCTACTTAATGCTCTGTTTCGGGCAGCCACTCGAGCTATGCTGCAGTTGGCTCGCAAACAGGGTATCGAAATTGGTATTTTCTGTGCCTTGCATACTTATGGCCGGCAACTCAATCAACATCCGCATGTTCATGTTTCCGTCACTCGAGGGGGTTTGGATAGTAAACATAGTGTATGGCGAAAGCTGTTTTTTCAAAAAAAAGGATGTCGAAGAAATCTGGCGAGGGGCTGTTATCCGACTACTGCGTCACAGTTATGATTTAATTAACCCTGGCCTTCTTCCCGGTCTTGGCCATATCCGTGACAAAAAACATTGGCGGCGTTACTTGAGGGCGCAGTACGGACGTTATTGGAAAGTGCACTTTGCTAAAAAAACGAAAGGGGCATGGCATAGTGTTAAGTACCTCGGTCGCTACCTTAAACGCCCACCGGTATCTGCGTCAAAACTGCGGCATTACCGAGGGGGTGCCGTTGTTCATCACTACCATGACCACCGAACTGGCCAGCATCGGCAGCAGACTCTGCCGCAGGAAGAGATGATTAGACGCTATATAAGCCATATTCCGGCCAGGCATTTTAAAATGGTGCGTTACTCTGGTTTTTTGTCGAATCGTAAACGAGGAAAACTATTGCCGAAAGTGTATAAGGCACTTGAGATGACGGCACGTAAAAAACCGGAGAACCCAGGTTTTTCTGTGCTGATGAAAGGATTTCTGCGTACCGATCCGTACAAATGTATTCTGTGTGGCGACAGGCTGCTTTTCACCGGGGCGCAAATGGGTAAAAAAGCAACGGAATTGTTGTCAGAAAGACTGCATAACCTGGAGAAAAAGCGATGGTTACGCAGCTAAACGCAGGATCAATGTGTCTAAAATAAGGAAATCAGGTTAGAAATTACACTCTCTGAGGAAATGTTAACTGGCACTAAACACAATAAATCGATCCCCATCTCCTTTTTGCAATAAGGGATGGCTTTTGCTACTCACTTTAAAAGCGATTCAATTTCCTAACCATGAACGTAGCACGCTACGCGTGAGCGGCGCAGCGGTGCTGCTTCGGGGATGTTAATGAGTTGAGTACTGTTTTATACTCTGCAGTAGGTTAATTTTTTTCAGGGATTCATCTCGATGGCTCGCAATAAATCTCCCAGAAAGCGTAAACCGGTTAAATCAGGCAGGCTGCCCGTCACTTCACGTGCCACAACGCCTGTTTATCTGAAACGTTTTATGATCTCTCCCACCCGAAAATGATGATGACAGACCGCCTGAATTTTTTATGACACCCTAAAAGAAGCCATACGCCACTGCGTCCGACTCGGCCCCAATTTTTTCTCGACACGCAGTATTACCCGCCGCTAGTCACGATTATCAGGAGTTTTGAACAACGCCAAGACCAAGCCGATGACGCTGGATACGACTACACTGAGGGGAATAACTGAAAGTCTGCCTGCCGATGAATTCATCACCTATACGGAGCTGGGAATAATCCCTGTTTCCTTTGAACCCTGGGATAAACACACCGATAACTGGGCTGACGAATCTGACAATTTCTGTTTCTTTGGCAAGATGCCCATAAGGTAATTGAGTCAGATGTATATCCCTCGTCCTGCTAAACTACTTTTCACCATTGATGACGGTTGGAATAAATTCCTCGAAAAATACGGCGATAGCGTTAGTTCGTGGACGAGTTTATCTGTGGAGCGCATGCTTGCCTGCGGCACTTGTGCCATGGGTGTCCGGCGCTATTGTTGCGCTTCGTCTGATTGTTCTCACAGCCGTTTTTCTGCCAAAGCTGTAAGTCAAAAGCCTGCAGTTCATGTGGCTTTAAAGCCACCGAGCAGTGGTTAGCACAGCAGGTTCATATTTTACCCGACTGCGACTGGCAACACATTACTTTCACCATGCCACATCTCCTTTGGCCTTTTTTTAACAATAACTGGCCGCTACTTAATGCTCTGTTTCGGGCAGCCACTCGAGCTATGCTGCAGTTGGCTCGCAAACAGGGTATCGAAATTGGTATTTTCTGTGCCTTGCATACTTATGGCCGGCAACTCAATCAACATCCGCATGTTCATGTTTCCGTCACTCGAGGGGGTTTGGATAGTAAACATAGTGTATGGCGAAAGCTGTTTTTCAAAAAAAAGGATGTCGAAGAAATCTGGCGAGGGGCTGTTATCCGACTACTGCGTCACAGTTATGATTTAATTAACCCTGGCCTTCTTCCCGGTCTTGGCCATATCCGTGACAAAAAACATTGGCGGCGTTACTTGAGGGCGCAGTACGGACGTTATTGGAAAGTGCACTTTGCTAAAAAAAACGAAAGGGGCATGGCATAGTGTTAAGTACCTCGGTCGCTACCTTAAACGCCCACCGGTATCTGCGTCAAAACTGCGGCATTACCGAGGGGGTGCCGTTGTTCATCACTACCATGACCACCGAACTGGCCAGCATCGGCAGCAGACTCTGCCGCAGGAAGAGATGATTAGACGCTATATAAGCCATATTCCGGCCAGGCATTTTAAAATGGTGCGTTACTCTGGTTTTGTCGAATCGTAAACGAGGAAAACTATTGCCGAAAGTGTATAAGGCACTTGAGATGACGGCACGTAAAACCGGAGAACCCAGGTTTTCTGTGCTGATGAAAGGATTTCTGCGTACCGATCCGTACAAATGTATTCTGTGTGGCGACAGGCTGCTTTTCACCGGGGCGCAAATGGGTAAAAAAGCAACGGAATTGTTGTCAGAAAGACTGCATAACCTGGAGAAAAGCGATGGTTACGCAGCTAAACGCAGGATCAATGTGTCTAAAATAAGGAAATCAGGTTAGAAATTACACTCTCTGAGGAAATGTTAACTGGCACTAAACACAATAAATCGATCCCCATCTCCTTTTTGCAATAAGGGATGGCTTTTGCTACTCACTTTAAAAGCGATTCAATTTCCTAACCATGAACGTAGCACGCTACGCGTGAGCGGCGCAGCGGTGCTGCTTCGGGGATGTTAATGAGTTGAGTACTGTTTTATACTCTGCAGTAGGTTAATTTTTTTCAGGGATTCATCTCGATGGCTCGCAATAAATCTCCCAGAAAGCGTAAACCGGTTAAATCAGGCAGGCTGTGTAATGGTCAACAAATTCTGTAGAAGATCTAAGCGGCATTTTTAGTTCATGATATTTTTGATGTGGCGTTAAATAACCAATCGTTGAATGGCGTCGATAATAATTGTAAAACTGAATATAATTTTCAACTTCACAGACAACAGATTGATGATTCATAAACGATAAACGGTTAAGTCTTTCTGTCTTTAAACTCCTAAAAATCTTTCCATCACGGCATTATCGAGGCAATTACCTCGCCGACTCATGCTTTGAGTTATTTTCCGTTCAAAGAGGTGCGCCCTAAACTCCTCCGATGAATATTGGCAACCTTGATCTGAATGGAACATCAAACTTGTCGTATCCGGTAATTGCCGTTCAATTGCGTTATCTAAGGCTTCTTTCACTAATTTCGAATCCGGTTTTGTTGATAAGGCATAACCAATAATTTCTTTGGTGGCTAAATCCAACACACAGGCTAAATAGCTCCACCCATAGTGATGTCTAATATACGTGATATCCCCGACATAATAGTGATTATGCTGTTCAGGGAAAATTGTCGTTTAAGCAAATTAGGGGCATATCGATGTTCGTTACCCAATGAGTGATAGTAGTGCTTTTCGTTGGTCTAATTGCAACTAATTGATTTAATTTCATGATGTTCGATATTTTATAAGTGCCAATTTGGTGCCCTAAACCCTTTAACTCGGCTTGAATACGTCTTTTGCCATAAATTTGACCCGATGTATAAAAAATACGTTTGATTTCGCCACACAGTCTTTCATTTTCAACTGTCGGTATTTTCGTTTCATAATAAAACTACTGCTGCTTACTTCAAAAGATGGCATAACTCAGTGACCGTAAAATTGAGTACATGATTTTCAGTTGCTTCACGATTTTGAGTTTTGATTGTCGAGGATGAAGTAAGCCGCGGCTTTTAATATGTCATTATCCCTCTGAGCACGCTTAAGTTGAACTTCTAATTCTTGTATGCGCTGTTGCTCGGGTGTTAACGCTTTTGATTTTACAGGCGTATTCCCATTTAACTCGGCAAGATATTGTTGCTTCCATCGTGATACGGCAGATTTACCCGCACCGGATATTTTTCAACTTGGATATTGCTATATCCACCTTCAACCATGAGTTTTGCATATTCCAGTTTTGCTTTCCGCTAAAGGTTACTTTTACTTTTCGGGTCATATTTATACCTATAAGATTTTGCTTAATTATAAGCTATAAATCTCTACAGTTTTATTAGACCACTACACCCGCCGCTAGTCACGATTATCAGGGGTTTTGAACAACGCCAAGACCAAGCCGATGACGCTGGATACGACTACACTGAGGGGAATAACTGAAAGTCTGCCTGCCGATGAATTCATCACCTATACGGAGCTAGGAATAATCCCTGTTTCCTTTGAACCCTGGGATAAACACACCGATAACTGGGCTGACGAATCTGACAATTTCTGTTTCTTTGGCAAGATGCCCATAAGGTAATTGAGTCAGATGTATATCCCTCGTCCTGCTAAACTACTTTTCACCATTGATAACGGTTGGAATAAATTCCTCGAAAAATACGGCGATAGCGTTAGTTCGTGGACGAGTTTATCTGTGGAGCGCATGCTTGCCTGCGGCACTTGTGCAATGGGTGTCCGGCGCTATTGTTGCGCTTCGTCTGATTGTTCTCACAGCCGTTTTTCTGCCAAAGCTGTAAGTCAAAAGCCTGCAGTTCATGTGGCTTTAAAGCCACCGAGCAGTGGTTAGCACAGCAGGTTCATATTTTACCCGACTGCGACTGGCAACACATTACTTTCACCATGCCACATCTCCTTTGGCCTTTTTTTAACAATAACTGGCCGCTACTTAATGCTCTGTTTCGGGCAGCCACTCGAGCTATGCTGCAGTTGGCTCGCAAACAGGGAATCGAAATTGGTATTTTCTGTGCCTTGCATACTTATGGCCGGCAACTCAATCAACATCCGCATGTTCATGTTTCCGTCACTCGAGGGGTTTGGATAGTAAACATAGTGTATGGCGAAAGCTGTTTTCAAAAAAAAGGATGTCGAAGAAATCTGGCGAGGGGCTGTTATCCGACTACTGCGTCACAGTTATGATTTAATTAACCCTGGCCTTCTTCCCGGTCTTGGCCATATCCGTGACAAAAACATTGGCGGCGTTACTTGAGGGCGCAGTACGGACGTTATTGGAAAGTGCACTTTGCTAAAAAAAACGAAAGGGGCATGGCATAGTGTTAAGTACCTCGGTCGCTACCTTAAACGCCCACCGGTATCTGCGTCAAAACTGCGGCATTACCGAGGGGGTACCGTTGTTCATCACTACCATGACCACCGAACTGGCCAGCATCGGCAGCAGACTCTGCCGCAGGAAGAGATGATTAGACGCTATATAAGCCATATTCCGGCCAGGCATTTTAAAATGGTGCGTTACTCTGGTTTTTTGTCGAATCGTAAACGGGGAAAACTATTGCCGAAAGTGTATAAGGCACTTGAGATGACGGCACGTAAAACCGGAGAACCCAGGTTTTCTGTGCTGATGAAAGGATTTCTGCGTACCGATCCGTACAAATGTATTCTGTGTGGCGACAGGCTGCTTTTCACCGGGGCGCAAATGGGTAAAAAAGCAACGGAATTGTTGTCAGAAAGACTGCATAACCTGGAGAAAAAGCGATGGTTACGCAGCTAAACGCAGGATCAATGTGTCTAAAATAAGGAAATCAGGTTAGAAATTACACTCTCTGAGGAAATGTTAACTGGCACTAAACACAATAAATCGATCCCCATCTCCTTTTTGCAATAAGGGATGGCTTTTGCTACTCACTTTAAAAGCGATTCAATTTCCTAACCATCAAGATAACATAATTACTTATTATTTTTCATTTTCCACCTCGCTTAGCTGCCAGTGAATTTTTTAACTTATAAATCTCACGCTTACCTTTTTCCCTTTGTTGCTCTTTCTTTTCCTGTTCCGCCGTCAGATTACGGTTATTAAAAATCACCATATCCACTTTTGAATCGTAACGAACACTGTAATCAGGTAAGTCATTCGCTTTAGCCAGTTGCTTAATGTTATGTCTGAACATTTTCAACAATGCAGTGCTTCCTGTTTTTAAATGCAATTTTTCAAGGGATATCGTAAACTCCCCCTGATTACCACAATGCTTACGAGCAATTTCATAAAGTCGCCTGTCTATTGCTTTTCTGATACGGAAGTAATCGTGACTGATTTTTAGCATTTTCTTTTTATGTAAAGCCTGGTAGAGCCAGTCAGGTAGCGTTACCTCTACCATCCCGATATCCAACTTGCCTTTTTTTTCTTCTAAAAAAAACCATTTATCAATCAGTCCAAAGTTTTCTGTTTTCCTAGAATCATCAGAGTATATGATATTTGTTTCGATTCTAGTACCTGCAAGACGAGCTAATGCCTTTCTTAAATCATCGTATGCTCTACCACTTTTATCTCTGTTGGTCGTGACAAAAAAATCATATGGTGTAAAACAAACTGTTCTGCTTATTTCTTCATGATTATTCATCGCTTCCTGTAACTTTGATATACTATAAATCCATATATCTTTATCAAAAATTGTTGCTAGTCCAATTACAGATGGAGGACTAACCATCAAAGTTACATTGCCATTTTTATATTCTCTAACCTTGGTATCTCCTCCTTTCATGGCAAAATGGATGTTCCATGCTAGCAATTTCATCTCTAAAACTTGAAATTTCCACTTCATCAGCAATAAAAAATTCCAGTTCATGTTTACGGGGTCGTAATGTTTTCAAGTTACTTACTCTCTGATTACTTGTATGATCTGCCATAGCTTCAATCCTATCTATCCTAGGGTTGTTAGTCAGAGACGGTTAGATGCTAGTAACATCTAGCCGTTTCGCTATTCGGCTTTTAAAAACCAAAACAAGAAAAAACACCGCTCCAAGATGTGGATAACGTAAAAATCATTCGGCTTTTAAAAACTTTTGAATCGGCTTTTAAAAACCAACAAGTAGTAAAATTTATTGTATTTCATATACTTACACAAAAAAATCCTTTAACTTGTTTAACTTATACATAACTAATCTTTTAATCAGGTTTTACCCTCTTGAGTCTGTGGATAACTTTTTTTTCTAACAAAACCCTAAACCCAAAAATAGGTGACTACTGAGTGACCGTATTTCTCTTTTGCAATTGTGATATTCCGCTTCCTCGTCTGTTCACTCGCTACGCTCGGTCACAGACTGGCGGCGAGCGGCGGGATTTTAATAAAAAAGATTTTTTTGAGTTAATTAACACTGAAACATTGCACTACCCAGTTACTACCGCTAGCATCTCTAGAATTGACTTATCCATTAATTCAGGCACAACATGAACAAAACAGAAGTCATTAATCAAATCGCTGAAAAAACCAACTTAACAAAAAAAGATTCAGAGAAAGCACTGAACACTTTCATTGAAACCGTGACAGAAACGCTAAAGGCAGGAGATGAAGTACAACTCGTTGGCTTTGGCAACTTTCAAGTTAAGCAACGCGCAGCCAGAGATGGACGTAATCCTAAAACGGGCGAGACACTTAAAATTGCTGCTGCAAACGTACCGAGTTTTAAAGCGGGTAAGACTTTGAAAGAAGCCGTCAAATAACTGACCGAAATTGATGTACGAATTAAAACACCTGTACGGAACATAATTTACCTATTTTTGTACAGGTGTTTTGGATGATGTCCGAAACCGAACGTTTTTGTACTTCCAGTAATACACTATAGCGTATCCAGAAAAGAGACTGAGCCTTTGATATACCCGTCCAAAGAATAACGCACTGCGTCCCAACAGTGATTGTGAGCATCAACAATGACAGGCAGAACATCACCCGTATTACGGTCAATTTTGTACGAATATAGCCGCGCTTCTTCAATTGTGTGTTTGCAACGCGGGTGAATAATGATTTTTTTGAAGCCTCGTAGGTGCGCGATGCCGTCTTCTACGCTACCATTCCATTTAGATGCCGGAGCAATATTAAAGCCCTGTCGTTTTAAGTAGCTGATAGTCTCTGGTCTGCTGTTGTCTGCTTTAATTGGCCAACGTCTTGTTTCCGGTATCGCTTGATAGAATTGAGGTAGTGCGTCCAATTCCACGCCAACCTTGTAGGCTTCGTATTCAACGTACAGACAGTCACCAAGGATGAAACTACGTATCAGGGTGCTAGGGTCATTCGAAAATCCAAAATCGGCTCCAAACAACAATCGGTCTGCTTTTTTCCAGAGATCATCATCAAACTCAACAACATCATATTTGCCGTTCAATACTTGCTTATTGGAATTTTCCAAATAAGCCCCTTCCCAAATCCACGCATAGGTATTGGCATCAAGCCGGATCCGGTCGTTTTTCCGGTCTTCCTCCAAAACATTAGGAAACCACGGATTGTCATTGTAGTTAAGATCAACCGAAATACAGTTACTTGGTTTTTTCTGTCTGAAGCGAACATCGGTTGCGCTCCCTTTTCGCTCAGGATTCCACGTCACCCAAATTTCAGAAGCATCTTCTCGTACCGTGGGGATTAATTTTTGCCATGCGTACTCCGGTACGTTTTCAGCCTCATCTATCCAGCAAAAAAGAATCGATGATTTTGATTTAAGGCTATCCAAGTTATGCCTTAATCCACAGAAAACAAAAGAAACCCGTTTGTCTTTCGTTCGTATATACCTTTCACCAATATCAAAAAAGGCATTAAGCCAACTGACGCTTTGTATTGCCTGTTTTACTTCCTGCATACTGGAGTCTTCAAGGGAGTTCATGAATTCACGGGCGCAAAGTATCACGCCTTTTTTACCCACCCTTGCGGCATTGAAAGCCTTAACCGCCAACATCAACGCAAAGGTACGTGTTTTGCCACTTCCTCGCCCACCGTAAGCACAGCGATAACGGGCACTTCCGTTAAACACTGTGGTTAACTTAGGCGGAATATCAATTGCCATTTCTTTCGTCATTGTTAAAACTTCCTGCGTTAACATGGATAATAGATGGGAAAATATCTTCCGATTCATTGAAATCTGATGATTGCTTAATTTCGAGCAATAGCGTGTTGGGAACGGGAATACCTTCAATCTCCAAAAATTGCGCTGCTTCCAGTGAAGTCATTTCACCCGCTTTTTTGCGCTCAAGTATCGATCTTAAATATTCTTTTCGTTGCTGCTTTTCTTCGTCAAAGAAGACTTCGTTAATCCCCATTTTTTTGTAAACGGCAATATCATTGTGACTGGGTAATACTTCTTCTATCGTTGTCGTTTCGCCGTCAGGGGTTTTCTTAATGATTTTGCGTGTGCGCATTTTGGTATTTTGCCTTGCCGTTTCCGCGATCTCTTTTTTCAAAATGTCCGCGGCATGATGAAAGGCATGATCAAACTCGTAATAATCCTTTCGCCAGTTTCGGATTGTTTTTTCGTTAACGTGCAGCCACTTTGCAATGAAGTTATTTGACACTTTGCCTTTCACCAAAGACAGGTTGATCACGTCATCAATATACGCTTTTTGATATTTCGCTTTCCCTGACATGACAACCTCTTATTAACATTTGTGCAACATTCGTGAAATTAGCCGTTTTGAGTTCGGACTTATTCTTCGGAACTATGCGTAAGAAATCCCTCTTAATAATTTGTAATTATTAGTTTTTTTTGATTTTCAAAAATTCGGAAGTATGACTTCGGAATTATGCGTTTTTGGCTATTCTGTGATTTATACGACTGAATACTTCATGATTATTGAGTTTGATCGCTTTCCACCTGTTTTGGATTGTGATTAAAAAATAAACGCAAATGTTAAATTTCTATGTCCAAAACTGACCGACAAAAACGTCCATAAGTATCATGCGTGATTTTGATACTTCGATGACCCAACATTTTCGATACGACATTTATTCCGTAGCCTCTTTGGATTAATGAAATCGCAGCAAAATGCCGTAAGTTATGAAATGTACCAATCTCATATTCCAATAACCGTTTTTTGATAATCCCACTTCTTCCGTACGTTAATGACAAACGAGATTGACGTTCTGACATCAACAATGGAATAGGCTTTCCTCTCTTTTCTTTATCCAAAAATTGCATTAAATCTTTTGGCAGCGGTAAAATCCTTTGCAAATCCGCTTTCATCCCCAAATTTACAACGCCATATCGTGTTAAGTGCTTTGAGATGTGAATTCTCTGTTCACGAATATCGCTATAGTCCAATGCCAAGATTTCACTTATCCGTAAGCCCAATTTTGATGCCAAAATAAAAGTTATCTTTTCACGAACAGGCGATTGCTTGATCATCTCTTCTACATTGCAAAATGCCGGAATAAAAATCGGCTTTTCCACTTTCTTTTTCAGTTTTGGTATTGGACTCACGCCAATATTTCGCATTGCTTTTAACAACAAATAAGCCGAATGCAGATGTTTAAGCGTATTCTCAGGTAAGCCATTAAATTCACTCGGACGAATATTCAACGCCAATTTTGCTTGCAACGTTTCGTCAATCGAAAACAATGCATGTTTAATCGTATCAAGGGAACTTTGGCGCAAATGCCCCGTTTCACATTGTGAGACTTTTTTACCCACATAAAACTGAATCAACTTGCGAAGATGCCAATCTCGGCATCGCTCTTTTTCTTTTGCTGTCATCTCACCAAATCGCTCAGATTCACTCAAAAAAAGAAAACGGCAAGCTGCATCCAACGTTTTGAAACTTTTATGAAATCGCCCTGCTGCATTTTCATAATGCACACGAAAACCCTCGCTACCGTGGCGAGTTTTGGGTAATTTGATTGAACTCATATTGAGATTATCTGGTGTGGAATGCGTTAGCATCCTACTCGATATGAAGGATGCCGTTTTATTGCGTATTTCGCTAATCCACCCATTCTCCTATCTCATATCCAGAAAAACTCAAAGTAGTAGATCCTGCATGAATATATAATTTCTCTTTTACACCATCAGCATAAATATTAGGTTCTATTTGCCATTCAACATTAACGTCTTCATTTTTAAGATTCTCCATAAAACCAAAATAGCGACTATTATTTTGACTAAAAACCACATTACCAGAAGCATTTTTTAGTACAATCCGATACTTATTACCGACTATAAGAGGAAGCGCTTTTATGATAACAGCCGTATGTTCACTTAGGGTCAAAATACCATTCTCCAGTTTAGGAGAAATCTTGCCCATATGGGACATATAAGGTTGAAGATGGTATTCTTCGAGGCTTTTATTGGTCGAAAAATCGTATACTTCTGTTATTCTATAAGGGTACAAAGACATATTTATTACTCCTGACATATTGTTGATTATCGAATCAATGAAATTGACACTGAGTTTTGATGTACTGCTGTAGATATTCTGTCTGCTTCTCATTCTCCACTATCATTTCTCGGAAACGGAAATAATCCTGTCGAGCTGATGCGTTAAGTTGTGGGGTGGCTTCATCATATCGGCTCTGGGCGGTAACGGTTTTGGATGTATGACACACGGCATTGACGCGCAACCGCTTGTTGCCAGCACGCACAGCATCATGCAGCTTAGCAATTTCAGCTTTGGCATTATTCACTTCCTCGGTGTGTTGAATATCGAGTTGGTGCAAGGAATCTATCTTCTGTTGTTGCAATTTCAACGCTTCAATTTGCTCGTGATATTGCTGTTTTAGCGTGTGGTAGTTTTGCTTGACTGTTTGGTAACGTGCGTTGATGAAAATCAGTGAAATAATTAACCCCGCAATAATCACTACGACAAATGCGTAAGGTCGCCATAATATATTACGCTCTCTATTTCTCGACGGGTCATTAACCCTTTCCATTTTCTACCATCAACATAAACCCATCGCTTCATTTCATCACAAGCGCCTTGTGGGTCTCCTGCATTGAGCTTTTTGAGTAACGTGGATTTGGCAAAATTGCCCACACCCACGTTGTAAGCAAATGAGTAAAGGGCTGCCTGAGTCAGTGTATTGATATTGACCTTAACCAGCGGGTCAACATAGCGTTTAACCGCCCTTAAATCGTCATCAAGCCACTTATCGCAGTCTTTTTGCGTGTACGTCCGATTACGCTCAATATCGTTACCTGTATGTCCATAGCAAACAGAAAGAATACCACCACCATCGAAATAGGGCTTAAACCTCAATCCCTCAAAATGCGTTATCATGCTTGATGCCAGCAATAACGCACTACCGCCCGTTGCCATCAATATTTTTTCGGTATCTTCATAGTGATGTTCCTTGAGTTCAAATTCCTTTTTGCGGTAATACCAATTAACAAAAAATGTCCCTATCGTGCAGACAATACCCACTACAGCTACCCACTCTTCGAGCGTGAGAATGCCAATAGCGGTTGTCGCCCCAGCCCATAGATACGACAAGGGGCTGGAATACTTTTCCATCATGTGATTTCTTCCGGTGAGGTTTTTGAGGTAGTGAGGCGTGAATTTTTGTTTGAAAACGCCTGTCTTTTCACCACGTCAGGCTCGGTGGTATCCTTATCACTCTTCAACTTATAAGGAATTTTTTATGTCTAAACTGTATTTTATCCATACGACGCTCGTGCTTTGGCTGTTGAATATTTAAAACGCAACGATAAAGAACTTACGCCGGAAGAATACATTAGTGAGATTTTGAAGTTGGAGGAAACTTATAAAATCCGTCTTGAAACAATGAGTGATAATTCTTGTAACTTCCTCGATACGGTTAAGAAGGAAAAATAGAGGTCATGCCTTCGACGATCGCCTCGGCGGTCGTTTTTGCTGCTTCGATGACCTCCGCTTTTTCACACCGTTCTTTGACCAAATGCGTCACCACCTCAAAAATAGCTGGTTCCACTTTTCCAAGCAGTACTTGGCAATTTCCTTGTCTATTTGCCTGTCGCAAATAGTGACCAGTTTCTCAGTTGAATTATCCTTGTTTTCCATAATTTGACCTCTTGATTTAATTAAGCGTTTAACTGTCATCACCCATCAAAGATAGCTTCGCTTTCACAAGCGGACTGGGATCCCAAGGAAAACTCAGTTTATCTGATGTGAAGAAATGATTTGCACGCTCTAATATCCGATCTACCTCTGATAGCCGCTTAGTCAAGGCGGCTTTTCTCGTTTTAAATTATTGTAATGCGCTAAGGCAGTTTTGCGTAGCCAGCCAATCCTCAAGCTCTTCACTGCTTAAGTTCGGATTGAAAAGTATGGCGCTTTATTCATTTTGACCTCGTATTTGTTATTGAATTTTCCGGCGGTAGCTTGACCAGTTGAAATTAACTACGGTAGGTTTGCCCATCCTTAAGCGATCGACGATTCGCTCCCCAATACCTCGGTTAATTGTTGTTGCGGTAAATTGGTCAAAATTCCGGTTGGTTTTTTGCTTGATGTTCTACGATCGATAATTTGGAAAATGACTAGTCATTCATTGAGATTGTTTCTCTGAACGCCAACATCATCAAATACGAGCAAATCAACACCGCACAAATCATCGATTAATTGTGATTCGGTATATTTAGGGGCGCTCTCGTAAGTTTTTCTCAATCTCATCATCAGCTCAGGAAAAGTGACAATTAAAATACTCAGTCCGTCTTGAATTAAGTGATTACCTATTGCTGCTGCCAGATGATTTTTGCCTGTGCCAGAATGACCGCTAAAAACAAATCCACCAAAATATTTTCCAAAATTGTCAGCATAGTTTTTTGCTTTGAATTTCGCTTGTCTTTGTTCCGTCGTCAAAGCCTCAAAGTTGTCAAAAGTACAATGCTGATAAAGTTCAGAAATACCGGAGTTACCCATGATATTATTCAGCCTTCTGACTCGATTTTCTTCGGAGATTCGGTTTGAGTCCAATTTAGCTTGTTCACGATGCCACGCTAACAACTCGTCAACGGTATTAAATTTCGGTTTAATGTGCTTTGGCATCAGTTTGAGAAATCGGGTTAATACTCCATTTGCTGTATTCAAAATTCCTCCTGCGTAAGCAGATTAGCAAAACTTCGTGTATCGCTTCATAATCGACGATAAATTTTAGCTGTAAGAATTTACATTTTTCCGAAAAATGGCTCAGAATGGATTACAGAGCGTTTTAGAGGGGTCTGAGCGATAATTTGAGATTGAATTTTCAATTTCAGCTAAAATCCAAATGCCAATGTTTTTCTGCCAATCAAAATCATCGGTGATGAAAACATCCGTTTTGGCGATCTCTTTAAATCCAAATCGGGATTTCTGCGTTTGGGTCTCTTTGGGTTCAAAAAGTCCTTGCCAGCCATTGGCGATACTGGTGTTGATGATGTCTTCTGGCGAATAACCCCTATCACGGCACTTTGCCAACAGCTTGATAGTCTGGTTAACCGTCATTTTGGATTTGACTGGTTTGTTAATTTCCTTGCGGTACTGCAACCAAGAATGCCAAGTTGATCTTGATAACCAGTTTGGAAGTTCTAGCGAATTTGGGTCAAAAACCTTCGATTTTTTCGTAAGGGAGATTATAGAGGGATCTATTGTAGTAATCTTTGTAGTAATCTCTTGATCTAACGAACTCGATAATGTCGATTCCCCGAACTCGACAATGTCTACTTCGGGAGCTCCACTTTCTCCATCTCGCGAAAATCCCTTTTTTGAATTGGCGAAATTATCCAGAATCTCGTTTAATTTTTCTTCGTCAATCCGGTAATAAGTTTTGTGTTCAAGACGCTTTTCAGTCACGATTAACACACCGATTGAAACTAATTTTTTTATTGCTGTTCGTTGTTCGTCATGTGTCAATCCGGTTTCTTCTTCGAGATCAGCTCGAGTTTTGTAAACCCTAATTCAGAATTCGCTTTGTCCTGCCAGTAAAATATTTGGGAAAAAAGAATTGCTGAGGTTAATCCGCCAAGCGGTTTGGCTAAATTTGGATAATATGCATGAGGATTACCTATCAGTCGTAATGTAGCGGCACTTTTCACTCAATCACTCCAATTATTAAAATTGTGCAAACAAGTTCATAAAAAATATGAAATAACGTGTGATTTCCCTGATGTGGTTGAAAAAATGACAAAGAAAGGCTTTAATTCCAAAAGAGCGCATCAATATGCGCTTTCTGTTCGATGATTTTTGTTTTGCTGTTTTTGCGGTAATTCATAAACAGATTGGCGTAAACTACTATCTGTCGTTGAAAATCCCGTAACTGCTGACGTGGATTTTCGTGTCGCCAAAAGGCTTTTTTGAGTTTTTGGTTAAATACCTGTTGTTCCGCTTTTTCTCTCGAAAACTCAATTGCACGAAGTATTTTCCTTCTTTTGACGTTATCTCTCTTTTGAAGAAAGATGATTTTTTGGGGCATACCTCTCCTGAACGCTATATTTTGATGTTTCTGAATTTCAGACGATAACAACCCTCGTAAAACGAAGATTTTAAATACGATTTCCACAAATCGATTGAATGTGATAACGGTGTTATTGAATAAAAAACACCAACACAGAATGCCAAAAATCACATTATGTGCTCTGCGAACCACAGAGAAAACCCCAAATTGTGAAAGAGCAAAAGCCGTACAAAAAACAGCTAAAAATTGATTTCTAAATTGTAAACAGAAATTTCACCATGTCAATAATTCGATCTATTTCAATAACTTACGTGAAATTTGAGATTAAAATAAAGTGATCAAAATCAACGACTTACGTGAGCAAAAAAATTTCACTTTTTTAAATTTCAAATTTGCAATCGGAAATAAATTCCTAAAATCTCTTCTACCTCTAGACGCCGGATATTGGATATCTGGCGTTTTTTTGCTATCAAATAGAACATCTCAATATTTTCTCTGTAATATCTCTCATTTATCTCACCTAACCGGAATAAACTCATTTTATCTCTTAAAGTTACCAATTAATAACTTATATTGAGACTTATTTGAGAATAAGTGGCATTTCAAAACCTTAAATGATTATGTTATTCTCATATTTTAAATTTAATTATCTCTTATTTTTCTCAATGGTGACTCGTGAAAATATATATCGATGATGGCTCAACAAATATCAAATTATCATGGAGTGAGGAAGGAATTCAGAAACTTCATTAGCCCAAATAGCTTTAAGCGTGATTGGTCAGTTTCTTTTGGTGACAGCAATAGTTCAAATTATACCATCAATGGCGAATGTACTCTTTCGATGCGATAAGTCCTATTGCTGTTACGACAACCAATGTGGGTATCAGTATAGCGATGTGAATGTAATTGCAGTGCATCACGCCTTACTCCAGTCAAAATTACCCCTCAAGATGTGGAAATCGTCGTCTCTTTGCCGATTGCTGAATATTTCGATACCAAAATCAGCCGAATTTTGCGAACATACAGAGGAAAAAAGACAATTTTAAAAAATTGGTTGAAGTTAAAGGTGGACAAACTTTTAACATCATAAATGTTGAAGTCATGCCGGAATCCATCCTGCTGGATTTTCCATAGCAAAAGCGCTTGATGACCTCGACTCGCTTTTGATTGTGGATTTAGGGGTACAACGCTGGATATAGCGCAAGTGATGGGAAAATGAGTGGTGTGTCGAAGATATACGGAAACTCTCATCTCGGTGTCTCAATGATGACGCAATCTGTCAAAGAAGCGCTTAGTTTGGCAAAAACCAACGGCAGCAACTACTTGGCGGATGATATTATCATCAACAGTCACGATATGAATTACTTAAAACGCCGTATCAACGATGCAAGCCAAATAAATCAGGTTCTTGCTTCACTCAAGGAATCAAAACATCGACTGATTAATCGTGTACTGGACGCCGTTAATACATTCAGTGGGTATACCCATGTGATGGTGATAGGTGGAGGTGCAGAAATTATTGCTGATGCAATTAAATCCCACTGTGTAACGAGGGAAGACAGATTTTTAAAAGCGAAAACCCTCAGTTTGATTTGGTCAATGGCATGTTTTCTATAGGGTGATACAGAAATGGACACACGTAGAAAAATTCAATTTTATATCAATCCTGATAGACACGGTGCTGACAAGTACACAGCCGAAGTATTGGAGAATATGCCGCAAGGTGAAAGAGGGAAATTCATGCGCGCGGCGTTTTTATCCGGTGTGGCACTTTTCAAACAAGAGCCTAGATTAATTTATATGCTGAGTGAACTTTTGACAGACAAAACCACACTGGAAGAAATCACGAAAGTGATGGAAACCGTGTTAAAAAACAAAATGTCTAATTTTCATGATGAGCATGTTGAATTGGAGTCATTGAATTCAATCGACGATTTAAGGGTATTTGAAACCCGAAAAAACGCCAAAAATATTTTTGGTAATTTGTGACGATTTGAAATTTTCAGATTAAGCGCCACACTAAACGAGTAGTTAGATTTTTTAGCTCAAACATGATTACATCTTTTTGCCAACCGTCGGGGTTGGCTTTTTTCTCTCTGAAATCAAAAAATCAAAATTCACCAAACGCATTGTGAGTGACGATAAATTTAAAGCTGTGCGAATTTACGTTTTTTTCGAGAAAACGGCTCATAATGGATTACAGGAGCTTTTAGAGGGTATTCTGACTCTTCTTTCTGTCTTCCTTTAGCACTTCGATGAAGACTTGCTCGAATTCGTCATTTTTGGGGAGGTCCTGTTTGAGGATATACTTGTTGACGAAGAATTCTGGTTCAATACCGAGTCGTCTTGATGCTTCAAATCCGCGTTTGACCCAATCTAGGGGCAAAATGTGTTCGTGGGCTAATTCCTCAGCCCAATGCCAGTCAAACTGTTTAATTTCGTCTTCACGTAGAATGCGAATTGACTTTGCGTCATAGGTCATGAATTACTTAACCGCCTCTTTGAGTCTTTGACCCGCTTTAAAACTCGGTACGTTTGAAGCAGCAATTTTAAGAGTCTCGCCCGTTTTTGGATTGCGTCCATCTCTGGCTGCTCGGGGCTTCACCTGAAAGCTGCCAAAGCCAATAAGCTGTACATCATTTCCCGCTTTCAAAGCCTCTGTCACCGTTTCGATGAAAGCATTAACCGCCTTCTCTGAGTCCTTCTTGCTTAAGCCTGATTTCTCTGCAACTTTGCTGATGAGTTCTGTTTTGTTCATGGTGTGCCTGAATTAGTGGATACGTTAATCCAAGAGATGCTAGTTGTATAGCCTGTATAGTGCAATATCTTGATTAAATTATCTGACAAAAATATATAGATAATACTAACTTGATCAATTTTGCATAATAAAAATCTATAAAGGCGATTGTCTATCTTTCCCGTGATAACATTCAATTTCTCCCCATGGTCGTTTACAACAGCGATCCCCATCAACTGTCCAACAGGCGTCAAGATTTCCTGGTATTTGGTGTGTTTTTTGGGCAGATACAGAATAAGTTAAACATAAACAAATAGCCCCAATAGTTAATTTAGTAACCATGTGTAAACTCCCTTAAAAAATATTACTAATAATAGTAGTAATCGAGATTGAATATTGAAAATTTTTTTGATTAAAATTCCTACGCTCGCCACAGTCTGTGACCGAGCGAAGCGAGTGAGCAGACGAGGAAGCGGAATATCACAATTGCAAAAGAGAAATACGGTCACTCAGTAGTAACATACTTCTCGGTTTAGATGGGAAAAAGTTATCCACAGGTGGATTACGGTAAATAAAGGTATTTTATTTATAAGGTAAAAGAAAGGTAAAGACCAAGATTAAGTTATTGATTTTACTTTATATAATAGATGTTATGCGGTTATGTTTTTTACTATAGGCGGATTCGTTTTAATTAGATATTCTTTTTTATGCGGTTATGTTTTTTACTATAGGCGGATTCGTTTTAAATACTATTAACAAGCATGAATTTACATTTATTCATGGTGTATTTGTTTAAAATGCAAGCAAAATTTGATGTAAATTTGCTCATCTTTGTTATTTATACAATTATAATCATCTGTTTTTTGTTAAGAATATATTATTTGATATTTTTTTGGCGGATTTTTATTTGACTATATGCGGATTTTTATTATAATTAAATCCACATATGAACAATATTCTTAAAGTTACTGCCATCATGGGAACAAAAGTTAAAAAGTCACACCACTTTATAGCTTCGAGGATGAGCCTCTCACCTAGAGAACAAGATTTATTAAGTTTGATTTTTGTTGGCTTAAAACGTGAGGCAGATAAAATTAAATTCGGTAATGAAGACGCTAATGCTATGTCAAAAAGATTTAAATTTTCGACTGGTGAATTAATTGAATTTTTTAATTTATCTAGACAGGCATTGTACATAACTTTAGATGAAGCAACTAAGCATCTTATTTCACGGTTTGTTGAAATCAAAAAATACACAAATGGAATATTTTGAGCGTATATCCTTTTGTAGTTATGCAGAATTTAGGAATGGCGTGCTTACTCTTGATGTTGGAGATGAAGCAATTAAGTATATGCTTGATTATAGCAAAGGTTTTGCAGAGGTTGACTTAAAACTTTTACTTTCATTAAGAGGTGGGTATGAAAAAGAATCCTTGAACTTGTTAGTAGATTTAAAATTAATGGTTATACAACGACGCTTGGTGAATTTTGTAAGATGGTTGGGTCTGACTATAGAAAATTTAATAAATTCAATGACTTCAAAAAGACAGTTATTCAACGTCCAATTCTTAATATTGTAAAAAAATCAGATGGTATATGGGAATTCGATTCAGACTTACCTTCAGGTTTCTCTATACAAAGAATAGGAAGAAAGTATACCGATACTGATAAAATAATCATAAAGCTAAAATATAAAGTATCAGATAAAAAAGAAACTAACAATATAAACAAAGAAGAACAAGATAGTAAGTTAGTTGAATTTATTGATTATTTAGCCTCTAAGATAGATAAAGGTGAGGCTTCTAAAGCAGAGGCGTTAGCATTTATTTCAATAATGAAGGAAGGGGATAATAATTATACTAATTCCTTTATGATGAAAGCCAAAAAGATAGCAAAAATAGAAGTATAACACTTTACGCCAGTGCTCTAACACTGACGTAAAGCTAACCCTAAACCTAACTGTGATAGGAGTAAGGCTATGAAAAAGTCTACCTTCCGCGTGCTTGTCTGTGAAGCACCGAATCAAATAATCGAGTTATTTGCTCGAACCTCACGCAATTTAACCCTTCGTCAACGCGCCCGAATTCTGAATAGAGTCGGAGGTGCGGCATGAACTCCGATTTAAAATTATTCAGAAGATTAACCAAGCGTGAAAATGAGGTGCTTCATTGGGTAAGTATGGGCAAAACCTATTGAGAAATCTCTGTAATTTTCGAGTGACCGTGCTTTCTGTAACTTCCGGTTATCTTCCGCTTCCTCGCCCGTTCGCTCGCGTTGCTCGGTCACTTGGCTGTGGCGAGCGGGGGCGGTTAAATTTTAAAAAGATTTTTTGGTTTTTTTTAACGCAGGAGACGTTGAGACGGAGCGCAGCTTGCGAGCACCGAACAGCGTCGACGAGGAAGCTGAAGTTAGTTTGTTGCTAATGAGTTGTATGTAGCTCTCTCCAAAACTTCAAGATTAAGAGAGGAGAACTAGATGTTAAGTTTTTGATTTTAAATAATTTTAATTTTTTATATGTTTAACAAGCTACTGAACATATATGTTCAGTATTATCGAACATGTGTTTATAAATAGATGTTCGTTTTTTCATAAAAGGTGTTTGACATTAATAACAACTGTGTTTATAGTTTTACATAAACAGATGTTTAAAATTGTGAACCTATATGTTTATAGATAATGTGGATATGCGGAAAAATAAAGACCTTTTTATTCAATTTTCCGAAAAAAATATTGGTGCTGTTAGAGAGATATTTAAGAAAAATACCGTTTCGGGTGATATTTTTTTATTCTTAACCGAATTTATGAATAAAAATAATGCGGTAGTTTGCTCACATCGTGTTCTTGAAGAAGTTACGGGTAAAAAAAGAACAACTGTAAGTTTAGCTATTAAGTGTTTAAAAGATAACGGATTTATAACCATTCTAAAAATGGGTACAAGTAATGTCTATGTTCTAAATCCTCATGTGGTATGGAGGGCATGGAGAACAAATAAAGCGTATTGCAAATTTGAGGGACCCATTTTACTTTCAAAAAGTGAAAATGAAAAAATTACAAAAGAAATGCTCAGATCAATAAATATTGATGAGTAATCGCTGATAGCAAGAGTTTTCGCCTCTTACTACCAGCTAACCCTAAACCTACCGATGATAGGAGTAAGGCTAATGAAAAAGTCTACCTTCCGCGTGCTCGTCTGTGAAGCACCGAATCAAATTGTTAAATTATCACATTCCATGAGAACGGTGAAGGGTTATCTGAAATAAGATTATTTTTTATATTTATTAATGTATTGCATTAGTTTTAGGTAAATTTTTTGTATTCATTTTTGATAATAAGAAATGTTTATATTGGAATTTTTGTTATCAAATTTGATAACATAATGTTTTTTGATATCATTTTTTTGGAACATATAATTGATTTATGTGATAACAAATGTTAGAGTTAACCGAACAAACGTTATCATGAGTATTAAACATGAATGTTAAGGAATTGAATTTGGAAGAATGGCATTTAGTGCACAAGACAACAGGTGAGTGTATGAGTATAGACATCCTTAAAACTCAGGATGGTGGTTCCTTTAACAAAGTCTTCCTTAATGAATTAGCTTTAATGATTGGTTGTACAGGTAACGGAAGTGAGAAAGTTTTGGGATGGATTTTAAAAAATAAGAATAATCAAAATGAAATACATGGAACTCAAAGAGAGATAGCTAAAGAAGAGTCCGTTGGCGTTGCTACAGTTGCTAGAGTTTTTAAAGCATTAAAAGATAATGGTTACTTAAAACAGAAAAGATCAGGAACCTACCTTTTAAACCCTAGCGTAATTCATTATGGAGGAGTAGGAAATCGTTTAACTATATTACGAATTTGGAATAACTTAATTTAAAAATAGTCGGTACTTGCTGAGATCGTAACTCCCAACAAGCACCTAATCCAACAACCTAACTATCCTAGGAGTCGGACTATGCAAAATAGTACCTTCCGTGTGCGCGTAATTGAAGCGCAAAATCAAATAATCGAGTTATTTGCTCGTGAATCCCGCAATTTAACCTTTCGTCAGCGTACCCGAATTCTGAATAGAGTCGGAGGTGCGGCATGAACTCCGATTTAAAATTATTCAGAAGATTAACCAAGCGTGAAAACGAGGTGCTTCATTGGGTAAGTGTGGGCAAAACCTATTGAGAAATCTCTGTAATTTTCGAGTGACCGTGCTTTCTGTAACTTCCGGTTATCTTCCGCTTCCTCGCCCGTTCGCTCGCGTTGCTCGGTCACTTGGCTGCGGCGAGCGGTGGGCGTTAAATTTTGAAAAGATTTTTGATTTTTTTTAAAAGAAAATCGGTTTTCCTTAACTCAGTCCGCTCACCGCAGGAGACGTTGAGGCGGAGCGCAGCTTGCGAGCACCGAACAGCGGCTACGAGGAAGCGGAAGTTAGTTTGCTACTAATGAGTAGTTTGGGTGTTCCTATATCATAGATATAGAGTGAAATTTAAGTGGATGTTATTTAAGACTTTGATTTTATTTTATTTTTATGATTTTTGTGTATAAGGATTTTTTTACAGACGTATAAAAATCCTTTATTTTGTATAAAAATTTTTGTACAAAATAGTAAATTTAAATATTAACCAAAATACTAATATTTGCTAATTTGTATAAATTATAATTAAACAGAAAGTAAAATATGAAAACAACCAAGCGCAAATCAAAAATTATCGGTAAAAAGACATATCTTGACCAATCCACCGGTGAATTAGTCGATATGAATGTTGTTCATATGGAGGATACCGATTTCAACTTTGAAAAAATATGGCTTGGGCATATTTTACAAGCATTAGATTGTATGGGAAGTAAAAAAATAAAAGTAGTGACGTGGTTATTGGATAATAAGAACTTTGAAAATACGATAATTGCCACACAAAGAGATATATCTATTAAATGTCAGGTTTCTCTCCCCATAGTTACTGAAACTCTAAAAATATTACAAAAAGGGGATATTTTGAAGATGAAACAAAATGGAGTTTATATGCTAAATCCTAATGTTATTTTTAAAGGAGATAAGAATAAACGGCTAAATATATTACTCATGTACAACAGATTATAATTTTAGCGGTACTTGTAGTGGCTGTCACCACAACAAGCACCTGATCCAAACCCTAAATAGACTAGGAGTGGACTATGCGAAATAGTACGCATATTGCACGCATAATGAAAGCGTGTGACATATCAATCGAGCAGCTTTTGAGCTTTGCTCTCACATCAAAACACCTTACCAATCGTCAGCGTGATTATCTTCGTAGTATCGGAGGTGCAGTATGAAATCTGAAATGATTAAATTCTTTTTGAGTAGCGGTGTTCCCTGTGGGTTTGTTGATAGTGAAGGTGAATTTCAAATGAATCTCACAATGTCAGATTTGCTTCACTCAATGATTTTCTCTGCCGAATTGAAAACGTTGATAGAGAAAGTTCACGCTGAAAAATTGCCGTTTTCTTTGATGTGCAATTTGCCCGCTAATTTCAAGAAAGCACCCACCATTTGGCAATTTCATTTTCTACCGCTTTTTGGTCACTTCTTCTGTCAATTTCGAGTGACCGTGATTTCTGTAACTTCCGGTTATCTTCCGCTTCCTCGCCCGTTCGCTCGCGTTGCTCGGTCACTTGGCTGTGGCGAGCGGTGGGCGTTAATTCTTGAAAAGATTTTTTGGTTTTTTTAAAAGAAAATCGTGTTTTTCCGTAACTCAGTCTGCTCACCGCAAGAGACGTTGAAGCGGAGATTAGTAGGTTGCTATTGAGTCGTCTGAAACTATTTATGGAAAGATTTAAGATAAGAATGGTGGGTTTAGTGTTTTCAAGGCTTAAAGCTAATATTAATACCGCTAGGCGGTATTTAAAATCATTGTGTTGAGTATCTATATTACCGTTGAGAAGTATTTTAGTTACCGTTAGGCAGTATTTTAAAGATTTAAAAGTATCTTAGATACTTAAAAAAAGTATTTATATATTGCTATTTTATTACTATGATACTTATAAATCGGTATTTAATGGAGAGTTTAATGGCTTCAACGTATATAGATCATATAACTGGAGAGATTTTAACAGAACCTGAATTTGTTAAGGTTTATATACGTGATCTCTGTCGTGTTAAAGGGATAAACGCCACTCAGTATAAAATTTTTAACTTTATGTTATTAAATATGAACTATGAAAACGTTGTTGCTTACGGTTCAAAAACTAAAGCTGCTTTTTTGAAAGCAAACAATCTTAAGTTACAAACTTTCAATAATAATATTAATTTTTTGATTTCTGCTGGTTTAATAGAACGAATTAGCAGAGGTGAATTTAGAGTAAATAAAAAATATGCTGTGAAAGTTGATTGGACAAGAGTTCAGTCGATTGAGTGGACATCAGTTTACAGCAGAAATGGTATATTAGATAAAGTAAAAATTAACCAAGAATAATTTTCGCGCTGACTGAACGGGAGGCAACCCGAACAGCCAGCTAATCCAAAACCTAGCTAAAGTAGGAATCAGACTATGCGAAATAGTACGCATATTGCACGCATAATGAAAGCGTGCGGCATATCAATCGAGCAGCATTTGAGCTTTGCTCTCACATCAAAACACCTTACCAATCGTCAGCGTGATTATCTTCGTAGTATCGGAGGTGCAGTATGAAATCTGAAATGATTAAATTCTTTTTGAGTAGCGGTGTTCCCTGTGGGTTTGTTGATAGTGAAGGCGAATTTCAAATGAATCTCACAATGTCAGATTTGCTTCACTCAATGATTTTCTCTGCCGAATTGAAAACGTTGATAGAGAAAGTTCACGCTGAAAAATTGCCGTTTTCTTTGATGTGCAATTTGCCCGCTAATTTCAAGAAATCGCCCACTGTTTGGCACTTTCATTTTTTACCGCTTTTTTGTAGTGAAAATGGCTACCTAGGCACTTTCTTTCACGCTCACGAATTCCTGTTTTTGTCGCCGATGGAGTATGTCGATGGCATGCAGCCTTATGCGGTCACTACAGAAAAACCTAACAAGCTGTTCACTGATAGAGAGAGGGATGTTCTGTTTTTAGCGTTTCAGCGATTAAGTCTTAAGGAAATTGCGAGACGGCTAGATATCGGAACGAGAACGGTAGGGCATCATTTAAATATTATTTATGAGAAAGCTGACGTGCATTCAGCTTGTCAGCTAAGGGCATTTTGCAAATCGAAAGGCTTTTAGCGCTATATTCCGGTGAATTTGCTTCCTCGTTCGTGTGGTAAAGCCGTTCAGTCTGTTGGAGGTGTAGCATGAAATATACCTACACCCTCAACGGATTTCGTCGAACTAGTCAGGGACGCCCTGATGTGCGTTTCACCTGTTGTCATTGTGGCAAACTTTCCTTAAATCTCGTGAGTTTTTTCTGGCGTGCAAGACTGGATAACCGCCCCTGTGTTTTTCCTGAAGAAGCGTGTATCGAGTTTGTTGAAAAAATTAACCGTAAACAATTCAAGGCGCTTTTTTACCATCCTTCGATGATGAAAGCGTGTTCGAGTGCTTGCTGCCACTGCTCTGATAACCAGCGAGAACAGTCATTACCCAAAGCCAGAGGCAGCATTTTGCGGAGATTGGAACAACAGGCGAATAACCGCATTGAGGGGGCGAAATAATGAAATACTTCAAAGCAACCATTATCACAACCGTTGACCACAAGAACGGCAAAACAACATCGCATATCTATCTTGCATCTGAGACGAAAATTGCCGCCAAGAAATTGGCTTCTCAACATATCTTTGAAACTGACGGCGCAAATTGCTGTTTTTACAAATCGCCGCGATTGGAAGAAATCAGCGTTGAGGAATGCCTCGCTAATACGGAAAAGCAGACGGATATTACCGAAGAGCAGGAAATAGACCAGTTTTGCGCTTTGCTGACGATATTTGGGATTCAGGAAGAGTACGACGAAGGGGAAATTCGAGATGCAGATGAATTGCTCGCCAATCCAGCGGAAGAGCCAGAGCTTTTTGAGCAATATACCGAACTGCGTGAATTGTTGTCTGTGAAAATACAGGAAGCAGACAAGATTATTTCCCTTAATGAAGTTAAAGAAATAGCGATTAATCTTGTAGATGGCGTACAAAAAGAGAGGTTATTCACACAATCAACAGAGTTATCCACTGAATCTGTAGTTATACCTGTGGAAAACTTGGGAGAAGTCGAAAAAAGCGTGACGAATGTCGCACTTGATGAGTTGGTTAATAATTATACAGAAGAAAAAGAGTTAATTAACTCGGTCATCAAAAATATCGAAGACAACTCCATTTTCTCTGCTTTCCCACCCGTTAACGGAAAAATCATGAGCGGCGAGGGTATCGAGCTTGAGATGTTAAACGGCTGTGTTGATGCGTTAAAACCCACAGAAAGTCTGATTGTTCGCCACCTCGCAAATAGCACCTATCATGCGGCAAACGGCTATTCCAGTACGCAAATACGAGAGATTCAGAAAGCAAAAACAATAGCTGTCGTAGATTCAAACAAGGACGCTCCCTACAAAGAGACTAAAAACGGTGCGTTTTTGATTGGTACGGCTGTACATGCCGCTATTCTTGAGCCGGAGCGCTTCCGTGAACAGTACCTTTGTGCGCCAGATGTTGATTTGCGAACCAAAGATGGCAAACAAACCTTGGCGGATTTTGAGGCGCAATCCGTGGCCAAAAATCAAATCGTGCTCAAAAAAGACGACTTTGAGCAAGTTGAAATGATGCGAGATTCTGCACTGGCTTACCCAATGGTTGACGAGCTACTAGAAAACGGCGAACCAGAGGTTTCAATTTTCTATCGTACGGAAAAGGGAACACTCTTGAAAATCCGCCCTGATTTTTTCGGCATATATTCCGACAAACCCTCCTTGTTGGATGTGAAAACAACAGAAGATGTTTTTGATTTTGGTAATTCCGTTAACAAGTATAGCTATCACATACAGGCGGAATTTTACCGTCTGGTTGCCTATTGGGTTTTTGGTCAAGCGATGACTTTCACTTTCTGCGCGATTGGAAAAAAAACAGTTTGCGGGCGTTTTCCGGTGATACTTTGTGAGCCAGACGACGAAGATAGCGAACAGGGCGTATACGAAGTCAACCGTGTGATTGATATGCTAGAAAGCGTCATTGAAACTTATCCGATAGTTAAAATATCCCGTCCTTTCTGGTCAAAACAGGCGGATAGAAAACGCAGAGAAGCGTTGATGTTGGAAGGAGGTGTGGCATGAATACCGAACTGGAAACCATGACCAACGTTTATACCAATCTGCAATCTGTCATCATGCAACAGGGAATCGCCGCCCTGTTACCCGCTCAGGTCACGCCTGAGCAGTTTACCCGAACCGCAGCGACTGCACTGATAGAGAACGCGGAGTTGCAAAAAGCCGATAAACAATCACTTGTACTGGCTTTAACTCGCTGCTCCAAAGACGGACTGATGCCGGACGGCAGAGAGGCAGTGCTAGTTGTTCATGGTTAGGAAATTGAATCGCTTTTAAAGTGAGTAGCAAAAGCCATCCCTTATTGCAAAAAGGAGATGGGGATCGATTTATTGTGTTTAGTGCCAGTTAACATTTCCTCAGAGAGTGTAATTTCTAACCTGATTTCCTTATTTTAGACACATTGATCCTGCGTTTAGCTGCGTAACCATCGCTTTTTCTCCAGGTTATGCAGTCTTTCTGACAACAATTCCGTTGCTTTTTTACCCATTTGCGCCCCGGTGAAAAGCAGCCTGTCGCCACACAGAATACATTTGTACGGATCGGTACGCAGAAATCCTTTCATCAGCACAGAAAAACCTGGGTTCTCCGGTTTTTTACGTGCCGTCATCTCAAGTGCCTTATACACTTTCGGCAATAGTTTTCCTCGTTTACGATTCGACAAAAAACCAGAGTAACGCACCATTTTAAAATGCCTGGCCGGAATATGGCTTATATAGCGTCTAATCATCTCTTCCTGCGGCAGAGTCTGCTGCCGATGCTGGCCAGTTCGGTGGTCATGGTAGTGATGAACAACGGCACCCCCTCGGTAATGCCGCAGTTTTGACGCAGATACCGGTGGGCGTTTAAGGTAGCGACCGAGGTACTTAACACTATGCCATGCCCCTTTCGTTTTTTTAGCAAAGTGCACTTTCCAATAACGTCCGTACTGCGCCCTCAAGTAACGCCGCCAATGTTTTTTGTCACGGATATGGCCAAGACCGGGAAGAAGGCCAGGGTTAATTAAATCATAACTGTGACGCAGTAGTCGGATAACAGCCCCTCGCCAGATTTCTTCGACATCCTTTTTTTTGAAAAACAGCTTTCGCCATACACTATGTTTACTATCCAAACCCCCTCGAGTGACGGAAACATGAACATGCGGATGTTGATTGAGTTGCCGGCCATAAGTATGCAAGGCACAGAAAATACCAATTTCGATACCCTGTTTGCGAGCCAACTGCAGCATAGCTCGAGTGGCTGCCCGAAACAGAGCATTAAGTAGCGGCCAGTTATTGTTAAAAAAAGGCCAAAGGAGATGTGGCATGGTGAAAGTAATGTGTTGCCAGTCGCAGTCGGGTAAAATATGAACCTGCTGTGCTAACCACTGCTCGGTGGCTTTAAAGCCACATGAACTGCAGGCTTTTGACTTACAGCTTTGGCAGAAAAAACGGCTGTGAGAACAATCAGACGAAGCGCAACAATAGCGCCGGACACCCATGGCACAAGTGCCGCAGGCAAGCATGCGCTCCACAGATAAACTCGTCCACGAACTAACGCTATCGCCGTATTTTTCGAGGAATTTATTCCAACCGTCATCAATGGTGAAAAGTAGTTTAGCAGGACGAGGGATATACATCTGACTCAATTACCTTATGGGCATCTTGCCAAAGAAACAGAAATTGTCAGATTCGTCAGCCCAGTTATCGGTGTGTTTATCCCAGGGTTCAAAGGAAACAGGGATTATTCCCAGCTCCGTATAGGTGATGAATTCATCGGCAGGCAGACTTTCAGTTATTCCCCCCTCAGTGTAGTCGTATCCAGCGTCATCGGCTTGGTCTTGGCGTTGTTCAAAACTCCTGATAATCGTGACTAGCGGCGGGTAATACTGCGTGTCGAGAAAAAATTGGGGGCCGAGTCGGACGCAGTGGCGTATGGCTTCTTTTAGGGTGTCATAAAAAAATTCAGGCGGTCTGTCATCATCATTTTCGGGTGGGAGAGAGATCATAAAACGTTTCAGATAAACAGGCGTTGTGGCACGTGAAGTGACGGGCAGCCTGCCTGATTTAACCGGTTTACGCTTTCTGGGAGATTTATTGCGAGCCATCGAGATGAATCCCTGAAAAAAATTAACCTACTGCAGAGTATAAAACAGTACTCAACTCATTAACATCCCCGAAGCAGCACCGCTGCGCCGCTCACGCGTAGCGTGCTACGTTCGCAAACAAAAAGCCGTCTATATGCCGATGGTGGACGGTGTTATCAAACGTGCCCGTCAATCCGGTCAGGTAGCTAATATCATTGCAAAAGTGGTTTATGCTCAAGACGAGTTTGAATATGTGATTGACGAAAATGGCGAGCATTTAACGCATCGTCCGTCGTTTGTTGACGGTGATGAGATAGTGAAAGTCTATGCCTTCGCCAAACTTAATAGTGGTGAACTCGTTGTCGAAGTGATGAGTCGTGCTGACGTGGAAAAAATACGGGATACGGTACAAAGCGCAAAATACGACTCAAGTCCGTGGGTGAAGTGGTTTGATAGAATGGCACTCAAGACAGTGATTCATCGCCTCGCTAGACGGCTTCCTTGCGCTTCTGAGCTATTTTTGATGCTTGAGGTATACGAAGGATGTAAATTCAACAGAAAAACCGCTTAGAATGGCTCCTGCTTCGTTTAAACGGCTATCACTGAGGGATGTTCTGCGCGAACGAAACGAAAAACAGCGTCAAAAAGCAGAAACGGTGATAGAAGCACCAACAGAAACACAACCAGCAACCCATCCAAAACTGGAAGCCGCATTAATTGCCCTCGACGATGCCACCGACGAAAAAAACCTTGCTGAAATCGTTGAGTATTGTACAGTATTGTCCGCCGAGTTGTCTGAGGACGAAAAAATACAACTCAGAGAGAAAATTAAAGTTAGCAAAAAGCGGTTAATTCCAGCCAAAAAAGATAGCGAAGTGTGGATCGCAAGGCTGGCCAACGGCACAGGCGACGCTTGGCGATTTCCAGACGGTGAAATCGTCCACGGATTTTTTGAGGCCGAGAGGAAAGCTAAAGAGATGGGCGTGGTACTTGAAAAGAGAAAACAATACCGATTTAGTCCCAGTCATTGACTTAAATGTTATCACTAACCTATAATGTATTTGCAATGCACTTGCATTATAGGTGAGTAAATGGAAAATTTAACCATTAGAATATCCAAACAAGATAAAGAATTGCTGAAAGATTTTGCAGATTTTAACGGTATTTCTGTTTCAAATCTGTTAAGACAGTCAGCGCTTGAACGTATTGAAAATGAAATTGATATCAAGCTTTATCAGCGCGCAAATAAAATTATGAAAGAAATGACTGATGATGATGTTATTAATCATGATGAGCTAATCTCTGATTTAGGTCTTGATGATGTACACAGTTAAATATCATAAAAATATTGTAAAACTTTAAAAGGAATCAGTAAATCAGACCAATTATTTATTTTATCTTGGATAAATAAAACCTAATTAACACCAAAACCCAAGAATTTATGGAAAATCTTTAAATGGAGAAAAAAAGGTTTATGGCGTTATCGGGTCGGGAATTATCGAATTGTGGTAAATATTCAAGATAAAGAATTAATTATTCTAATAATAGATATTGGTCACAGAAAAGATATTTATCGTTGAGATTGCAAAACAAACGCTAATGACAGGGATGGATACGCAATCGGTGATGAAATTTACGGGTTTAACTGATTCTGAAATGAGCAACTTGATGGTTAGGAATCTCAATCAATACAGTAAGGCATTAATGGAGGTGTTTTGAACTCAATATTTCTATTAAATTCTGACAGTTTTCTCGTTGATTAACCATGAGAACAGTAATTCGGTTAAATTATCATCTAAAAGCCTAATAATAGGCACACTGCTCCTAGGCTGCGGTTTGTAACCATCGTTTTTTGACCATTTTATCCCGCCTTTCTGACAGTAAAGTGACGGCGTGTATTCCTTTTCCGCACTCATAAACCGCAATCGGTTTCCACATAAAATACATTGGTACGGGTCAGTATTTAAAACCTTTGATAAGGGCCCCAAACCCAGGTTTTCAGGCACATTAGGAGATATCATGTCTAACGCCTCATACACCTTCGGTAATAAGCACCCGCGTTTGCGATTGGCTAAAAAAAACCGTAATAACGGATCATCTTAAAATGTCGCGCAGGGATATGACTGACATAACGCCGTATCATTTCTTCTTGGGATAAGGTCTGTCGTCTGTATTGTTGGCTGTGGTGGTCATAGTAATGATGAACCACGGTGCCGCCGCTGTAGTGTTTCAATTGAGAAGCGGAGATAGGGGGACGTTTAAGATAACGGCCCAGATATTTCACATTATGCCAGGCCCCGCGTGTCTTTTTGGCAAAATGTACTTTCCAATAACGTTGAAACTGGGCATTAAGGTAACGGCACCAGGTCTGATAATTGCGAATGTGCCCGAAGCCAGGCAATTTATTGGGTTGTAACTGAAAATAGTTATCCCTAAGGAGTCGAATGACCGCACTGCGCCAGACCTTTTCAACGTCTTTCTTTTTAAAGAAAATCGGTTTCCAGGTGTCATATTGAGTGAGTCCCCCCACGCGTGACGGATAAATGAATATGCGGATGTTGATTGAGTTGGCGACCGTAAGTATGCAGCGCACAAAAAATGCCAATTTCGAGGCCTTGGCGCTTGGCGTGTTTGAGTATGGCGCGGGTTGCACAGCGAAAGAGTTGGTTGAGCAAGTACCAGTTATTGTTAAAAAAAGGCCAAAGTAGTTGAGGCATAGTGAGGGTAATATGTTGCCATTCGCAATCCGGCAAAATATGGCGCTGCTGGGCAATCCACTGTTCGGTGCCTTTGAGGCCACACGCACTGCAGGCTTTGGATTTACAGGTTTGACAAAGAAGCGTGAATGAGAGCATTCAGGTGAAGAACAGCAATAACGGCGAACGCCCATAGCGCAGGTGCTGCAGGCGAGCATCTTTTCGACAGAGAGTAGTTGCCATTGTCACCGATCATGCAAAACTGATCCACTAACGATCATCTAAAACTGATCCACTTGGTATTATTCGCACATTTTTGTACGGATAATTTATGTTAACCAAGGAGATATTTGTGGATATTCATGTTCGCTTTGCACAAGGACAAAGCCTTCGAAAAATTGCCAGTGAGTTGGGTATATCCCGTAACACCGTAAAACATCATTTACAACAACAGACAATGCCAACTTATGCTAAAAGAAGTCAACAACCGACTAAATTATCCCCCTTTAAACCTTATTTGCTTCAGCGAATTGAACTGGCTAAACCTGATTGGATCCCTGCAACAGTCTTATTTGATAAGGTAGTTGAAAACGGCTATCAAGGTGGTATTGCTCAATTACGCCGATTTGTTTGTCAATTTAAACCAAGCATTGTTCCCGAAGTAGTCGTCCGTTTTGAAACACAGCCAGGTCAACAAATGCAAATCGACTTCACCAGCATCCGGCGAGGTAAAAAATCGCTGAAAGCGTTTGTTGCAACGCTAGGCTATTCGCGTGCGAGTTATGTAAAGTTCAAAAATCAACAAAATCAATATTAATCTGCAAAGCAAAAAACAGGATGATTTGTACGCCAATGCCCTGTCAACGCTGCAATATGCAGGTTACCTAGGACATCAACATGTGAAAGGACAAGAAGGTTTGTTAACAGGCGGTAAAATACAGGTGATGCAAGAAGCATCGGGTAAATCGCTGAAAGATATGACCGCCAATGAGTTTATCAAACTGGTACTGGATGCTTACAACCAAGCGTGGGCAAATTCAGGTTATCGGGTGCAACCAACGCATATTGCGATGGATGCCGCAGATTTCATGCTGGCGATGCAGAAGTTTGATAGCCAAAGCCCCATTGTTGGGACTGATTTACTGCCTGTTTCTGCGATGGACAGGATCATGGCTGCGTTGAGGAAGGCATCGGGTAATGACAGCTTTACGATTACCTTTGTGAAAGTTCCGGCAGGATATGCCAGAGAAATAACCAAAGGCAAAACCCGCTTGGCAATTTACACCTACGACGAAGAGTATGTGGAGATGAAAGTGCATATGCCAGAGTTGTTAGCCGTTCGCCAGCGTGATTTACTGACTTACGAGTGTGGCTATCGTTCCGCCTTTGGTGGGGCAATGTGGAAACAGCCACTATCTGCCGTTTATGCCGATTACAAAACCGCCCCAAAGTCATAGACGGCGGCTTCCCAATCGGAACAACCTTGCCGTCTGATAATTACTTTCCGCAATCACCATCATGAGGGCAAGCCCCTCATTTTTATTTGAATCCTGGAGTCAATGATGAGCTACACAAAAACAAATTGGGAAAATTCACCGTCAACCAAAACCCCATTGAATGCGGAGAATCTCAACAATATTGAAGCGGGGGTATCTGCCCTTCACGAAGCACTGGACGCCGGAACACTTAAGGGTGAAAAGGGAGATAAGGGCGAAAAAGGCACGAAAGGTGATGCAGGGGTTGGCATTAAAAAAATCACCGCTGCCAAACAAGGGAATGTCGTGACGTTGACGATTGAGTTAACGGACGGCACAAAACAAACCCCTTCGTTTGAAGTATAATGTAGCGGATTTTATCCGCTTTTTTTTGGGGGGCTTCATGCAAGAAATGATAAAGAAATTCCGTGATCGTTTTGGCGAACAAACCTTTACCGCCGATGACAACAAATTGTTGCTCTATTTAACCGATGCAGAAAACCGGATGGACAAGAAAGTGTGGGGAGCGATGTATGAGCAAGGCTTGCTGTACCTTACCGCGCATCTGCTTTTTTTGGCGGGCTTCCATGAAAATAGTCCAACCAAGGATTCTCATTCAGCCGATCCGAATGCACTGTTTGGTAGTGAAGGTGTGGGCGATGTCAGTTTCAGCGCCAATTTTTCAGGAACCGAGAATGATTGGTTTAAAACCTCCGCATTTGGTGAGCAATATTTGGTGCTGGAAAGTCGCATAAACAATTACGCCTTGGCAATCGGGATGAACTGGTGATGCTGAAATCAAAATTGCTTGAAAAGCCAAAACAATTTGAGGAACTTAACAAACTGAAAGTGGAAGTGGGCGTATTGGAAAATACCAGACCGTACAAAGATTCCGATATTAGCGTGGTGGAAGTGGCAACGATCCACGAATTTGGCACGGAGAAAATCCCGCCTCGCTCATTTTTGCGCGTACCGATTCGTGATCACCAAAAAGCAATTATTGAAAAGGTGGTAAAAGAAAAATACCGCTTATTTATTTCAGGTGAAATTAGCGCAAAAACATTTCTGGCTTATATCGGTGAATTATCTGTTGGGTGGTCAATTGAGGCATTTGATACGCAGGGTTTTGGGGCGTGGCCTTTGCATGCTGAAAGCACCAAAGCGCAGTTGAAAAAGAAAGGTGTCATTGAAGCAAGGCTATTGCAAGACACGGGCGCATTGAAAAAATCGATAACTTATCAGGTGGTGAAAAAATGAGACTACCCAATATGGCAAGAACCCTCCGCCGATTTTCGCAACCGTTAACTTTCATCACAGAAGTGATTACTACGAAAGATTTTAAGCCGGACTTTGCGGTGACACGAAATCGATTGAAGGCGTAATCAGCAGTTTGCCGGATGAAGCCATTAACAAAGATAGTCTCGATTGGTCATTGAGTATTTCACGGTGCATGTGCAACCGAAGTATGCCGATTTGCTCGGTGTTTACTTGGAGTACAAAGGAAAAATATTCAAATCGATTAACCGCAAAGACTATAGCGACTATGGCTATGTACGCTATGTCTTTGAGGAAGTGAAAGATAGTGAGATGGTAGGAAGGCTCACCCAATGAAAATATATTTCAACGCAGCAATGACGACAGCAATACCAACAGCGAGAATAAGTTTTTTAATCCAATCTAAATCTGTTTTAATGCTTGCCATATCTGACTTAATGCTTTCTGTAGCTACACTTAGATCTTCCTTCGTAACCGTACCTACATTTTGAAATTCAGCAATAACCTCTACGATTTTCTCAGCTTGTTTTTCATCAATTCCTGATTCTTGTAAGGCTTTTATCGCTTTATGGGTGTTCATCGTTATTGTTGCCATCTTTACCTCCAAATTTGGCTTTAGGAATTGCGCTATTTCCTTAATCTTAACGCATTAAGAGGGCGGAATGTCAAATAACACCAATTTACACCACAAAAACTACCAGACACCGATCCAACGACTGGCAATAGTGATTCGAGATACGCTAGAGGTTGCTGAAAACACCATATTTATCGGACGTGAAAATCTGGCGAATCAAGATTTTAATGCGCCTGTTATCAGTATTGAGCAATCTGGCAACAGTGAAGTCAAAGGCTTTAGCGAAACATACCGCCGAAACGTTGAAGTGATGGAATACAGCCAGCACGAGAAAATCCTTTTTTTGACGTGAATGTTTGGGGCAAGCAAGCCTTGCAACGGGCGCAAATTCTCTTGCGGTTACTTAGAACGCAAAAAGGCTTTGAGCAACAGTGGAAACACACCATTAGCTTATCTGCGCCAACGGGTGTGCGTGATTTGCACTTTGCGACAGGTAGCCAGTATCGAGAGCGCGTGATGTTTTCGATTAACGCCTCTGTCGCGGATTATATCAACGTCTCAACACCCTCAATCAATCATCTTACTTTCCAACTTTCCAACGAAAAAGGTTCACAGTATGAACAATAATCTTGGCATCGATATTGAAAATGTTGTCAATGTGCAGCTACTCAAAGAGCAGCGAGGCGCCAATTACGACAACATCAACCACGTCATCATGATGACATCTGAAACGGGCACGATTTTTGACGGTAAAACGATTTATGCCACCTACAAAAATATCGCCGGCGTGAAAGCCGATTTTGGCATTACCTCGAAAACCTATCAGATGGCAACTGCCTTTTTTGGCACATCCCCCCAATCCGATAGGCTCAGGTGGTAGTCTGATTATCGGACATTGGCGCAAAACTGATTTAACGCTGCCCGCGGTGGAATTTGATACGCTGACAGGCTCAGAGATTGACAGCAACGCGTTACTTAAAACGCTGCGTCAAATTGACGACGGCAGTATGAAAATTGGCGAATTGACACTTGAAAACCTGAATTTTGGTGACGCGGTCACGTTCTCTGATGTGATTAATGTTCTCAATGGCTCATTGCCAGCCGGTTATCCGTCTGCTGAAAATCAACCCAACGACAGCAATGTGCCTACCAACGGAAAATCCACCTTTGCATACCTTGACAAGCGTTTGGTGGTGTCAGGAAAAGGATTAGCCAACGCCAGCGAGGGGGGAACAGGTACGTTCATTGGGAATCTGCTAGGGCTGGGTGACAGTGCCGTGTTAACCAAAGCGACACCGCCTCAAACTTTGACCGCCCAATCACCGGATGAGGCAATTACCGATGTGGTAGCCGCGTCTTCGGGTTGTGGGTATTGTTTTATTGATGAGCTGACCAATGACCAAATTTTAAAGCTGGCAAGCTACAGTCAAGCCAACAAGATATTGGGCTATCAAGTCGTTTCACATCCTGACAATCTCACGACAAAAGGCTTGGCATGGCAAGTGAGCAAGAAAGGACAAGAATATTTTCGGCTGCTTTTTTCAAGGCGCAATCAAAAAGCCTTGGCGGTTTCCTATATGGCAAGGGTGCATGTGGTCGATTTCAGCGCTGAAAATAGTGCCATGACGATTCACTTAAAGGAGCTTGCGTGTGAGCCAGAAAGCTATAGCCAAACCGAGGTAGACAGTGCGTCATCCGTGGGTATCGATATTTACACGCTGATTAAAGACCGTCCGGTAGTGATGTGCTCAAATGCCAATGAATTTGTCGATAATGTCTACAACCTGAAAGCGTATGTCAATCAAGTACAGGTTGATACCTTTAATTTAATGAAAGCGACTGCTACCAAAATACCGCAAACGGAAAAAGGGGTGGATTTGCTGGTTGATTGCATCAATCAGGTGGCAGCGCGATTTGTGAGAGCCAGCGTATTTGCTGCCGGAAAATGGACATCACCGGATACCTTCGGCGATGAAGAGCAATTTAAGCGGTCAATTGAGAGTAAAGGGTATTTCACCTATGCCAATCTGTTAGCCGAACAATCACAGGTTGACCGCATAAACCGCAAATCGCCCACTATTCAACAGGCGGTGAAAAATGCGGGGGCATTTCATCGGGCAGACATCATCATTAATTTCAATTACTAGGGGCGAAACATGGCGCAAATTTCCTATGATGTGGATGCAACCACCGTCATTCTAGGCGGTCGAATCTTAAGTGATTTTATCGCAGGTACTACGGTGCAAATCACTTTCCCCAATCCCGATACTAGCCGTTTTAACGGCTCCGGTGGTTCGGTCAGTGTGGCAAAACGAACCGATGCCAAAGTTTCCGAGCTTGAGTTTCATATTTTAAGGGGCAGTGCCGATGATGTCTGGTTATCCTCGCTACAAGGCAGTGGTGAAGTGACGTTGCTCAATGCCTCAGTCAGCACGTTGTACAAGCTCGACGGCAAAGCCAAAACCGAAACCTTCACGTTTACAGGCGGCAGTATCACAGACCAGCCACAATTCACTTTTGCTAATACTGATCACAACGCAGAGATGACCTACAAGCTGCAATTTCGGGATTTCAACCGCTCAATTTAACAGGAAAAAATCATGACAGAACAAGGATTAGGTAGCCTGACCGGGCTATCACAGGATGATATTGTCGATATCACCAAAAACAAAACCTTTAAGGTGCAAGGTAACGAATTTCAGATTGGTAATTTCAATCATCATTTGCGGTTGAAAGCATTGGAAATTGTCGAAGACTTGGGGCAATCAAAACGCATTGCCGCGACACTTTCAAGCCATAGTGATGGCAATCTGAGACAGCTTTTCAACCAAATCACCCACGACGGCATGAGTATTAGCAAATTGCCAACCTTTTTTGATGAGAAACCTGAGCTTTTCATTCCCTTAACGTTAACGGTGTTACACCTCTACGCCGCCCCTTTTTTATCAGCATTAACGGCGAGCTGACCTTTACCCCGCGTTATCCCAATAGCTGGCGACAGTACGTTAGAAATTCCTCACTGAGTGAACACGACAAACTGCTTTTTTCACTGGTGAAGGCGGGTTACGGCTCCGTGGGTGAGCTTCTGGCGTTGCGCGATGATGACATGTTCTTCTATCTGAAAACTGCCGAGCACGCCTTTATCACGGGGGCGATTGAGTGGAAACAGCACGACGAAGCGAAGCAAAAGAGGTGACGGATGAGTGAAGAAAAGTTAAGTCTGGATATTGGAGTGAATGCCAATGCGGGCGTGATTGATACGTTAATCTCTGCGCTTAACGAATTATCCCGGCAATTAGGCGGAGTGACGGGGAAATTCACCACGGTGACCGCAAAAGTTGACCATCTTGGAAACGAGAGTGCCAACACCGCAAAAGACGTGCATAAAGCCAGTGATTCTGTTGATGACCTCGGCAAAAAGGCCAAGAAAACCAAAAGTAAACTCGGCAAATTGGGCGAAAAGCTCAGCGAATTTAAAGGCATTATCACGGGGGCGTTTACCCTGACGGCGATTATGAGCGCGGGTGAGCAAATTAATAGCTTTAACAAAGCGGTTCGACAAACAGGCATTGACGCAAAAAGTTTTCAGGTGTTAAGAGAAGGCGCACAGGAAGTTGGCGTGAGCTTTGACGAATTATCCGATGGGGTAAAAGAATTTCAACGTGCGATTAATAGTGACGGTGATACCGCAAGTCAAGTGTTTAAAAAGCTAGGCGTTGCCTTTAAAGACAGTAACGGCAACATCAGGGATGCCAACGTCTTGTTGCGTGAAACGGGCACCGCCATAAATAACATACAGGATAAAGGCGCCAGAACGGCGCTTGCCGAGCAGGTTGGGCTTTCCTATGAGATGGTTGATGCCATCGGCAAAACCCGTCAAGAGTGGGCAGCACTTGAGAAAAAAGTCGCGGAAGGTCGTGCATTAACCCAAGACGATTTAGAGCAGTCTGAAATTTTTCGGCGCACGTTCGCCAGTGTCTTACTGCAACTGCAACAGATTTCAGAAAAAGTGTTTGCCACGCTTGCGCCGATTTTCAATTTTGTGTTGAAAGGGTTGCAGCCTGTGATTGGTTTTATCGCCCGCGTCGTGGGGGCATTTGCCAAATTAATCACTTTTCTCAACAAAACCACTGACGGCTTTTGGCTGCTGGTTCCGGCAGCGTTGGCGCTGGTGAAAGTATTTCCGCTTATCACGGCAGGGATAAAGGCGATTGGCGCCGCGATTCTTGCTAATCCTGTTTTCTTTGGCGTTACGGTGCTGATTATCGGCATTATCGCCGCCCTTGAAGACCTATACGTCTGGTTGAACGGCGGAAAAAGCGTGATTGGCGAATTCTTGGAAGGTTGGGGAATATTTCCCGATGATGTGCGAAAAATGATTGCTACGGTCATCGGTTATTTTTCTGCCATGTGGGATAAAATCATCAAAGACTTTACCGATTTATCCAATTTCCTGACGGCGTTTTTCAGTGATGATTGGGACACGGTGATTGCCATGCTAAAACAGGCATTTGTGCAGTTTTTTGATGATTTGATTGCGATATTCACCCCACTGGATAACTGGTTTATTGAGAAATTTACCGAAGTCACCACGTGGTTTAAAAAAACCTTTGACGACGCCTGTGACGCGGTCACGCAATTTTTCACCCAGATGTGGGAAGATATTAAAGCGCCGTTTGTCGCTGCGTGGGATTGGATTAAAGGGATTTTCACGAGCGGTACTACTGAGACTACTGAGGAGATGACCGCTAGTTTACAATCGGTGGGCGAGATTCTGGAAACGATATTCACCGCACCGCTTGAAATCGTTAAAGCGCTTTTTTCCGGCAATTTTGGGGATATCGGTAACATCATCAGCGACAAATTTAAAAAAGTGGCGGATGGTGTGAAGAAAATATTTAGCAGTACGTGGAATGCCATCAAAAGTATTTTTAGCGATTCCGATAAAGAACTCGACAAAGCCACCAAAAACGTGGAATTCGCCAATGACAGGCTGCAACAAGCCAGTCAAACGATCAATCACATATCAACAAACAGCCAGAAAGTGATCAGCAATTCGGCCTCACAGACCAACAACATCAATGTGAATGTGGCAGGTAGCAACAGGGCAATCGGTCAACAGATTGGCAGGGAGGTTCACAATAATATCCCTATGCTGAGCCAAGACCAGCTGGTACGAGGAGGCGCATTTTGAGTTTTCTCTCTCAAGTCATTTCCAATCACATCTCCAATACGCCCACGCAAAAAATCGGCATCGCGGGATTTACTGCCTATGTCTGGACGGATAAAACCACGCAACGTAGTGCTACCGTCAGCGATATTCCACTGGAAACGGGCGTTGTGATTGCCGATCACATTAACCTTAGCCCTGTGCAAATTTCGATAGGCGGGGTGATTTCCGATTCGTTTTTAAGTTTGCGGAGTGAAAATACCGTCTTTGAGTCTTTCAATCGGCAAATTGGTTTTATTGATAGCTATGTAGGCAATCGGACACAGGCGGTCAGACAAAAAATCAATGACATGAACAGCAAAGCGCAGCAGATCCTGGATTTGAAAGCGCAAGTCGAAAACACGGCGCAAGGAATTTACCACACGGTCACGGGCAGTAAATCGGGTAACGGCATTGCGCAACAGTTTGTCGATACGTTCACGGGCATTTTTGAAAATCGGGAATTGATCAGCGTCGATATGGGCTATCAGGTGCTCGATAACATGGCACTGGAAAGTTTCGCCACCTCACAAAGCAATGAGGACAGCTTTTTGCTGTTCACCTTAACCCTGAAGCAAGTGCGCTTTGTCACCTTTGAGCAGGTGAATATCACCCCTGTTGCCAACAAATCCGCCGCAGGGATGAGCAAAACAGGGGCAGCACAAATGAGTGGGGCGAAAAACAACGGGAGCCAAACACCAACCTCCGTAACTTACGATGTTAAAGAAGGCGCCAAAGCCTTTTTTAAGCGTTTTTTTAGTTGGAATTAACATGTACAAAATCGAAAACCTATCAAGCGATCCGATTCAGACGCACACGCTGTTAACCGATATTGACGATATTGAACTGACATTAACGTTTCATCCGAGTATTTCAGCGTGGAATATGGATATTACCTATCGGAATATCACCATTAACGGGGTGGCGGTTTCGCTTAACGTACCGCTGCTACACGATAGCCGGTTGCCGTTTACGATTGTGGCTGTCGCCCGTGACAATCCGGATATTGAGCCTTCCTTGCTGGATGATTTTGCCAGTGGCAGGGTGACGCTCTATCTGCTGGTTGGTGAAGAAGAGAAGGAGGCCGTCTATTGAATCGTCAAACGCCGTTTTTTCGTGATTTTGAGTTGTTGATTGGTGAGGATAAAAAAGCAATAAAGATTATCCCTCCGTTTAAAATCGCCTTTTCGTTTTCGAAGGATTTAACCCGTGACCGCCCCAATATCGGGCAAATTTCGCTGTTTAACCTGTCGCCGTCGCGTCGGCATTCGCTGGCGGATTTCCAATACCGCAAGCAGCATATTGCCGCTCAACTTTCAGTAGGTTATCTGACCACGGGATTGAAGCTCCTGTTTTCTGGCTCTGTCACCAAAGTCACGCTATCAAAGCAAGGCACTGAGATAGTCACCACGCTGGAAATTGCCGATGGTGGGTTTGCTTTTCGTACGGCAACCATCAGTAAAGCCGTGACCGCAAAGTCTGAGGCGGTCGATGCTGCTTTGAGTACCATGACAGGCGTGAAAAAAGGCAAAGTGACCGCGCAATCGCCATTAAGTCGCCCCAAAATCATGACGGGGTTTTCGTTTGATGAATTACGCAAGCTCAAAGATGAGAAAGAGCAGCTCTACATCGACAACGGACAGCTGCATATTCTGAGACGAAACGAGGTGCAAAACGGGAAAGCGGAATTAATCAGTGTGAGTACTGGATTGATGGAAACGCCGACGCTTGACGATAAAAACGTATTGACCTTTAAAAGCGTCCTGAATCCGAATGTATCCATTGGCTATCAGGTGGCGATAGATAGCAAAATTTCACCACATCTTAACGGCGTTTATCGCATTTGCGCGATTGACTACGCAGGGGAAAGTGACACAGGTGAGTGGGCGATGACGTGCCAATGCCAGCAGGAAAAAAACTACGTGGTGGTTAAGGAGAGTAAGGTGTGAATATCGAACTGATGAAAACCATTGCCAATCACATCAAATCTGAGATGGGCTGTGCCTTGATTGCCAAAGTGGTTAAGGTGAATGAAACCACAGTGGATTGCCAGCCAGTCACTAAAAAAAACGTGGTGATTAACGATGAAATTCACGCGATCGAATTTCCGGTTTTTCCCGATGTGCCTGTTTCTTGGTCACAAGGGGGTGGCAGCTACACCGCCTATCCGGTCGCTGTGGGCGATTACTGCATTTTACTCACCTTTGATAGTTGCATTGATAATTGGTGGATAGGCAACGACAACGTGCGCGGGGCAGAAAATCGCTTGCATGATTATAGCGATTGTGTCGCGCTTTTGGGACTTTGCAATCGTAACGGGGCATTTGCCATACCGAAGGTGGCGACAACCGCAGGTGACCATCTTTTTACCCACAATATCCACGTGAAGCTCAATGTCACCATTGACGGTAACCTTGATGTGAAAGGCACTATCACCGCCCAACAAATCGCAGCCCAGCAATCGTTAACAGTGGGCAATATCGATGTTGGCAACCATACGCACGGAGGCGTAGAAACAGGTAATGACAGCACCGGAAAACCAAAATAACCCGAAGGTGATTTTCGTGAAAACAGCAAAGTTAACCGAACACAACGATTGGCGATTTGGTCATTCGCTTGATGATTACCTGATTGACAGCGAGGCAATTCACCAGAATATCAAATCCCGTTTGCAGTGTTTCAAATCCGATTGGTGGCTAGATGTTGAATTTGGCTTGGACTGGCTACAACTACTCGGCAGTCGTGGTACGGGTGAAACCTTGCGCCGTGAAATCTACAAGGTGGCATTAGGGACGGAGGGTGTTGTTCGCGTCGATAAGCTCAATATTAAGGTTGCCGACTTCACCGCACACATTGCGATGGATTACACCGATGTTTTTAACCGAACACGCAACCTTAATCAGGAGGTCAGCCAGTGAATATCAAGTTAGATGAAAACGGTATCACCATCGCAACGCTGCCCGAACTGATTGAAACCTTGATTGCTGAATTTAAAACAATTTACGGCAGTGATATCAATCTTTCACAAGATACGCCGGACGGGCAGCGCGTTGCGATTTATAGCCGGATTACCCACGAATGTTTGGTGTTGGTGAAAAAGCTCTATCAGAACTTGAAGCCCGAACAGGCCGAAGGGCTCCACCTTGATTATTTAGCCAGAATCAACGGGCTGTTACGCAAGGAAAACGAAAGCGACAGCGATTTGCGACGCAGACGGTTAAAAACCTTTGAAAATGCCAGTCAAAGCACGATAGGCGGCATCGCTGCCCGGTTGAATCTGGTCAAAGGTGTGACCGATGCCGTGGTGTACGAAAACACCACGAACGAGAGTGACACACTGAATATTCCGCCTCATTCGATTTGGGTGATTGCTGAGGGAGGTGAAAATCAGGCCATTGTGGATTGCCTCGCTTGCAACAAAACAGGGGGGACTGGCCTTAAAGGAACAATCAAAGGCAAATACATTGACAAGATAGTGAGATCCGACGGCACGTTTTTTGAGGTGGTGCATGAATACCGATTTGACCGCCCTAAAATCACCGAAATCAAGATTAAACTGACTGCCACGCGTGAAAAAGCCAACGAGCCTGTGCCGATACAGGAGATCAAAGACGAACTAGTCAAATCCCTTTATCGCATTGGCGAAAATATCAAGGTGACTGCGCTTTACTGCATTTTGAACCGCATTGCGCGTTCTTATTATGTCTCTGACCTACAAATCGCAAAAGATGGCAACACGTGGACGAGTGCCATTTTAAACGCCGATGTTGATGAGAAATTCACCATCGTCAGTGACAACATCGCGGTGAATGAGGTGATCACGTGAGTCTCGAAGAAGAATATCAAAAACTGCTGATCAAGCAGTATTACACCAAACCCAAGGCAAGGGCGGAGATTTCCGCCCTTTTTAATCTGTTCGCGGATTGCTTTGATACCGTTGATGCCTTTCGGGAAGCCTTCAATCTCGAAAAGGCGCAAGGTGACCCGTTGGACATCATCGGCAGTTGGGTAGGTGTCAGTCGCTTCCAGCCAAGCGGTGAGCGCAAAGGCTTTTTTGGCTTTGAAAATCACGCCAAAGCGTTGCCGTTTGGTCAAAAGAGTGGAAAAAAACAAGGGGGCTTTCGCTCCCGATTTGCACAGGATTTTTTGCCACTGAAATTACCTGACAAGCAATATCGTAGTCTGATTAAACTCAAAATCATCAAAAACACTGCCCTTGCTACCGCCACCCAAACGGGTGACGTGAGCCTGTCGTCACTGCAACAGGCCGTCAATTTTGCGATGGAAGGCGAAGGCTATTTGATTGACCACCAGAATATGAGCCTCACCATCGTTATTACGCCAAGAGCTGACCGAGAGTGGCTGGAATTCATCTTACGGCTTGATTTATTACCCCGTCCGCAAGGCGTGCAAATTAACTACGTCACGCAAGAACCCAAAGGCACGTTTGGATTTAGCGAACACCAAAATGCCATTTCGTGGTACAGCCGTTTTGACACCAACCCCGAAGCAAGAATTGGCTCCTTCGCCCAAAAAACTTTTCTTCAAAAAAGGAGATAACCTTGAAAATTGACAGACCCAACATTGATATTCAACCGTTTGCGGGCAGCAGCAAAACGGAAGAGCGAACCGCGTTTGGTTCAAAAGAAATCACCGATAATCTTGAGAAAAATCTCAATGCCGATTTTGCGCGGGGCTGGGGCATTGTGCCCGTGTCAGAATTACCAACGATGCAGGATTTTAATGCCGTGGGATTTACGATTAGCTCCCTTGTGACCCACCTCTACCAGAACGGCATTGCTGAATATGCTGAAAAGCAGATTTACAACAAAGGGGCGGTGTGTCTGTCTGATGGCAACATTTACATTTCAAAGACAGAAAATAACGCCGGAAATCCAGTCACCGATACCACCCAATGGCAATCACTGAAAGATGCTATTCTGGCTGCCAATATCGTGCAGCAATTGGGCAATGCCACCGATAAAGTGATGAGCCAAAAATCGGTAACCGATGCATTAAATACGAAACAGGCAAAAGGTGATTACGCCACCAAAACAGAATTAACCCAAGGACTTAATACCAAGCTCAACAGTTCCAATGTCAAACAAACAATCGGTAATTCGACAACCGAAGTGATGAGTCAGAAGGCTGTGACGGATGCGATAAGTGATAACGGCGTACCTGTTGGTACGATAATCATGCTTGCACATAAAAGCGAACCCAAAGGACGTTATCTTAAAGCTAACGGCGTTGCTGTATCCAGACAAAAATATTATGAACTTTTCGAGGTTATTGGCACTAATTACGGTGCTGGTGATGGTAGTACAACATTCAATCTTCCTGATTTACGTGATGAATTCCCTCGTTTTGCCGGAGACAATCGGGAAATTGGTAGTAAGCAAGGTGATGCGATAAGAAAAATAACTGGAAAATGGAATGGTGGAGTCAAAAATAAAAAACACACTGACGGCAGTGTCAGATTCATAAAAGATAGAATATGGGGGATTGATGGAGAATTAACTACCGAAGATACCGATTTCAATCGCGGAAATGGCCCAACCGAAGGATGGGATGCTTATGAGCTCGACTCATCTTTAGAAGTGCCAACTGCGGACGAAAATCGCCCACGTAATATAGCGTTAATTGGATGGATTAAATATTAATTTTTTGTATATGGGATCCATTTTGGAAAAGGATCCCTACATATTTCAAAATATGGATTTTTATTTAAGACTCTTATTTTGTTCAATTATTTTTGTTACGTCTATAATAATGCAGTTTTCATCACATTTAATATTTTCAGTATTAGTAATACTTCCTGCATATTTATAAGACATTTTTCTTTCTGATTTAATTTCTTCTGCCATTCCTGGAGTAGCAAATGGAATTATCATAGATGTTTGCCCAAACTCATCATAACCAATTAACGTATTGTCACTTATGTCTGAAAAAGTTTTATTTTCACTGTTTTTAACATTAAAAAGTAAATTTCCAGAAAAATCTTGTGGGACATTTTTAGCGATTTCATTATAAAGCAATCTAAACTCCAAAATTTGTGGAATAACAAATCCTTTTAATATATTTTTGAAAGAAAAAAACATGACTAAAATAATAATTGTTGGATATGTAACATGATTTATTTTAAATTTATCTGAAATATAAAATATTCCTATAATAAAAACCGATGTCATAATCAATTCTAGAGATACTAATGAGCGATAAGCAGCCCAACTTTCTTCAACAACTAAATTTGGCACATAAGAAGAAACGGCTAACAATAATGTTAAAAGTAGTTTTTTACCTCCATGTTTTTTATTATAAATAGAATACAATCCAATAATAACAATTATTATTGATATAATTTTATAAAAAAAACTAGGATTTATATTATAGTTGGCAATAGAATTCATTAACGGCTGATGAAAAAACCAAAGTGTTTTTTTTAAAAATTCACTTGTTAAGTTTGCTCTATTTATTAAATCATCATATAAAAATTGAGGAACTAATTTAGATATAAAAAAAGAGAATAACATACTTATTGATATAACAATCGCACAAGTAATTAGATTTTTTAAATTAAAATCTTTTTCCCTTACACAGTTATCAAAAAAAACAAAAAACAAAAAACACATTGCAGCTGGTTGATATATTGAAAATGATATACATAACAATATAAGTGAAATAAAAAATTTACAAATATTTGTATTCCCATTTGAATCAATTAAGCAGCAATAACTTAACAAAGACAATAAGATAGAAAGCACATACGGTGAGCAGATAGCCCAAGATGCGTACACTTGAAATGAAGGAAGCAAGCAAAGTATAAAAGGAAATAATATTTTTTGGTATTTATTTTCTAAAATTTTCCTATTACTTATCATTTTGTAAAAAAGACAGCATAAAATCCATATTGCCAGCACTGATACAAATCTTGTATATCTAAGATCGCCTAAGTTATTCAAAGATGTTGTGATTATTACTTTAAATAAACCATACAATGGTCTACCTGACTTAACATCCCAATCAATAATAGAAGTAGTCAAATTATTATATATAGCTTGTATCAAAATCCAATCATCAGAAAGAGCATAAGAAAATATATAAGTTGGCGATAATACTAATAAAAAAAATAAAAGATATATAAAATATAAATACAAATCTTTCTTAAAAAAATCAATTTTTGGTAAAGCATTTCTATCAAATGTCATCAATTAGTTATCCTTTATTTTTGTCTATCAAATAACGTGGTCTTTTTTTAGTTTCAATGTAAATTCTTCCGATATACTCGCCAAGAACACCGATACCAATTAGCTGAATACCGCCAATAAACAGAATAGAAACGAGAAGGGAAGGATAACCCGCAACAGGATTACCAAAAAACAGTTTATCTATAATCATCCAACTCCCGTAGATAAATGATACCGTTGCGACAGATAAACCTATATATGTCCACATACGGAGTGGGAAGGTAGAGAAGCTGGTTATACCTTCAAGTGCAAGATTCCACAATTTCCAGCCATTAAATTTTGATTTTCCAGCAACACGTTCAGAACGGGTATATTCTACTATATCTACATTGCCACCAACCCAAGAAAGCAAACCTTTCATGAATAAATTACTTTCGGGTAAAAGTTTTATATTTTCGACGGTAGCACGAGACATCAAACGAAAATCCCCCACATTTTCTTCAATTTTTGGCTGACTTATTTTGTTGTGTAATTTATAAAACCATTCGGCAGTTTTGCGTTTTAACAAGCTATCAGTAGAGCGATCTATTCTTTTTGCAAGCACTACATCAGCGCCGTTTTGCCATTTTTCTATTAACAATGGGATAATTTCTATGGGGTCTTGTAAGTCCACATCGATAGGGATTACCGCATCACCTGTAGCGTGTTCAATTCCGGCAAAAAGTGCAGGTTCTTTTCCAAAATTACGGGTAAATGACAATGGTATGACGAGCGGATCGGAAACAGCAAGCGCGTTGATAATTGATTCTGTTGCGTCCTTGCTTCCATCGTTGATGAAAACTATCTCAACTTCATGCTGTTTTAATTCGTTGAAATCCCGCACCGCTTTATAAAAAATAGGTACAGCTTCCTCTTCATTCAATACCGGAACAATTAATGAAATTTTCATTATTCAATGTCCTTGAATACAACAAATTTTGAATATAAAAACCCTAAAACAAAACTAATAGCCGAAAAAATAACTAATGTAAAAATTGGTTCACAATTAAATCTGTCAGCAATAAAACCGATAAAATAACTTATCATTCCCATAAATATGACAAAAGAAATATATCTTTTCCTCGTCGCTTTTTTTCGGAAAGTAAATCTTGCATTAGCTAAGAAAGAAAACGTGACAGCAACACTGAAAGCAAATAAATTACTGGATGCCTGCTGAAAATTCAAAAAGTGAATCAGAAAAACAAAAACAAACCAATGGATTAAAGTGTTTATCACTCCAATAGAAAAATACTTAACAAGCAATTCAATAAATTTGTTGTTTTTGTTAATCATTTTTTCACTACACTTAATGACTCGGGCTAAATCGGTATTTTTTACGTTCTTCGAGCACCTCACCTGTTTCTTTGGCTTTTTTCTCAGCCTCAAAAAACCCGTGGACTATTTCACCGTCTGGAAATCGCCAAGCGTCGCCTGTTCCGTTGGCCAGTCTTGCCATCCAAACATCGCTATCTTTTTTGGCTGGAATTAACCGCTTTTTGCTAGCTTTAATTTTCTCTCTGAGTTGTATCTTTTCGTCCTCAGACAACTCGGCGGACAATAGGGTACAATGCTCAACGATTTCAGCAAGGTTTTTTTCGGCGGTGGCATCATCGAGGGCGATTAATGCTGCTTCCAGTTTTGGATGGGTTACTCGTTGTGCCTCTGTGGGCACATCTATCACTGCTTCTGCTTTTTGGCGTAATTTTTCGTTACGTTCACGGATGACATCCCTCAGGGATAGCCGTTTAAACGAAGCAGGAGCCATTCTGAGCGGTTTTTCCGTTGAATTGGCATCTTCGTATACCTCAAACATCGAAAATAGCTCAGAGGCGCAAGGAAGCCGTCTAGCGAGGCGATGAATGACAGTTTTAAGCGCCATTCTGTCAAACCACTTCACCCACGGACTTGAAAGGTCTTTTGCGCTTTTCACGGTATTCCGTATTTTTTCCACGTCAGCGCGACTCATCACTTCGACAACGAGTTCACCACTATTAAGTTTTGCGAAGGCATAGACTTTCACTATCTCATCACCGTCAACAAACGACGGACGATGCGTTAAGTGTTCGCCGTTCTCATCAATCACATATTCAAACTCGTCTTGCGCATAAACCACTTTTGCAATGATATTAGCTACCTGACCGGATTGACGGGCGCGTTTGATAACGCCGTCCACCATCGGCATATAGACGGCTTTTTGTTTGCGAACAATCAAGGCCGCTTCTCGTCCGTCTGGCATCAGTCCATCTTTGGCGCAGCGAGTTAAAGCCAGTACTAGTGATTGCTTATCCGCGTTTTGCAACTCCGTATTTTCTATCAGTGCAGTCGCTGCGGTTCGGGTGAACTGCTCAGGCGTAACCTGAGCAGGTAACAAGGCGGCTATTCCTTGCTGCATAATGACCGATTGCAGATTGGTATAAACGTTGGTCATGGTTTCCAGTTCGGTATTCATGCCACACCTCCTTCCAACATCAACGCTTCTCTGCGTTTTCTATCCGCCTGTTTTGCCCAGAAAGGACGGGATATCATCGCAAAGGCTTGCGTTTCTCCGCCTTTTTCCAATGCATTAATCACGCCATTAACCTGAATCTCGCCTTCTTCGCTATCTTCTTCGTCCAACATACCCAGTTGCACGGGATAGCGTCCACACTCCGGCCTTTTGCCAATTGCACAGAACAGAAAATCAATATCAAGATTAAATACCTTCTGGGCGATAATCCGGTAGAACGTAGCACGCTACGCGTGAGCGGCGCAGCGGTGCTGCTTCGGGGATGTTAATGAGTTGAGTACTGTTTTATACTCTGCAGTAGGTTAATTTTTTTCAGGGATTCATCTCGATGGCTCGCAATAAATCTCCCAGAAAGCGTAAACCGGTTAAATCAGGCAGGCTGCCCGTCACTTCACGTGCCACAGCGCCTGTTTATCTGAAACGTTTTATGATCTCTCTCCCACCCGAAAATGATGATGACAGACCGCCTGAATTTTTTTATGACACCCTAAAAGAAGCCATACGCCACTGCGTCCGACTCGGCCCCCAATTTTTTCTCGACACGCAGTATTACCCGCCGCTAGTCACGATTATCAGGAGTTTTGAACGTAGCACGCTACGCGTGAGCGGCGCAGCGGTGCTGCTTCGGGGATGTTAATGAGTTAAGTACTGTTTTATACTCTGCAGTAGGTTAATTTTTTTCAGGGATTCATCTCGATGGCTCGCAATAAATCTCCCAGAAAGCGTAAACCGGTTAAATCAGGCAGGCTGCCCGTCACTTCACGTGCCACAGCGCCTGTTTATCCGAAACGTTTTATGCTCTCTCTCCCACCCGAAAATGATGATGACAGACCGCCTGACTTTTTTTATGACACCCTAAAAGAAGCCATACGCCACTGCCTCCGACTCGGCCCCCAATTTTTTCTCGACACGCAGTATTACCCGCCGCTAGTCACGATTATCAGGGGTTTTAAACAACGCCAAGACCAAGCCGATGACGCTGGATACGACTACACTGAGGGGGGAATAACTGAAAGTCTGCCTGCCGATGAATTCATCACCTATACGGAGCTAGGAATAATCCCTGTTTCCTTTGAACCCTGGGATAAACACACCGATAACTGGGCTGACGAATCTGGCAATTTCTGTTTCTTTGGCAAGATGCCCATAAGGTAATTGAGTCAGATGTATATCCCTCGTCCTGCTAAACTACTTTTCACCATTGATGACGGTTGGAATAAATTCCTCGAAAAATACGGCGATAGCGTTAGTTCGTGGACGAGTTTATCTGTGGAGCGCATGCTTGCCTGCGGCACTTGTGCCATGGGTGTCCGGCGCTATTGTTGCGCTTCGTCTGATTGTTCTCACAGCCGTTTTTTCTGCCAAAGCTGTAAGTCAAAAGCCTGCAGTTCATGTGGCTTTAAAGCCACCGAGCAGTGGTTAGCACAGCAGGTTCATATTTTACCCGACTGCGACTGGCAACACATTACTTTCACCATGCCACATCTCCTTTGGCCTTTTTTTAACAATAACTGGCCGCTACTTAATGCTCTGTTTCGGGCAGCCACTCGAGCTATGCTGCAGTTGGCTCGCAAACAGGGTATCGAAATTGGTATTTTCTGTGCCTTGCATACTTATGGCCGGCAACTCAATCAACATCCGCATGTTCATGTTTCCGTCACTCGAGGGGGTTTGGATAGTAAACATAGTGTATGGCGAAAGCTGTTTTTCAAAAAAAAGGATGTCGAAGAAATCTGGCGAGGGGCTGTTATCCGACTACTGCGTCACAGTTATGATTTAATTAACCCTGGCCTTCTTCCCGGTCTTGGCCATATCCGTGACAAAAAACATTGGCGGCGTTACTTGAGGGCGCAGTACGGACGTTATTGGAAAGTGCACTTTGCTAAAAAAACGAAAGGGGCATGGCATAGTGTTAAGTACCTCGGTCGCTACCTTAAACGCCCACCGGTATCTGCGTCAAAACTGCGGCATTACCGAGGGGGTGCCGTTGTTCATCACTACCATGACCACCGAACTGGCCAGCATCGGCAGCAGACTCTGCCGCAGGAAGAGATGATTAGACGCTATATAAGCCATATTCCGGCCAGGCATTTTAAAATGGTGCGTTACTCTGGTTTTTTGTCGAATCGTAAACGAGGAAAACTATTGCCGAAAGTGTATAAGGCACTTGAGATGACGGCACGTAAAAAACCGGAGAACCCAGGTTTTTCTGTGCTGATGAAAGGATTTCTGCGTACCGATCCGTACAAATGTATTCTGTGTGGCGACAGGCTGCTTTTCACCGGGGCGCAAATGGGTAAAAAAGCAACGGAATTGTTGTCAGAAAGACTGCATAACCTGGAGAAAAAGCGATGGTTACGCAGCTAAACGCAGGATCAATGTGTCTAAAATAAGGAAATCAGGTTAGAAATTACACTCTCTGAGGAAATGTTAACTGGCACTAAACACAATAAATCGATCCCCATCTCCTTTTTGCAATAAGGGATGGCTTTTGCTACTCACTTTAAAAGCGATTCAATTTCCTAACCATGAACGCTGCTTGCAGATGATAGCCAAACTTGTCAACGGATTTGCCAAAGTCATGAACATCATCAGTGGTTTTCACATCGAGGATGAACGGCACGCCGGAATACAGCCCTAACCAGTCAGGCCGGATTTTAAGCAGCGTCCCCTTTTCCGTGCGATAGAAAATTGAGAGTTCTGGCTCACCGTTTTCAAGCAGTTCGGCAACCAATGGGTAAGCTAGTGCAGAATCACGCATTAACTGGATTGCCTCAAATTCTTCTTTTTTCAAAACAAGCCTTGCCAAAGTTAGGTTTTTTTTCTCAAAATCCGATAATATTTTTTTGCCATCTTTGGTACGCAAATCCAGTTCAGGCGCAGAAACATATCTCAACGGAAAAAGTTCCGGCTCAAGGATAGCCGTGTGTACCGCATCCCCAATCAACAACGCTCTTGTTTTTTCTCCTTGAATGGGTGCTTTTTTGTACCAGTCCAGCGCCCCTAATCCACTTTTCTGAACTAATCGAATTTGCGTACTCGAATAACCGTTTGCCGCATGGTAGGTGCTGTTTGCAAGATGGCGAACAATCAAGCTCTCTGTCGGCTTCAATGCATCAACACAACCGTTCAACATCTCAAGCGCGATACCTTCACCGCTTATGATTTTTCCGTTAACGGGTGGGAAGGCAGAGAAGATAGAGTTGTCGTCAATATTGTTGATGACCGAGTTAATCAACTCCTTTTCTTCTGTGCAATTATTAACCAATTCATCAAGTGCGACATCTGTCACGCTTTTTTCAACTTCTCCCACGTTTTCCACAGGCATAACTACAGATTCAGTGGATAACTCTGTTGATTGTGTGAATAACCTCTCTTTTTGTACACCTTCTTCGATGCTAATCGCCAGTTTTTTGATTTCATTGAGTGAGATTGCTTTGTCACTCGCTGTTATTTCCGAGGTTACCTCGTCACGCAGTTTGGTATATTCCTCAAAAGCTCAGGCTCCTCTGACGGATTAGCCAACAAATCATCCGCAGCTCGCATTTTGCCCTCGTCGTATTCTTCCTGAATCCCAAAAATCGTTAGCAAAGCGCAAAACTGGTCTATTTCCTGCTCTTCGGTAATATCCGTCTGCTTTTCCGTATTAGCGAGGTATTCCTCAACGCTGATTTCTTCCAATCGCGGCGACTTGTAAAAACAGCAATTTGCGCCATCTGTTTCAAAGATATGTTGAGAAGCCAATTTCTTGGCGGCAATTTTCGTCTCAGACGCAAGATAGATATGCGATGTTGTTTTGCCGTTCTCGTGGTCAACGGTTGTGATGATGGTTGCTTTGAAGTATTTCATTATTTCGCCCCCTCTACGCGGTTACTCGCCTGTTGTTCCAATCTCCGCAAAATGCTGCCTCTGGCTTTGGGTAATGCTTGTTCTCGCTGGTTATCAGAGCAGTGGCAGCAAGCACCCGAACACGCTTTCATCATCGAAGGATGGTAAAAAAGCAGCTTGAATTGTTTACGGTTAATTTTTTCAACAAACTCGATACACGCTTCTTCAGGAAAAACACAGGGGCGGTTATCCAGTCTTGCACGCCAGAAAAACTCACGAGATTTAAGGAAAGTTTGCCACAGTGACAACAGGTAAAACGCACATCAGGGCGCCCCTGATAGGTTCGCCGAAATCCGTTGAGGGTGTAGGTATATTTCATGCTGCACCTCCAACGCTTTGGCTAAATTCCAATTCAACACTGGCTCTTATCGCTTGTTTTGCGCTGCATACATCCAGCTTCCGCACCACGTTTCCCATGTGGAATTTGACCGTGCCTTCCTTGATTCCCAATATTACAGAGATTTCCCAATACGTTTTACCCGCACTTACCCAATGCAGCACCTCGTTCTCACGCTTGGTCAATCTTCTGAATAATTTCATCTCGGTGTTCATGCGGCACCCCCAACATGTTGACCAGACTTAACGCATGAACGAGGAAGCAAATTCACCGGAATATAGCGCTCAAAACCTTTCGATTTGCAAAATGTTCTTAACTGGCAAGCAGAATGAACATTGACTTTTCCGTAGATAGCCTTCAAATAAAATTCAACCGTTGAGGGGAAAATCCCTAACTTTCTAGCAATTTGCTTGCTACTTAAGCGGTGCATCGTGAAAAACAATACTTGCCACTCTCTACGGCTTAATATGTCATTTGGTTTTTCAGTAGTCACAGCATAAGGCCTCATGCCATCGACATACTCCAACGGCGACAAAAACAGGAACTCATGGGCGTAAAAGAAAGTGCCAAGGTAAACCTTTTGTTCATCAAAAAGCGGTAGAAAATGGAATTGCCAAACTTTGGGTGCTTTGTTGTAATCAGATGGCAAATGGCATATTACGAAAAACGGGGATCTTTCAGTTTGTACTTTTTCTATCAATGTTTTCATTTCAGGAGTACGGATTAACTTAAAAAGTAAATCTGTCATTTTGGCATCAGTCTGAATTTTTCCCTCGCTATTGCTAAAACCACAGGGAACATTAGCGCTCAATGAAAGTTTAATCATCTCTGGTTTCATACAGCACCCCCAACTCTATTCAGAATTCGGGTACGTTGCCGATTGGTGAGATATTTTGATGTGTGAGCAAAGCTCAAAAGCTGCTCGATTGATATGCCGCACGCTTTCATTATGCGTGCAATATGCGTACTATTTCGCATAGTCCACTCCTAGTTACATTAGGTTTTGGATTAGCTCTACGTCGGTGGTGTAAACACTGGCGTAGAGTGTTTAAATAATTATTTTTTCTCTATCAAGGTTGTAAATGCGATACGATCTCCATTGAAACAAAAATTTGGATTTATAAAATAACGACCTGGTCTCAAAGTTTTTGCTATTATTAATGCGTTTTCTAACTCGTTTAATCCTCTTTTAAAGGTTGCTAAACTTAATTTAATTGAGGGATTATTATCTTTATGAGCTTCTAAAAAATCTTCTAAAGCTATACTGTCTAAATCAACTTGATCTTTTGCAATAGCTTTGAATTGAACAGCCCATATAAGAACATTAAATGCTTTGATTCCAGCAGAATTTAATCCAAAAGTTAACGCAATATTAGCAGTAAACAGCTTAACAAACTGTTCTGTGTCAACTTTCTTAAAGGTTGTAATATGAGTACCATAAATTTCACCAGTGTATTGATTAACCAATACATTATTATCTTTACCCAATTTCGATAACTGAATCTTCTTCCCTTTTATAGGAACAACCATTCCTTCTATAAATGGGTTTTCTTTATATCTAGTAAGGCTCATTTTTACCTTTAATTTTGGACTTTGCCATATCAACGAATGATTTATTAAGTTCAATATATAATAAAAAATAGATCTAGTAAAGATTGAATTTATAATTAATTTTGAGCTTCTATAGCTCTGATGTTAAACCTGGATAGCGCAAATCATGAAAATATGGTCATTGATTTTTAAGGATTTTTTGCGGTTTCTATTCTTAGTTCTTCTTGTTGTTTTAGAACCATCAGACAATTCATTAGCAACAAACTAACCTCCGCTTCCTCGTCGACGGTGTTCGGTGTTCGCAATCAAATTGAGAAAACTGAACCAATAAAAAAATAATCCAAAAAATCCTTAAAATTAAAACGCCCACCGCTCGCCGGAGTCTGTGACCGAGCAACGCGAGCGAACAGGCGAGGAAGCGGAAGATAACCGGAAGTTAAAAGGAGCACGAACACTCGAAAATCCACAGGGAACACCACTACTCAAAAAGCATTTAATCATCTCGGAGTTCATGCCGCACCTCCGACTCTATTCAGAATTCGGGCACGCTGACGAAGGGTTAAATTGCGGGATTCACGAGCGAATAACTCGATAATTTGATTTTGCGCTTCAATTACGCGCACACGGAAGGTAGACTTTTTCATTAGCCTTACTCCTATTGATACTAGGTTTAGGGTTAGCTCTGTGTAGGTGTTACAGCACTTACATAGAGCGAATATATTTAAAACTGAAAAGATTGAATTTATAATAACGCAACAAAAAAAAAAGTCAATTTTTTGTTGCGTTATTTTGTCTAATTGATACTATTATTGCAATTAAAGGAGAAAGTTATGTCAAAAAAAATCGTCTATGATGATTATGTATCTATAAGAATTCCAAGAGAAGTAAAAGAAAGAATAGATAAAATAAGAATGATAAAAAAATCACAAGGATATGAAAAATATAGATTAATTGATGCAGTTATGGAAGCAACTAATATGTTAGAAGAGTCACTATTAAAAAAAAATTAAACGACTTTTTGCTACGGCTATTATTAAGTAATAATAAAATGGCATAGTTTATTTAATGATGAAGATCCAACAGCAATAAAAATAAATAACTGATATATAAGAATTTATTTAAATTGATGATTTTCTAAACTTCAATTTTATCCACAGAAAAACGCTACGGCTATAACGACTTTTTGCTACGGCTATAACGACTTTTTGCTACGGCTATAACGACTTTTTGCTACGGCTTATTTTATGTAATGTCATGTTTATAAAGGAATAATTAACTAACAAAGTTAAAAGGAAAGATAAATAAAAACAGTCACGAATAATTATTTTTACATCAAAAGGATTAAGAAATGAGTGCAACTCTAGATAGAGATCCAAGTTACAACTTAGTACAAAGTAACGATTTGATTAATGCTAGCTATAAACTTAACCGTAATGAAATGCGTCTACTTGTATTAGCTTTATCTAAAGTAGACTCAAAAACAGAAAATCCAGGTAATATCACATTGTACCCAAAAGAATTTATCAAAATGTTCAGTACTAACGAACAAAAGGTTTGGGTCACTATGAGAGAAGCATTAATTAGTCTATCGAAAAAACAAATAGAGTTTTTTAGGGTAGATAAAAACAATATGAGAACAATTAATTTTTCTAACTGGATAGACGGAGGAAGTTTTTATGAAAGACAGGAAGATTGTAGCAAAATAGTTTTAAGATTTACTAAAAGTATAGAACCATACCTTTTTGAATTAAAGGGTAATTTTACAATATGTTCTATAGAGTCAATCCAAAATTTAACAAATCCAATAGCATTTAGATTATATCTAATAATGTTAAGTGAAATAAAAAAAGCTAAAAATATTGAATTAAAAAAATCTAAAAAGTTAGAAGTTCATATGCTGAAATTATCAATTTTGCAAATACGTAAGATTTTTCCAAACCTATCAAAAGAATTCAATAATATAAAAAAATTCACACTAATACCTGCTTTCGAACAAATCCAGTCACTTACAGACATTTCATTAAATTGGCGTACTATCAAAACCGGAAGATCAATAACAGACATTGAAATTACTTATATTCTAGAAAAAGATGATCTATTCAAAACAAAACCAATTCGCCCAAGACTAGCCAAGCGTCCGCATGTTAAATCTGGCTCTCACGATGAGGGCGAATGGATGAAGAAAAATGCAGAGATTCTCTATCAGTACGAGAAGAATTTGAAGAAATACGATCCTACATTGCGTCTAACAATGCCAGATTTGCGTAGAGCCGTTGAATGCTCAAAATATTGCAAACAAAATTGGCACGAAGAGAAGAAGCGAGAATTGGCGATAAGAGAAGGAAAAATTGAAGATTCAACGCCAACAAAAGCTATTCTTCAATCTCACAATAAAATACTAGCAAAATCCCAAGTTACATCTTTGGAAAAAGAGCTAGAAGAAATTCCAAACTTCGGCGGATTCAAGCAAATTAAAGGACAGTTTTTTGATAAGAGAAGCGCAGAAGCTGCTGGATATAATTGGGATGAATATTAGACTCTTTATCTTAAAAATTAGGCACAACCTGAAATGGCAATTTATTCTCAGTTTCATCATAAATTTTATACAAAACAAGTAGCTACTTTGCTTATAAGTAGTTTATTTCTGAATACTGCTGTATTTGCTAAAACAATTGATTTGAACACTCCTGAAGGTATTCATAGACTTGAGAGAACAAAATATAAAAATGATTTTTTTAGTTTAATTCAACAATTCGAAGGACAAGAAAATAAGGTCTATTGTGGAATTGCTTCAGCAACTATAGTAGTTAACGCTTTACGTGTTAAAAACAAAGAAAAAGCTAATCAGATTAAACCTGATTCGACAAGAATTTCCTTGGATGAGCAAATTTATTTTCCTAAAAACAAGAATTGGACTCCATTTTGGAACCGTTATACCCAAGAAAGTGTGGTAAATTTTAGTCCTAAAGCGAAAATAAACATTTTCGGTAAGCCCATGATTGAAAATGGTTTACAAGATTATGGATTAAATCTAAATGACGAAAAAATGCTTCTAACAACTTTAGATTTACAGGTAAAAAAAATCCATGTTACTTCCTTAAATAACATTACTAAAATGAAGAAGGAAATTATTAGCTCAATAAATGACTTTGATAGTTATGTTATCATAAATTATTTACGGACTTCTCTTGGACAATCCGGTGGAGGACATTTCTCCCCTTTAGTAGCCTGGGATAAAAATAGCGATTCATTCCTGATTATGGATGTTTCCAATACCAAATATAATTGGGTTTGGGTGAATAGCCTTGATCTTTTTCGAGCAATGAATACTTCTGACAATAATAATTGGCGAGGTTATTTGATAGTGAAAGAAAATGACCATAATTAGTTTTATAAATATTAAATACACTATCTAACGTTAAATTGAAAATCAGGCACACCATGAACAAAACCGAACTCATCAATCAAATTGCTGAAAAAGCTGACTTAACCAAAAAAGACTCAGAGAAAGCACTGAACGCATTCATAGAAACCGTGACAGAAGCGCTAAAGGCGGGAGATGAAGTACAACTCGTTGGCTTTGGCTGTTTTCAAGTTAAACAACGCGCAGCCAGAGATGGACGCAATCCAAAAACGGGCGAGACACTTAAAATTGCTGCTGCAAACGTACCGAGTTTTAAAGCAGGTCAAAGACTCAAAGAGGCAGTTAAGTAATTCATGACCTATGACGCAAAGTCAATTCGCATTCTACGTGAAGACGAAATTAAACAGTTTGACTGGCATTGGGCTGAGGAATTAGCACACGAACACATTTTGCCCCTAGATTGGGTCAAACGCGGATTTGAAGCATCAAGACGACTCGGTATTGAACCAGAATTCTTCGTCAACAAGTATATCCTCAAACAGGACCTCCCCAAAAATGACGAATTCGAGCAAGTCTTCATCGAAGTGCTAAAGGAAGACAGAAAGAAGAGTCAGAATACCCTCTAAAAGCTCCTGTAATCCATTCTGAGCCGTTTTCTCGAAAAAAAACGTAAATTCGCACGTCCAAAAAATTATCGTTGCTCATGATGCGTTTTAAGAGTTTTCTAGTTTTTGGATTTCAGAAAGAAAAAAGCCAACCGCAAAAGTTGGCTAATTTGTCGAAGTAAAACAGTTTTAATTTTAATCATCAAAATTGACTCATGGCAAACCCATCATAAGACTTCAATACAAAATTTCAACCAGTTATCCTGATTTTCCAAATAGATTTTTGGCATTATTGCGCGTTTCAAATGCTCTCAAATCTTCGACTGAATTCAATACGTCCAATTCAACATACTCATCATTAAAATCAGACATTTTGTTTTTTAACACGGTTTCCATCACTTTCGTGATTTCTTCGAGTGTGGTTTTATCTGTCAAAAGTTCACTCAGCATATAAATTAATCTAGGCTCTTGTTTGAAAAGCGCTACACCGGATAAAAACGCCGCGCGCATGAATTTCCCTCTTTCACCTTGAGGCATATTCTCCAATACTTCGGCTGTGTACTTGTCAGCACCGTGTCTATCAGGATTGATATAAAATTGAATTTTTCTACGTGTGTCCATTTCTGTATCACCCTATAGAAAACATGCCATTGACCAAATCAAACTGAGGGTTTTCGCTTTTAAAAAATCTGTCTTCCCTCGTTACACAGTGGGATTTAATTGCATCAGCAATAATTTCTGCACCTCCACCTATCACCATCACATGGGTATACCCACTGAATGTATTAACGGCGTCCAGTACACGATTAATCAGTCGATGTTTTGATTCCTTGAGTGAAGCAAGAACCTGATTTATTTGGCTTGCATCGTTGATACGGCGTTTTAAGTAATTCATATCGTGACTGTTGATGATAATATCATCCGCCAAGTAGTTGCTGCCGTTGGTTTTTGCCAAACTAAGCGCTTCTTTGACAGATTGCGTCATCATTGAGACACCTAGATGAGAGTTTCCGTATATCTTCGACACACCACTCATTTTTCCCATCACTTGCGCTATATCCAGCGTTGTCCCCCCTAAATCCACAATCAAAAGCGAGTCGAGGTCATCAAGCGCTTTTGCTATGGAAAAACCAGCAGGGATGGATTCCGGCATGACTTCAACGTTTTTGATGTTAAAGGTTCTTCCGTCTTTAACTTCAACCGATTTTTTAAAATTATCTTTTTTCCTCTGTATGTTCGCTGAATTCGGTTGATTTTTGGTATCGAAATATTCAGCAATCGGCAAAGAGACGACGATTTCCACATCTTGAGGGGATAATTTTGACTGGAGTAAGGCGTGATGCACTGCAATCACATTCACATCGCTATATTGATAACCCACATTGGTTGTTGTGACGGCAATAGGACTTATCGCATCGAAAGAGTACATCTCGCCATTGATGGTATAATTTGAACTGTGGCTGTCACCAAAAGAAACTGACCAATCACGCTTAAAGCTATTTGGGCTAATGAAGTACTTCTGAATTCCTTCCTCACTCCATGTTAATTTGATATTTGTCGAGCCATCATCGATATATATTTTCATGAGTCACCTTTGAGAAAAATAAGAGATAATTAAATTTAAAATATGAGAATAACATAATCATTTAAGGTTTTAAAATGCCACTTATTCTCAAATAAGTCTCAATATAAGTTATTAATTGGTAACTTTAAGAGATAAAATGAGTTTATTCCGGTTAGGTGAGATAAATGAGAGATATTACAGAGAAAATATTGAGATGTTCTATTTGATAGCAAAAAAAACGCCAGATATCCAATACCCGGCGTTCAGAGCTAGAAGAGATTCTAGGAGTTTAATATCAGCAATTCAATTTAAGTATAGCAGAATTCCAAAATAGCGATTTCCGATTGCAAATTTGAAATTTAAAAAAAAGTGAATTTTTTTATCACGTAAGTTATTGATTTTGATCACTTTATTTTAAGCTCAAATTTCACGTAAGTTATTGAAATAGATCGAATTATTGACATGGTGAAATTTCGGTTTACAATTTAGAAATCAATTTTTAGCTGTTTTTTGTACGGCTTTTGCTCTTTCACAATTTGGGGTTTTTTCTCTGCGAGTCGCGGAGAACAGAATACCGTTTTTGTGTGTTCTGTTTTGGTGTTTTTTATTCAATAACGCCGTTATCTACATTCAATATGTCTGTGGAAATCGTATTTAAAATCTTCGTGTTTACGAGGGTTGTTATCGTCTGAAATTCAGAAACATCAAAATATAGCGCTCAGGAGGAAAAATGCCCCAAGAAATTATTTTCAAAGAAAGTAAGAGTAATGCAAAAGTTAGGCGAGAAATCAGGAAATTTGATTTTCTTGCCAAAAAAGACGCTGAACGTGAATTTAACCAAAAACTCAAAAAAGCCTTTTGGCGACACGAAAATCCACGTCAGCAGTTACGGGATTTTCAACGACAGATAGTAGTTTACGCCAATCTGTTTATGGATCACCGCAAAAAACAGCAAAAACAAAAAATCATCGAACAGAAAGCGCATATTGACGCGCTCTTTTTGAATTAAAGCCTTTCTTTGTCATTTTTTCAACCACATCAGGGAAATCACACGTTATTTCATATTTTTTATGAACTTGTTTGCACAATTTTAATAATTGGAGTGATTGAGTGAAAAGTGCCGCTACATTACGACTGATAGGTAATCCTCATGCATATTATCCAAATTTAGCCAAACCGCTTGGCGGATTAACCTCAGCAATTCTTTTTTCCCAAATATTTTACTGGCAGGACAAAGCGAATTCTGAATTAGGGGTTTACAAAACTCGAGCTGATCTCGAAGAAGAAACCGGATTGACACATGACGAACAACGAACAGCAATAAAAAAATTAGTTTCAATCGGTGTGTTAATCGTGACTGAAAAGCGTCTTGAACACAAAACTTATTACCGGATTGACGAAGAAAAATTAAACGAGATTCTGGATAATTTCGCCAATTCAAAAAAGGGATTTTCGCGAGATGGAGAAAGTGGAGCTCCCGAAGTAGACATTGTCGAGTTCGGGGAATCGACATTATCGAGTTCGTTAGATCAAGAGATTACTACAAAGATTACTACAATAGATCCCTCTATAATCTCCCTTACGAAAAAATCGAAGGTTTTTGACCCAAATTCGCTAGAACTTCCAAACTGGTTATCAAGATCAACCTGGCATTCTTGGTTACAGTACCGCAAGGAAATTAACAAACCTATCAAATCCCTAATGACGGTTGACCAGACTATCAAACTGCTGACGAAGTGTCGTGATAGGGGGTATTCGCCAGAAGACATCATCAACACCAGTATTGCCAATGGCTGGCAAGGACTTTTTGAACCCAAAGAGACCCAAACGCAGAAATCCCGATATCGATTTAAAGACATCCCCAAAATGGATGTTTTCATCACTGATGATTTTTGATGGGCAGAAAAAACATTGGCATTTGGATTTTTAGCTGAAATTGAAAATTCAATCTCAAGTTATCGCTCAGACCCCATCTAAAACGCGCTGTAATCAATTCTGAGCCGTTTTCTCGAAAAAAACGTAATTCGTAAAGCTAAAATTTTATCGTTGCTTACAGAGCGATACACCAAGTTTTGATAATTTACTCACGTAGGAGGAATTTTGAATACAGCAAATGCAGTATTAACCCGATTTTTTAAACTGATGCCAAAGCACATTAAACCGAAATTCAATACCGTTGATGAGTTGTTCGCGTGGCATCGTGAACAGGCTAAATTGGATTCAAACCGAATCTTCGAAGAAAACCGAGTCAGAAGGCTGAACAATATCATGGGTAATTCCGGTATTTCTGAACTTCATCAGCATTGTACTTTTGACAACTTTGAGGCTTTAACGACGGAGCAAAGACAAGCGAAATTCAACGCAAAAAACTATGCTGACAATTTTGGAAAATACTTTGGGGGTTTTGTTTTTAGCGGTCATTCCGGCACAGGTAAAAATCATCTGGCAGCAGCAATTGGGAATCGGTTAATTCAAAACGGACTGAGTATTTTGATTGTTACTTTTCCTGACCTGATGATGAGATTGAGAAAAACCTACGAAAGCGGATCTCAATATACCGAATCACAGTTAATTGATGACTTGTGTGGTGTTGATTTGCTCGTATTTGATGATGTTGGCGTTCAGAGAAACAATCTCAATGAAGAACTAGTCATTTTTCAAATCGTCGATCGTAGAACATCAAGCAAAAAACCAACCGGAATTTTGACCAATTTACCGCAACAACAATTAACCGAGGTATTGGGGGAGCGAATCGTCGATCGCTTAAGGATGGGCAAACCTACCGTAGTTAATTTCAACTGGTCAAGCTACCGCCGTAAAATTCAATAACAAGCAAGAGGTTAAGATGGAAAACAAGGATAATTCAACTAAAAAACTGGTCACTATCGGTGACAGGAAAATAGACAAGGAAATTGCCAAGTACTGCTTGGAAAAAGTGGAGCCAGCTATTTTTGAGGTGGTGACGCATTTGGTCAAAGAACGGTGTGAAAAAGCGGATGTCATCGAAGCAGCAAAAACGACCGCCGAGGCGATCGTCGAAGGCATGACCTCTATTTTTCCTTCTTAACCGTATCGAGGAAGTTACAAGAATTATCACTCATTGTTTCAAGACGGATTTTATAAGTTTCCTCCAACTTCAAAATCTCACCAAAGCACGAGCGTCGTATGGATAAAATACAGTTTTTTCATATTTTTTAGACATAAAAAATTCCTTATAAGTTGAAGAGTGATAAGGATACCACCGAGCCTGACGAGGTGAAAAGACAGGCGTTTTCAAACAAAAATTCACGCCTCACTACCTCAAAAACCTCACCGGAAGAACTCACATGATGGAAAAATATTCCAGCCCCTTGTCGTATCTATGGGCTGGGGCGACAACCGCTATTGGCATTCTCACGCTCGAAGAGTGGGTAGCTGTAGTGGGTATTGTCTGCACGATAGGGACATTTTTTGTTAATTGGTATTACCGCAAAAAGGAATTTGAACTCAAGGAACATCACTATGAAGATACCGAAAAAAATATTGATGGCAACGGGCGGTAGTGCGTTATTGCTGGCATCAAGCATGATAACGCATTTTGAGGGATTGAGGCTTAAGCCCTATTTCGATGGTGGTGGTATTCTTTCTGTTTGCTATGGACATACAGGTAACGATATTGAGCGTAATCGGACGTACACGCAAAAAGACTGCGATAAGTGGCTTGATGACGATTTAAGGGCGGTTAAACGCTATGTTGACCCGCTGGTTAAGGTCAATATCAATACACTGACTCAGGCAGCCCTTTACTCATTTGCTTACAACGTGGGCGTGGGAAATTTTGCCAAATCGACATTACTCAAAAAGCTCAACGCTGATGACCGAAAGGGCGCTTGTGATGAAATGAAGCGATGGGTTTATGTGAAAGGCGAAGTCTGGAAAGGATTAATGACCCGTCGAGAAATAGAGAGCGTAATATGTTATGGCGACCTTACGCATTTGTCGTAGTGATTATTGCAGGATTAATCTTATGGGCATCTTGGTTGTTGACGTCCTTAAACGAAGTCAGGTCATTGAATAAAAAACTCACCGTTGAACTCAATAACCAGATAGCCATTACTACTAATGCTTTTCAGTCAATGAGGGTAATCAATGATATTGCACGAATTAATAGTGAGACCCGTCAGCGTAAAGCAGTTGACTCTGAGGCAACACAAGCAGCAATTAAAACGCATGTCGCCAATCGGGATTGCGCCAATCGCATTATCCCTAATGGGGCTGTTGTCGAGTTGCAGCAGCACACGAACCGAATACGTTCAGGCTCCTCACATTCCAATACCCTCTCATCTACTCGCTGACTGCTTGCCGCCAGCAATCACAGATAATATGACATGGCGTGATAGCCTGATACTTAATGAGCAGTTACTGACAGTGATTAATTGAAGAGCAGAGAAATGATAATTGAAAACGAAAAGCAGACGGAATATTTACAGCAGTACATCAAAACACAGTGTCAATGAATCGGTAATTGATACTTACGAATTTTAATAATCATGGTGCAAGAGGTGAATAAAATGAAATGTTTAATTACGGAAAATCAGTCAGGAAATGTAGTAATTCTTTCTAAAGGAGGAGAATATCAATCTAAAATAACAGAGAGTGAAATATTTAAAGATTGGATATCAGCTTCACAGAGAGAAAGTATTGCAAAGATTATCAGCGAAAAGATACCCAAAATTAATTATGGTAGGCTCCCGGAAAGTATCGTTTACTCTCCTGAAGGCCATGAAGATTTATACGCTAAAACTAAGAGTAAACATGTAGTAAAAAAAATATCAATTGATGACGTGGTACAAGAAGACTTTAGTAAACCATCAACGAATATAATAAGCGTGCAAGAATTTAGTAATGATAATAGTGATAGAAATGTTAGATTTACAGCAGCTATATCAGGGAGTAATACTATTACAGTACAATCATCATGGGATAAAAATAAAGCAGATCACCTCGATCTTGATATTGGCTTGTCTCTGGAAATATCGGGGTTTAAATTTGCTCCCACTTTTAAGATTGGTGAGACTGTATCTCATTCAGTAAATAGTGTTATAGGCAAGTCTGACTTAACATTACATCGCTCTACTGCAGACTTCACACTGAAACCAAAAGAAAAAGCGATTGTTGAGTTAAAAAATGATGAATATCAAGTAAATGCTAGAATTGTTTATTCTATTAGTTTGAGTGGTGTCATATTTGCAGGCTACCGAATCGAAAATAATAATATTCATTATACTGGAGTTAGTATAGAAGACGTTATGAGATTAGCGAATATTCCTAATGAAATAAAAGTCGAACAAAATTTAAATATCAGCGGTTACCTACATTCAAATATATTATTTAAATAAACATCCCTCGTATTAATCAAACACAGAACCTTACAGGAAAGTCGAGCCTGATAATCGCCGTTTAAAATGCTGCTTTTTATGTGTGAGCAGGTTCGATTTTCTATAAGGAAAAGTACGATGAATACCGTTTTAACTTTTAAAGAGAAAAGTATTACTCCTTTTTATAAGGGAGATAACAAAATTTGGTTTACAAGTAACTGAATTGCTGGCTTATTCGAAGACAAAATAGGTAACGAATTTATTTACTGTCCTTAATTCAGATTAAAGATTTTTTCCACATCAAATCACTAAAATGAGCTCAATCAAATTACTCAAAACTCGCCACGGTAGCGAGGGTTTTCGTGTGCATTACGAAAATACAGCAGGGCGATTTCACAAAAGTTTTAAAACGCTGGATGCGGCGTGCCGTTTTCTTTTTCTAAGTGAATCCGAGCGGTTTTTGTCGATGACGGCAAAAGAAAAAGAGCGATGCCGAGACTGGCATCTTCGCAAACTGATTCAATTCTATATAGGCAAAAAAGTCTCACAATGTGAAACGGGGCATTTGCGGAAAAGTTCGCTCGATACGATTAAACATGCGTTATTTTCGATTGACGAAACGTTGCAGTCAAAATTGGCGTTGCATATTCGCCCGCGTGAATTTAATGGCTTACCTGAGAATAGCCTTAAATATCTGCATTCTGCCTATTTGCTGTTAAAAGAAATGCGGAATATTGGCGTGAGTCCAATTCCAAAACTGAAAAAGAAAGTCGAAAAGCCTATTTTCATTCCTGCTTTTGAGAATGTGGATAGGATGATCGAAGTTGCGCCCGTCAGAGAAAAGATAGCCTTCATCTTGGCGTCGGTGATTGGGCTTCGGATAAGTGAAATACTGGCATTGGACTATAGCGATATTCAAGGGGAGTATTTGAATATCTCAAAACATGTCACACGAAACGGTGTTATTGAAGGTTTAAAAGCGGACGTTCAACGATTGTTGCCTATACCAAAAGCATTATTGGATTTATTGGATAAAACCAAACTTAGTTTAAATGAGCCTTTAATCACCAGTCAATCAGGGAAAAGGTTGTCATTAAATTACAGTACGACAGGAATCGTTAAGGAATTACTGGAAAAATACCGGATTGGGAAATTTCACAACTTACGGCATTTTGCTGCGGTACGTCTTATCAAAAAACACAATGATATTCACGTTATTTCTAAAATGTTGGGTCACAAAAACATTGAGACGACGTCAAATATTTATGGGCGATTTTCAGGGTCAATTTTCGAGTTAAATTTTTAACATTTGCGTTTATTTTTTAACCATTAAGGTAAATGGGGTTAAATCCTTACTTTTTTGCTATCAAAGGGATTCAGCAGGATAAATCACAGAATAGCCAAAAACGTCTATTTCCGCATTTTTTTTAATCCTATTTCCGCAGTGGATAACTCACTTAACTTAAACACCCGATTAAAATTTTTCTCTACGGTTTCCGCAAAATCTGTCCGCACCCAAAATGCGGATTCTCTGGTTTGT
>NZ_CP038616.1:0-85274 GCF_004768525.1 Arsenophonus nasoniae
CTTACAGCTAAAAATTTATCGTCGATTATGAAGCGATACACGAAGTTTTGCTAATCTGCTTACGCAGGAGGAATTTTGAATACAGCAAATGGAGTATTAACCCGATTTCTCAAACTGATGCCAAAGCACATTAAACCGAAATTTAATACCGTTGACGAGTTGTTAGCGTGGCATCGTGAACAAGCTAAATTGGACTCAAACCGAATCTCCGAAGAAAATCGAGTCAGAAGGCTGAATAATATCATGGGTAACTCCGGTATTTCTGAACTTTATCAGCATTGTACTTTTGACAACTTTGAGGCTTTGACGACGGAACAAAGACAAGCGAAATTCAAAGCAAAAAACTATGCTGACAATTTTGGAAAATATTTTGGTGGATTTGTTTTTAGCGGTCATTCTGGCACAGGCAAAAATCATCTGGCAGCAGCAATAGGTAATCACTTAATTCAAGACGGACTGAGTATTTTAATTGTCACTTTTCCTGAGCTGATGATGAGATTGAGAAAAACTTACGAGAGCGCCCCTAAATATACCGAATCACAATTAATCGATGATTTGTGCGGTGTTGATTTGCTCGTATTTGATGATGTTGGCGTTCAGAGAAACAATCTCAATGAAGGACTAGTCATTTTCCAAATTATCGATCGTAGAACATCAAGCAAAAAACCAACCGGAATTTTGACCAATTTACCGCAACAACAATTAACCGAGGTATTGGGGGAGCGAATCGTCGATCGCTTAAGGATGGGCAAACCTACCGTAGTTAATTTCAACTGGTCAAGCTACCGCCGGAAAATTCAATAACAAATACGAGGTCAAAAATGAATAAAGCGCCATACTTTTTCAATCCGAACTTAAGCAGTGAAGAGCTTGAGGATTGGCTGGCTACGCAAAAAACTGCCTTAGCGCATTACAATAATTTAAAACGAGAAAAAGCCGCCTTGACTAAGCGGCTATCAGAGGTAGATCGGATATTAGAGCGTGCAAATCATTTCTTCACATCAGATAAACTGAGTTTTCCTTGGGATCCCAGTCCGCTTGTGAAAGCGAAGCTATCTTTGATGGGTGATGACAGTTAAACGCTTAATTAAATCAAGAGGTCAAATTATGGAAAACAAGGATAATTCAACTGAGAAACTGGTCACTATTGGCGACAGGCAAATAGACAAGGAAATTGCCAAGTACTGCTTGGAAAAAGTGGAACCAGCTATTTTTGAGGTGGTGACGCATTTGGTCAAAGAACGGTGTGAAAAAGCGGAGGTCATCGAAGCAGCAAAAACGACCGCCGAGGCGATCGTCGAAGGCATGACCTCTATTTTTCCTTCTTAACCGTATCGAGGAAGTTACAAGAATTATCACTCATTGTTTCAAGACGGATTTTATAAGTTTCCTCCAACTTCAAAATCTCACTAATGTATTCTTCCGGCGTAAGTTCTTTATCGTTGCGTTTTAAATATTCAACAGCCAAAGCACGAGCGTCGTATGGATAAAATACAGTTTAGACATAAAAAATTCCTTATAAGTTGAAGAGTGATAAGGATACCACCGAGCCTGACGTGGTGAAAAGACAGGCGTTTTCAAACAAAAATTCACGCCTCACTACCTCAAAAACCTCACCGGAAGAAATCACATGATGGAAAAGTATTCCAGCCCCTTGTCGTATCTATGGGCTGGGGCGACAACCGCTATTGGCATTCTCACGCTCGAAGAGTGGGTAGCTGTAGTGGGTATTGTCTGCACGATAGGGACATTTTTTGTTAATTGGTATTACCGCAAAAAGGAATTTGAACTCAAGGAACATCACTATGAAGATACCGAAAAAAATATTGATGGCAACGGGCGGTAGTGCGTTATTGCTGGCATCAAGCATGATAACGCATTTTGAGGGATTGAGGTTTAAGCCCTATTTCGATGGTGGTGGTATTCTTTCTGTTTGCTATGGACATACAGGTAACGATATTGAGCGTAATCGGACGTACACGCAAAAAGACTGCGATAAGTGGCTTGATGACGATTTAAGGGCGGTTAAACGCTATGTTGACCCGCTGGTTAAGGTCAATATCAATACACTGACTCAGGCAGCCCTTTACTCATTTGCTTACAACGTGGGTGTGGGCAATTTTGCCAAATCCACGTTACTCAAAAAGCTCAATGCAGGAGACCCACAAGGCGCTTGTGATGAAATGAAGCGATGGGTTTATGTTGATGGTAGAAAATGGAAAGGGTTAATGACCCGTCGAGAAATAGAGAGCGTAATATATTATGGCGACCTTACGCATTTGTCGTAGTGATTATTGCGGGGTTAATTATTTCACTGATTTTCATCAACGCACGTTACCAAACAGTCAAGCAAAACTACCACACGCTAAAACAGCAATATCACGAGCAAATTGAAGCGTTGAAATTGCAACAACAGAAGATAGATTCCTTGCACCAACTCGATATTCAACACACCGAGGAAGTGAATAATGCCAAAGCTGAAATTGCTAAGCTGCATGATGCTGTGCGTGCTGGCAACAAGCGGTTGCGCGTCAATGCCGTGTGTCATACATCCAAAACCGTTACCGCCCAGAGCCGATATGATGAAGCCACCCCACAACTTAACGCATCAGCTCGACAGGATTATTTCCGTTTCCGAGAAATGATAGTGGAGAATGAGAAGCAGACAGAATATCTACAGCAGTACATCAAAACTCAGTGTCAATTTCATTGATTCGATAATCAACAATATGTCAGGAGTAATAAATATGTCTTTGTACCCTTATAGAATAACAGAAGTATACGATTTTTCGACCAATAAAAGCCTCGAAGAATACCATCTTCAACCTTATATGTCCCATATGGGCAAGATTTCTCCTAAACTGGAGAATGGTATTTTGACCCTAAGTGAACATACGGCTGTTATCATAAAAGCGCTTCCTCTTATAGTCGGTAATAAGTATCGGATTGTACTAAAAAATGCTTCTGGTAATGTGGTTTTTAGTCAAAATAATAGTCGCTATTTTGGTTTTATGGAGAATCTTAAAAATGAAGACGTTAATGTTGAATGGCAAATAGAACCTAATATTTATGCTGATGGTGTAAAAGAGAAATTATATATTCATGCAGGATCTACTACTTTGAGTTTTTCTGGATATGAGATAGGAGAATGGGTGGATTAGCGAAATACGCAATAAAACGGCATCCTTCATATCGAGTAGGATGCTAACGCATTCCACACCAGATAATCTCAATATGAGTTCAATCAAATTACCCAAAACTCGCCACGGTAGCGAGGGTTTTCGTGTGCATTATGAAAATGCAGCAGGGCGATTTCATAAAAGTTTCAAAACGTTGGATGCAGCTTGCCGTTTTCTTTTTTTGAGTGAATCTGAGCGATTTGGTGAGATGACAGCAAAAGAAAAAGAGCGATGCCGAGATTGGCATCTTCGCAAGTTGATTCAGTTTTATGTGGGTAAAAAAGTCTCACAATGTGAAACGGGGCATTTGCGCCAAAGTTCCCTTGATACGATTAAACATGCATTGTTTTCGATTGACGAAACGTTGCAAGCAAAATTGGCGTTGAATATTCGTCCGAGTGAATTTAATGGCTTACCTGAGAATACGCTTAAACATCTGCATTCGGCTTATTTGTTGTTAAAAGCAATGCGAAATATTGGCGTGAGTCCAATACCAAAACTGAAAAAGAAAGTGGAAAAGCCGATTTTTATTCCGGCATTTTGCAATGTAGAAGAGATGATCAAGCAATCGCCTGTTCGTGAAAAGATAACTTTTATTTTGGCATCAAAATTGGGCTTACGGATAAGTGAAATCTTGGCATTGGACTATAGCGATATTCGTGAACAGAGAATTCACATCTCAAAGCACTTAACACGATATGGCGTTGTAAATTTGGGGATGAAAGCGGATTTGCAAAGGATTTTACCGCTGCCAAAAGATTTAATGCAATTTTTGGATAAAGAAAAGAGAGGAAAGCCTATTCCATTGTTGATGTCAGAACGTCAATCTCGTTTGTCATTAACGTACGGAAGAAGTGGGATTATCAAAAAACGGTTATTGGAATATGAGATTGGTACATTTCATAACTTACGGCATTTTGCTGCGATTTCATTAATCCAAAGAGGCTACGGAATAAATGTCGTATCGAAAATGTTGGGTCATCGAAGTATCAAAATCACGCATGATACTTATGGACGTTTTTGTCGGTCAGTTTTGGACATAGAAATTTAACATTTGCGTTTATTTTTTAATCACAATCCAAAACAGGTGGAAAGCGATCAAACTCAATAATCATGAAGTATTCAGTCGTATAAATCACAGAATAGCCAAAAACGCATAATTCCGAAGTCATACTTCCGAATTTTTGAAAATCAAAAAAACTAATAATTACAAATTATTAAGAGGGATTTCTTACGCATAGTTCCGAAGAATAAGTCCGAACTCAAAACGGCTAATTTCACGAATGTTGCACAAATGTTAATAAGAGGTTGTCATGTCAGGGAAAGCGAAATATCAAAAAGCGTATATTGATGACGTGATCAACCTGTCTTTGGTGAAAGGCAAAGTGTCAAATAACTTCATTGCAAAGTGGCTGCACGTTAACGAAAAAACAATCCGAAACTGGCGAAAGGATTATTACGAGTTTGATCATGCCTTTCATCATGCCGCGGACATTTTGAAAAAAGAGATCGCGGAAACGGCAAGGCAAAATACCAAAATGCGCACACGCAAAATCATTAAGAAAACCCCTGACGGCGAAACGACAACGATAGAAGAAGTATTACCCAGTCACAATGATATTGCCGTTTACAAAAAAATGGGGATTAACGAAGTCTTCTTTGACGAAGAAAAGCAGCAACGAAAAGAATATTTAAGATCGATACTTGAGCGCAAAAAAGCGGGTGAAATGACTTCACTGGAAGCAGCGCAATTTTTGGAGATTGAAGGTATTCCCGTTCCCAACACGCTATTGCTCGAAATTAAGCAATCATCAGATTTCAATGAATCGGAAGATATTTTCCCATCTATTATCCATGTTAACGCAGGAAGTTTTAACAATGACGAAAGAAATGGCAATTGATATTCCGCCTAAGTTAACCACAGTGTTTAACGGAAGTGCCCGTTATCGCTGTGCTTACGGTGGGCGAGGAAGTGGCAAAACACGTACCTTTGCGTTGATGTTGGCGGTTAAGGCTTTCAATGCCGCAAGGGTGGGTAAAAAAGGCGTGATACTTTGCGCCCGTGAATTCATGAACTCCCTTGAAGACTCCAGTATGCAGGAAGTAAAACAGGCAATACAAAGCGTCAGTTGGCTTAATGCCTTTTTTGATATTGGTGAAAGGTATATACGAACGAAAGACAAACGGGTTTCTTTTGTTTTCTGTGGATTAAGGCATAACTTGGATAGCCTTAAATCAAAATCATCGATTCTTTTTTGCTGGATAGATGAGGCTGAAAACGTACCGGAGTACGCATGGCAAAAATTAATCCCCACGGTACGAGAAGATGCTTCTGAAATTTGGGTGACGTGGAATCCTGAGCGAAAAGGGAGCGCAACCGATGTTCGCTTCAGACAGAAAAAACCAAGTAACTGTATTTCGGTTGATCTTAACTACAATGACAATCCGTGGTTTCCTAATGTTTTGGAGGAAGACCGGAAAAACGACCGGATCCGGCTTGATGCCAATACCTATGCGTGGATTTGGGAAGGGGCTTATTTGGAAAATTCCAATAAGCAAGTATTGAACGGCAAATATGATGTTGTTGAGTTTGATGATGATCTCTGGAAAAAAGCAGACCGATTGTTGTTTGGAGCCGATTTTGGATTTTCGAATGACCCTAGCACCCTGATACGTAGTTTCATCCTTGGTGACTGTCTGTACGTTGAATACGAAGCCTACAAGGTTGGCGTGGAATTGGACGCACTACCTCAATTCTATCAAGCGATACCGGAAACAAGACGTTGGCCAATTAAAGCAGACAACAGCAGACCAGAGACTATCAGCTACTTAAAACGACAGGGCTTTAATATTGCTCCGGCATCTAAATGGAATGGTAGCGTAGAAGACGGCATCGCGCACCTACGAGGCTTCAAAAAAATCATTATTCACCCGCGTTGCAAACACACAATTGAAGAAGCGCGGCTATATTCGTACAAAATTGACCGTAATACGGGTGATGTTCTGCCTGTCATTGTTGATGCTCACAATCACTGTTGGGACGCAGTGCGTTATTCTTTGGACGGGTATATCAAAGGCTCAGTCTCTTTTCTGGATACGCTATAGTGTATTACTGGAAGTACAAAAACGTTCGTTTTCGTACATCCTACAAAACGCCTGTACAAAAATAGGTTAAATTAATTTCGTACATCCTGTATAATAAGTACATCTATTTCGTACAGGAGAAATAAATATGTCACGGGTTTTTGCCTACTGCCGAGTATCCACCTTAGAACAGACCACCGAAAATCAACGCCGAGAAATTGAAGCAGCCGGATTTAACATTAAACCGCATCGAATTGTCGAAGAGAATGTTAGCGGTTCGGTGGCTGCTAATGAAAGAAATGGATTTGTCAGATTAACAGACAGATTAGAAGCAGAAGACGTTCTTGTGGTAACCAAATTAGACCGACTCGGGCGAAATGCCATGGATATTCGCAAAACCGTTGAAAACCTAGCCTCCTTAGGTGTTAAAGTTCACTGTCTTGCATTAGGTGGCGTCGATCTCACCAGCCCAGCCGGAAAAATGACAATGCAGGTGATTTCTGCTGTTGCTGAATTTGAACGGGATTTGCTAATTGAGCGCACTCAGGCAGGAATAGTCAGAGCAAAAGCACAGGGTAAAAAGCTCGGCAGACCTCGATCACTGGACGACAAACAAAGAGAAGAAGTGATATTGCATTTAAAAAACGGTCAAAGCATCAGTTCTCTTGCAAAAATCTTTAATACAACCAGACAAACGATCATGCGAATAAGGGATGCGGAATTTGCTACGGCAAAATATGGGGTTCCGGCGTAGAACCCCTAGCAAAAGAATTTGGCGCATCACGCGAAACCATTTATCGGTATTTGCGGACTGGCTAGGATTGAGGTAGTAGCCTATGAACTTCAGGTCGTGGTTTCTGAGATGCTTGCCAAAGTTCATATTGAGTTTGCATTTCGATCCACATTTCAGCACTTGTACCAATTGCGCTTTCTAGTCTTAAAGCCATATCAGCAGAAATACCTGAATTACCATTCAATATACGAGAAAGAGAGACTCTAGTAACACCTAATGCTTTTGCTGCCTCAGTCACTGAAACGTGGCTTAAATATTCACGTAAAACGATTCCTGGATGAGAAGGGTTATACATTCTAGTCATAATTACCTCAATGATAGTCTTGATAATCAACAAGGATCACGTCCTCACCTTCAAATTTAAACGTTAATCTCCAATTTCCATTAACAGATATTGCCCAGTGACCTTTTAGCGATTCTCCTTTTAATGGATGCAACTTCCAGCTTGGGGCTGACATATCAGAAGGTTTTTTTGCGACGTTTAAGGCGGTTAATTGCACTCGTAACTTTACAGCATGTTTAGCTTGAATCCCTGAAGTTACACCTGTTTTAAAAAATCGCTCAATCCCTTTGTGACGAAAATTCTTAATCATACATCACCTTGTAAAATGTATATATACACTATACAAAATGGTGATAAAAAAATCAATATAAGAGGTTGTATGTTCCTTTCTCTTAAACGAAAAAAATCACCCCAAAAACTCGCCGATGGCGGATTGGATAACTTGATGCGTGAGGTGAATGCGATAGGGGCGTCCACGACGACATTACCCTCTAGTTTTGCTGCACTTGGCATAACAGGTGCGGGCTATTTTGAAACCGACAAAGGCTTGGCGTGGCTCTATGAGCGTGTGTCAATTGTGCGGAAATATATCAACAAAACGTCAGGCGACTGTATCAAGCACTGGCGTACCGTGCGTTTTACGGGCGATGATGAAGCACGAACCGAACAACTGAATGATGTGTTCACGGGCGAAGAAAAGCGCCTTAACATCAAAAAGCACGCAGAACTGGCGTTAAAACTGGCTTCGCTCTACGGCGGTAGTCTGTTAATCGCGGTGACCGACGAAGAAAATCTGGAAAAGCCGCTCAATGTGAACAACGAACAGTTAAAAGGCTTTTTGGTCGTCCGGCAAGGCGAGTATCGCATTCGCAAAATCGCTACCAACATTTTTAGTCCGTACTTTAACAAGCCATTGTTGTTTGAGTTAGAAAGCGCCGAGAAAATACTTGTTCATCACTCCCGTTGTTGTTTGACGGTCGTTAATCAAATTACCAATAGCACCGTTAGAGCGAATGAAAAAGCCAATGATGGTAAAAGCGATATTTTGGCGTTTATCTCTGATTTACTCGGTTATCTTTACGTCAACGATGAAGTGCTTGGCATGTTGCGTGAGATGAAATCCGATATTTTCTTGCTGAAAGATTTGAACACGGGGATCACCAACGGAAGAGGCAAAGAAATTATCGACTGGCTGCAATTGGTATTGCAAGCCAAGAAAAGACACAACGTGTTGATGCTGGATGCAGACAGCCAGTATGAGCAAAAAGAGTTGTCGCTGGCAAATGTTTCAGACATCTGGACAAAAGCGCAAGACCGATTGGCGATTGCGATGGACAGACCGAAAACGATTTTGTTTGGCGATGGGGCAGCCGGATTTTCCACCGGACAGGAAGATTTGCAATCTTACTACGACACCATTTTCGAAATTCAAGAATCCCGTTTGCGCCCGATTATTAACTTCTTCGACAAATTCATTTGTGCCAAGCATGGCATTAGCGAAACGGAAGTCGCCTTTGAATTTGTCCAAATCAAAACGGAAAACAAAGCCGAGTCTGCCACTAATCTGAATACCGTGACCACGGCATTAATGTTGTTGCTGGAACACGGCGTGATTGAGCCACAAGACGCGCTCAATGAGTTAAACCGTCGTGAACTGGTTGACGTGAAAAACGTACCGGAAGTGACGATGATGGCAAACCTACTCAGTGAGGAGGATGACCGTGAATTTACCACCCAAGGGAAAATTAACGGGGAGGGAGTGTAAGCCGATTAATCCGAGTAAGCGCGCAGAAGTCTATTATGCCGCCTCAGTTAAACATCTTATTTCACTTTTTAAGCTCGTGGTTAAGCAAGAAATTGCCAGAGAAAATCAACAAAAAAATCTTGGCGATGCCAGCCCCAATTCTATCCAAAAACGCTTCCAAACCTTTAACCGCATTGTTGACCGTTTTTTAACGATTGACATCAGCGCATTTGCAACACGGGTCGCGCGTAATTTTGCCAACATTACTAATGCGGATAACAAAAAACGGTTAAGCCGTGAATTTGAGTCTGTGATTGCAATTAACCCCGCAGCGGTGTTGGACAGCAAACAAACGCAGGATTTCTTTAACGGCATGATTGGCGAAAACGTCCAGTTGATTAAAGGATTGCATACCGAGTCATTAAGCCATATACAAAAAATTGTGCAATCGATGATAGGCGGCAACAAAACGTTGCGCGACGCCGGAAAGGAAATCACGGCAGCGTTGAATATTCAGCAAAACCGAGGTATGCGGATTGCGATTGACCAAAGCCGCAAAGCAATGGGTGATTTAACCAATCTCAGAATGCAAAAATTGGGCATTAAGTTATATCGCTGGTCAGCGGTGATGGATAAGCGAAAAAACGGCGGAACCCGTCCCTCTCATGCAGCGATGAATAATCGCATTTGCCGATTTGATGACCCAAGCGTGTATTTCAACGAAAAAACCAAGCAGTGGGAAAAACGAAAACGGATTGGGGGCGTGGAACTTCACCCTTCGCAAGATTTTAACTGTCGCTGCGTTAGCAAAGTAATTTTACAAAGCATAGAAGGATTGAACGATGAACGGCAATAACCGATTGCCTATTGATATTAAGGGCGCACAGCAATTGGAAACGGGTTATCGCATCCCGAGCAAAATTGCCAAAGTGGGGATACAGGAATTTGAAGGCAAAGAACTCTCCAGTCATGTTCCTAATTTGCTCCCCACCCAACGCTACAAGGTTGAGGTATTACCCGAAGACCTTTTTGACGCTGAAACCATCGCCTCGTTTGAGGGAAAACCGCTTACCTTTTTCCATGCACCCAATAACGAGGTGACCAGTGATAACTGGAAGGAAACCGCTATTGGGCATGTGCAGAATGTGAAACAAGACGGCGATTATCTTTCAGCCGATGTTTTCCTTTATGACGCTGAGGCGATTGCTGCCATTAAAAATTACCAAATCAAAGAACTCAGTTGTGGTTACAAGTCGTTTATTGAACCGACTGGCACAACGGGGATTGATTTCAAGAAAACCCATATCAGAGGTGACCACGTCGCAATTGTTGACGAGGGACGCTCTGGACATGATGTCAAACTAGGAGATAGCGCTGTGTCTATGAAAGCAAAACTCGCTGCCGTTAAGGGTCAGCATACGTTGGGGGATGAGGGCGAAACACCCGATACCCTTGATACTCTATTGATTCAGATGAGTGATTACATTCAGTTGCTCACCGAATCCGCCGATGAAGCCACCAAAGAAATTGGCGAGATATTAACGGGATTAATCGGAAAAGCCCAAAGTCTGAATGTGACGCCGTCACCTACCAGTGAGGTTAAGCAAGGCGATGCAGCCAGTGAAATCACCTCCGTGCCTGAAAATACAGAGGTTACCGATGATAAATCGCTGATTGAGACGCTGAAAAAGCAGCTTGAAGAACTGACGGAAAAACTCAAAGCACTGGAGGAAGAAAACGCCCGACTGAAAGCTGAAAAAGAGCTAGCCGAAACGGAAGCCGAAGCGAAGTCAACGTTTGGGGATGTGGCAATTGGACATGCCCGAACCGCACGGCAAATCAAGGAAAATGTGATTATTGCGAAAGGTTTGGTGACACAACAGGAAGCCAGAAAACTCGGCGATTCTGCGATTAACGGTAAGTATGACTATCTCATCAATCGTCAGCGTGAACAGAATAAGCCACGATTAAATCTTGGCGATAGAAAACCCACTAAATCCGCATCACAACGCCTAGGAGGTCGCTAATGGCATTTGGATTCACAAATTGGGATTCCGATAAAGGAACCTTGCGCGCGGGCACAATCTATCGCGCCTCAAGCTCCAATGACAAAGTGTGGGGCGAAGAAAACAACACCACGACTGACCTACCCTACGGCGTGTTTGTGGCGGTGAACCCTGACGGTGGTGTTAAGCCGATTTCTGCTGCCACCGATGTTATCCACGGTATCGTGGTGAGGGATATTTACAGCGAGAAAGCACCACACAACAAGCAAGTCAATATAGGGCATTTTTCCCACGGTGATTGCGTTGGGGCAGCAACGGCAAAAGATGAAACCTTTAAACGGGGCGATAAAGTTTATGTGGTCGCAAAAGGTGACGATGTTGGCAAAGTTTCCAAAACGGCAACAGGCAATATTGATTTGGGGTATTGGGTTGAGAATGTCAGTTCAGGCAGTCAGTGCGTGGCAATAACGCTTGGCTTCATACAAAAGGTAGGAGAATAACCGATGGCAATTGAAGAAGCCTATTTTGAAACGGTGTTGCAAGGAGCGTTAACCGAACGTGACACGCAGCTACAGGAAAAACAGTTACCTGAAATCAATATCGGGGAGGCAATCCCAATCAACGAAGGACTGGATTTTGCCGATGAATACGTAGAATACGGTATTACCGAGGTGTTGGGCTCTGTCAAAGACGGCATTATCGGCAACAAAACCAACTCGCTGGTGACGATTGATAGCACCATTGAGATGTACAAAGCGCCTGTTTGCCAGTGGGCAAAAGCCGTTGTATGGACACAACAGGAGCTTGATGGTTAGGAAATTGAATCGCTTTTAAAGTGAGTAGCAAAAGCCATCCCTTATTGCAAAAAGGAGATGGGGATCGATTTATTGTGTTTAGTGCCAGTTAACATTTCCTCAGAGAGTGTAATTTCTAACCTGATTTCCTTATTTTAGACACATTGATCCTGCGTTTAGCTGCGTAACCATCGCTTTTTCTCCAGGTTATGCAGTCTTTCTGACAACAATTCCGTTGCTTTTTTACCCATTTGCGCCCCGGTGAAAAGCAGCCTGTCGCCACACAGAATACATTTGTACGGATCGGTACGCAGAAATCCTTTCATCAGCACAGAAAAACCTGGGTTCTCCGGTTTTTTACGTGCCGTCATCTCAAGTGCCTTATACACTTTCGGCAATAGTTTTCCTCGTTTACGATTCGACAAAAAACCAGAGTAACGCACCATTTTAAAATGCCTGGCCGGAATATGGCTTATATAGCGTCTAATCATCTCTTCCTGCGGCAGAGTCTGCTGCCGATGCTGGCCAGTTCGGTGGTCATGGTAGTGATGAACAACGGCACCCCCTCGGTAATGCCGCAGTTTTGACGCAGATACCGGTGGGCGTTTAAGGTAGCGACCGAGGTACTTAACACTATGCCATGCCCCTTTCGTTTTTTTAGCAAAGTGCACTTTCCAATAACGTCCGTACTGCGCCCTCAAGTAACGCCGCCAATGTTTTTTGTCACGGATATGGCCAAGACCGGGAAGAAGGCCAGGGTTAATTAAATCATAACTGTGACGCAGTAGTCGGATAACAGCCCCTCGCCAGATTTCTTCGACATCCTTTTTTTTGAAAAACAGCTTTCGCCATACACTATGTTTACTATCCAAACCCCCTCGAGTGACGGAAACATGAACATGCGGATGTTGATTGAGTTGCCGGCCATAAGTATGCAAGGCACAGAAAATACCAATTTCGATACCCTGTTTGCGAGCCAACTGCAGCATAGCTCGAGTGGCTGCCCGAAACAGAGCATTAAGTAGCGGCCAGTTATTGTTAAAAAAAGGCCAAAGGAGATGTGGCATGGTGAAAGTAATGTGTTGCCAGTCGCAGTCGGGTAAAATATGAACCTGCTGTGCTAACCACTGCTCGGTGGCTTTAAAGCCACATGAACTGCAGGCTTTTGACTTACAGCTTTGGCAGAAAAAACGGCTGTGAGAACAATCAGACGAAGCGCAACAATAGCGCCGGACACCCATGGCACAAGTGCCGCAGGCAAGCATGCGCTCCACAGATAAACTCGTCCACGAACTAACGCTATCGCCGTATTTTTCGAGGAATTTATTCCAACCGTCATCAATGGTGAAAAGTAGTTTAGCAGGACGAGGGATATACATCTGACTCAATTACCTTATGGGCATCTTGCCAAAGAAACAGAAATTGTCAGATTCGTCAGCCCAGTTATCGGTGTGTTTATCCCAGGGTTCAAAGGAAACAGGGATTATTCCCAGCTCCGTATAGGTGATGAATTCATCGGCAGGCAGACTTTCAGTTATTCCCCCCTCAGTGTAGTCGTATCCAGCGTCATCGGCTTGGTCTTGGCGTTGTTCAAAACTCCTGATAATCGTGACTAGCGGCGGGTAATACTGCGTGTCGAGAAAAAATTGGGGGCCGAGTCGGACGCAGTGGCGTATGGCTTCTTTTAGGGTGTCATAAAAAAATTCAGGCGGTCTGTCATCATCATTTTCGGGTGGGAGAGAGATCATAAAACGTTTCAGATAAACAGGCGTTGTGGCACGTGAAGTGACGGGCAGCCTGCCTGATTTAACCGGTTTACGCTTTCTGGGAGATTTATTGCGAGCCATCGAGATGAATCCCTGAAAAAAATTAACCTACTGCAGAGTATAAAACAGTACTCAACTCATTAACATCCCCGAAGCAGCACCGCTGCGCCGCTCACGCGTAGCGTGCTACGTTCGCAAACAAAAAGCCGTCTATATGCCGATGGTGGACGGTGTTATCAAACGTGCCCGTCAATCCGGTCAGGTAGCTAATATCATTGCAAAAGTGGTTTATGCTCAAGACGAGTTTGAATATGTGATTGACGAAAATGGCGAGCATTTAACGCATCGTCCGTCGTTTGTTGACGGTGATGAGATAGTGAAAGTCTATGCCTTCGCCAAACTTAATAGTGGTGAACTCGTTGTCGAAGTGATGAGTCGTGCTGACGTGGAAAAAATACGGGATACGGTACAAAGCGCAAAATACGACTCAAGTCCGTGGGTGAAGTGGTTTGATAGAATGGCACTCAAGACAGTGATTCATCGCCTCGCTAGACGGCTTCCTTGCGCTTCTGAGCTATTTTTGATGCTTGAGGTATACGAAGGATGTAAATTCAACAGAAAAACCGCTTAGAATGGCTCCTGCTTCGTTTAAACGGCTATCACTGAGGGATGTTCTGCGCGAACGAAACGAAAAACAGCGTCAAAAAGCAGAAACGGTGATAGAAGCACCAACAGAAACACAACCAGCAACCCATCCAAAACTGGAAGCCGCATTAATTGCCCTCGACGATGCCACCGACGAAAAAAACCTTGCTGAAATCGTTGAGTATTGTACAGTATTGTCCGCCGAGTTGTCTGAGGACGAAAAAATACAACTCAGAGAGAAAATTAAAGTTAGCAAAAAGCGGTTAATTCCAGCCAAAAAAGATAGCGAAGTGTGGATCGCAAGGCTGGCCAACGGCACAGGCGACGCTTGGCGATTTCCAGACGGTGAAATCGTCCACGGATTTTTTGAGGCCGAGAGGAAAGCTAAAGAGATGGGCGTGGTACTTGAAAAGAGAAAACAATACCGATTTAGTCCCAGTCATTGACTTAAATGTTATCACTAACCTATAATGTATTTGCAATGCACTTGCATTATAGGTGAGTAAATGGAAAATTTAACCATTAGAATATCCAAACAAGATAAAGAATTGCTGAAAGATTTTGCAGATTTTAACGGTATTTCTGTTTCAAATCTGTTAAGACAGTCAGCGCTTGAACGTATTGAAAATGAAATTGATATCAAGCTTTATCAGCGCGCAAATAAAATTATGAAAGAAATGACTGATGATGATGTTATTAATCATGATGAGCTAATCTCTGATTTAGGTCTTGATGATGTACACAGTTAAATATCATAAAAATATTGTAAAAACTTTAAAAGGAATCAGTAAATCAGACCAATTATTTATTTTATCTTGGATAAATAAAAACCTAATTAACACCAAAAACCCAAGAATTTATGGAAAATCTTTAAATGGAGAAAAAAAAGGTTTATGGCGTTATCGGGTCGGGAATTATCGAATTGTGGTAAATATTCAAGATAAAGAATTAATTATTCTAATAATAGATATTGGTCACAGAAAAGATATTTATCGTTGAGATTGCAAAACAAACGCTAATGACAGGGATGGATACGCAATCGGTGATGAAATTTACGGGTTTAACTGATTCTGAAATGAGCAACTTGATGGTTAGGAATCTCAATCAATACAGTAAGGCATTAATGGAGGTGTTTTGAACTCAATATTTCTATTAAATTCTGACAGTTTTCTCGTTGATTAACCATGAGAACAGTAATTCGGTTAAATTATCATCTAAAAGCCTAATAATAGGCACACTGCTCCTAGGCTGCGGTTTGTAACCATCGTTTTTTGACCATTTTATCCCGCCTTTCTGACAGTAAAGTGACGGCGTGTATTCCTTTTTCCGCACTCATAAACCGCAATCGGTTTCCACATAAAATACATTGGTACGGGTCAGTATTTAAAAAACCTTTGATAAGGGCCCCAAACCCAGGTTTTTCAGGCACATTAGGAGATATCATGTCTAACGCCTCATACACCTTCGGTAATAAGCACCCGCGTTTGCGATTGGCTAAAAAACCGTAATAACGGATCATCTTAAAATGTCGCGCAGGGATATGACTGACATAACGCCGTATCATTTCTTCTTGGGATAAGGTCTGTCGTCTGTATTGTTGGCTGTGGTGGTCATAGTAATGATGAACCACGGTGCCGCCGCTGTAGTGTTTCAATTGAGAAGCGGAGATAGGGGGACGTTTAAGATAACGGCCCAGATATTTCACATTATGCCAGGCCCCGCGTGTCTTTTTGGCAAAATGTACTTTCCAATAACGTTGAAACTGGGCATTAAGGTAACGGCACCAGGTCTGATAATTGCGAATGTGCCCGAAGCCAGGCAATTTATTGGGTTGTAACTGAAAATAGTTATCCCTAAGGAGTCGAATGACCGCACTGCGCCAGACCTTTTCAACGTCTTTCTTTTTAAAGAAAATCGGTTTCCAGGTGTCATATTGAGTGAGTCCCCCACGCGTGACGGATAAATGAATATGCGGATGTTGATTGAGTTGGCGACCGTAAGTATGCAGCGCACAAAAAATGCCAATTTCGAGGCCTTGGCGCTTGGCGTGTTTGAGTATGGCGCGGGTTGCACAGCGAAAGAGTTGGTTGAGCAAGTACCAGTTATTGTTAAAAAAAGGCCAAAGTAGGTGAGGCATAGTGAGGGTAATATGTTGCCATTCGCAATCCGGCAAAATATGGCGCTGCTGGGCAATCCACTGTTCGGTGCCTTTGAGGCCACACGCACTGCAGGCTTTGGATTTACAGGTTTGACAAAAGAAGCGTGAATGAGAGCATTCAGGTGAAGAACAGCAATAACGGCGAACGCCCATAGCGCAGGTGCTGCAGGCGAGCATCTTTTCGACAGAGAGTAGTTGCCATTGTCACCGATCATGCAAAACTGATCCACTAACGATCATCTAAAACTGATCCACTTGGTATTATTCGCACATTTTTGTACGGATAATTTATGTTAACCAAGGAGATATTTGTGGATATTCATGTTCGCTTTGCACAAGGACAAAGCCTTCGAAAAATTGCCAGTGAGTTGGGTATATCCCGTAACACCGTAAAACATCATTTACAACAACAGACAATGCCAACTTATGCTAAAAGAAGTCAACAACCGACTAAATTATCCCCCTTTAAACCTTATTTGCTTCAGCGAATTGAACTGGCTAAACCTGATTGGATCCCTGCAACAGTCTTATTTGATAAGGTAGTTGAAAACGGCTATCAAGGTGGTATTGCTCAATTACGCCGATTTGTTTGTCAATTTAAACCAAGCATTGTTCCCGAAGTAGTCGTCCGTTTTGAAACACAGCCAGGTCAACAAATGCAAATCGACTTCACCAGCATCCGGCGAGGTAAAAAATCGCTGAAAGCGTTTGTTGCAACGCTAGGCTATTCGCGTGCGAGTTATGTAAAGTTCTTTGATAATGAACGAGCAGAATCGTGGCAGCAAGGTTTAAGAGAAGCTTTCGACTACTTTGGTGGTGTACCACAGGAAGTATTGTGTGATAACGCAAAATCCCTCATCATCGAACGGGATGCTTATGCAGAAGGTGATCATAAATTACATGTCGAAATGCTTCAAATGTCGAAAGATTACGGGTTTAAATTGAAGGCTTGCAAGCCCTACAGGGCAAAAACGAAAGGGAAAGTAGAGCGCTTTAACCACTATTTAAAAAACAGCTTTATCGTGCCATTAAACACCGACCTTCGTGCTCATAATCTTGAACTGGATATTGAAATAGCTAATGCAAAAGTGGGTCCATGGTTACAACGCGTTGCCCATCAGCGAATTCATGGAACAACGTTAGAGAAGCCAGCAGATAGATTAGCTAAGGAAGTTAAGTCTCTTCTACCCTTACCAGCAAGGGTTTGCCAATCTATCCCACAGACTAATACGCTTAATATCCCTATCGTACCGCCCCTTGAATCTGTCAGTTTGCAACACTCAATCAGCGTATACGAAGCATTACTGGGAGGTGAACATGTTATTGCATGAACAAATTGAACACCTGTGTGAGTCATTGAAATTAAATTCTATTCCGACTCATTGGTCATCACTTGCCGAAAAATGCATTGCCCAAGACAAAAGCTACGGAGAGTTTTTACTGTCCCTGTTAAAATGTGAGCAACAACAACGAGATGAACGAACTCGTAATCTTTTGAGTCGGATGGCAGGATTCCCAGCACATAAAGAACTTAATACGTTCGATTTTAAGTTTGCAACGGGGATCCCCAAACAACACATACAGGAATTAAGCGCATTAACGTTTATTGAACGTAATGAAAATGTCGTGTTGCTTGGCCCAAGCGGTGTAGGCAAAACGCATTTAGCTATTGGGTTAGGATTAAAAGCAGTACAGGCCAAGAAGAAAACCCGCTTTACCACGGCAGCTGAACTGATGTTGCAACTCTCAACTGCCAAACGACAAAATAAGCTCAAACAATATCTATCACGTTCGGTGATGGCCCCGAAGTTGTTGATTATCGATGAGATTGGATACCTACCGTTTGGGCGAGAAGAAGCAAACCTGTTTTTCAATGTGATTGCCAAGCGTTATGAGCATGGCAGTGTCATATTGACGAGTAACCTATCATTTGGGCAATGGCCAAGTGCTTTTGCTGATGACGCAACATTAACTGCCGCTATGCTTGATCGTTTACTTCATCATTCGCATGTACTGCAATTAAGCGGTGAAAGCTACCGATTGAAAGATAAGCGGCGCTCAGGAGCAATAACTGAGTAAAACAGTGGATCAATTTTGATTGATCGGATTTAGATAAAAAGTGGATCAGTTTTCGGTGATCGTTGACACTGACCCGTACCAATGTATTTTATGTGGAAACCGATTGCGGTTTATGAGTGCGGAAAAAGGAATACACGCCGTCACTTTACTGTCAGAAAGGCGGGATAAAATGGTCAAAAAACGATGGTTACAAACCGCAGCCTAGGAGCAGTGTGCCTATTATTAGGCTTTTAGATGATAATTTAACCGAATTACTGTTCTCATGGTTAATCAACGAGAAAACTGTCAGAATTTAATAGAAATATTAAGTTCAAAACACCTCCATTAATGCCTTACTGTATTGATTGAGATTCCTAACCATCAAGGAAAAATGTGTTGCGGTCGAACACCCATGGCAACTTTACACGATGGAAAACAAATTTGGAGAGAAAAAGATTTAAATCAAATTTGGCCTGACAGATACTGTATAAATAACCGGTAACTGTCAGATCTAGTTTGAGCTACTACAATTTAATTCAGATGTTGTTTTTCAATAAATGGAATCTTCACCTTGAGGGCGGGTTTTAAATCTACGGTGTAACCAAAGATACTGTTCTGGTGCTCGTAATATTTCTTTTTCCACCACTTTATTCATATAGGCTGCGGCGGCCACTTTATCATCTTTCGGATAATTAGTTAATTCTTCACCTATTATCAAACGATATCCATCCTTATCCTTATTGCGTATCAGTACTATTGTTAACATAGCTGGTTCCGCTAACTTTGATAATACAAATGTCCCGTTTGTTGTCGCTGCGTTTTTAACAGAAAAGAAAGGTGCAAAGACACTACCTTTAGGGCCATAATCTTGGTCTGGTGCAAACCAGACACATTCCCCACTTTTTAGTGCTTTTACCATCTCCCTTAAATTTTTTCTATTAATCATTGCCTTATTTGAACGCATTCGTCCCTTGGTTTGTACCCATTCCATCACCTTGTTGTTGTGCGGTCGATACATAGCCATCATCGGTTGGCATAATCCTGTAATTCTGCCGCCAAGTTCTAGCGACATGAAATGTATACCAATAACCATGACGCCGCGCTTCTCTGTTGTTACCTTCTGTAAGTGAGTTATTCCATGCACAGTAAATAGTTTTCTTACGCGTCTGTCAGGCCAGAACCATGCTATTCCAGTCTCAAGTAATGCTATTCCTAACGAAGAAAAAACATCTTTAATAAGTTCTTCTCTTTTATTTAATGAAATAAGAGGAAAGCATAATTCTATATTTCTGCGCGCTATTGCTTTTCTGCGATTTAAGAAGAATCCAGATAAACTACCAATCGTTGAACCCAGCCGTACAAGTAATGGATAAGGTAGTTGTACTAATAGAAAAAGGACTGATAATCCAAACCACGTTAACCAGTAACGAGGGTGAAGTAAAAATAGTGATAACTTTTCTTTTTTATGCACTTACTATCCATGTTCATGTTTTTTCACCCTAATATATCATATTCATAAGCGATTTACTCTATTGTTAGACGATTAAAAAAGCTCTGCTTCAAGCTCCCCCAATGACAGCATCTCTTCTTTGGGGGGATATTTAAGCCCTTTTTTAACCATTGATGAACGTAGCACGCTACGCGTGAGCGGCGCAGCGGTGCTGCTTCGGGGATGTTAATGAGTTGAGTACTGTTTTATACTCTGCAGTAGGTTAATTTTTTTCAGGGATTCATCTCGATGGCTCGCAATAAATCTCCCAGAAAGCGTAAACCGGTTAAATCAGGCAGGCTGCCCGTCACTTCACGTGCCACAGCGCCTGTTTATCCGAAACGTTTTATGATCTCTCTCCCACCCGAAAATGATGATGACAGACCGCCTGAATTTTTTTATGACACCCTAAAAGAAGCCATACGCCACTGCGTCCGACTCGGCCCCCAATTTTTTCTCGACACGCAGTATTACCCGCCGCTAGTCACGATTATCAGGGGTTTTGAACAACGCCAAGACCAAGCCGATGACGCTGGATACGACTACACTGAGGGGGTAATAACTGAAAGTCTGCCTGCCGATGAATTCATCACCTATACGGAGCTAGGAATAATCCCTGTTTCCTTTGAACCCTGGGATAAACACACCGATAACTGGGCTGACGAATCTGACAATTTCTGTTTCTTTGGCAAGATGCCCATAAGGTAATTGAGTCAGATGTATATCCCTCGTCCTGCTAAACTACTTTTCACCATTGATGACGGTTGGAATAAATTCCTCGAAAAATACGGCGATAGCGTTAGTTCGTGGACGAGTTTATCTGTGGAGCGCATGCTTGCCTGCGGCACTTGTGCCATGGGTGTCCGGCGCTATTGTTGCGCTTCGTCTGATTGTTCTCACAGCCGTTTTTTCTGCCAAAGCTGTAAGTCAAAAGCCTGCAGTTCATGTGGCTTTAAAGCCACCGAGCAGTGGTTAGCACAGCAGGTTCATATTTTACCCGACTGCGACTGGCAACACATTACTTTCACCATGCCACATCTCCTTTGGCCTTTTTTTAACAATAACTGGCCGCTACTTAATGCTCTGTTTCGGGCAGCCACTCGAGCTATGCTGCAGTTGGCTCGCAAACAGGGTATCGAAATTGGTATTTTCTGTGCCTTGCATACTTATGGCCGGCAACTCAATCAACATCCGCATGTTCATGTTTCCGTCACTCGAGGGGGTTTGGATAGTAAACATAGTGTATGGCGAAAGCTGTTTTTCAAAAAAAAGGATGTCGAAGAAATCTGGCGAGGGGCTGTTATCCGACTACTGCGTCACAGTTATGATTTAATTAACCCTGGCCTTCTTCCCGGTCTTGGCCATATCCGTGACAAAAAACATTGGCGGCGTTACTTGAGGGCGCAGTACGGACGTTATTGGAAAGTGCACTTTGCTAAAAAAACGAAAGGGGCATGGCATAGTGTTAAGTACCTCGGTCGCTACCTTAAACGCCCACCGGTATCTGCGTCAAAACTGCGGCATTACCGAGGGGGTGCCGTTGTTCATCACTACCATGACCACCGAACTGGCCAGCATCGGCAGCAGACTCTGCCGCAGGAAGAGATGATTAGACGCTATATAAGCCATATTCCGGCCAGGCATTTTAAAATGGTGCGTTACTCTGGTTTTTTGTCGAATCGTAAACGAGGAAAACTATTGCCGAAAGTGTATAAGGCACTTGAGATGACGGCACGTAAAAAACCGGAGAACCCAGGTTTTTCTGTGCTGATGAAAGGATTTCTGCGTACCGATCCGTACAAATGTATTCTGTGTGGCGACAGGCTGCTTTTCACCGGGGCGCAAATGGGTAAAAAAGCAACGGAATTGTTGTCAGAAAGACTGCATAACCTGGAGAAAAAGCGATGGTTACGCAGCTAAACGCAGGATCAATGTGTCTAAAATAAGGAAATCAGGTTAGAAATTACACTCTCTGAGGAAATGTTAACTGGCACTAAACACAATAAATCGATCCCCATCTCCTTTTTGCAATAAGGGATGGCTTTTGCTACTCACTTTAAAAGCGATTCAATTTCCTAACCATGAACGTAGCACGCTACGCGTGAGCGGCGCAGCGGTGCTGCTTCGGGGATGTTAATGAGTTGAGTACTGTTTTATACTCTGCAGTAGGTTAATTTTTTTCAGGGATTCATCTCGATGGCTCGCAATAAATCTCCCAGAAAGCGTAAACCGGTTAAATCAGGCAGGCTGCCCGTCACTTCACGTGCCACAACGCCTGTTTATCTGAAACGTTTTATGATCTCTCTCCCACCCGAAAATGATGATGACAGACCGCCTGAATTTTTTTATGACACCCTAAAAGAAGCCATACGCCACTGCGTCCGACTCGGCCCCCAATTTTTTCTCGACACGCAGTATTACCCGCCGCTAGTCACGATTATCAGGAGTTTTGAACAACGCCAAGACCAAGCCGATGACGCTGGATACGACTACACTGAGGGGGGAATAACTGAAAGTCTGCCTGCCGATGAATTCATCACCTATACGGAGCTGGGAATAATCCCTGTTTCCTTTGAACCCTGGGATAAACACACCGATAACTGGGCTGACGAATCTGACAATTTCTGTTTCTTTGGCAAGATGCCCATAAGGTAATTGAGTCAGATGTATATCCCTCGTCCTGCTAAACTACTTTTCACCATTGATGACGGTTGGAATAAATTCCTCGAAAAATACGGCGATAGCGTTAGTTCGTGGACGAGTTTATCTGTGGAGCGCATGCTTGCCTGCGGCACTTGTGCCATGGGTGTCCGGCGCTATTGTTGCGCTTCGTCTGATTGTTCTCACAGCCGTTTTTTCTGCCAAAGCTGTAAGTCAAAAGCCTGCAGTTCATGTGGCTTTAAAGCCACCGAGCAGTGGTTAGCACAGCAGGTTCATATTTTACCCGACTGCGACTGGCAACACATTACTTTCACCATGCCACATCTCCTTTGGCCTTTTTTTAACAATAACTGGCCGCTACTTAATGCTCTGTTTCGGGCAGCCACTCGAGCTATGCTGCAGTTGGCTCGCAAACAGGGTATCGAAATTGGTATTTTCTGTGCCTTGCATACTTATGGCCGGCAACTCAATCAACATCCGCATGTTCATGTTTCCGTCACTCGAGGGGGTTTGGATAGTAAACATAGTGTATGGCGAAAGCTGTTTTTCAAAAAAAAGGATGTCGAAGAAATCTGGCGAGGGGCTGTTATCCGACTACTGCGTCACAGTTATGATTTAATTAACCCTGGCCTTCTTCCCGGTCTTGGCCATATCCGTGACAAAAAACATTGGCGGCGTTACTTGAGGGCGCAGTACGGACGTTATTGGAAAGTGCACTTTGCTAAAAAAACGAAAGGGGCATGGCATAGTGTTAAGTACCTCGGTCGCTACCTTAAACGCCCACCGGTATCTGCGTCAAAACTGCGGCATTACCGAGGGGGTGCCGTTGTTCATCACTACCATGACCACCGAACTGGCCAGCATCGGCAGCAGACTCTGCCGCAGGAAGAGATGATTAGACGCTATATAAGCCATATTCCGGCCAGGCATTTTAAAATGGTGCGTTACTCTGGTTTTTTGTCGAATCGTAAACGAGGAAAACTATTGCCGAAAGTGTATAAGGCACTTGAGATGACGGCACGTAAAAAACCGGAGAACCCAGGTTTTTCTGTGCTGATGAAAGGATTTCTGCGTACCGATCCGTACAAATGTATTCTGTGTGGCGACAGGCTGCTTTTCACCGGGGCGCAAATGGGTAAAAAAGCAACGGAATTGTTGTCAGAAAGACTGCATAACCTGGAGAAAAAGCGATGGTTACGCAGCTAAACGCAGGATCAATGTGTCTAAAATAAGGAAATCAGGTTAGAAATTACACTCTCTGAGGAAATGTTAACTGGCACTAAACACAATAAATCGATCCCCATCTCCTTTTTGCAATAAGGGATGGCTTTTGCTACTCACTTTAAAAGCGATTCAATTTCCTAACCATGAACGTAGCACGCTACGCGTGAGCGGCGCAGCGGTGCTGCTTCGGGGATGTTAATGAGTTGAGTACTGTTTTATACTCTGCAGTAGGTTAATTTTTTTCAGGGATTCATCTCGATGGCTCGCAATAAATCTCCCAGAAAGCGTAAACCGGTTAAATCAGGCAGGCTGTGTAATGGTCAACAAATTCTGTAGAAGATCTAAGCGGCATTTTTTAGTTCATGATATTTTTGATGTGGCGTTAAATAACCAATCGTTGAATGGCGTCGATAATAATTGTAAAACTGAATATAATTTTCAACTTCACAGACAACAGATTGATGATTCATAAACGATAAACGGTTAAGTCTTTCTGTCTTTAAACTCCTAAAAAATCTTTCCATCACGGCATTATCGAGGCAATTACCTCGCCGACTCATGCTTTGAGTTATTTTCCGTTCAAAGAGGTGCGCCCTAAACTCCTCCGATGAATATTGGCAACCTTGATCTGAATGGAACATCAAACTTGTCGTATCCGGTAATTGCCGTTCAATTGCGTTATCTAAGGCTTCTTTCACTAATTTCGAATCCGGTTTTGTTGATAAGGCATAACCAATAATTTCTTTGGTGGCTAAATCCAACACACAGGCTAAATAGCTCCACCCATAGTGATGTCTAATATACGTGATATCCCCGACATAATAGTGATTATGCTGTTCAGGGGAAAATTGTCGTTTAAGCAAATTAGGGGCATATCGATGTTCGTTACCCAATGAGTGATAGTAGTGCTTTTTCGTTGGTCTAATTGCAACTAATTGATTTAATTTCATGATGTTCGATATTTTATAAGTGCCAATTTGGTGCCCTAAACCCTTTAACTCGGCTTGAATACGTCTTTTGCCATAAATTTGACCCGATGTATAAAAAATACGTTTGATTTCGCCACACAGTCTTTCATTTTCAACTGTCGGTATTTTCGTTTCATAATAAAAACTACTGCTGCTTACTTCAAAAAGATGGCATAACTCAGTGACCGTAAAATTGGAGTACATGATTTTCAGTTGCTTCACGATTTTGAGTTTTGATTGTCGAGGATGAAGTAAGCCGCGGCTTTTTTTAATATGTCATTATCCCTCTGAGCACGCTTAAGTTGAACTTCTAATTCTTGTATGCGCTGTTGCTCGGGTGTTAACGCTTTTGATTTTACAGGCGTATTCCCATTTAACTCGGCAAGATATTGTTGCTTCCATCGTGATACGGCAGATTTACCCGCACCGGATATTTTTTCAACTTGGATATTGCTATATCCACCTTCAACCATGAGTTTTGCATATTCCAGTTTTTGCTTTCCGCTAAAGGTTACTTTTACTTTTCGGGTCATATTTATACCTATAAGATTTTGCTTAATTATAAGCTATAAATCTCTACAGTTTTATTAGACCACTACACCCGCCGCTAGTCACGATTATCAGGGGTTTTGAACAACGCCAAGACCAAGCCGATGACGCTGGATACGACTACACTGAGGGGGGAATAACTGAAAGTCTGCCTGCCGATGAATTCATCACCTATACGGAGCTAGGAATAATCCCTGTTTCCTTTGAACCCTGGGATAAACACACCGATAACTGGGCTGACGAATCTGACAATTTCTGTTTCTTTGGCAAGATGCCCATAAGGTAATTGAGTCAGATGTATATCCCTCGTCCTGCTAAACTACTTTTCACCATTGATGACGGTTGGAATAAATTCCTCGAAAAATACGGCGATAGCGTTAGTTCGTGGACGAGTTTATCTGTGGAGCGCATGCTTGCCTGCGGCACTTGTGCCATGGGTGTCCGGCGCTATTGTTGCGCTTCGTCTGATTGTTCTCACAGCCGTTTTTTCTGCCAAAGCTGTAAGTCAAAAGCCTGCAGTTCATGTGGCTTTAAAGCCACCGAGCAGTGGTTAGCACAGCAGGTTCATATTTTACCCGACTGCGACTGGCAACACATTACTTTCACCATGCCACATCTCCTTTGGCCTTTTTTTAACAATAACTGGCCGCTACTTAATGCTCTGTTTCGGGCAGCCACTCGAGCTATGCTGCAGTTGGCTCGCAAACAGGGTATCGAAATTGGTATTTTCTGTGCCTTGCATACTTATGGCCGGCAACTCAATCAACATCCGCATGTTCATGTTTCCGTCACTCGAGGGGGTTTGGATAGTAAACATAGTGTATGGCGAAAGCTGTTTTTCAAAAAAAAGGATGTCGAAGAAATCTGGCGAGGGGGCTGTTATCCGACTACTGCGTCACAGTTATGATTTAATTAACCCTGGCCTTCTTCCCGGTCTTGGCCATATCCGTGACAAAAAACATTGGCGGCGTTACTTGAGGGCGCAGTACGGACGTTATTGGAAAGTGCACTTTGCTAAAAAAACGAAAGGGGCATGGCATAGTGTTAAGTACCTCGGTCGCTACCTTAAACGCCCACCGGTATCTGCGTCAAAACTGCGGCATTACCGAGGGGGTACCGTTGTTCATCACTACCATGACCACCGAACTGGCCAGCATCGGCAGCAGACTCTGCCGCAGGAAGAGATGATTAGACGCTATATAAGCCATATTCCGGCCAGGCATTTTAAAATGGTGCGTTACTCTGGTTTTTTGTCGAATCGTAAACGGGGAAAACTATTGCCGAAAGTGTATAAGGCACTTGAGATGACGGCACGTAAAAAACCGGAGAACCCAGGTTTTTCTGTGCTGATGAAAGGATTTCTGCGTACCGATCCGTACAAATGTATTCTGTGTGGCGACAGGCTGCTTTTCACCGGGGCGCAAATGGGTAAAAAAGCAACGGAATTGTTGTCAGAAAGACTGCATAACCTGGAGAAAAAGCGATGGTTACGCAGCTAAACGCAGGATCAATGTGTCTAAAATAAGGAAATCAGGTTAGAAATTACACTCTCTGAGGAAATGTTAACTGGCACTAAACACAATAAATCGATCCCCATCTCCTTTTTGCAATAAGGGATGGCTTTTGCTACTCACTTTAAAAGCGATTCAATTTCCTAACCATCAAGATAACATAATTACTTATTATTTTTCATTTTCCACCTCGCTTAGCTGCCAGTGAATTTTTTAACTTATAAATCTCACGCTTACCTTTTTCCCTTTGTTGCTCTTTCTTTTCCTGTTCCGCCGTCAGATTACGGTTATTAAAAATCACCATATCCACTTTTGAATCGTAACGAACACTGTAATCAGGTAAGTCATTCGCTTTAGCCAGTTGCTTAATGTTATGTCTGAACATTTTCAACAATGCAGTGCTTCCTGTTTTTAAATGCAATTTTTCAAGGGATATCGTAAACTCCCCCTGATTACCACAATGCTTACGAGCAATTTCATAAAGTCGCCTGTCTATTGCTTTTCTGATACGGAAGTAATCGTGACTGATTTTTAGCATTTTCTTTTTATGTAAAGCCTGGTAGAGCCAGTCAGGTAGCGTTACCTCTACCATCCCGATATCCAACTTGCCTTTTTTTTCTTCTAAAAAAAACCATTTATCAATCAGTCCAAAGTTTTCTGTTTTCCTAGAATCATCAGAGTATATGATATTTGTTTCGATTCTAGTACCTGCAAGACGAGCTAATGCCTTTCTTAAATCATCGTATGCTCTACCACTTTTATCTCTGTTGGTCGTGACAAAAAAATCATATGGTGTAAAACAAACTGTTCTGCTTATTTCTTCATGATTATTCATCGCTTCCTGTAACTTTGATATACTATAAATCCATATATCTTTATCAAAAATTGTTGCTAGTCCAATTACAGATGGAGGACTAACCATCAAAGTTACATTGCCATTTTTATATTCTCTAACCTTGGTATCTCCTCCTTTCATGGCAAAAAATGGATGTTCCATGCTAGCAATTTCATCTCTAAAACTTGAAATTTCCACTTCATCAGCAATAAAAAATTCCAGTTCATGTTTACGGGGTCGTAATGTTTTCAAGTTACTTACTCTCTGATTACTTGTATGATCTGCCATAGCTTCAATCCTATCTATCCTAGGGTTGTTAGTCAGAGACGGTTAGATGCTAGTAACATCTAGCCGTTTCGCTATTCGGCTTTTAAAAACCAAAACAAGAAAAAACACCGCTCCAAGATGTGGATAACGTAAAAATCATTCGGCTTTTAAAAACTTTTGAATCGGCTTTTAAAAACCAACAAGTAGTAAAATTTATTGTATTTCATATACTTACACAAAAAAATCCTTTAACTTGTTTAACTTATACATAACTAATCTTTTAATCAGGTTTTACCCTCTTGAGTCTGTGGATAACTTTTTTTTCTAACAAAACCCTAAACCCAAAAATAGGTGACTACTGAGTGACCGTATTTCTCTTTTGCAATTGTGATATTCCGCTTCCTCGTCTGTTCACTCGCTACGCTCGGTCACAGACTGGCGGCGAGCGGCGGGATTTTAATAAAAAAGATTTTTTTGAGTTAATTAACACTGAAACATTGCACTACCCAGTTACTACCGCTAGCATCTCTAGAATTGACTTATCCATTAATTCAGGCACAACATGAACAAAACAGAAGTCATTAATCAAATCGCTGAAAAAACCAACTTAACAAAAAAAGATTCAGAGAAAGCACTGAACACTTTCATTGAAACCGTGACAGAAACGCTAAAGGCAGGAGATGAAGTACAACTCGTTGGCTTTGGCAACTTTCAAGTTAAGCAACGCGCAGCCAGAGATGGACGTAATCCTAAAACGGGCGAGACACTTAAAATTGCTGCTGCAAACGTACCGAGTTTTAAAGCGGGTAAGACTTTGAAAGAAGCCGTCAAATAACTGACCGAAATTGATGTACGAATTAAAACACCTGTACGGAACATAATTTACCTATTTTTGTACAGGTGTTTTGGATGATGTCCGAAACCGAACGTTTTTGTACTTCCAGTAATACACTATAGCGTATCCAGAAAAGAGACTGAGCCTTTGATATACCCGTCCAAAGAATAACGCACTGCGTCCCAACAGTGATTGTGAGCATCAACAATGACAGGCAGAACATCACCCGTATTACGGTCAATTTTGTACGAATATAGCCGCGCTTCTTCAATTGTGTGTTTGCAACGCGGGTGAATAATGATTTTTTTGAAGCCTCGTAGGTGCGCGATGCCGTCTTCTACGCTACCATTCCATTTAGATGCCGGAGCAATATTAAAGCCCTGTCGTTTTAAGTAGCTGATAGTCTCTGGTCTGCTGTTGTCTGCTTTAATTGGCCAACGTCTTGTTTCCGGTATCGCTTGATAGAATTGAGGTAGTGCGTCCAATTCCACGCCAACCTTGTAGGCTTCGTATTCAACGTACAGACAGTCACCAAGGATGAAACTACGTATCAGGGTGCTAGGGTCATTCGAAAATCCAAAATCGGCTCCAAACAACAATCGGTCTGCTTTTTTCCAGAGATCATCATCAAACTCAACAACATCATATTTGCCGTTCAATACTTGCTTATTGGAATTTTCCAAATAAGCCCCTTCCCAAATCCACGCATAGGTATTGGCATCAAGCCGGATCCGGTCGTTTTTCCGGTCTTCCTCCAAAACATTAGGAAACCACGGATTGTCATTGTAGTTAAGATCAACCGAAATACAGTTACTTGGTTTTTTCTGTCTGAAGCGAACATCGGTTGCGCTCCCTTTTCGCTCAGGATTCCACGTCACCCAAATTTCAGAGCCTTCTTCTCGCACCGTAGGGATTAATTTTTGCCATGCGTACTCTGGTACGTTTTCAGCCTCATCTATCCAGCAGAACAAAATTGATGATTTTGATTTTAGGCTATCCAAGTTATGCCTTAATCCACAAAATACAAAAGAAACCCGCTTGTCTTTGGTACGAATATATCTTTCACCAATATCAAAAAAAGGATTAAGCCAACTGACGCTTTGTATTGCCTGTTTCACTTCCTGCATACTCGAGTCTTCAAGTGAGTTCATGAATTCACGGGCACAAAGTATCACGCCTTTTTTGCCCACCCTTGCTGCATTAAAAGCATTAACCGCCAACATCAACGCAAAGGTACGGGTTTTTCCACTTCCTCGCCCACCGTAAGCGCAACGATAACGAGCACAACGGTTAAAAACCTTAACGAGTTTTGGAGGAATTTTAACGGTTGCTATTTTCATCATGTTTAAATTTTCCACCGATAACTTGAATGACAGAAGGGAAAATATCTTGTGATTCATCAAGTCCCGATGCTTGTTTGATTTCTAGCAATAGCGTGTTAGGGACGGGTATACCTTCTATCTCAATAAGTTGACCAGCTTGAAGCGGAGTAATTTCCCCTGAATTCTTTCGTTCTAGAATTGTTTGCAAATAACATATTTTTTCTTCTTCCTGAGACATAATCACACTACTTAATCCAATCTTCTCAAAAACGGCAATATCATTGTGGGTAGGGTGTATTTCCTTGATACTTTCGCTTTCACCGTCAGGGGTCTTATTGATAGTTTTCATTTTTCTGACATCAAGGTTTTTTACCGCCGTTTTTATTATCTTTTCTCTAATCATCGATAGAGCTTCACCAAAAGCCCTATCAAAATCATAATACTCACGCCTCCAATTTCTGATAGTTTTCTCATCGATAGCAAGACGTTTTGCGATCATTCGATTAGAAACTTTGCCATTCGCTAGCGCTACATCACGGACAAAATCAATGTAGTTTTTCTTAAAAACTATTCTCGCTGGCATGACTTACCTTCAATTAATTTAACATTTGTGCAACAAACCAGAGAATCCGCATTTTGGGTGCGGACAGATTTTGCGGAAACCGTAGAGAAAAATTTTAATCGGGTGTTTAAGTTAAGTGAGTTATCCACTGCGGAAATAGGATTAAAAAAAATGCGGAAATAGACGTTTTTGGCTATTCTGTGATTTATCCTGCTGAATCCCTTTGATAGCAAAAAAGTAAGGATTTAACCCCATTTACCTTAATGGTTAAAAAATAAACGCAAATGTTAAAAATTTAACTCGAAAATTGACCCTGAAAATCGCCCATAAATATTTGACGTCGTCTCAATGTTTTTGTGACCCAACATTTTAGAAATAACGTGAATATCATTGTGTTTTTTGATAAGACGTACCGCAGCAAAATGCCGTAAGTTGTGAAATTTCCCAATCCGGTATTTTTCCAGTAATTCCTTAACGATTCCTGTCGTACTGTAATTTAATGACAACCTTTTCCCTGATTGACTGGTGATTAAAGGCTCATTTAAACTAAGTTTGGTTTTATCCAATAAATCCAATAATGCTTTTGGTATAGGCAACAATCGTTGAACGTCCGCTTTTAAACCTTCAATAACACCGTTTCGTGTGACATGTTTTGAGATATTCAAATACTCCCCTTGAATATCGCTATAGTCCAATGCCAGTATTTCACTTATCCGAAGCCCAATCACCGACGCCAAGATGAAGGCTATCTTTTCTCTGACGGGCGCAACTTCGATCATCCTATCCACATTCTCAAAAGCAGGAATGAAAATAGGCTTTTCGACTTTCTTTTTCAGTTTTGGAATTGGACTCACGCCAATATTCCGCATTTCTTTTAACAGCAAATAGGCAGAATGCAGATATTTAAGGCTATTCTCAGGTAAGCCATTAAATTCACGCGGGCGAATATGCAACGCCAATTTTGACTGCAACGTTTCGTCAATCGAAAATAACGCATGTTTAATCGTATCGAGCGAACTTTTCCGCAAATGCCCCGTTTCACATTGTGAGACTTTTTTGCCTATATAGAATTGAATCAGTTTGCGAAGATGCCAGTCTCGGCATCGCTCTTTTTCTTTTGCCGTCATCGACAAAAAACCGCTCGGATTCACTTAGAAAAAGAAAACGGCACGCCGCATCCAGCGTTTTAAAACTTTTGTGAAATCGCCCTGCTGTATTTTCGTAATGCACACGAAAACCCTCGCTACCGTGGCGAGTTTTGAGTAATTTGATTGAGCTCATTTTAGTGATTTGATGTGGAAAAAATCTTTAATCTGAATTAAGGACAGTAAATAAATTCGTTACCTATTTTGTCTTCGAATAAGCCAGCAATTCAGTTACTTGTAAACCAAATTTTGTTATCTCCCTTATAAAAAGGAGTAATACTTTTCTCTTTAAAAGTTAAAACGGTATTCATCGTACTTTTCCTTATAGAAAATCGAACCTGCTCACACATAAAAAGCAGCATTTTAAACGGCGATTATCAGGCTCGACTTTCCTGTAAGGTTCTGTGTTTGATTAATACGAGGGATGTTTATTTAAATAATATATTTGAATGTAGGTAACCGCTGATATTTAAATTTTGTTCGACTTTTATTTCATTAGGAATATTCGCTAATCTCATAACGTCTTCTATACTAACTCCAGTATAATGAATATTATTATTTTCGATTCGGTAGCCTGCAAATATGACACCACTCAAACTAATAGAATAAACAATTCTAGCATTTACTTGATATTCATCATTTTTTAACTCAACAATCGCTTTTTCTTTTGGTTTCAGTGTGAAGTCTGCAGTAGAGCGATGTAATGTTAAGTCAGACTTGCCTATAACACTATTTACTGAATGAGATACAGTCTCACCAATCTTAAAAGTGGGAGCAAATTTAAACCCCGATATTTCCAGAGACAAGCCAATATCAAGATCGAGGTGATCTGCTTTATTTTTATCCCATGATGATTGTACTGTAATAGTATTACTCCCTGATATAGCTGCTGTAAATCTAACATTTCTATCACTATTATCATTACTAAATTCTTGCACGCTTATTATATTCGTTGATGGTTTACTAAAGTCTTCTTGTACCACGTCATCAATTGATATTTTTTTACTACATGTTTACTCTTAGTTTTAGCGTATAAATCTTCATGGCCTTCAGGAGAGTAAACGATACTTTCCGGGAGCCTACCATAATTAATTTTGGGTATCTTTTCGCTGATAATCTTTGCAATACTTTCTCTCTGTGAAGCTGATATCCAATCTTTAAATATTTCACTCTCTGTTATTTTAGATTGATATTCTCCTCCTTTAGAAAGAATTACTACATTTCCTGACTGATTTTCCGTAATTAAACATTTCATTTTATTCACCTCTTGCACCATGATTATTAAAATTCGTAAGTATCAATTACCGATTCATTGACACTGTGTTTTGATGTACTGCTGTAAATATTCCGTCTGCTTTTCGTTTTCAATTATCATTTCTCTGCTCTTCAATTCTCCTTATTGCCTGTTTGTCAAAATTACACTGCTCAATCACTGTCAGTAACTGCTCATTAAGTATCAGGCTATCACGCCATGTCATATTATCTGTGATTGCTGGCGGCAAGCAGTCAGCGAGTAGATGAGAGGGTATTGGAATGTGAGGAGCCTGAACGTATTCGGTTCGTGTGCTGCTGCAACTCGACAACAGCCCCATTAGGGATAATGCGATTGGCGCAATCCCGATTGGCGACATGCGTTTTAATTGCTGCTTGTGTTGCCTCAGAGTCAACTGCTTTACGCTGACGGGTCTCACTATTAATTCGTGCAATATCATTGATTACCCTCATTGACTGAAAAGCATTAGTAGTAATGGCTATCTGGTTATTGAGTTCAACGGTGAGTTTTTATTCAATGACCTGACTTCGTTTAAGGACGTCAACAACCAAGATGCCCATAAGATTAATCCTGCAATAATCACTACGACAAATGCGTAAGGTCGCCATAACATATTACGCTCTCTATTTCTCGACGGGTCATTAATCCTTTCCAGACTTCGCCTTTCACATAAACCCATCGCTTCATTTCATCACAAGCGCCCTTTCGGTCATCAGCGTTGAGCTTTTTGAGTAATGTCGATTTGGCAAAATTTCCCACGCCCACGTTGTAAGCAAATGAGTAAAGGGCTGCCTGAGTCAGTGTATTGATATTGACCTTAACCAGCGGGTCAACATAGCGTTTAACCGCCCTTAAATCGTCATCAAGCCACTTATCGCAGTCTTTTTGCGTGTACGTCCGATTACGCTCAATATCGTTACCTGTATGTCCATAGCAAACAGAAAGAATACCACCACCATCGAAATAGGGCTTAAGCCTCAATCCCTCAAAATGCGTTATCATGCTTGATGCCAGCAATAACGCACTACCGCCCGTTGCCATCAATATTTTTTCGGTATCTTCATAGTGATGTTCCTTGAGTTCAAATTCCTTTTGCGGTAATACCAATTAACAAAAATGTCCCTATCGTGCAGACAATACCCACTACAGCTACCCACTCTTCGAGCGTGAGAATGCCAATAGCGGTTGTCGCCCCAGCCCATAGATACGACAAGGGGCTGGAATATTTTTCCATCATGTGAGTTCTTCCGGTGAGGTTTTGAGGTAGTGAGGCGTGAATTTTGTTTGAAAACGCCTGTCTTTTCACCTCGTCAGGCTCGGTGGTATCCTTATCACTCTTCAACTTATAAGGAATTTTTTATGTCTAAAAAATATGAAAAAACTGTATTTTATCCATACGACGCTCGTGCTTTGGTGAGATTTTGAAGTTGGAGGAAACTTATAAAATCCGTCTTGAAACAATGAGTGATAATTCTTGTAACTTCCTCGATACGGTTAAGAAGGAAAAATAGAGGTCATGCCTTCGACGATCGCCTCGGCGGTCGTTTTTGCTGCTTCGATGACATCCGCTTTTCACACCGTTCTTTGACCAAATGCGTCACCACCTCAAAATAGCTGGCTCCACTTTTTCCAAGCAGTACTTGGCAATTTCCTTGTCTATTTTCCTGTCACCGATAGTGACCAGTTTTTAGTTGAATTATCCTTGTTTTCCATCTTAACCTCTTGCTTGTTATTGAATTTTACGGCGGTAGCTTGACCAGTTGAAATTAACTACGGTAGGTTTGCCCATCCTTAAGCGATCGACGATTCGCTCCCCCAATACCTCGGTTAATTGTTGTTGCGGTAAATTGGTCAAAATTCCGGTTGGTTTTTTGCTTGATGTTCTACGATCGACGATTTGAAAAATGACTAGTTCTTCATTGAGATTGTTTCTCTGAACGCCAACATCATCAAATACGAGCAAATCAACACCACACAAGTCATCAATTAACTGTGATTCGGTATATTGAGATCCGCTTTCGTAGGTTTTTCTCAATCTCATCATCAGGTCAGGAAAAGTAACAATCAAAATACTCAGTCCGTTTTGAATTAACCGATTCCCAATTGCTGCTGCCAGATGATTTTTACCTGTGCCGGAATGACCGCTAAAAACAAAACCCCCAAAGTATTTTCCAAAATTGTCAGCATAGTTTTTTGCGTTGAATTTCGCTTGTCTTTGCTCCGTCGTTAAAGCCTCAAAGTTGTCAAAAGTACAATGCTGATGAAGTTCAGAAATACCGGAATTACCCATGATATTGTTCAGCCTTCTGACTCGGTTTTCTTCGAAGATTCGGTTTGAATCCAATTTAGCCTGTTCACGATGCCACGCGAACAACTCATCAACGGTATTGAATTTCGGTTTAATGTGCTTTGGCATCAGTTTAAAAAATCGGGTTAATACTGCATTTGCTGTATTCAAAATTCCTCCTACGTGAGTAAATTATCAAAACTTGGTGTATCGCTCTGTAAGCAACGATAAAATTTTAGCTTTACGAATTACGTTTTTTTCGAGAAAACGGCTCAGAATTGATTACAGCGCGTTTTAGATGGGGTCTGAGCGATAACTTGAGATTGAATTTTCAATTTCAGCTAAAAATCCAAATGCCAATGTTTTTTCTGCCCATCAAAAATCATCAGTGATGAAAACATCCATTTTGGGGATGTCTTTAAATCGATATCGGGATTTCTGCGTTTGGGTCTCTTTGGGTTCAAAAAGTCCTTGCCAGCCATTGGCAATACTGGTGTTGATGATGTCTTCTGGCGAATACCCCCTATCACGACACTTCGTCAGCAGTTTGATAGTCTGGTCAACCGTCATTAGGGATTTGATAGGTTTGTTAATTTCCTTGCGGTACTGTAACCAAGAATGCCAGGTTGATCTTGATAACCAGTTTGGAAGTTCTAGCGAATTTGGGTCAAAAACCTTCGATTTTTTCGTAAGGGAGATTATAGAGGGATCTATTGTAGTAATCTTTGTAGTAATCTCTTGATCTAACGAACTCGATAATGTCGATTCCCCGAACTCGACAATGTCTACTTCGGGAGCTCCACTTTCTCCATCTCGCGAAAATCCCTTTTGAATTGGCGAAATTATCCAGAATCTCGTTTAATTTTTCTTCGTCAATCCGGTAATAAGTTTTGTGTTCAAGACGCTTTTCAGTCACGATTAACACACCGATTGAAACTAATTTTTTTATTGCTGTTCGTTGTTCGTCATGTGTCAATCCGGTTTCTTCTTCGAGATCAGCTCGAGTTTTGTAAACCCTAATTCAGAATTCGCTTTGTCCTGCCAGTAAAATATTTGGGAAAAAGAATTGCTGAGGTTAATCCGCCAAGCGGTTTGGCTAAATTTGGATAATATGCATGAGGATTACCTATCAGTCGTAATGTAGCGGCACTTTTCACTCAATCACTCCAATTATTAAAATTGTGCAAACAAGTTCATAAAAAATATGAAATAACGTGTGATTTCCCTGATGTGGTTGAAAAAATGACAAAGAAAGGCTTTAATTCAAAAAGAGCGCGTCAATATGCGCTTTCTGTTCGATGATTTTTTGTTTTTGCTGTTTTTTGCGGTGATCCATAAACAGATTGGCGTAAACTACTATCTGTCGTTGAAAATCCCGTAACTGCTGACGTGGATTTTCGTGTCGCCAAAAGGCTTTTTTGAGTTTTTGGTTAAATTCACGTTCAGCGTCTTTTTTGGCAAGAAAATCAAATTTCCTGATTTCTCGCCTAACTTTTGCATTACTCTTACTTTCTTTGAAAATAATTTCTTGGGGCATTTTTCCTCCTGAGCGCTATATTTTGATGTTTCTGAATTTCAGACGATAACAACCCTCGTAAACACGAAGATTTTAAATACGATTTCCACAGACATATTGAATGTAGATAACGGCGTTATTGAATAAAAACACCAAAACAGAACACACAAAACGGTATTCTGTTCTCCGCGACTCGCAGAGAAAACCCCAAATTGTGAAAGAGCAAAAGCCGTACAAAAACAGCTAAAATTGATTTCTAAATTGTAAACCGAAATTTCACCATGTCAATAATTCGATCTATTTCAATAACTTACGTGAAATTTGAGCTTAAAATAAAGTGATCAAAATCAATAACTTACGTGATAAAAAATTCACTTTTTTTAAATTTCAAATTTGCAATCGGAAATCGCTATTTTGGAATTCTGCTATACTTAAATTGAATTGCTGATATTAAACTCCTAGAATCTCTTCTAGCTCTGAACGCCGGGTATTGGATATCTGGCGTTTTTTTTGCTATCAAATAGAACATCTCAATATTTTCTCTGTAATATCTCTCATTTATCTCACCTAACCGGAATAAACTCATTTTATCTCTTAAAGTTACCAATTAATAACTTATATTGAGACTTATTTGAGAATAAGTGGCATTTTAAAACCTTAAATGATTATGTTATTCTCATATTTTAAATTTAATTATCTCTTATTTTTCTCAAAGGTGACTCATGAAAATATATATCGATGATGGCTCGACAAATATCAAATTAACATGGAGTGAGGAAGGAATTCAGAAGTACTTCATTAGCCCAAATAGCTTTAAGCGTGATTGGTCAGTTTCTTTTGGTGACAGCCACAGTTCAAATTATACCATCAATGGCGAGATGTACTCTTTCGATGCGATAAGTCCTATTGCCGTCACAACAACCAATGTGGGTTATCAATATAGCGATGTGAATGTGATTGCAGTGCATCACGCCTTACTCCAGTCAAAATTATCCCCTCAAGATGTGGAAATCGTCGTCTCTTTGCCGATTGCTGAATATTTCGATACCAAAAATCAACCGAATTCAGCGAACATACAGAGGAAAAAGATAATTTTAAAAAATCGGTTGAAGTTAAAGACGGAAGAACCTTTAACATCAAAACGTTGAAGTCATGCCGGAATCCATCCTGCTGGTTTTCCATAGCAAAAGCGCTTGATGACCTCGACTCGCTTTTGATTGTGGATTTAGGGGACAACGCTGGATATAGCGCAAGTGATGGGAAAATGAGTGGTGTGTCGAAGATATACGGAAACTCTCATCTAGGTGTCTCAATGATGACGCAATCTGTCAAAGAAGCGCTTAGTTTGGCAAAAACCAACGGCAGCAACTACTTGGCGGATGATATTATCATCAACAGTCACGATATGAATTACTTAAAACGCCGTATCAACGATGCAAGCCAAATAAATCAGGTTCTTGCTTCACTCAAGGAATCAAAACATCGACTGATTAATCGTGTACTGGACGCCGTTAATACATTCAGTGGGTATACCCATGTGATGGTGATAGGTGGAGGTGCAGAAATTATTGCTGATGCAATTAAATCCCACTGTGTAACGAGGGAAGACAGATTTTTTAAAAGCGAAAACCCTCAGTTTGATTTGGTCAATGGCATGTTTTCTATAGGGTGATACAGAAATGGACACACGTAGAAAAATTCAATTTTATATCAATCCTGATAGACACGGTGCTGACAAGTACACAGCCGAAGTATTGGAGAATATGCCTCAAGGTGAAAGAGGGAAATTCATGCGCGCGGCGTTTTTATCCGGTGTAGCGCTTTTCAAACAAGAGCCTAGATTAATTTATATGCTGAGTGAACTTTTGACAGATAAAACCACACTCGAAGAAATCACGAAAGTGATGGAAACCGTGTTAAAAAACAAAATGTCTGATTTTAATGATGAGTATGTTGAATTGGACGTATTGAATTCAGTCGAAGATTTGAGAGCATTTGAAACGCGCAATAATGCCAAAAATCTATTTGGAAAATCAGGATAACTGGTTGAAATTTTGTATTGAAGTCTTATGATGGGTTTGCCATGAGTCAATTTTGATGATTAAAATTAAAACTGTTTTACTTCGACAAATTAGCCAACTTTTGCGGTTGGCTTTTTTCTTTCTGAAATCCAAAAACTAGAAAACTCTTAAAACGCATCATGAGCAACGATAATTTTTTGGACGTGCGAATTTACGTTTTTTTTCGAGAAAACGGCTCAGAATGGATTACAGGAGCTTTTAGAGGGTATTCTGACTCTTCTTTCTGTCTTCCTTTAGCACTTCGATGAAGACTTGCTCGAATTCGTCATTTTTGGGGAGGTCCTGTTTGAGGATATACTTGTTGACGAAGAATTCTGGTTCAATACCGAGTCGTCTTGATGCTTCAAATCCGCGTTTGACCCAATCTAGGGGCAAAATGTGTTCGTGTGCTAATTCCTCAGCCCAATGCCAGTCAAACTGTTTAATTTCGTCTTCACGTAGAATGCGAATTGACTTTGCGTCATAGGTCATGAATTACTTAACTGCCTCTTTGAGTCTTTGACCTGCTTTAAAACTCGGTACGTTTGCAGCAGCAATTTTAAGTGTCTCGCCCGTTTTTGGATTGCGTCCATCTCTGGCTGCGCGTTGTTTAACTTGAAAACAGCCAAAGCCAACGAGTTGTACTTCATCTCCCGCCTTTAGCGCTTCTGTCACGGTTTCTATGAATGCGTTCAGTGCTTTCTCTGAGTCTTTTTTGGTTAAGTCAGCTTTTTCAGCAATTTGATTGATGAGTTCGGTTTTGTTCATGGTGTGCCTGATTTTCAATTTAACGTTAGATAGTGTATTTAATATTTATAAAACTAATTATGGTCATTTTCTTTCACTATCAAATAACCTCGCCAATTATTATTGTCAGAAGTATTCATTGCTCGAAAAAGATCAAGGCTATTCACCCAAACCCAATTATATTTGGTATTGGAAACATCCATAATCAGGAATGAATCGCTATTTTTATCCCAGGCTACTAAAGGGGAGAAATGTCCTCCACCGGATTGTCCAAGAGAAGTCCGTAAATAATTTATGATAACATAACTATCAAAGTCATTTATTGAGCTAATAATTTCCTTCTTCATTTTAGTAATGTTATTTAAGGAAGTAACATGGATTTTTTTTACCTGTAAATCTAAAGTTGTTAGAAGCATTTTTTCGTCATTTAGATTTAATCCATAATCTTGTAAACCATTTTCAATCATGGGCTTACCGAAAATGTTTATTTTCGCTTTAGGACTAAAATTTACCACACTTTCTTGGGTATAACGGTTCCAAAATGGAGTCCAATTCTTGTTTTTAGGAAAATAAATTTGCTCATCCAAGGAAATTCTTGTCGAATCAGGTTTAATCTGATTAGCTTTTTCTTTGTTTTTAACACGTAAAGCGTTAACTACTATAGTTGCTGAAGCAATTCCACAATAGACCTTATTTTCTTGTCCTTCGAATTGTTGAATTAAACTAAAAAAATCATTTTTATATTTTGTTCTCTCAAGTCTATGAATACCTTCAGGAGTGTTCAAATCAATTGTTTTAGCAAATACAGCAGTATTCAGAAATAAACTACTTATAAGCAAAGTAGCTACTTGTTTTGTATAAAATTTATGATGAAACTGAGAATAAATTGCCATTTCAGGTTGTGCCTAATTTTTAAGATAAAGAGTCTAATATTCATCCCAATTATATCCAGCAGCTTCTGCGCTTCTCTTATCAAAAAACTGTCCTTTAATTTGCTTGAATCCGCCGAAGTTTGGAATTTCTTCTAGCTCTTTTTCCAAAGATGTAACTTGGGATTTTGCTAGTATTTTATTGTGAGATTGAAGAATAGCTTTTGTTGGCGTTGAATCTTCAATTTTTCCTTCTCTTATCGCCAATTCTCGCTTCTTCTCTTCGTGCCAATTTTGTTTGCAATATTTTGAGCATTCAACGGCTCTACGCAAATCTGGCATTGTTAGACGCAATGTAGGATCGTATTTCTTCAAATTCTTCTCGTACTGATAGAGAATCTCTGCATTTTTCTTCATCCATTCGCCCTCATCGTGAGAGCCAGATTTAACATGCGGACGCTTGGCTAGTCTTGGGCGAATTGGTTTTGTTTTGAATAGATCATCTTTTTCTAGAATATAAGTAATTTCAATGTCTGTTATTGATCTTCCGGTTTTGATAGTACGCCAATTTAATGAAATGTCTGTAAGTGACTGGATTTGTTCGAAAGCAGGTATTAGTGTGAATTTTTTTATATTATTGAATTCTTTTGATAGGTTTGGAAAAATCTTACGTATTTGCAAAATTGATAATTTCAGCATATGAACTTCTAACTTTTTAGATTTTTTTAATTCAATATTTTTAGCTTTTTTTATTTCACTTAACATTATTAGATATAATCTAAATGCTATTGGATTTGTTAAATTTTGGATTGACTCTATAGAACATATTGTAAAATTACCCTTTAATTCAAAAAGGTATGGTTCTATACTTTTAGTAAATCTTAAAACTATTTTGCTACAATCTTCCTGTCTTTCATAAAAACTTCCTCCGTCTATCCAGTTAGAAAAATTAATTGTTCTCATATTGTTTTTATCTACCCTAAAAAACTCTATTTGTTTTTTCGATAGACTAATTAATGCTTCTCTCATAGTGACCCAAACCTTTTGTTCGTTAGTACTGAACATTTTGATAAATTCTTTTGGGTACAATGTGATATTACCTGGATTTTCTGTTTTTGAGTCTACTTTAGATAAAGCTAATACAAGTAGACGCATTTCATTACGGTTAAGTTTATAGCTAGCATTAATCAAATCGTTACTTTGTACTAAGTTGTAACTTGGATCTCTATCTAGAGTTGCACTCATTTCTTAATCCTTTTGATGTAAAAATAATTATTCGTGACTGTTTTTATTTATCTTTCCTTTTAACTTTGTTAGTTAATTATTCCTTTATAAACATGACATTACATAAAATAAGCCGTAGCAAAAAGTCGTTATAGCCGTAGCAAAAAGTCGTTATAGCCGTAGCAAAAAGTCGTTATAGCCGTAGCGTTTTTCTGTGGATAAAATTGAAGTTTAGAAAATCATCAATTTAAATAAATTCTTATATATCAGTTATTTATTTTATTGCTGTTGATCTTCATCATTAAATAAACTATGCCATTTTATTATTACTTAATAATAGCCGTAGCAAAAAGTCGTTTAATTTTTTTTTAATAGTGACTCTTCTAACATATTAGTTGCTTCCATAACTGCATCAATTAATCTATATTTTTCATATCCTTGTGATTTTTTTATCATTCTTATTTTATCTATTCTTTCTTTTACTTCTCTTGGAATTCTTATAGATACATAATCATCATAGACGATTTTTTTGACATAACTTTCTCCTTTAATTGCAATAATAGTATCAATTAGACAAAATAACGCAACAAAAAATTGACTTTTTTTTTGTTGCGTTATTATAAATTCAATCTTTTCAGTTTTAATATATTCGCTCTATGTAAGTGCTGTAACACCTACACAGAGCTAACCCTAAACCTAGTATCAATAGGAGTAAGGCTAATGAAAAAGTCTACCTTCCGTGTGCGCGTAATTGAAGCGCAAAATCAAATTATCGAGTTATTCGCTCGTGAATCCCGCAATTTAACCCTTCGTCAGCGTGCCCGAATTCTGAATAGAGTCGGAGGTGCGGCATGAACTCCGAGATGATTAAATGCTTTTTGAGTAGTGGTGTTCCCTGTGGATTTTCGAGTGTTCGTGCTCCTTTTAACTTCCGGTTATCTTCCGCTTCCTCGCCTGTTCGCTCGCGTTGCTCGGTCACAGACTCCGGCGAGCGGTGGGCGTTTTAATTTTAAGGATTTTTTGGATTATTTTTTTATTGGTTCAGTTTTCTCAATTTGATTGCGAACACCGAACACCGTCGACGAGGAAGCGGAGGTTAGTTTGTTGCTAATGAATTGTCTGATGGTTCTAAAACAACAAGAAGAACTAAGAATAGAAACCGCAAAAAATCCTTAAAAATCAATGACCATATTTTCATGATTTGCGCTATCCAGGTTTAACATCAGAGCTATAGAAGCTCAAAATTAATTATAAATTCAATCTTTACTAGATCTATTTTTTATTATATATTGAACTTAATAAATCATTCGTTGATATGGCAAAGTCCAAAATTAAAGGTAAAAATGAGCCTTACTAGATATAAAGAAAACCCATTTATAGAAGGAATGGTTGTTCCTATAAAAGGGAAGAAGATTCAGTTATCGAAATTGGGTAAAGATAATAATGTATTGGTTAATCAATACACTGGTGAAATTTATGGTACTCATATTACAACCTTTAAGAAAGTTGACACAGAACAGTTTGTTAAGCTGTTTACTGCTAATATTGCGTTAACTTTTGGATTAAATTCTGCTGGAATCAAAGCATTTAATGTTCTTATATGGGCTGTTCAATTCAAAGCTATTGCAAAAGATCAAGTTGATTTAGACAGTATAGCTTTAGAAGATTTTTTAGAAGCTCATAAAGATAATAATCCCTCAATTAAATTAAGTTTAGCAACCTTTAAAAGAGGATTAAACGAGTTAGAAAACGCATTAATAATAGCAAAAACTTTGAGACCAGGTCGTTATTTTATAAATCCAAATTTTTGTTTCAATGGAGATCGTATCGCATTTACAACCTTGATAGAGAAAAAATAATTATTTAAACACTCTACGCCAGTGTTTACACCACCGACGTAGAGCTAATCCAAAACCTAATGTAACTAGGAGTGGACTATGCGAAATAGTACGCATATTGCACGCATAATGAAAGCGTGCGGCATATCAATCGAGCAGCTTTTGAGCTTTGCTCACACATCAAAATATCTCACCAATCGGCAACGTACCCGAATTCTGAATAGAGTTGGGGGTGCTGTATGAAACCAGAGATGATTAAACTTTCATTGAGCGCTAATGTTCCCTGTGGTTTTAGCAATAGCGAGGGAAAAATTCAGACTGATGCCAAAATGACAGATTTACTTTTTAAGTTAATCCGTACTCCTGAAATGAAAACATTGATAGAAAAAGTACAAACTGAAAGATCCCCGTTTTTCGTAATATGCCATTTGCCATCTGATTACAACAAAGCACCCAAAGTTTGGCAATTCCATTTTCTACCGCTTTTTGATGAACAAAAGGTTTACCTTGGCACTTTCTTTTACGCCCATGAGTTCCTGTTTTTGTCGCCGTTGGAGTATGTCGATGGCATGAGGCCTTATGCTGTGACTACTGAAAAACCAAATGACATATTAAGCCGTAGAGAGTGGCAAGTATTGTTTTTCACGATGCACCGCTTAAGTAGCAAGCAAATTGCTAGAAAGTTAGGGATTTTCCCCTCAACGGTTGAATTTTATTTGAAGGCTATCTACGGAAAAGTCAATGTTCATTCTGCTTGCCAGTTAAGAACATTTTGCAAATCGAAAGGTTTTGAGCGCTATATTCCGGTGAATTTGCTTCCTCGTTCATGCGTTAAGTCTGGTCAACATGTTGGGGGTGCCGCATGAACACCGAGATGAAATTATTCAGAAGATTGACCAAGCGTGAGAACGAGGTGCTGCATTGGGTAAGTGCGGGTAAAACGTATTGGGAAATCTCTGTAATATTGGGAATCAAGGAAGGCACGGTCAAATTCCACATGGGAAACGTGGTGCGGAAGCTGGATGTATGCAGCGCAAAACAAGCGATAAGAGCCAGTGTTGAATTGGAATTTAGCCAAAGCGTTGGAGGTGCAGCATGAAATATACCTACACCCTCAACGGATTTCGGCGAACCTATCAGGGGCGCCCTGATGTGCGTTTTACCTGTTGTCACTGTGGCAAACTTTCCTTAAATCTCGTGAGTTTTTTCTGGCGTGCAAGACTGGATAACCGCCCCTGTGTTTTTCCTGAAGAAGCGTGTATCGAGTTTGTTGAAAAAATTAACCGTAAACAATTCAAGCTGCTTTTTTACCATCCTTCGATGATGAAAGCGTGTTCGGGTGCTTGCTGCCACTGCTCTGATAACCAGCGAGAACAAGCATTACCCAAAGCCAGAGGCAGCATTTTGCGGAGATTGGAACAACAGGCGAGTAACCGCGTAGAGGGGGCGAAATAATGAAATACTTCAAAGCAACCATCATCACAACCGTTGACCACGAGAACGGCAAAACAACATCGCATATCTATCTTGCGTCTGAGACGAAAATTGCCGCCAAGAAATTGGCTTCTCAACATATCTTTGAAACAGATGGCGCAAATTGCTGTTTTTACAAGTCGCCGCGATTGGAAGAAATCAGCGTTGAGGAATACCTCGCTAATACGGAAAAGCAGACGGATATTACCGAAGAGCAGGAAATAGACCAGTTTTGCGCTTTGCTAACGATTTTTGGGATTCAGGAAGAATACGACGAGGGCGAAATGCGAGATGCGGATGATTTGTTGGCTAATCCGTCAGAGGAGCCTGAGCTTTTTGAGGAATATACCAAACTGCGTGACGAGGTAACCTCGGAAATAACAGCGAGTGACAAAGCAATCTCACTCAATGAAATCAAAAAACTGGCGATTAGCATCGAAGAAGGTGTACAAAAAGAGAGGTTATTCACACAATCAACAGAGTTATCCACTGAATCTGTAGTTATGCCTGTGGAAAACGTGGGAGAAGTTGAAAAAAGCGTGACAGATGTCGCACTTGATGAATTGGTTAATAATTGCACAGAAGAAAAGGAGTTGATTAACTCGGTCATCAACAATATTGACGACAACTCTATCTTCTCTGCCTTCCCACCCGTTAACGGAAAAATCATAAGCGGTGAAGGTATCGCGCTTGAGATGTTGAACGGTTGTGTTGATGCATTGAAGCCGACAGAGAGCTTGATTGTTCGCCATCTTGCAAACAGCACCTACCATGCGGCAAACGGTTATTCGAGTACGCAAATTCGATTAGTTCAGAAAAGTGGATTAGGGGCGCTGGACTGGTACAAAAAAGCACCCATTCAAGGAGAAAAAACAAGAGCGTTGTTGATTGGGGATGCGGTACACACGGCTATCCTTGAGCCGGAACTTTTTCCGTTGAGATATGTTTCTGCGCCTGAACTGGATTTGCGTACCAAAGATGGCAAAAAAATATTATCGGATTTTGAGAAAAAAAACCTAACTTTGGCAAGGCTTGTTTTGAAAAAAGAAGAATTTGAGGCAATCCAGTTAATGCGTGATTCTGCACTAGCTTACCCATTGGTTGCCGAACTGCTTGAAAACGGTGAGCCAGAACTCTCAATTTTCTATCGCACGGAAAAGGGGACGCTGCTTAAAATCCGGCCTGACTGGTTAGGGCTGTATTCCGGCGTGCCGTTCATCCTCGATGTGAAAACCACTGATGATGTTCATGACTTTGGCAAATCCGTTGACAAGTTTGGCTATCATCTGCAAGCAGCGTTCATGGTTAGGAAATTGAATCGCTTTTAAAGTGAGTAGCAAAAGCCATCCCTTATTGCAAAAAGGAGATGGGGATCGATTTATTGTGTTTAGTGCCAGTTAACATTTCCTCAGAGAGTGTAATTTCTAACCTGATTTCCTTATTTTAGACACATTGATCCTGCGTTTAGCTGCGTAACCATCGCTTTTTCTCCAGGTTATGCAGTCTTTCTGACAACAATTCCGTTGCTTTTTTACCCATTTGCGCCCCGGTGAAAAGCAGCCTGTCGCCACACAGAATACATTTGTACGGATCGGTACGCAGAAATCCTTTCATCAGCACAGAAAAACCTGGGTTCTCCGGTTTTTTACGTGCCGTCATCTCAAGTGCCTTATACACTTTCGGCAATAGTTTTCCTCGTTTACGATTCGACAAAAAACCAGAGTAACGCACCATTTTAAAATGCCTGGCCGGAATATGGCTTATATAGCGTCTAATCATCTCTTCCTGCGGCAGAGTCTGCTGCCGATGCTGGCCAGTTCGGTGGTCATGGTAGTGATGAACAACGGCACCCCCTCGGTAATGCCGCAGTTTTGACGCAGATACCGGTGGGCGTTTAAGGTAGCGACCGAGGTACTTAACACTATGCCATGCCCCTTTCGTTTTTTTAGCAAAGTGCACTTTCCAATAACGTCCGTACTGCGCCCTCAAGTAACGCCGCCAATGTTTTTTGTCACGGATATGGCCAAGACCGGGAAGAAGGCCAGGGTTAATTAAATCATAACTGTGACGCAGTAGTCGGATAACAGCCCCTCGCCAGATTTCTTCGACATCCTTTTTTTTGAAAAACAGCTTTCGCCATACACTATGTTTACTATCCAAACCCCCTCGAGTGACGGAAACATGAACATGCGGATGTTGATTGAGTTGCCGGCCATAAGTATGCAAGGCACAGAAAATACCAATTTCGATACCCTGTTTGCGAGCCAACTGCAGCATAGCTCGAGTGGCTGCCCGAAACAGAGCATTAAGTAGCGGCCAGTTATTGTTAAAAAAAGGCCAAAGGAGATGTGGCATGGTGAAAGTAATGTGTTGCCAGTCGCAGTCGGGTAAAATATGAACCTGCTGTGCTAACCACTGCTCGGTGGCTTTAAAGCCACATGAACTGCAGGCTTTTGACTTACAGCTTTGGCAGAAAAAACGGCTGTGAGAACAATCAGACGAAGCGCAACAATAGCGCCGGACACCCATGGCACAAGTGCCGCAGGCAAGCATGCGCTCCACAGATAAACTCGTCCACGAACTAACGCTATCGCCGTATTTTTCGAGGAATTTATTCCAACCGTCATCAATGGTGAAAAGTAGTTTAGCAGGACGAGGGATATACATCTGACTCAATTACCTTATGGGCATCTTGCCAAAGAAACAGAAATTGCCAGATTCGTCAGCCCAGTTATCGGTGTGTTTATCCCAGGGTTCAAAGGAAACAGGGATTATTCCTAGCTCCGTATAGGTGATGAATTCATCGGCAGGCAGACTTTCAGTTATTCCCCCCTCAGTGTAGTCGTATCCAGCGTCATCGGCTTGGTCTTGGCGTTGTTTAAAACCCCTGATAATCGTGACTAGCGGCGGGTAATACTGCGTGTCGAGAAAAAATTGGGGGCCGAGTCGGAGGCAGTGGCGTATGGCTTCTTTTAGGGTGTCATAAAAAAATTCAGGCGGTCTGTCATCATCATTTTCGGGTGGGAGAGAGAGCATAAAACGTTTCGGATAAACAGGCGCTGTGGCACGTGAAGTGACGGGCAGCCTGCCTGATTTAACCGGTTTACGCTTTCTGGGAGATTTATTGCGAGCCATCGAGATGAATCCCTGAAAAAAATTAACCTACTGCAGAGTATAAAACAGTACTTAACTCATTAACATCCCCGAAGCAGCACCGCTGCGCCGCTCACGCGTAGCGTGCTACGTTCAAAACTCCTGATAATCGTGACTAGCGGCGGGTAATACTGCGTGTCGAGAAAAAATTGGGGGCCGAGTCGGACGCAGTGGCGTATGGCTTCTTTTAGGGTGTCATAAAAAAATTCAGGCGGTCTGTCATCATCATTTTCGGGTGGGAGAGAGATCATAAAACGTTTCAGATAAACAGGCGCTGTGGCACGTGAAGTGACGGGCAGCCTGCCTGATTTAACCGGTTTACGCTTTCTGGGAGATTTATTGCGAGCCATCGAGATGAATCCCTGAAAAAAATTAACCTACTGCAGAGTATAAAACAGTACTCAACTCATTAACATCCCCGAAGCAGCACCGCTGCGCCGCTCACGCGTAGCGTGCTACGTTCTACCGGATTATCGCCCAGAAGGTATTTAATCTTGATATTGATTTTCTGTTCTGTGCAATTGGCAAAAGGCCGGAGTGTGGACGCTATCCCGTGCAACTGGGTATGTTGGACGAAGAAGATAGCGAAGAAGGCGAGATTCAGGTTAATGGCGTGATTAATGCATTGGAAAAAGGCGGAGAAACGCAAGCCTTTGCGATGATATCCCGTCCTTTCTGGGCAAAACAGGCGGATAGAAAACGCAGAGAAGCGTTGATGTTGGAAGGAGGTGTGGCATGAATACCGAACTGGAAACCATGACCAACGTTTATACCAATCTGCAATCGGTCATTATGCAGCAAGGAATAGCCGCCTTGTTACCTGCTCAGGTTACGCCTGAGCAGTTCACCCGAACCGCAGCGACTGCACTGATAGAAAATACGGAGTTGCAAAACGCGGATAAGCAATCACTAGTACTGGCTTTAACTCGCTGCGCCAAAGATGGACTGATGCCAGACGGACGAGAAGCGGCCTTGATTGTTCGCAAACAAAAAGCCGTCTATATGCCGATGGTGGACGGCGTTATCAAACGCGCCCGTCAATCCGGTCAGGTAGCTAATATCATTGCAAAAGTGGTTTATGCGCAAGACGAGTTTGAATATGTGATTGATGAGAACGGCGAACACTTAACGCATCGTCCGTCGTTTGTTGACGGTGATGAGATAGTGAAAGTCTATGCCTTCGCAAAACTTAATAGTGGTGAACTCGTTGTCGAAGTGATGAGTCGCGCTGACGTGGAAAAAATACGGAATACCGTGAAAAGCGCAAAAGACCTTTCAAGTCCGTGGGTGAAGTGGTTTGACAGAATGGCGCTTAAAACTGTCATTCATCGCCTCGCTAGACGGCTTCCTTGCGCCTCTGAGCTATTTTCGATGTTTGAGGTATACGAAGATGCCAATTCAACGGAAAAACCGCTCAGAATGGCTCCTGCTTCGTTTAAACGGCTATCCCTGAGGGATGTCATCCGTGAACGTAACGAAAAATTACGCCAAAAAGCAGAAGCAGTGATAGATGTGCCCACAGAGGCACAACGAGTAACCCATCCAAAACTGGAAGCAGCATTAATCGCCCTCGATGATGCCACCGCCGAAAAAAACCTTGCTGAAATCGTTGAGCATTGTACCCTATTGTCCGCCGAGTTGTCTGAGGACGAAAAGATACAACTCAGAGAGAAAATTAAAGCTAGCAAAAAGCGGTTAATTCCAGCCAAAAAAGATAGCGATGTTTGGATGGCAAGACTGGCCAACGGAACAGGCGACGCTTGGCGATTTCCAGACGGTGAAATAGTCCACGGGTTTTTTGAGGCTGAGAAAAAAGCCAAAGAAACAGGTGAGGTGCTCGAAGAACGTAAAAAATACCGATTTAGCCCGAGTCATTAAGTGTAGTGAAAAAATGATTAACAAAAACAACAAATTTATTGAATTGCTTGTTAAGTATTTTTCTATTGGAGTGATAAACACTTTAATCCATTGGTTTGTTTTTGTTTTTCTGATTCACTTTTTGAATTTTCAGCAGGCATCCAGTAATTTATTTGCTTTCAGTGTTGCTGTCACGTTTTCTTTCTTAGCTAATGCAAGATTTACTTTCCGAAAAAAAGCGACGAGGAAAAGATATATTTCTTTTGTCATATTTATGGGAATGATAAGTTATTTTATCGGTTTTATTGCTGACAGATTTAATTGTGAACCAATTTTTACATTAGTTATTTTTTCGGCTATTAGTTTTGTTTTAGGGTTTTTATATTCAAAATTTGTTGTATTCAAGGACATTGAATAATGAAAATTTCATTAATTGTTCCGGTATTGAATGAAGAGGAAGCTGTACCTATTTTTTATAAAGCGGTGCGGGATTTCAACGAATTAAAACAGCATGAAGTTGAGATAGTTTTCATCAACGATGGAAGCAAGGACGCAACAGAATCAATTATCAACGCGCTTGCTGTTTCCGATCCGCTCGTCATACCATTGTCATTTACCCGTAATTTTGGAAAAGAACCTGCACTTTTTGCCGGAATTGAACACGCTACAGGTGATGCGGTAATCCCTATCGATGTGGACTTACAAGACCCCATAGAAATTATCCCATTGTTAATAGAAAAATGGCAAAACGGCGCTGATGTAGTGCTTGCAAAAAGAATAGATCGCTCTACTGATAGCTTGTTAAAACGCAAAACTGCCGAATGGTTTTATAAATTACACAACAAAATAAGTCAGCCAAAAATTGAAGAAAATGTGGGGGATTTTCGTTTGATGTCTCGTGCTACCGTCGAAAATATAAAACTTTTACCCGAAAGTAATTTATTCATGAAAGGTTTGCTTTCTTGGGTTGGTGGCAATGTAGATATAGTAGAATATACCCGTTCTGAACGTGTTGCTGGAAAATCAAAATTTAATGGCTGGAAATTGTGGAATCTTGCACTTGAAGGTATAACCAGCTTCTCTACCTTCCCACTCCGTATGTGGACATATATAGGTTTATCTGTCGCAACGGTATCATTTATCTACGGGAGTTGGATGATTATAGATAAACTGTTTTTTGGTAATCCTGTTGCGGGTTATCCTTCCCTTCTCGTTTCTATTCTGTTTATTGGCGGTATTCAGCTAATTGGTATCGGTGTTCTTGGCGAGTATATCGGAAGAATTTACATTGAAACTAAAAAAAGACCACGTTATTTGATAGACAAAAATAAAGGATAACTAATTGATGACATTTGATAGAAATGCTTTACCAAAAATTGATTTTTTTAAGAAAGATTTGTATTTATATTTTATATATCTTTTATTTTTTTATTAGTATTATCGCCAACTTATATATTTTCTTATGCTCTTTCTGATGATTGGATTTTGATACAAGCTATATATAATAATTTGACTACTTCTATTATTGATTGGGATGTTAAGTCAGGTAGACCATTGTATGGTTTATTTAAAGTAATAATCACAACATCTTTGAATAACTTAGGCGATCTTAGATATACAAGATTTGTATCAGTGCTGGCAATATGGATTTTATGCTGTCTTTTTTACAAAATGATAAGTAATAGGAAAATTTTAGAAAATAAATACCAAAAAATATTATTTCCTTTTATACTTTGCTTGCTTCCTTCATTTCAAGTGTACGCATCTTGGGCTATCTGCTCACCGTATGTGCTTTCTATCTTATTGTCTTTGTTAAGTTATTGCTGCTTAATTGATTCAAATGGGAATACAAATATTTGTAAATTTTTTATTTCACTTATATTGTTATGTATATCATTTTCAATATATCAACCAGCTGCAATGTGTTTTTTGTTTTTTGTTTTTTTGATAACTGTGTAAGGGAAAAAGATTTTAATTTAAAAAATCTAATTACTTGTGCGATTGTTATATCAATAAGTATGTTATTCTCTTTTTTTATATCTAAATTAGTTCCTCAATTTTTATATGATGATTTAATAAATAGAGCAAACTTAACAAGTGAATTTTTAAAAAAAACACTTTGGTTTTTTCATCAGCCGTTAATGAATTCTATTGCCAACTATAATATAAATCCTAGTTTTTTTTATAAAATTATATCAATAATAATTGTTATTATTGGATTGTATTCTATTTATAATAAAAAACATGGAGGTAAAAAACTACTTTTAACATTATTGTTAGCCGTTTCTTCTTATGTGCCAAATTTAGTTGTTGAAGAAAGTTGGGCTGCTTATCGCTCATTAGTATCTCTAGAATTGATTATGACATCGGTTTTTATTATAGGAATATTTTATATTTCAGATAAATTTAAAATAAATCATGTTACATATCCAACAATTATTATTTTAGTCATGTTTTTTTCTTTCAAAAATATATTAAAAGGATTTGTTATTCCACAAATTTTGGAGTTTAGATTGCTTTATAATGAAATCGCTAAAAATGTCCCACAAGATTTTTCTGGAAATTTACTTTTTAATGTTAAAAACAGTGAAAATAAAACTTTTTCAGACATAAGTGACAATACGTTAATTGGTTATGATGAGTTTGGGCAAACATCTATGATAATTCCATTTGCTACTCCAGGAATGGCAGAAGAAATTAAATCAGAAAGAAAAATGTCTTATAAATATGCAGGAAGTATTACTAATACTGAAAATATTAAATGTGATGAAAACTGCATTATTATAGACGTAACAAAAATAATTGAACAAAATAAGAGTCTTAAATAAAAATCCATATTTTGAAATATGTAGGGATCCTTTTCCAAAATGGATCCCATATACAAAAAATTAATATTTAATCCATCCAATTAACGCTATATTACGTGGGCGATTTTCGTCCGCAGTTGGCACTTCTAAAGATGAGTCGAGCTCATAAGCATCCCATCCTTCGGTTGGGCCATTTCCGCGATTGAAATCGGTATCTTCGGTAGTTAATTCTCCATCAATCCCCCATATTCTATCTTTTATGAATCTGACACTGCCGTCAGTGTGTTTTTTATTTTTGACTCCACCATTCCATTTTCCAGTTATTTTTCTTATCGCATCACCTTGCTTACTACCAATTTCCCGATTGTCTCCGGCAAAACGAGGGAATTCATCACGTAAATCAGGAAGATTGAATGTTGTACTACCATCACCAGCACCGTAATTAGTGCCAATAACCTCGAAAAGTTCATAATATTTTTGTCTGGATACAGCAACGCCGTTAGCTTTAAGATAACGTCCTTTGGGTTCGCTTTTATGTGCAAGCATGATTATCGTACCAACAGGTACGCCGTTATCACTTATCGCATCCGTCACAGCCTTCTGACTCATCACTTCGGTTGTCGAATTACCGATTGTTTGTTTGACATTGGAACTGTTGAGCTTGGTATTAAGTCCTTGGGTTAATTCTGTTTTGGTGGCGTAATCACCTTTTGCCTGTTTCGTATTTAATGCATCGGTTACCGATTTTTGGCTCATCACTTTATCGGTGGCATTGCCCAATTGCTGCACGATATTGGCAGCCAGAATAGCATCTTTCAGTGATTGCCATTGGGTGGTATCGGTGACTGGATTTCCGGCGTTATTTTCTGTCTTTGAAATGTAAATGTTGCCATCAGACAGACACACCGCCCCTTTGTTGTAAATCTGCTTTTCAGCATATTCAGCAATGCCGTTCTGGTAGAGGTGGGTCACAAGGGAGCTAATCGTAAATCCCACGGCATTAAAATCCTGCATCGTTGGTAATTCTGACACGGGCACAATGCCCCAGCCCCGCGCAAAATCGGCATTGAGATTTTTCTCAAGATTATCGGTGATTTCTTTTGAACCAAACGCGGTTCGCTCTTCCGTTTTGCTGCTGCCCGCAAACGGTTGAATATCAATGTTGGGTCTGTCAATTTTCAAGGTTATCTCCTTTTTTGAAGAAAAGTTTTTGGGCGAAGGAGCCAATTCTTGCTTCGGGGTTGGTGTCAAAACGGCTGTACCACGAAATGGCATTTTGGTGTTCGCTAAATCCAAACGTGCCTTTGGGTTCTTGCGTGACGTAGTTAATTTGCACGCCTTGCGGACGGGGTAATAAATCAAGCCGTAAGATGAATTCCAGCCACTCTCGGTCAGCTCTTGGCGTAATAACGATGGTGAGGCTCATATTCTGGTGGTCAATCAAATAGCCTTCGCCTTCCATCGCAAAATTGACGGCCTGTTGCAGTGACGACAGGCTCACGTCACCCGTTTGGGTGGCGGTAGCAAGGGCAGTGTTTTTGATGATTTTGAGTTTAATCAGACTACGATATTGCTTGTCAGGTAATTTCAGTGGCAAAAAAATCCTGTGCAAATCGGGAGCGAAAGCCCCCTTGTTTTTTTCCACTCTTTTGACCAAACGGCAACGCTTTGGCGTGATTTTCAAAGCCAAAAAAGCCTTTGCGCTCACCGCTTGGCTGGAAGCGACTGACACCTACCCAACTGCCGATGATGTCCAACGGGTCACCTTGCGCCTTTTCGAGATTGAAGGCTTCCCGAAAGGCATCAACGGTATCAAAGCAATCCGCGAACAGATTAAAAAGGGCGGAAATCTCCGCCCTTGCCTTGGGTTTGGTGTAATACTGCTTGATCAGCAGTTTTTGATATTCTTCTTCGAGACTCACGTGATCACCTCATTCACCGCGATGTTGTCACTGACGATGGTGAATTTCTCATCAACATCGGCGTTTAAAATGGCACTCGTCCACGTGTTGCCATCTTTTGCGATTTGTAGGTCAGAGACATAATAAGAACGCGCAATGCGGTTCAAAATGCAGTAAAGCGCAGTCACCTTGATATTTTCGCCAATGCGATAAAGGGATTTGACTAGTTCGTCTTTGATCTCCTGTATCGGCACAGGCTCGTTGGCTTTTTCACGCGTGGCAGTCAGTTTAATCTTGATTTCGGTGATTTTAGGGCGGTCAAATCGGTATTCATGCACCACCTCAAAAAACGTGCCGTCGGATCTCACTATCTTGTCAATGTATTTGCCTTTGATTGTTCCTTTAAGGCCAGTCCCCCCTGTTTTGTTGCAAGCGAGGCAATCCACAATGGCCTGATTTTCACCTCCCTCAGCAATCACCCAAATCGAATGAGGCGGAATATTCAGTGTGTCACTCTCGTTCGTGGTGTTTTCGTACACCACGGCATCGGTCACACCTTTGACCAGATTCAACCGGGCAGCGATGCCGCCTATCGTGCTTTGACTGGCATTTTCAAAGGTTTTTAACCGTCTGCGTCGCAAATCGCTGTCGCTTTCGTTTTCCTTGCGTAACAGCCCGTTGATTCTGGCTAAATAATCAAGGTGGAGCCCTTCGGCCTGTTCGGGCTTCAAGTTCTGATAGAGCTTTTTCACCAACACCAAACATTCGTGGGTAATCCGGCTATAAATCGCAACGCGCTGCCCGTCCGGCGTATCTTGTGAAAGATTGATATCACTGCCGTAAATTGTTTTAAATTCAGCAATCAAGGTTTCAATCAGTTCGGGCAGCGTTGCGATGGTGATACCGTTTTCATCTAACTTGATATTCACTGGCTGACCTCCTGATTAAGGTTGCGTGTTCGGTTAAAAACATCGGTGTAATCCATCGCAATGTGTGCGGTGAAGTCGGCAACCTTAATATTGAGCTTATCGACGCGAACAACACCCTCCGTCCCTAATGCCACCTTGTAGATTTCACGGCGCAAGGTTTCACCCGTACCACGACTGCCGAGTAGTTGTAGCCAGTCCAAGCCAAATTCAACATCTAGCCACCAATCGGATTTGAAACACTGCAAACGGGATTTGATATTCTGGTGAATTGCCTCGCTGTCAATCAGGTAATCATCAAGCGAATGACCAAATCGCCAATCGTTGTGTTCGGTTAACTTTGCTGTTTTCACGAAAATCACCTTCGGGTTATTTTGGTTTTCCGGTGCTGTCATTACCTGTTTCTACGCCTCCGTGCGTATGGTTGCCAACATCGATATTGCCCACTGTTAACGATTGCTGGGCTGCGATTTGTTGGGCGGTGATAGTGCCTTTCACATCAAGGTTACCGTCAATGGTGACATTGAGCTTCACGTGGATATTGTGGGTAAAAAGATGGTCACCTGCGGTTGTCGCCACCTTCGGTATGGCAAATGCCCCGTTACGATTGCAAAGTCCCAAAAGCGCGACACAATCGCTATAATCATGCAAGCGATTTTCTGCCCCGCGCACGTTGTCGTTGCCTATCCACCAATTATCAATGCAACTATCAAAGGTGAGTAAAATGCAGTAATCGCCCACAGCGACCGGATAGGCGGTGTAGCTGCCACCCCCTTGTGACCAAGAAACAGGCACATCGGGAAAAACCGGAAATTCGATCGCGTGAATTTCATCGTTAATCACCACGTTTTTTTTAGTGACTGGCTGGCAATCCACTGTGGTTTCATTCACCTTAACCACTTTGGCAATCAAGGCACAGCCCATCTCAGATTTGATGTGATTGGCAATGGTTTTCATCAGTTCGATATTCACACCTTACTCTCCTTAACCACCACGTAGTTTTTTTCCTGCTGGCATTGGCACGTCATCGCCCACTCACCTGTGTCACTTTCCCCTGCGTAGTCAATCGCGCAAATGCGATAAACGCCGTTAAGATGTGGTGAAATTTTGCTATCTATCGCCACCTGATAGCCAATGGATACATTCGGATTCAGGACGCTTTTAAAGGTCAATACGTTTTTATCGTCAAGCGTCGGCGTTTCCATCAATCCAGTACTCACACTGATTAATTCCGCTTTCCCGTTTTGCACCTCGTTTCGTCTCAGAATATGCAGCTGTCCGTTGTCGATGTAGAGCTGCTCTTTCTCATCTTTGAGCTTGCGTAATTCATCAAACGAAAACCCCGTCATGATTTTGGGGCGACTTAATGGCGATTGCGCGGTCACTTTGCCTTTTTTCACGCCTGTCATGGTACTCAAAGCAGCATCGACCGCCTCAGACTTTGCGGTCACGGCTTTACTGATGGTTGCCGTACGAAAAGCAAACCCACCATCGGCAATTTCCAGCGTGGTGACTATCTCAGTGCCTTGCTTTGATAGCGTGACTTTGGTGACAGAGCCAGAAAACAGGAGCTTCAATCCCGTGGTCAGATAACCTACTGAAAGTTGAGCGGCAATATGCTGCTTGCGGTATTGGAAATCCGCCAGCGAATGCCGACGCGACGGCGACAGGTTAAACAGCGAAATTTGCCCGATATTGGGGCGGTCACGGGTTAAATCCTTCGAAAACGAAAAGGCGATTTTAAACGGAGGGATAATCTTTATTGCTTTTTTATCCTCACCAATCAACAACTCAAAATCACGAAAAAACGGCGTTTGACGATTCAATAGACGGCCTCCTTCTCTTCTTCACCAACCAGCAGATAGAGCGTCACCCTGCCACTGGCAAAATCATCCAGCAAGGAAGGCTCAATATCCGGATTGTCACGGGCGACAGCCACAATCGTAAACGGCAACCGGCTATCGTGTAGCAGCGGTACGTTAAGCGAAACCGCCACCCCGTTAATGGTGATATTCCGATAGGTAATATCCATATTCCACGCTGAAATACTCGGATGAAACGTTAATGTCAGTTCAATATCGTCAATATCGGTTAACAGCGTGTGCGTCTGAATCGGATCGCTTGATAGGTTTTCGATTTTGTACATGTTAATTCCAACTAAAAAAACGCTTAAAAAAGGCTTTGGCGCCTTCTTTAACATCGTAAGTTACGGAGGTTGGTGTTTGGCTCCCGTTGTTTTTCGCCCCACTCATTTGTGCTGCCCCTGTTTTGCTCATCCCTGCGGCGGATTTGTTGGCAACAGGGGTGATATTCACCTGCTCAAAGGTGACAAAGCGCACTTGCTTCAGGGTTAAGGTGAACAGCAAAAAGCTGTCCTCATTGCTTTGTGAGGTGGCGAAACTTTCCAGTGCCATGTTATCGAGCACCTGATAGCCCATATCGACGCTGATCAATTCCCGATTTTCAAAAATGCCCGTGAACGTATCGACAAACTGTTGCGCAATGCCGTTACCCGATTTACTGCCCGTGACCGTGTGGTAAATTCCTTGCGCCGTGTTTTCGACTTGCGCTTTCAAATCCAGGATCTGCTGCGCTTTGCTGTTCATGTCATTGATTTTTTGTCTGACCGCCTGTGTCCGATTGCCTACATAGCTATCAATAAAACCAATTTGCCGATTGAAAGACTCAAAGACGGTATTTTCACTCCGCAAACTTAAAAACGAATCGGAAATCACCCCGCCTATCGAAATTTGCACAGGGCTAAGGTTAATGTGATCGGCAATCACAACGCCCGTTTCCAGTGGAATATCGCTGACGGTAGCACTACGTTGCGTGGTTTTATCCGTCCAGACATAGGCAGTAAATCCCGCGATGCCGATTTTTTGCGTGGGCGTATTGGAGATGTGATTGGAAATGACTTGAGAGAAAACTCAAAATGCGCCTCCTCGTACCAGCTGGTCTTGGCTCAGCATAGGGATATTATTGTGAACATCCCTGCCAATCGGTTGACCGATTGCCCTGTTGCTACCTGCCACATTCACATTGATGTTGTTGGTCTGTGAGGCCGAATTGCTGATCACTTTCTGGCTGTTTGTTGATATGTGATTGATCGTTTGACTGGCTTGTTGCAGCCTGTCATTGGCGAATTCCACGTTTTGGTGGCTTTGTCGAGTTCTTTATCGGAATCGCTAAAATACTTTTGATGGCATTCCACGTACTGCTAAATATTTTCTTCACACCATCCGCCACTTTTTTAAATTTGTCGCTGATGATGTTACCGATATCCCCAAAATTGCCGGAAAAAAGCGCTTTAACGATTTCAAGCGGTGCGGTGAATATCGTTTCCAGAATCTCGCCCACCGATTGTAAACTAGCGGTCATCTCCTCAGTAGTCTCAGTAGTACCGCTAGTGAAAATCCCTTTAATCCAATCCCACGCAGCGACAAACGGCGCTTTAATATCTTCCCACATCTGGGTGAAAATTGCGTGACCGCGTCACAGGCGTCGTCAAAGGTTTTTTAAACCACGTGGTGACTTCGGTAAATTTCTCAATAAACCAGTTATCCAGTGGGGTGAATATCGCAATCAAATCATCAAAAAACTGCACAAATGCCTGTTTTAGCATGGCAATCACCGTGTCCCAATCATCACTGAAAAACGCCGTCAGGAAATTGGATAAATCGGTAAAGTCTTTGATGATTTTATCCCACATGGCAGAAAAATAACCGATGACCGTAGCAATCATTTTTCGCACATCATCGGGAAATATTCCCCAACCTTCCAAGAATTCGCCAATCACGCTTTTTCCGCCGTTCAACCAGACGTATAGGTCTTCAAGGGCGGCGATAATGCCGATAATCAGCACCGTAACGCCAAAGAAAACAGGATTAGCAAGAATCGCGGCGCCAATCGCCTTTATCCCTGCCGTGATAAGCGGAAATACTTTCACCAGCGCCAACGCTGCCGGAACCAGCAGCCAAAAGCCGTCAGTGGTTTTGTTGAGAAAAGTGATTAATTTGGCAAATGCCCCCACGACGCGGGCGATAAAACCAATCACAGGCTGCAACCCTTTCAACACAAAATTGAAAATCGGCGCAAGCGTGGCAAACACTTTTTCTGAAATCTGTTGCAGTTGCAGTAAGACACTGGCGAACGTGCGCCGAAAAATTTCAGACTGCTCTAAATCGTCTTGGGTTAATGCACGACCTTCCGCGACTTTTTTCTCAAGTGCTGCCCACTCTTGACGGGTTTTGCCGATGGCATCAACCATCTCATAGGAAAGCCCAACCTGCTCGGCAAGCGCCGTTCTGGCGCCTTTATCCTGTATGTTATTTATGGCGGTGCCCGTTTCACGCAACAAGACGTTGGCATCCCTGATGTTGCCGTTACTGTCTTTAAAGGCAACGCCTAGCTTTTTAAACACTTGACTTGCGGTATCACCGTCACTATTAATCGCACGTTGAAATTCTTTTACCCCATCGGATAATTCGTCAAAGCTCACGCCAACTTCCTGTGCGCCTTCTCTTAACACCTGAAAACTTTTTGCGTCAATGCCTGTTTGTCGAACCGCTTTGTTAAAGCTATTAATTTGCTCACCCGCGCTCATAATCGCCGTCAGGGTAAACGCCCCCGTGATAATGCCTTTAAATTCGCTGAGCTTTTCGCCCAATTTGCCGAGTTTACTTTTGGTTTTCTTGGCCTTTTTGCCGAGGTCATCAACAGAATCACTGGCTTTATGCACGTCTTTTGCGGTGTTGGCACTCTCGTTTCCAAGATGGTCAACTTTTGCGGTCACCGTGGTGAATTTCCCCGTCACTCCGCCTAATTGCCGGGATAATTCGTTAAGCGCAGAGATTAACGTATCAATCACGCCCGCATTGGCATTCACTCCAATATCCAGACTTAACTTTTCTTCACTCATCCGTCACCTCTTTTGCTTCGCTTCGTCGTGCTGTTTCCACTCAATCGCCCCCGTGATAAAGGCGTGCTCGGCAGTTTTCAGATAGAAGAACATGTCATCATCGCGCAACGCCAGAAGCTCACCCACGGAGCCGTAACCCGCCTTCACCAGTGAAAAAAGCAGTTTGTCGTGTTCACTCAGTGAGGATTTTCTAACGTACTGTCGCCAGCTATTGGGATAACGCGGGGTAAAGGTCAGCTCGCCGTTAATGCCGATAAAAAAGGGGCGGCGTAGAGGTGTAACACCGTTAACGTTAAGGGAATGAAAAGCTCAGGTTTCTCATCAAAAAAGGTTGGCAATTTGCTAATACTCATGCCGTCGTGGGTGATTTGGTTGAAAAGCTGTCTCAGATTGCCATCACTATGGCTTGAAAGTGTCGCGGCAATGCGTTTTGATTGCCCCAAGTCTTCGACAATTTCCAATGCTTTCAACCGCAAATGATGATTGAAATTACCAATCTGAAATTCGTTACCTTGCACCTTAAAGGTTTTGTTTTTGGTGATATCGACAATATCATCCTGTGATAGCCCGGTCAGGCTACCTAATCCTTGTTCTGTCATGATTTTTTCCTGTTAAATTGAGCGGTTGAAATCCCGAAATTGCAGCTTGTAGGTCATCTCTGCGTTGTGATCAGTATTAGCAAAAGTGAATTGTGGCTGGTCTGTGATACTGCCGCCTGTAAACGTGAAGGTTTCGGTTTTGGCTTTGCCGTCGAGCTTGTACAACGTGCTGACTGAGGCATTGAGCAACGTCACTTCACCACTGCCTTGTAGCGAGGATAACCAGACATCATCGGCACTGCCCCTTAAAATATGAAACTCAAGCTCGGAAACTTTGGCATCGGTTCGTTTTGCCACACTGACCGAACCACCGGAGCCGTTAAAACGGCTAGTATCGGGATTGGGGAAAGTGATTTGCACCGTAGTACCTGCGATAAAATCACTTAAGATTCGACCGCCTAGAATGACGGTGGTTGCATCCACATCATAGGAAATTTGCGCCATGTTTCGCCCCTAGTAATTGAAATTAATGATGATGTCTGCCCGATGAAATGCCCCCGCATTTTTCACCGCCTGTTGAATAGTGGGCGATTTGCGGTTTATGCGGTCAACCTGTGATTGTTCGGCTAACAGATTGGCATAGGTGAAATACCCTTTACTCTCAATTGACCGCTTAAATTGCTCTTCATCGCCGAAGGTATCCGGTGATGTCCATTTTCCGGCAGCAAATACGCTGGCTCTCACAAATCGCGCTGCCACCTGATTGATGCAATCAACCAGCAAATCCACCCCTTTTTCCGTTTGCGGTATTTTGGTAGCAGTCGCTTTCATTAAATTAAAGGTATCAACCTGTACTTGATTGACATACGCTTTCAGGTTGTAGACATTATCGACAAATTCATTGGCATTTGAGCACATCACTACCGGACGGTCTTTAATCAGCGTGTAAATATCGATACCCACGGATGACGCACTGTCTACCTCGGTTTGGCTATAGCTTTCTGGCTCACACGCAAGCTCCTTTAAGTGAATCGTCATGGCACTATTTTCAGCGCTGAAATCGACCACATGCACCCTTGCCATATAGGAAACCGCCAAGGCTTTTTGATTGCGCCTTGAAAAAAGCAGCCGAAAATATTCTTGTCCTTTCTTGCTCACTTGCCATGCCAAGCCTTTTGTCGTGAGATTGTCAGGATGTGAAACGACTTGATAGCCCAATATCTTGTTGGCTTGACTGTAGCTTGCCAGCTTTAAAATTTGGTCATTGGTCAGCTCATCAATAAAACAATACCCACAACCCGAAGACGCGGCTACCACATCGGTAATTGCCTCATCCGGTGATTGGGCGGTCAAAGTTTGAGGCGGTGTCGCTTTGGTTAACACGGCACTGTCACCCAGCCCTAGCAGATTCCCAATGAACGTACCTGTTCCCCCCTCGCTGGCGTTGGCTAATCCTTTTCCTGACACCACCAAACGCTTGTCAAGGTATGCAAAGGTGGATTTTCCGTTGGTAGGCACATTGCTGTCGTTGGGTTGATTTTCAGCAGACGGATAACCGGCTGGCAATGAGCCATTGAGAACATTAATCACATCAGAGAACGTGACCGCGTCACCAAAATTCAGGTTTTCAAGTGTCAATTCGCCAATTTTCATACTGCCGTCGTCAATTTGACGCAGCGTTTTAAGTAACGCGTTGCTGTCAATCTCTGAGCCTGTCAGCGTATCAAATTCCACCGCGGGCAGCGTTAAATCAGTTTTGCGCCAATGTCCGATAATCAGACTACCACCTGAGCCTATCGGATTGGGGGATGTGCCAAAAAAGGCAGTTGCCATCTGATAGGTTTTCGAGGTAATGCCAAAATCGGCTTTCACGCCGGCGATATTTTTGTAGGTGGCATAAATCGTTTTACCGTCAAAAATCGTGCCCGTTTCAGATGTCATCATGATGACGTGGTTGATGTTGTCGTAATTGGCGCCTCGCTGCTCTTTGAGTAGCTGCACATTGACAACATTTTCAATATCGATGCCAAGATTATTGTTCATACTGTGAACCTTTTTCGTTGGAAAGTTGGAAAGTAAGATGATTGATTGAGGGTGTTGAGACGTTGATATAATCCGCGACAGAGGCGTTAATCGAAAACATCACGCGCTCTCGATACTGGCTACCTGTCGCAAAGTGCAAATCACGCACACCCGTTGGCGCAGATAAGCTAATGGTGTGTTTCCACTGTTGCTCAAAGCCTTTTTGCGTTCTAAGTAACCGCAAGAGAATTTGCGCCCGTTGCAAGGCTTGCTTGCCCCAAACATTCACGTCAAAAAGGATTTTCTCGTGCTGGCTGTATTCCATCACTTCAACGTTTCGGCGGTATGTTTCGCTAAAGCCTTTGACTTCACTGTTGCCAGATTGCTCAATACTGATAACAGGCGCATTAAAATCTTGATTCGCCAGATTTTCACGTCCGATAAATATGGTGTTTTCAGCAACCTCTAGCGTATCTCGAATCACTATTGCCAGTCGTTGGATCGGTGTCTGGTAGTTTTTGTGGTGTAAATTGGTGTTATTTGACATTCCGCCCTCTTAATGCGTTAAGATTAAGGAAATAGCGCAATTCCTAAAGCCAAATTTGGAGGTAAAGATGGCAACAATAACGATGAACACCCATAAAGCGATAAAAGCCTTACAAGAATCAGGAATTGATGAAAAACAAGCTGAGAAAATCGTAGAGGTTATTGCTGAATTTCAAAATGTAGGTACGGTTACGAAGGAAGATCTAAGTGTAGCTACAGAAAGCATTAAGTCAGATATGGCAAGCATTAAAACAGATTTAGATTGGATTAAAAAACTTATTCTCGCTGTTGGTATTGCTGTCGTCATTGCTGCGTTGAAATATATTTTCATTGGGTGAGCCTTCCTACCATCTCACTATCTTTCACTTCCTCAAAGACATAGCGTACATAGCCATAGTCGCTATAGTCTTTGCGGTTAATCGATTTGAATATTTTTCCTTTGTACTCCAAGTAAACACCGAGCAAATCGGCATACTTCGGTTGCACATGCACCGTGAAATACTCAATGACCAATCGAGACTATCTTTGTTAATGGCTTCATCCGGCAAACTGCTGATTACGCCTTCAATCGATTTCGTGTCACCGCAAAGTCCGGCTTAAAATCTTTCGTAGTAATCACTTCTGTGATGAAAGTTAACGGTTGCGAAAATCGGCGGAGGGTTCTTGCCATATTGGGTAGTCTCATTTTTTCACCACCTGATAAGTTATCGATTTTTTCAATGCGCCCGTGTCTTGCAATAGCCTTGCTTCAATGACACCTTTCTTTTTCAACTGCGCTTTGGTGCTTTCAGCATGCAAAGGCCACGCCCCAAAACCCTGCGTATCAAATGCCTCAATTGACCACCCAACAGATAATTCACCGATATAAGCCAGAAATGTTTTGCGCTAATTTCACCTGAAATAAATAAGCGGTATTTTTCTTTTACCACCTTTTCAATAATTGCTTTTGGTGATCACGAATCGGTACGCGCAAAAATGAGCGAGGCGGGATTTTCTCCGTGCCAAATTCGTGGATCGTTGCCACTTCCACCACGCTAATATCGGAATCTTTGTACGGTCTGGTATTTTCCAATACGCCCACTTCCACTTTCAGTTTGTTAAGTTCCTCAAATTGTTTTTTGGCTTTTCAAGCAATTTTGATTTCAGCATCACCAGTTCATCCCGATTGCCAAGGCGTAATTGTTTATGCGACTTTCCAGCACCAAATATTGCTCACCAAATGCGGAGGTTTTAAACCAATCATTCTCGGTTCCTGAAAAATTGGCGCTGAAACTGACATCGCCCACACCTTCACTACCAAACAGTGCATTCGGATCGGCTGAATGAGAATCCTTGGTTGGACTATTTTCATGGAAGCCCGCCAAAAAAAGCAGATGCGCGGTAAGGTACAGCAAGCCTTGCTCATACATCGCTCCCCACACTTTCTTGTCCATCCGGTTTTCTGCATCGGTTAAATAGAGCAACAATTTGTTGTCATCGGCGGTAAAGGTTTGTTCGCCAAAACGATCACGGAATTTCTTTATCATTTCTTGCATGAAGCCCCCCAAAAAAAAGCGGATAAAATCCGCTACATTATACTTCAAACGAAGGGGTTTGTTTTGTGCCGTCCGTTAACTCAATCGTCAACGTCACGACATTCCCTTGTTTGGCAGCGGTGATTTTTTTAATGCCAACCCCTGCATCACCTTTCGTGCCTTTTTCGCCCTTATCTCCCTTTTCACCCTTAAGTGTTCCGGCGTCCAGTGCTTCGTGAAGGGCAGATACCCCCGCTTCAATATTGTTGAGATTCTCCGCATTCAATGGGGTTTTGGTTGACGGTGAATTTTCCCAATTTGTTTTTGTGTAGCTCATCATTGACTCCAGGATTCAAATAAAAATGAGGGGCTTGCCCTCATGATGGTGATTGCGGAAAGTAATTATCAGACGGCAAGGTTGTTCCGATTGGGAAGCCGCCGTCTATGACTTTGGGGCGGTTTTGTAATCGGCATAAACGGCAGATAGTGGCTGTTTCCACATTGCCCCACCAAAGGCGGAACGATAGCCACACTCGTAAGTCAGTAAATCACGCTGGCGAACGGCTAACAACTCTGGCATATGCACTTTCATCTCCACATACTCTTCGTCGTAGGTGTAAATTGCCAAGCGGGTTTTGCCTTTGGTTATTTCTCTGGCATATCCTGCCGGAACTTTCACAAAGGTAATCGTAAAGCTGTCATTACCCGATGCCTTCCTCAACGCAGCCATGATCCTGTCCATCGCAGAAACAGGCAGTAAATCAGTCCCAACAATGGGGCTTTGGCTATCAAACTTCTGCATCGCCAGCATGAAATCTGCGGCATCCATCGCAATATGCGTTGGTTGCACCCGATAACCTGAATTTGCCCACGCTTGGTTGTAAGCATCCAGTACCAGTTTGATAAACTCATTGGCGGTCATATCTTTCAGCGATTTACCCGATGCTTCTTGCATCACCTGTATTTTACCGCCTGTTAACAAACCTTCTTGTCCTTTCACATGTTGATGTCCTAGGTAACCTGCATATTGCAGCGTTGACAGGGCATTGGCGTACAAATCATCCTGTTTTTTGCTTTGCAGATTAATATTGATTTTGTTGATTTTTTGAACTTTACATAACTCGCACGCGAATAGCCTAGCGTTGCAACAAACGCTTTCAGCGATTTTTTACCTCGCCGGATGCTGGTGAAGTCGATTTGCATTTGTTGACCTGGCTGTGTTTCAAAACGGACGACTACTTCGGGAACAATGCTTGGTTTAAATTGACAAACAAATCGGCGTAATTGAGCAATACCACCTTGATAGCCGTTTTCAACTACCTTATCAAATAAGACTGTTGCAGGGATCCAATCAGGTTTAGCCAGTTCAATTCGCTGAAGCAAATAAGGTTTAAAGGGGGATAATTTAGTCGGTTGTTGACTTCTTTTAGCATAAGTTGGCATTGTCTGTTGTTGTAAATGATGTTTTACGGTGTTACGGGATATACCCAACTCACTGGCAATTTTTCGAAGGCTTTGTCCTTGTGCAAAGCGAACATGAATATCCACAAATATCTCCTTGGTTAACATAAATTATCCGTACAAAAATGTGCGAATAATACCAAGTGGATCAGTTTTAGATGATCGTTAGTGGATCAGTTTTGCATGATCGGTGACAATGGCAACTACTCTCTGTCGAAAAGATGCTCGCCTGCAGCACCTGCGCTATGGGCGTTCGCCGTTATTGCTGTTCTTCACCTGAATGCTCTCATTCACGCTTCTTTTGTCAAACCTGTAAATCCAAAGCCTGCAGTGCGTGTGGCCTCAAAGGCACCGAACAGTGGATTGCCCAGCAGCGCCATATTTTGCCGGATTGCGAATGGCAACATATTACCCTCACTATGCCTCACCTACTTTGGCCTTTTTTTAACAATAACTGGTACTTGCTCAACCAACTCTTTCGCTGTGCAACCCGCGCCATACTCAAACACGCCAAGCGCCAAGGCCTCGAAATTGGCATTTTTTGTGCGCTGCATACTTACGGTCGCCAACTCAATCAACATCCGCATATTCATTTATCCGTCACGCGTGGGGGACTCACTCAATATGACACCTGGAAACCGATTTTCTTTAAAAAGAAAGACGTTGAAAAGGTCTGGCGCAGTGCGGTCATTCGACTCCTTAGGGATAACTATTTTCAGTTACAACCCAATAAATTGCCTGGCTTCGGGCACATTCGCAATTATCAGACCTGGTGCCGTTACCTTAATGCCCAGTTTCAACGTTATTGGAAAGTACATTTTGCCAAAAAGACACGCGGGGCCTGGCATAATGTGAAATATCTGGGCCGTTATCTTAAACGTCCCCCTATCTCCGCTTCTCAATTGAAACACTACAGCGGCGGCACCGTGGTTCATCATTACTATGACCACCACAGCCAACAATACAGACGACAGACCTTATCCCAAGAAGAAATGATACGGCGTTATGTCAGTCATATCCCTGCGCGACATTTTAAGATGATCCGTTATTACGGTTTTTTAGCCAATCGCAAACGCGGGTGCTTATTACCGAAGGTGTATGAGGCGTTAGACATGATATCTCCTAATGTGCCTGAAAAACCTGGGTTTGGGGCCCTTATCAAAGGTTTTTTAAATACTGACCCGTACCAATGTATTTTATGTGGAAACCGATTGCGGTTTATGAGTGCGGAAAAAGGAATACACGCCGTCACTTTACTGTCAGAAAGGCGGGATAAAATGGTCAAAAAACGATGGTTACAAACCGCAGCCTAGGAGCAGTGTGCCTATTATTAGGCTTTTAGATGATAATTTAACCGAATTACTGTTCTCATGGTTAATCAACGAGAAAACTGTCAGAATTTAATAGAAATATTGAGTTCAAAACACCTCCATTAATGCCTTACTGTATTGATTGAGATTCCTAACCATCAAGTTGCTCATTTCAGAATCAGTTAAACCCGTAAATTTCATCACCGATTGCGTATCCATCCCTGTCATTAGCGTTTGTTTTGCAATCTCAACGATAAATATCTTTTCTGTGACCAATATCTATTATTAGAATAATTAATTCTTTATCTTGAATATTTACCACAATTCGATAATTCCCGACCCGATAACGCCATAAACCTTTTTTTTCTCCATTTAAAGATTTTCCATAAATTCTTGGGTTTTTGGTGTTAATTAGGTTTTTATTTATCCAAGATAAAATAAATAATTGGTCTGATTTACTGATTCCTTTTAAAGTTTTTACAATATTTTTATGATATTTAACTGTGTACATCATCAAGACCTAAATCAGAGATTAGCTCATCATGATTAATAACATCATCATCAGTCATTTCTTTCATAATTTTATTTGCGCGCTGATAAAGCTTGATATCAATTTCATTTTCAATACGTTCAAGCGCTGACTGTCTTAACAGATTTGAAACAGAAATACCGTTAAAATCTGCAAAATCTTTCAGCAATTCTTTATCTTGTTTGGATATTCTAATGGTTAAATTTTCCATTTACTCACCTATAATGCAAGTGCATTGCAAATACATTATAGGTTAGTGATAACATTTAAGTCAATGACTGGGACTAAATCGGTATTGTTTTCTCTTTTCAAGTACCACGCCCATCTCTTTAGCTTTCCTCTCGGCCTCAAAAAATCCGTGGACGATTTCACCGTCTGGAAATCGCCAAGCGTCGCCTGTGCCGTTGGCCAGCCTTGCGATCCACACTTCGCTATCTTTTTTGGCTGGAATTAACCGCTTTTTGCTAACTTTAATTTTCTCTCTGAGTTGTATTTTTTCGTCCTCAGACAACTCGGCGGACAATACTGTACAATACTCAACGATTTCAGCAAGGTTTTTTTCGTCGGTGGCATCGTCGAGGGCAATTAATGCGGCTTCCAGTTTTGGATGGGTTGCTGGTTGTGTTTCTGTTGGTGCTTCTATCACCGTTTCTGCTTTTTGACGCTGTTTTTCGTTTCGTTCGCGCAGAACATCCCTCAGTGATAGCCGTTTAAACGAAGCAGGAGCCATTCTAAGCGGTTTTTCTGTTGAATTTACATCCTTCGTATACCTCAAGCATCAAAAATAGCTCAGAAGCGCAAGGAAGCCGTCTAGCGAGGCGATGAATCACTGTCTTGAGTGCCATTCTATCAAACCACTTCACCCACGGACTTGAGTCGTATTTTGCGCTTTGTACCGTATCCCGTATTTTTTCCACGTCAGCACGACTCATCACTTCGACAACGAGTTCACCACTATTAAGTTTGGCGAAGGCATAGACTTTCACTATCTCATCACCGTCAACAAACGACGGACGATGCGTTAAATGCTCGCCATTTTCGTCAATCACATATTCAAACTCGTCTTGAGCATAAACCACTTTTGCAATGATATTAGCTACCTGACCGGATTGACGGGCACGTTTGATAACACCGTCCACCATCGGCATATAGACGGCTTTTTGTTTGCGAACGTAGCACGCTACGCGTGAGCGGCGCAGCGGTGCTGCTTCGGGGATGTTAATGAGTTGAGTACTGTTTTATACTCTGCAGTAGGTTAATTTTTTTCAGGGATTCATCTCGATGGCTCGCAATAAATCTCCCAGAAAGCGTAAACCGGTTAAATCAGGCAGGCTGCCCGTCACTTCACGTGCCACAACGCCTGTTTATCTGAAACGTTTTATGATCTCTCTCCCACCCGAAAATGATGATGACAGACCGCCTGAATTTTTTTATGACACCCTAAAAGAAGCCATACGCCACTGCGTCCGACTCGGCCCCCAATTTTTTCTCGACACGCAGTATTACCCGCCGCTAGTCACGATTATCAGGAGTTTTGAACAACGCCAAGACCAAGCCGATGACGCTGGATACGACTACACTGAGGGGGGAATAACTGAAAGTCTGCCTGCCGATGAATTCATCACCTATACGGAGCTGGGAATAATCCCTGTTTCCTTTGAACCCTGGGATAAACACACCGATAACTGGGCTGACGAATCTGACAATTTCTGTTTCTTTGGCAAGATGCCCATAAGGTAATTGAGTCAGATGTATATCCCTCGTCCTGCTAAACTACTTTTCACCATTGATGACGGTTGGAATAAATTCCTCGAAAAATACGGCGATAGCGTTAGTTCGTGGACGAGTTTATCTGTGGAGCGCATGCTTGCCTGCGGCACTTGTGCCATGGGTGTCCGGCGCTATTGTTGCGCTTCGTCTGATTGTTCTCACAGCCGTTTTTTCTGCCAAAGCTGTAAGTCAAAAGCCTGCAGTTCATGTGGCTTTAAAGCCACCGAGCAGTGGTTAGCACAGCAGGTTCATATTTTACCCGACTGCGACTGGCAACACATTACTTTCACCATGCCACATCTCCTTTGGCCTTTTTTTAACAATAACTGGCCGCTACTTAATGCTCTGTTTCGGGCAGCCACTCGAGCTATGCTGCAGTTGGCTCGCAAACAGGGTATCGAAATTGGTATTTTCTGTGCCTTGCATACTTATGGCCGGCAACTCAATCAACATCCGCATGTTCATGTTTCCGTCACTCGAGGGGGTTTGGATAGTAAACATAGTGTATGGCGAAAGCTGTTTTTCAAAAAAAAGGATGTCGAAGAAATCTGGCGAGGGGCTGTTATCCGACTACTGCGTCACAGTTATGATTTAATTAACCCTGGCCTTCTTCCCGGTCTTGGCCATATCCGTGACAAAAAACATTGGCGGCGTTACTTGAGGGCGCAGTACGGACGTTATTGGAAAGTGCACTTTGCTAAAAAAACGAAAGGGGCATGGCATAGTGTTAAGTACCTCGGTCGCTACCTTAAACGCCCACCGGTATCTGCGTCAAAACTGCGGCATTACCGAGGGGTGCCGTTGTTCATCACTACCATGACCACCGAACTGGCCAGCATCGGCAGCAGACTCTGCCGCAGGAAGAGATGATTAGACGCTATATAAGCCATATTCCGGCCAGGCATTTTAAAATGGTGCGTTACTCTGGTTTTTTGTCGAATCGTAAACGAGGAAAACTATTGCCGAAAGTGTATAAGGCACTTGAGATGACGGCACGTAAAAAACCGGAGAACCCAGGTTTTTTCTGTGCTGATGAAAGGATTTCTGCGTACCGATCCGTACAAATGTATTCTGTGTGGCGACAGGCTGCTTTTCACCGGGGCGCAAATGGGTAAAAAAGCAACGGAATTGTTGTCAGAAAGACTGCATAACCTGGAGAAAAAGCGATGGTTACGCAGCTAAACGCAGGATCAATGTGTCTAAAATAAGGAAATCAGGTTAGAAATTACACTCTCTGAGGAAATGTTAACTGGCACTAAACACAATAAATCGATCCCCATCTCCTTTTTGCAATAAGGGATGGCTTTTGCTACTCACTTTAAAAGCGATTCAATTTCCTAACCATGAACAACTAGCACTGCCTCTCTGCCGTCCGGCATCAGTCCGTCTTTGGAGCAGCGAGTTAAAGCCAGTACAAGTGATTGTTTATCGGCTTTTTGCAACTCCGCGTTCTCTATCAGTGCAGTCGCTGCGGTTCGGGTAAACTGCTCAGGCGTGACCTGAGCGGGTAACAGGGCGGCGATTCCCTGTTGCATGATGACAGATTGCAGATTGGTATAAACGTTGGTCATGGTTTCCAGTTCGGTATTCATGCCACACCTCCTTCCAACATCAACGCTTCTCTGCGTTTTCTATCCGCCTGTTTTGACCAGAAAGGACGGGATATTTTAACTATCGGATAAGTTTCAATGACGCTTTCTAGCATATCAATCACACGGTTGACTTCGTATACGCCCTGTTCGCTATCTTCGTCGTCTGGCTCACAAAGTATCACCGGAAAACGCCCGCAAACTGTTTTTTTTCCAATCGCGCAGAAAGTGAAAGTCATCGCTTGACCAAAAACCCAATAGGCAACCAGACGGTAAAATTCCGCCTGTATGTGATAGCTATACTTGTTAACGGAATTACCAAAATCAAAAACATCTTCTGTTGTTTTCACATCCAACAAGGAGGGTTTGTCGGAATATATGCCGAAAAAATCAGGGCGGATTTTCAAGAGTGTTCCCTTTTCCGTACGATAGAAAATTGAAACCTCTGGTTCGCCGTTTTCTAGTAGCTCGTCAACCATTGGGTAAGCCAGTGCAGAATCTCGCATCATTTCAACTTGCTCAAAGTCGTCTTTTTTGAGCACGATTTGATTTTTGGCCACGGATTGCGCCTCAAAATCCGCCAAGGTTTGTTTGCCATCTTTGGTTCGCAAATCAACATCTGGCGCACAAAGGTACTGTTCACGGAAGCGCTCCGGCTCAAGAATAGCGGCATGTACAGCCGTACCAATCAAAAACGCACCGTTTTTAGTCTCTTTGTAGGGAGCGTCCTTGTTTGAATCTACGACAGCTATTGTTTTTGCTTTCTGAATCTCTCGTATTTGCGTACTGGAATAGCCGTTTGCCGCATGATAGGTGCTATTTGCGAGGTGGCGAACAATCAGACTTTCTGTGGGTTTTAACGCATCAACACAGCCGTTTAACATCTCAAGCTCGATACCCTCGCCGCTCATGATTTTTCCGTTAACGGGTGGGAAAGCAGAGAAAATGGAGTTGTCTTCGATATTTTTGATGACCGAGTTAATTAACTCTTTTTCTTCTGTATAATTATTAACCAACTCATCAAGTGCGACATTCGTCACGCTTTTTTCGACTTCTCCCAAGTTTTCCACAGGTATAACTACAGATTCAGTGGATAACTCTGTTGATTGTGTGAATAACCTCTCTTTTTGTACGCCATCTACAAGATTAATCGCTATTTCTTTAACTTCATTAAGGGAAATAATCTTGTCTGCTTCCTGTATTTTCACAGACAACAATTCACGCAGTTCGGTATATTGCTCAAAAAGCTCTGGCTCTTCCGCTGGATTGGCGAGCAATTCATCTGCATCTCGAATTTCCCCTTCGTCGTACTCTTCCTGAATCCCAAATATCGTCAGCAAAGCGCAAAACTGGTCTATTTCCTGCTCTTCGGTAATATCCGTCTGCTTTTCCGTATTAGCGAGGCATTCCTCAACGCTGATTTCTTCCAATCGCGGCGATTTGTAAAAACAGCAATTTGCGCCGTCAGTTTCAAAGATATGTTGAGAAGCCAATTTCTTGGCGGCAATTTTCGTCTCAGATGCAAGATAGATATGCGATGTTGTTTTGCCGTTCTTGTGGTCAACGGTTGTGATAATGGTTGCTTTGAAGTATTTCATTATTTCGCCCCCTCAATGCGGTTATTCGCCTGTTGTTCCAATCTCCGCAAAATGCTGCCTCTGGCTTTGGGTAATGACTGTTCTCGCTGGTTATCAGAGCAGTGGCAGCAAGCACTCGAACACGCTTTCATCATCGAAGGATGGTAAAAAAGCGCCTTGAATTGTTTACGGTTAATTTTTTCAACAAACTCGATACACGCTTCTTCAGGAAAAACACAGGGGCGGTTATCCAGTCTTGCACGCCAGAAAAAACTCACGAGATTTAAGGAAAGTTTGCCACAATGACAACAGGTGAAACGCACATCAGGGCGTCCCTGACTAGTTCGACGAAATCCGTTGAGGGTGTAGGTATATTTCATGCTACACCTCCAACAGACTGAACGGCTTTACCACACGAACGAGGAAGCAAATTCACCGGAATATAGCGCTAAAAGCCTTTCGATTTGCAAAATGCCCTTAGCTGACAAGCTGAATGCACGTCAGCTTTCTCATAAATAATATTTAAATGATGCCCTACCGTTCTCGTTCCGATATCTAGCCGTCTCGCAATTTCCTTAAGACTTAATCGCTGAAACGCTAAAAACAGAACATCCCTCTCTCTATCAGTGAACAGCTTGTTAGGTTTTTCTGTAGTGACCGCATAAGGCTGCATGCCATCGACATACTCCATCGGCGACAAAAACAGGAATTCGTGAGCGTGAAAGAAAGTGCCTAGGTAGCCATTTTCACTACAAAAAAGCGGTAAAAAATGAAAGTGCCAAACAGTGGGCGATTTCTTGAAATTAGCGGGCAAATTGCACATCAAAGAAAACGGCAATTTTTCAGCGTGAACTTTCTCTATCAACGTTTTCAATTCGGCAGAGAAAATCATTGAGTGAAGCAAATCTGACATTGTGAGATTCATTTGAAATTCGCCTTCACTATCAACAAACCCACAGGGAACACCGCTACTCAAAAAGAATTTAATCATTTCAGATTTCATACTGCACCTCCGATACTACGAAGATAATCACGCTGACGATTGGTAAGGTGTTTTGATGTGAGAGCAAAGCTCAAATGCTGCTCGATTGATATGCCGCACGCTTTCATTATGCGTGCAATATGCGTACTATTTCGCATAGTCTGATTCCTACTTTAGCTAGGTTTTGGATTAGCTGGCTGTTCGGGTTGCCTCCCGTTCAGTCAGCGCGAAAATTATTCTTGGTTAATTTTTACTTTATCTAATATACCATTTCTGCTGTAAACTGATGTCCACTCAATCGACTGAACTCTTGTCCAATCAACTTTCACAGCATATTTTTTATTTACTCTAAATTCACCTCTGCTAATTCGTTCTATTAAACCAGCAGAAATCAAAAAATTAATATTATTATTGAAAGTTTGTAACTTAAGATTGTTTGCTTTCAAAAAAGCAGCTTTAGTTTTTGAACCGTAAGCAACAACGTTTTCATAGTTCATATTTAATAACATAAAGTTAAAAATTTTATACTGAGTGGCGTTTATCCCTTTAACACGACAGAGATCACGTATATAAACCTTAACAAATTCAGGTTCTGTTAAAATCTCTCCAGTTATATGATCTATATACGTTGAAGCCATTAAACTCTCCATTAAATACCGATTTATAAGTATCATAGTAATAAAATAGCAATATATAAATACTTTTTTTTAAGTATCTAAGATACTTTTAAATCTTTAAAATACTGCCTAACGGTAACTAAAATACTTCTCAACGGTAATATAGATACTCAACACAATGATTTTAAATACCGCCTAGCGGTATTAATATTAGCTTTAAGCCTTGAAAACACTAAACCCACCATTCTTATCTTAAATCTTTCCATAAATAGTTTCAGACGACTCAATAGCAACCTACTAATCTCCGCTTCAACGTCTCTTGCGGTGAGCAGACTGAGTTACGGAAAAACACGATTTTCTTTTAAAAAAACCAAAAAATCTTTTCAAGAATTAACGCCCACCGCTCGCCACAGCCAAGTGACCGAGCAACGCGAGCGAACGGGCGAGGAAGCGGAAGATAACCGGAAGTTACAGAAATCACGGTCACTCGAAATTGACAGAAGAAGTGACCAAAAAGCGGTAGAAAATGAAATTGCCAAATGGTGGGTGCTTTCTTGAAATTAGCGGGCAAATTGCACATCAAAGAAAACGGCAATTTTTCAGCGTGAACTTTCTCTATCAACGTTTTCAATTCGGCAGAGAAAATCATTGAGTGAAGCAAATCTGACATTGTGAGATTCATTTGAAATTCACCTTCACTATCAACAAACCCACAGGGAACACCGCTACTCAAAAAGAATTTAATCATTTCAGATTTCATACTGCACCTCCGATACTACGAAGATAATCACGCTGACGATTGGTAAGGTGTTTTGATGTGAGAGCAAAGCTCAAAAGCTGCTCGATTGATATGTCACACGCTTTCATTATGCGTGCAATATGCGTACTATTTCGCATAGTCCACTCCTAGTCTATTTAGGGTTTGGATCAGGTGCTTGTTGTGGTGACAGCCACTACAAGTACCGCTAAAATTATAATCTGTTGTACATGAGTAATATATTTAGCCGTTTATTCTTATCTCCTTTAAAAATAACATTAGGATTTAGCATATAAACTCCATTTTGTTTCATCTTCAAAATATCCCCTTTTTGTAATATTTTTAGAGTTTCAGTAACTATGGGGAGAGAAACCTGACATTTAATAGATATATCTCTTTGTGTGGCAATTATCGTATTTTCAAAGTTCTTATTATCCAATAACCACGTCACTACTTTTATTTTTTTACTTCCCATACAATCTAATGCTTGTAAAATATGCCCAAGCCATATTTTTTCAAAGTTGAAATCGGTATCCTCCATATGAACAACATTCATATCGACTAATTCACCGGTGGATTGGTCAAGATATGTCTTTTTACCGATAATTTTTGATTTGCGCTTGGTTGTTTTCATATTTTACTTTCTGTTTAATTATAATTTATACAAATTAGCAAATATTAGTATTTTGGTTAATATTTAAATTTACTATTTTGTACAAAAATTTTTTATACAAAAAATAAAGGATTTTTATACGTCTGTAAAAAAATCCTTATACACAAAAATCATAAAAAATAAAATAAAATCAAAGTCTTAAATAACATCCACTTAAATTTCACTCTATATCTATGATATAGGAACACCCAAACTACTCATTAGTAGCAAACTAACTTCCGCTTCCTCGTAGCCGCTGTTCGGTGCTCGCAAGCTGCGCTCCGCCTCAACGTCTCCTGCGGTGAGCGGACTGAGTTAAGGAAAAACCGATTTTCTTTTAAAAAAAAATCAAAAAATCTTTTCAAAATTTAACGCCCACCGCTCGCCGCAGCCAAGTGACCGAGCAACGCGAGCGAACGGGCGAGGAAGCGGAAGATAACCGGAAGTTACAGAAAGCACGGTCACTCGAAAATTACAGAGATTTCTCAATAGGTTTTGCCCACACTTACCCAATGAAGCACCTCGTTTTCACGCTTGGTTAATCTTCTGAATAATTTTAAATCGGAGTTCATGCCGCACCTCCGACTCTATTCAGAATTCGGGTACGCTGACGAAAGGTTAAATTGCGGGATTCACGAGCAAATAACTCGATTATTTGATTTTGCGCTTCAATTACGCGCACACGGAAGGTACTATTTTGCATAGTCCGACTCCTAGGATAGTTAGGTTGTTGGATTAGGTGCTTGTTGGGAGTTACGATCTCAGCAAGTACCGACTATTTTTAAATTAAGTTATTCCAAATTCGTAATATAGTTAAACGATTTCCTACTCCTCCATAATGAATTACGCTAGGGTTTAAAAGGTAGGTTCCTGATCTTTTCTGTTTTAAGTAACCATTATCTTTTAATGCTTTAAAAACTCTAGCAACTGTAGCAACGCCAACGGACTCTTCTTTAGCTATCTCTCTTTGAGTTCCATGTATTTCATTTTGATTATTCTTATTTTTTAAAATCCATCCCAAAACTTTCTCACTTCCGTTACCTGTACAACCAATCATTAAAGCTAATTCATTAAGGAAGACTTTGTTAAAGGAACCACCATCCTGAGTTTTAAGGATGTCTATACTCATACACTCACCTGTTGTCTTGTGCACTAAATGCCATTCTTCCAAATTCAATTCCTTAACATTCATGTTTAATACTCATGATAACGTTTGTTCGGTTAACTCTAACATTTGTTATCACATAAATCAATTATATGTTCCAAAAAATGATATCAAAACATTATGTTATCAAATTTGATAACAAAATTCCAATATAAACATTTCTTATTATCAAAATGAATACAAAAATTTACCTAAAACTAATGCAATACATTAATAAATATAAAAAATAATCTTATTTCAGATAACCCTTCACCGTTCTCATGGAATGTGATAATTTAACAATTTGATTCGGTGCTTCACAGACGAGCACGCGGAAGGTAGACTTTTTCATTAGCCTTACTCCTATCATCGGTAGGTTTAGGGTTAGCTGGTAGTAAGAGGCGAAAACTCTTGCTATCAGCGATTACTCATCAATATTTATTGATCTGAGCATTTCTTTTGTAATTTTTTCATTTTCACTTTTTGAAAGTAAAATGGGTCCCTCAAATTTGCAATACGCTTTATTTGTTCTCCATGCCCTCCATACCACATGAGGATTTAGAACATAGACATTACTTGTACCCATTTTTAGAATGGTTATAAATCCGTTATCTTTTAAACACTTAATAGCTAAACTTACAGTTGTTCTTTTTTTACCCGTAACTTCTTCAAGAACACGATGTGAGCAAACTACCGCATTATTTTTATTCATAAATTCGGTTAAGAATAAAAAAATATCACCCGAAACGGTATTTTTCTTAAATATCTCTCTAACAGCACCAATATTTTTTTCGGAAAATTGAATAAAAAGGTCTTTATTTTTCCGCATATCCACATTATCTATAAACATATAGGTTCACAATTTTAAACATCTGTTTATGTAAAACTATAAACACAGTTGTTATTAATGTCAAACACCTTTTATGAAAAAACGAACATCTATTTATAAACACATGTTCGATAATACTGAACATATATGTTCAGTAGCTTGTTAAACATATAAAAAATTAAAATTATTTAAAATCAAAAACTTAACATCTAGTTCTCCTCTCTTAATCTTGAAGTTTTGGAGAGAGCTACATACAACTCATTAGCAACAAACTAACTTCAGCTTCCTCGTCGACGCTGTTCGGTGCTCGCAAGCTGCGCTCCGTCTCAACGTCTCCTGCGTTAAAAAAAACCAAAAAATCTTTTTAAAATTTAACCGCCCCCGCTCGCCACAGCCAAGTGACCGAGCAACGCGAGCGAACGGGCGAGGAAGCGGAAGATAACCGGAAGTTACAGAAAGCACGGTCACTCGAAAATTACAGAGATTTCTCAATAGGTTTTGCCCATACTTACCCAATGAAGCACCTCATTTTCACGCTTGGTTAATCTTCTGAATAATTTTAAATCGGAGTTCATGCCGCACCTCCGACTCTATTCAGAATTCGGGCGCGTTGACGAAGGGTTAAATTGCGTGAGGTTCGAGCAAATAACTCGATTATTTGATTCGGTGCTTCACAGACAAGCACGCGGAAGGTAGACTTTTTCATAGCCTTACTCCTATCACAGTTAGGTTTAGGGTTAGCTTTACGTCAGTGTTAGAGCACTGGCGTAAAGTGTTATACTTCTATTTTTGCTATCTTTTTGGCTTTCATCATAAAGGAATTAGTATAATTATTATCCCCTTCCTTCATTATTGAAATAAATGCTAACGCCTCTGCTTTAGAAGCCTCACCTTTATCTATCTTAGAGGCTAAATAATCAATAAATTCAACTAACTTACTATCTTGTTCTTCTTTGTTTATATTGTTAGTTTCTTTTTTATCTGATACTTTATATTTTAGCTTTATGATTATTTTATCAGTATCGGTATACTTTCTTCCTATTCTTTGTATAGAGAAACCTGAAGGTAAGTCTGAATCGAATTCCCATATACCATCTGATTTTTTTACAATATTAAGAATTGGACGTTGAATAACTGTCTTTTTGAAGTCATTGAATTTATTAAATTTTCTATAGTCAGACCCAACCATCTTACAAAATTCACCAAGCGTCGTTGTATAACCATTAATTTTAAATCTACTAACAAGTTCAAGGATTCTTTTTTCATACCCACCTCTTAATGAAAGTAAAAGTTTTAAGTCAACCTCTGCAAAACCTTTGCTATAATCAAGCATATACTTAATTGCTTCATCTCCAACATCAAGAGTAAGCACGCCATTCCTAAATTCTGCATAACTACAAAAGGATATACGCTCAAAATATTCCATTTGTGTATTTTTGATTTCAACAAACCGTGAAATAAGATGCTTAGTTGCTTCATCTAAAGTTATGTACAATGCCTGTCTAGATAAATTAAACAAATTCAATTAATTCACCAGTCGAAAATTTAAATCTTTTTGACATAGCATTAGCGTCTTCATTACCGAATTTAATTTTATCTGCCTCACGTTTTAAGCCAACAAAAATCAAACTTAATAAATCTTGTTCTCTAGGTGAGAGGCTCATCCTCGAAGCTATAAAGTGGTGTGACTTTTTAACTTTTGTTCCCATGATGGCAGTAACTTTAAGAATATTGTTCATATGTGGATTTAATTATAATAAAATCCGCATATAGTCAAATAAAATCCGCCAAAAAAATATCAAATAATATATTCTTAACAAAACAGATGATTATAATTGTATAAATAACAAAGATGAGCAAATTTACATCAAATTTTGCTTGCATTTTAAACAAATACACCATGAATAAATGTAAATTCATGCTTGTTAATAGTATTTAAAACGAATCCGCCTATAGTAAAAAACATAACCGCATAAAAAGAATATCTAATTAAAACGAATCCGCCTATAGTAAAAAACATAACCGCATAACATCTATTATATAAAGTAAAATCAATAACTTAATCTTGGTCTTTACCTTTCTTTTACCTTATAAATAAAATACCTTTATTTACCGTAATCCACCTGTGGATAACTTTTCCCATCTAAACCGAGAAGTATGTTACTACTGAGTGACCGTATTTCTCTTTTGCAATTGTGATATTCCGCTTCCTCGTCTGCTCACTCGCTTCGCTCGGTCACAGACTGTGGCGAGCGTAGGAATTTTAATCAAAAAAATTTTCAATATTCAATCTCGATTACTACTATTATTAGTAATATTTTTTAAGGGAGTTTACACATGGTTACTAAATTAACTATTGGGGCTATTTGTTTATGTTTAACTTATTCTGTATCTGCCCAAAAAACACACCAAATACCAGGAAATCTTGACGCCTGTTGGACAGTTGATGGGGATCGCTGTTGTAAACGACCATGGGGAGAAATTGAATGTTATCACGGGCAAGATAGACAATCGCCTTTATAGATTTTTATTATGCAAAATTGATCAAGTTAGTATTATCTATATATTTTTGTCAGATAATTTAATCAAGATATTGCACTATACAGGCTATACAACTAGCATCTCTTGGATTAACGTATCCACTAATTCAGGCACACCATGAACAAAACAGAACTCATCAGCAAAGTTGCAGAGAAATCAGGCTTAAGCAAGAAGGACTCAGAGAAGGCGGTTAATGCTTTCATCGAAACGGTGACAGAGGCTTTGAAAGCGGGAAATGATGTACAGCTTATTGGCTTTGGCAGCTTTCAGGTGAAGCCCCGAGCAGCCAGAGATGGACGCAATCCAAAAACGGGCGAGACTCTTAAAATTGCTGCTTCAAACGTACCGAGTTTTAAAGCGGGTCAAAGACTCAAAGAGGCGGTTAAGTAATTCATGACCTATGACGCAAAGTCAATTCGCATTCTACGTGAAGACGAAATTAAACAGTTTGACTGGCATTGGGCTGAGGAATTAGCCCACGAACACATTTTGCCCCTAGATTGGGTCAAACGCGGATTTGAAGCATCAAGACGACTCGGTATTGAACCAGAATTCTTCGTCAACAAGTATATCCTCAAACAGGACCTCCCCAAAAATGACGAATTCGAGCAAGTCTTCATCGAAGTGCTAAAGGAAGACAGAAAGAAGAGTCAGAATACCCTCTAAAAGCTCCTGTAATCCATTATGAGCCGTTTTCTCGAAAAAAACGTAAATTCGCACAGCTTTAAATTTATCGTCACTCACAATGCGTTTGGTGAATTTTGATTTTTGATTTCAGAGAAAAAAGCCAACCCCGACGGTTGGCAAAAGATGTAATCATGTTTGAGCTAAAAATCTAACTACTCGTTTAGTGTGGCGCTTAATCTGAAAATTTCAAATCGTCACAAATTACCAAAAATATTTTTGGCGTTTTTTCGGGTTTCAAATACCCTTAAATCGTCGATTGAATTCAATGACTCCAATTCAACATGCTCATCATGAAAATTAGACATTTTGTTTTTTAACACGGTTTCCATCACTTTCGTGATTTCTTCCAGTGTGGTTTTGTCTGTCAAAAGTTCACTCAGCATATAAATTAATCTAGGCTCTTGTTTGAAAAGTGCCACACCGGATAAAAACGCCGCGCGCATGAATTTCCCTCTTTCACCTTGCGGCATATTCTCCAATACTTCGGCTGTGTACTTGTCAGCACCGTGTCTATCAGGATTGATATAAAATTGAATTTTTCTACGTGTGTCCATTTCTGTATCACCCTATAGAAAACATGCCATTGACCAAATCAAACTGAGGGTTTTCGCTTTTAAAAAATCTGTCTTCCCTCGTTACACAGTGGGATTTAATTGCATCAGCAATAATTTCTGCACCTCCACCTATCACCATCACATGGGTATACCCACTGAATGTATTAACGGCGTCCAGTACACGATTAATCAGTCGATGTTTTGATTCCTTGAGTGAAGCAAGAACCTGATTTATTTGGCTTGCATCGTTGATACGGCGTTTTAAGTAATTCATATCGTGACTGTTGATGATAATATCATCCGCCAAGTAGTTGCTGCCGTTGGTTTTTGCCAAACTAAGCGCTTCTTTGACAGATTGCGTCATCATTGAGACACCTAGATGAGAGTTTCCGTATATCTTCGACACACCACTCATTTTTCCCATCACTTGCGCTATATCCAGCGTTGTACCCCCTAAATCCACAATCAAAAGCGAGTCGAGGTCATCAAGCGCTTTTGCTATGGAAAATCCAGCAGGGATGGATTCCGGCATGACTTCAACATTTATGATGTTAAAAGTTTGTCCACCTTTAACTTCAACCAATTTTTTAAAATTGTCTTTTTTCCTCTGTATGTTCGCAAAATTCGGCTGATTTTTGGTATCGAAATATTCAGCAATCGGCAAAGAGACGACGATTTCCACATCTTGAGGGGGTAATTTTGACTGGAGTAAGGCGTGATGCACTGCAATTACATTCACATCGCTATACTGATATCCCACATTGGTTGTCGTAACAGCAATAGGACTTATCGCATCGAAAGAGTACATTTCGCCATTGATGGTATAATTTTGAACTATTGCTGTCACCAAAAGAAACTGACCAATCACGCTTAAAGCTATTTGGGCTAATGAAGTGTTTCTGAATTCCTTCCTCACTCCATGATAATTTGATATTTGTTGAGCCATCATCGATATATATTTTCACGAGTCACCATTGAGAAAAATAAGAGATAATTAAATTTAAAATATGAGAATAACATAATCATTTTAAGGTTTTTAAAATGCCACTTATTCTCAAAATAAGTCTCAATATAAGTTATTAATTGGTAACTTTAAGAGATAAAATGAGTTTATTCCGGTTAGGTGAGATAAATGAGAGATATTACAGAGAAAATATTGAGATGTTCTATTTGATAGTAAAAAAACGCCAGATATCCAATATCCGGCGTCTAGAGGTAGAAGAGATTTTAGGAATTTATTTCCGATTGCAAATTTGAAATTTAAAAAAGTGAAATTTTTTTGCTCACGTAAGTCGTTGATTTTGATCACTTTATTTTAATCTCAAATTTCACGTAAGTTATTGAAATAGATCGAATTATTGACATGGTGAAATTTCTGTTTACAATTTAGAAATCAATTTTTAGCTGTTTTTTGTACGGCTTTTGCTCTTTCACAATTTGGGGTTTACCTCTCTGTGGTTCGCAGAGCACATAATGTGATTTTTGGCATTCTGTGTTGTGTTTTTTATTCAATAACACCGTTATCCACATTCAATCGATTTGTGGAAATCGTATTTAAAATCTTCGTTTTGACGAGGGTTGTTATCGTCTGAAATTCAGAAATCAAAATATAGCGTTCAGGAGAGAGGTATGCCCCAAAAAATCATCTTTCTTCAAAAGAGAGATAACGTCAAAAGAAGGAAAATACTTCGTGCAATTGAGTTTTCGAGAGAAAAAAGCGGAACAACAGGTATTTAACCAAAAACTCAAAAAAGCCTTTTGGCGACACGAAAATCCACGTCAGCAGTTACGGGATTTTCAAACGACAGATAGTAGTTTACGCCAATCTGTTTATGAATCACCGCAAAAAACAGCAAAAACAAAAAATCATCGAACAGAAAGCGCATATTGATGCGCTCTTTGGAATTAAAGCCTTTCTTTGTCATTTTTCAACCACATCAGGGAAATCACACGTTATTTCATATTTTTATGAACTTGTTTGCACAATTTTAATAATTGGAGTGATTGAGTGAAAAGTGCCGCTACATTACGACTGATAGGTAATCCTCATGCATATTATCCAAATTTAGCCAAACCGCTTGGCGGATTAACCTCAGCAATTCTTTTTTCCCAAATATTTTACTGGCAGGACAAAGCGAATTCTGAATTAGGGGTTTACAAAACTCGAGCTGATCTCGAAGAAGAAACCGGATTGACACATGACGAACAACGAACAGCAATAAAAAAATTAGTTTCAATCGGTGTGTTAATCGTGACTGAAAAGCGTCTTGAACACAAAACTTATTACCGGATTGACGAAGAAAAATTAAACGAGATTCTGGATAATTTCGCCAATTCAAAAAAGGGATTTTCGCGAGATGGAGAAAGTGGAGCTCCCGAAGTAGACATTGTCGAGTTCGGGGAATCGACATTATCGAGTTCGTTAGATCAAGAGATTACTACAAAGATTACTACAATAGATCCCTCTATAATCTCCCTTACGAAAAAATCGAAGGTTTTTGACCCAAATTCGCTAGAACTTCCAAACTGGTTATCAAGATCAACTTGGCATTCTTGGTTGCAGTACCGCAAGGAAATTAACAAACCAGTCAAATCCAAAATGACGGTTAACCAGACTATCAAGCTGTTGGCAAAGTGCCGTGATAGGGGTTATTCGCCAGAAGACATCATCAACACCAGTATCGCCAATGGCTGGCAAGGACTTTTTGAACCCAAAGAGACCCAAACGCAGAAATCCCGATTTGGATTTAAAGAGATCGCCAAAACGGATGTTTTCATCACCGATGATTTTTGATTGGCAGAAAAAACATTGGCATTTGGATTTTTAGCTGAAATTGAAAATTCAATCTCAAATTATCGCTCAGACCCCCTCTAAAACGCTCTGTAATCCATTCTGAGCCATTTTTTCGGAAAAAATGTAAATT
>NZ_CP038617.1:0-133306 GCF_004768525.1 Arsenophonus nasoniae
TAATCTTGGCATAAACTCGTTCCTTTTTATAGAATTAATTATACTCTTCAAAGAGTAGAGTATGAAATTAATATACTCCATACAGAGTATACAAAACAAAAAACAATACTCTAGTTAATAAAAAAGCAAAATATATATACTCTACATTCATACTCTATATAGAGTATTAACGCAGAAATCAGACTCTAAATAGAGTTCAAGCACTTAATTATATACTCTAGCTAGAGTACTCTGATACCTGATTAAGAATAAAAAGAACTCTAATGTAGAGTATTACATGTAAAAAACACACTCTACATAGAGTATATAACCAGAAAAAATATACTCTATATAGAGTGGAGTATATACTCTTTAATGTTAAATTTAACTAAAAAATATAGAGTATACTCCTTTAAAACATAGTATTATCAAGTAATACTCTTTTTAGAGGTTAGAGTGTGGTATATAAAGAGTATAAATAAAAATATTTTAATCAAAAAAAATATATATAAAAATATAACTTATTGATTTCAAATTTATTTATTGCAAATTTTTAATTTGCGTCGGGTGTGAACATATTCTATGCTAAGGAGTGGGCGATAAGAAGTGTTGTGAGAGCGATGGACTAGGGACTTTTGGGGGATAAAATCGAGGCGGTTTGATGAAATTTTTAAAACTTTTAATCGTAATTTTTCTGTCTGGATTTTTCACCCATTCCAGTTTTGCCGATTGTTTTTATTTAGCGGGCAGAGATTATAAAATAGACCCTGATTTATTACGGGCTATCGCTTGGGTAGAATCAAAATATAATCCGAATGCTATCGGAAAAAATAATAATAACAGTATTGATATTGGCCTCATGCAAATTAACTCACAGCACATTAATTATCTTAAATCGTTAGGTATTACCCCTTATCAATTAAGAAATGATGCTTGTATGAATATTTATACTGGCGCTTATTTTTTAGCGCTGGCATTTAATAAATGGGGTGTAACCTGGCAAGCAATAGGCGCTTATAATGCCGGATTTAAAAATAATGAAATACAAAATAAACGAAGATTGGTTTACGCCAGAAAAATTAACAAAGTTTATCGTAAAATAAAAAATAATCAGCACCAGTAAATAAATATTAAATTAAGGGATAATAAATGAGAATAAAATTTACAGGTCGCTGGAATAAACAAAGTCTTAAAAATGCAATTTGTGAAGCAATTGAGGAATTACAATTTTATGACATTGAATTTCTCTCCGGCGTTAATCTTTATTTTCATGGGGAAAATATTAATTTTGAGAAAATTGAAATTAAGAGCGAAAATGATGCCCCTATTATGTTTATTTATGATAATAATATTCCGGTGATAAAACCACGCAAAAAGAAAAAAAGAAAAGCACCCGTCATTAGCCTTGCTGATTTTAAAATAAATAAACAGCAAAAAGATAAATTATAAAAAAAGGCGGATATACCGCCGATTTTATTATAATTGCTTATTTCCGATATAATTGATAATCGTTTTAAATTTTCTTAACCTTTTTTGATTAAAAATTTGAGGGGCAAAGTTTTGTGTCTGCTCTACAACTCTTTTGGTTTCTTCAAAATCACGTTTAATCATTTCATACAAGGCAAAAAATTCATTCTCATTATCAAAAATTGATAATAGTTTCGAATTATCATCAAAACAATCAGTTTGCATAACTGCCTCCTTCACACCCCGTTATCACCTTTTTATCATGATCATAAAGTCCCCAGGTCGTCTTTTCAGAAAAAGGCAAATTATCATAATCTTTGCCTTTCCAACCGTTACCATCATTAAAACCGTTTTCTATTAGCCAAAATTTACACGCCGTTAGTAATTCGCCTTTCATTTTGTTGAGTATTTTCATGACTATTGTTTGATTACAGATATCTGTCTCGCAAGATTGATAGTGATAAAAGGCAATATTAGCCATCATTTGTAGGCCAGCGGCATAAGCCTTATAGCCATCTTCATCATACAAATCAGTTTTTTGTTTTGAAAAAACATATATTACTGTCGGTTCATTCTCGGAATAACGCTCGTTTACTGATCTAGAATTTAAACTCATCATCATATCTAAAAATGCTGGCGCTTCGGTTTCATGAATGTAATCCAACTCAATCAATGCAGTTACGATACTGGAGGCAGTTTTGTTGTTAATGATATAGCAACTCATTTATCATCCCCTCCTTCAATGCGCTGTTCCGCTTGTTGTTTTAATGTCGCTACAAGACAAATAAAATTGACACACTCACGAATAATTAAAATTTTTGACGTACAAAACGGCTTGTTTAATATGCTGCACGCTTTCATTACGCGTGCGATATGCGTATTATTTCGCATAGCTCAACTCCTACTATCTTTAGGTTTTGGGTTAGCTGGCTACCAGAGCGATCACTCTTGTAACCAGCGATGATTTAATTTAATTCTTTATAATCAAATTCAGAATTGATAATCTTGCCGTGCCATAGCCACTTCAACACAAAGAGATTGCCCAAATTGGTTACGAACAAAAGCAGTTATTTCCTCCCCTAATTCACCGTACAAATCGGGAATTAAGGTTATTGCCTTTATCCAATATTTGACCACGGAATATTTTAACTTTGGTTCCTGCCAGTTACTTACGCCGTGATTTAAGACGTTTTCAGTTATTGCCATGAGTTGTTCAAACAACCATTGGCCTGTTTCGCTTCCGTTTTTTTTCTGAAAAAGTGCATTAAACAAGGCCTTTTGATGTTGAATCACTATCGATTCTTTATTTTTTTCAACCCATCTTTCAGAAGGCTTTTGAGCGGCGGTTTTGACGTTTTGTGTATTCATGCTGTTTCTCCTCTTATCGATTTGTTTTTCATCTCTCGTCAGACTCTCTCGCGGCAAAGCGCAAGAGGAGCACCGCCGTTCGGGGGAACGCAAGGGCGCCGCTGGCGGCGTGCATTTTACCCTTGCGGTCACACGGGCGGCGGTGCTACACAAAGCGCTTAGCAAGAGAGTCTGACGAGAGATGAAAAACAAATCGATAAGAGGAGAAACAGCATGAATACATTCGGCACGACCACAGGGCGGGACGTCCTTAAAGCGCTGGCGGTTTTTTGCCAGTGCGGTTAATGCGGCGCGTCCGTATGGACGCTGCAAGCTGAGTTTCACACAACAAAAATTATCTGACAACTGGGCGGATATACCGCCCTTTCTATTAATCTTTAAAAGCACTTTTTAGCAAAATAACTTGTTGATAAATATCTTGTATTTGCTTTTTAATCGGCTTCATCAGTTGCGCCGCTAAACGCTCGGTAAGTTCGTTGTCAACGATCACCGAAAACTGATCCACTTTTTATCTAAATCCGATCAATCAAAATTGATCCACTGTTTTACTCAGTTATTGCTCCTGAGCGCCGCTTATCTTTCAATCGGTAGCTTTCACCGCTTAATTGCAGTACATGCGAATGATGAAGTAAACGATCAAGCATAGCGGCAGTTAATGTTGCGTCATCAGCAAAAGCACTTGGCCATTGCCCAAATGATAGGTTACTCGTCAATATGACACTGCCATGCTCATAACGCTTGGCAATCACATTGAAAAACAGGTTTGCTTCTTCTCGCCCAAACGGCAGGTATCCAATCTCATCGATAATCAACAACTTCGGGGCCATCACCGAACGTGATAGATATTGTTTGTGCTTATTTTGTCGTTTGGCAGTTGAGAGTTGCAACATCAGTTCAGCTGCCGTGGTAAAGCGGGTTTTCTTCTTGGCCTGTACTGCTTTTAATCCTAACCCAATAGCTAAATGCGTTTTGCCTACACCGCTTGGGCCAAGCAACACGACATTTTCATTACGTTCAATAAACGTTAATGCGCTTAATTCCTGTATGTGTTGTTTGGGGATCCCCGTTGCAAACTTAAAATCGAACGTATTAAGTTCTTTATGTGCTGGGAATCCTGCCATCCGACTCAAAAGATTACGAGTTCGTTCATCTCGTTGTTGTTGCTCACATTTTAACAGGGACAGTAAAAACTCTCCGTAGCTTTTGTCTTGGGCAATGCATTTTTCGGCAAGTGATGACCAATGAGTCGGAATAGAATTTAATTTCAATGACTCACACAGGTGTTCAATTTGTTCATGCAATAACATGTTCACCTCCCAGTAATGCTTCGTATACGCTGATTGAGTGTTGCAAACTGACAGATTCAAGGGGCGGTACGATAGGGATATTAAGCGTATTAGTCTGTGGGATAGATTGGCAAACCCTTGCTGGTAAGGGTAGAAGAGACTTAACTTCCTTAGCTAATCTATCTGCTGGCTTCTCTAACGTTGTTCCATGAATTCGCTGATGGGCAACGCGTTGTAACCATGGACCCACTTTTGCATTAGCTATTTCAATATCCAGTTCAAGTGTAGTGGTCTAATAAAACTGTAGAGATTTATAGCTTATAATTAAGCAAAATCTTATAGGTATAAATATGACCCGAAAAGTAAAAGTAACCTTTAGCGGAAAGCAAAAACTGGAATATGCAAAACTCATGGTTGAAGGTGGATATAGCAATATCCAAGTTGAAAAAATATCCGGTGCGGGTAAATCTGCCGTATCACGATGGAAGCAACAATATCTTGCCGAGTTAAATGGGAATACGCCTGTAAAATCAAAAGCGTTAACACCCGAGCAACAGCGCATACAAGAATTAGAAGTTCAACTTAAGCGTGCTCAGAGGGATAATGACATATTAAAAAAAGCCGCGGCTTACTTCATCCTCGACAATCAAAACTCAAAATCGTGAAGCAACTGAAAATCATGTACCCCAATTTTACGGTCACTGAGTTATGCCATCTTTTTGAAGTAAGCAGCAGTAGTTTTTATTATGAAACGAAAATACCGACAGTTGAAAATGAAAGACTGTGTGGCGAAATCAAACGTATTTTTTATACATCGGGTCAAATTTATGGCAAAAGACGTATTCAAGCCGAGTTAAAGGGTTTAGGGCACCAAATTGGCACTTATAAAATATCGAACATCATGAAATTAAATCAATTAGTTGCAATTAGACCAACGAAAAAGCACTACTATCACTCATCGGGTAACGAACATCGATATGCCCCTAATTTGCTTAAACGACAATTTTCCCCTGAACAGCATAATCACTATTATGTCGGGGATATCACGTATATTAGACATCACTATGGGTGGAGCTATTTAGCCTGTGTGTTGGATTTAGCCACCAAAGAAATTATTGGTTATGCCTTATCAACAAAACCGGATTCGAAATTAGTGAAAGAAGCCTTAGATAACGCAATTGAACGGCAATTACCGGATACGACAAGTTTGATGTTCCATTCAGATCAAGGTTGCCAATATTCATCGGAGGAGTTTAGGGCGCACCTCTTTGAACGGAAAATAACTCAAAGCATGAGTCGGCGAGGTAATTGCCTCGATAATGCCGTGATGGAAAGATTTTTTAGGAGTTTAAAGACAGAAAGACTTAACCGTTTATCGTTTATGAATCATCAATCTGTTGTCTGTGAAGTTGAAAATTATATTCAGTTTTACAATTATTATCGACGCCATTCAACGATTGGTTATTTAACGCCACATCAAAAATATCATGAACTAAAAAATGCCGCTTAGATCTTCTACAGAATTTGTTGACCATTACACTTGCAAGCCTTCAATTTAAACCCGTAATCTTTCGACATTTGAAGCATTTCGACATGTAATTTATGATCACCTTCTGCATAAGCATCCCGTTCGATGATGAGGGATTTTGCGTTATCACACAATACTTCCTGTGGTACACCACCAAAGTAGTCGAAAGCTTCTCTTAAACCTTGCTGCCACGATTCTGCTCGTTCATTATCAAAGAACTTTACATAACTCGCACGCGAATAGCCTAGCGTTGCAACAAACGCTTTCAGCGATTTTTTACCTCGCCGGATGCTGGTGAAGTCGATTTGCATTTGTTGACCTGGCTGTGTTTCAAAACGGACGACTACTTCGGGAACAATGCTTGGTTTAAATTGACAAACAAATCGGCGTAATTGAGCAATACCACCTTGATAGCCGTTTTCAACTACCTCATCAAATAAGACTGTTGCAGGGATCCAATCAGGTTTAGCCAGTTCAATTCGCTGAAGCAAATAAGGTTTAAAGGGGGATAATTTAGTCGGTTGTTGACTTCTTTTAGCATAAGTTGGCATTGTCTGTTGTTGTAAATGATGTTTTACGGTGTTACGGGATATACCCAACTCACTGGCAATTTTTCGAAGGCTTTGTCCTTGTGCAAAGCGAACATGAATATCCACAAATATCTCCTTGGTTAACATAAATTATCCGTACAAAAATGTGCGAATAATACCAAGTGGATCAGTTTTAGATGATCGTTAGTGGATCAGTTTTGCATGATCGGTGACATCGTCAGAGTCATATAAATATTTCCGCTCAAATTCGAAAAGCTGTATATAAAACATATCCATTTTCTCAACGAGTAAAGCCACATCTTTTCGTAGCACTTCATGACCAGAATAATTCATTTTGATTTCCTCTTTAGGCTGCACGACAAGCACGCAAGGCGGCAATACGTTGTTGACCAATGGCATGATATTCAGCAAGAAGTTCAATACCAATATAACGCCGTCCTGAAAGCGCAGCAGCGATACAGGTAGAGCCAGAACCCGCAAACGGATCGAGTACAATAGCGTTAGGCTGCGTAAAAGACTCTATGAGCGGTTGTAAACTACTAACGGGCTTTTGTGTCGGATGATAGATATTGCCTGTATATTGCCATGACTGTACGTCTTTCATTGGCTTTATGGGCATTACCGGACGGCCTTTCGCCAACAGATAAGCATTTTCGTGGCTGTGCCCTAAAAACCCAGTTTTTGACGTATAGCGTTTCTTGAAAACGAGATGACCCACAATACGGAAGCCGGATTTTTTCCACGCATCAACAAATTTTTCAACCCGATTCCAGCCGTAAAAACTGACCATCAGACTATTGGGCTTCAATACACGAAACATTTGTTGACAGGCTGGCAATAACCAGTCGTCGTTTTTATCGTTGGCAATTGATCGCCCTGAGCGATCCGTGTAATCAACCAGATAAGGCGGATCGGTGAGGATAAAATCGATTGCATTATCAGGAAAAGTTGCCATAATTTTCTGGCTGTCACCCTGTATAAATCGGGACATGTCGAGTGTCTCCTATTTAGTGGGACAGCAGGAGGTGACCCCATGTCACCGTTCCCTTACTGCCCGATGTCACGAAGCCATTGACCATTTGGGGTCAAGTGGAACGTGGAATACCGGAGCCATGTGTGGCGAGGATATGCCGCGAAAGCCACTTTAAGGCTTGCCGTCCCCTAAAAATGGGCGAATGGCAAGCTGGCATCGGGCAGTAAGGGAAATCCTTCAAATTTTAAATTAATGCGATGGATAAATCTGATTTACAGGCGGAATTCAATTTATTTAAGCGATACGCTTTTTTTCACTATGCTTCTGACATCCCGTAGGGAAACATCAGCGGAGCCGCCATTAGCGGCGACATCCTTATTTTTATGAATAGCTACAGTATTTTGCTTGTTTTTCTGTGAAAAGAATAGGAGTGAGTAATCATCTTTCCAGTGTTATCTTCAAATTAAGATAAAGTTCTTCTGCCATGTCGTGCAAATCTTCGCACTCATCTGCACAATCATCCAGATTAAGTTGATTGAGCTTATCTAAGAGTATTAATGTTTGGCTTTTGATAAAACCCGCCATATTGAGGGCTGATAGTTCTTGTTTGTTCATCGTTTGTTAAAAGAATTAATACATTAATGAGAGAGTTGATATCGCCAATTATCTTTTCAGATTTGATAACATAGCAGACACATTTTTTTCAGAAGAAAGTTCATTAGTCGCCTCATGCTTAAGTTCTACAGATTGACTGATTTTTTCTCTGCCTGTTGTCTGCTCTAAAATTGAATAAAAATTATTAATATCAAACTCTTTAGAATAGAAAGTACTAATCAATCCTAACAAACGACTATCAATCTCGGATAAGGCCGCCGCCGTTATTATTGCCTGACGATAAAAATCGCCTTTCAGTTGACTAGGTAAGTTTTCAATAAAGTCAATGGCCTTTTTATCCTGTTGATATATTGAAGGATGAAGGTAAGCAGTGATTTTTTTTCGACTATTATTCATAAAGTTTTAACCTTATTCAGTTAAGACAAAGCAATCGCTTTAACTAAGGCTAATTGCGGTTCAAAAATTTTCTCTACCTTATGATTTTTAAAATAATCGTTAACATAAGAATAAATAATTTCAGCCCCCCCACCTGTTAAATAAATTCGATTAATATTATTAATTTTCTCAATCTCAGAGATAACTCTGTCCGCTAAATTTTTAGAACCTTCAATCACAACTTCAGTAATATGCGTGATTTTTTTCGGGTCATTAATGACTTTTTTTAATAACGCCATATTATTCACATTTTTAATAACTTCATCGGCAATGTAATAACTACTCGGTGATGAGGCAAGATAAAGTGCATTGATAACAGATTTAGTCAGTTTTGATACGCCTATTTCAGAATTACCTTTAATCTCTGAAATATTATCTAACAGACCTTGAATTACCGCGCAATCTAATGTTGTGCCACCTAAATCAACAATTAAGCTTCGTTCTAAAGAAGAAATATTATCTTTTATTAATACTTCCCTCACTGCCGGAATAGACTCAGGCATCACCATCACGTTAACGATGTTAAAGTTTTCCCCTTTATTGATATTAACTTTCTTTAAAATATTTTCTTTTTTTCGCTGAATATTTTTTTCGTTAATTTGCGCATCTTCCGTAAAGAATTCAGTAACAGGAAGCGTCACAGTCAACTCAATATCTTGGGGGAGTAAACCCGAAGTTAAAAGCGCATGGTGAATGGCGAGTCGGTTGAGCGCGCTGTATTGATAGGACACATGCGTTGTTTCAATAACAGAACTACTCCCGATATCAAAAGTATATTTTTTATCATCAACTAAATAATTGAATACGGGATTATTACTCAATATCTCAGTATTCCAACCTTCTTTAAAGCTATTTGGTGATATATGTGTCACTATTTTTTCATTTTCTAGCCAGGCTAATTTAACGCTAGTAGAACCATCATCACAGGCAATTTTCAACATAAATAAAACTCAATAAGGGTAATTATATTTACATAATATAACTCAAAATGAGTTAAATTTCAAATAAAAAATCATTATGAGTGTCAATAAAAATAAAATTAAACATAAATAAGTAAATATAGAGCATTAACCAACTCAAATTGAAACAAAAAATAACAAAACCTCAAATTGAGACCACACAAGAAAAGATATGCTTTTTATCATATTAAGATAATAACAATCTTGCTCACTTTGAGATTATTGTCTTTGGTTATATCTTTTTCTTGTTTCGCCGCGCTAAACGTTGCAGATTATCCTCAACATCCGCTTGGGTAACTTCTCCGACTATCTGACCGTCTTTGTCATAACGAAACGCGCCTAACTGAATGAGTCCGCGATAATCAGCGTGATGACCAATACTGCCTAAACAGGCTCTCAAACGCCTTCTGGCTATCGGTAAACACTTATCCTTAACCTCTTGCCACATATCCTGCTGGATACCAATTTTCATTGGGCATAACTGGCCATCAGGGAAAAGATAAGGCCAAAACGTGGTTATCTGTGAGATGGCTTCTTCTAACGGCAATCGATTTTTTGGCGGAGTCGGTGGTTTTGGTGTTTTAACCTTCACTGCCTGTTTAGGTTTAACGACAGGTTTCTTGGGTTGCTGTTTTGCTACTTTGGGAAGATGAGGCTTTTTTACCTGTTTTTTGGGCACAGCATTCACCCATACCTTTTTACCGTAAGCAGGGGTACTTGAAGTCTGTTCTTCTGGTGAAGCCTTTCTAGGGCGATTGAGGCTTAATTTTTGGCGTTCTTTCATGATTCAATCTTTAAACAGGGTGCTCATTTCAGTATCAGTCAAACCCGTAAATTTCATCACAGATTGCCTATCCATACCACTTTCTAGCATTTGGCGCGCTATCTTCATCGAAGCTTGTTTCTCGCCTTCTTGAATTCCTTCAAGTTTACCTTTTTGAACACCTTTTTGTTCACCAATTTGCATTCCTTCAAGTTTGCCTCTTTGTAGTCCTTCTTGTAGTCCTTCTTGTCTTAATGCTTGAGCAATAGTCATAAGTGCTCCTTCGTGTTTTTCTGATTGTTTGGCTATCTCGGTGATGAATTCCATTGGCTTTTTGGCATTACCTTCTTGGATGAGATAGTTAAACATCGTGATGACTTGATTATCGGTATAATAATTATACGACAGCAGTGTCACAATTTCATCAAGAAGCTCTGTCATATCCCGTCGGCGAATGTGCTTTTGTATCAAAGTTAACAAAGCCATTCGCTTGTGTTGCATAATCTCACCATCATCAAGTGTGGTGACATCGGCTAACTTAAAAGGATTGGTGTAGATACGTTCTGCTAGTTTTCTGTCTTCAAAGCAGTCAAGCCAATTCGTGCTATAGGGGTGAGGACTTTGTTCACCACAATAAAACAGGATGGGAAAAACCAGCGGTAACTTTTTGTGACCCGCCTCTAAATGCTTTTGCATGGCAGATAGGCTATAGCGCATAAGTCGCCATGCTATGAGCTTGTCAGGTGAAGATTGTGCTTCAATTAAAACATAGATATAGCCGATTCCCTTCGCAGTGCTAACTGAATACAGGATATCACTCTGGTAATTTTTCATCTCACTATCGATAAAAGAGCCAGATTCCACTTTGAGGCTATCTAAGTCACACAGCGCTTTAATCTCATCCGGTAGCCAGATATCGAAGAAATCTTTAGCCGTTTCTTTCTCACTTAAAAACTGCTTGAATACGGCATCATGGGGCGTTGGGGTAAATTTTTTAGTCATTAATGTTAATGCCTTGTTTTACCTAACAATAGGGTATTTAACAATTTATCACAATTGAGTAAAATTTTATCGTTAGGGTAATTCTTTTCTTCTTCCAGATTTCTTTAACATAAAAACTTGAAATTGCTGTATTCAATGCGCTGTCGTCAGTCATAAAATCGTATTCATTCAAACTCAGAATGGCTTGAAGAAGCTGATATTGGATTTTGGCATGTTAGGTAGGTATCAGGAATAGCCCTAGAAGCGCCTGTATCGCGCTGTGAGGCGTTTTCTCCGCTTGAGCTATCCGATTGTAGCTCTTGGATCTCCAAATCCCTTGTAGAGGCTGATAGTGAGATTTTATTTTGGAGAGAGAAGAAAAACAAAAATTACTCACCGTCAAAAACTCAATAAATACAAGGTTTTTTGTCATTTTATTTATTCTTGAAATAAGCTATTACCGCAATATAACCGCAAGGTTACTTATTTTTTTCAAATTCTTTGGGAATTCTGGTGACTCGCTCCCACCACTAAATCAATATTGATTTAGTGGTGGGAGCGAGTTACAAGCCCTTAATAATCAAAGTCTGGAAAATTGATTAATAATTAATTTTTTAACCCTCTGTTCCGTTGTTTATCTTAACCTTTAACATAATTTTCACAAAACTTAGAAAAAATAAAAATGTGTTCATTATGTTACAGGTTAATTAGTCACTATTTTGGGTATTAATTTCTTATAAATTAAGTCTAATACACTGCAAAATTAAGCGTTTTTAATCATTCAAGCTATAACTTAGGTCACTCCTTATTTTTAAAATTTCAAAATCGGGATCTCCAGGTCTAGGAATGTGATTAAGCCAATTTTTAGTCCTCAATTTACCAATGTCATGATATAAGGTACTATCAGGAAATTGAATAGAAGGAATTTCACCTTTCAATGTTGAATTTGCAGATGGTGGTGTGTTGTTAATTCTGATCTTATTATATTTAATAGGAACATCGCTATCAATTGTATGTGTTAAATTATCTTCTTTGATATTAATATTAATATTAATAATGCCTTCAGATGGTATATCTAACCGTAGGTAGTCATTTTTATTATCAGGATTTAATTTTATATATATTTTTTGATCATTACTTTCAGTAAAATTAATATTAAATGGATCGCTATTAGTTACACTATCATCTAAATTAATAGGCTTACCTTCATTATCTGTGATTTTTAAGTAAACAATTTTTCTTTTATTGTCTATCTCTAGAGGATAGATAGGTTCTGGGTGTATTAAATTAATTTCATTAAGTAAATCTTCCATTGAAATATATTTTTTGTTCTTTTCATTAATTAAAGATGCATAAAAATCTTGTAAACATAGGTTGTTTATTTCATTGTCATTTTCCAAAATAGTGAATATACCTGCTATATAATCGCTAATATTATATTTTGAATATATTTTTATTTTATTAACTAATGTAGAATTTTCATTCTTAGTAAGTTTATGAAAGTTTTTATTAATTTTAAATTTTTCATTAATATCTAAATCAGAAAAATTGGAGTTAAATTTATAAGTATTTTTGTATTCTTTGGAATATTGAATAAGATAGTCTCTTAAGTTAAGATTGTAATCTTTATTTGGTAAATTTTTTGGTTCATATAAATCAGCAACCAATCCTACTTTACTAAGTATTCTTTTTAATAATGTTATTGTTTGTTCACCGTTAGTCATGCTAAAAAAATAATCAGTAACAAGTAATTCTGTATCTTCTTTAAGAATTAAACCGGCATAATTAGAAGGACTTTGATTTGTTAATTTTAAAAAATCTTCATCATTTATGAATGAAAACAATTGTTTGTATTTTTTATTATTAGTAACTTCTTCTAAAAATAACTCTCCATCTTTAATGCTTTTTTTGAAATTTTCAATAAAATCTTTACTATTATCTTTTGTTTTTAATATTTGATAAAATTGAGATTCCAAATAATCATCACTATTTTTATTAATTAATTCACTTGTTTTATTAAAAATATTTTTAATGTTTCTTAAAGAGTTTATCAAAAATGAATTTTTAGTATCATATTTATCTTCAATTATATCGAAATAAATTCCGGAAACTTTTGATACTTCAATATATTCCTTCTTTTCAATCGCAATAAGTTGAGAATTCCATTCTTTATATTTATCTAATTTTAAAGAATCTTTTAACATTTTATTTATCTTTCGAGGGTTAGGGCTAAGTATATAACCTATCTTGCCATTAATTCTCTGTGGGGGATTGAATTTTACATTTAACAATTTAAATTTTAGGTTTGGCAACTTGCTTAAAACTCCAAATAACAGCATGATCCCTAAATCAATAATAAGACTTGTTGCAGCTCCATTACGTTCTTCTTCAGTATCGCCCTCAATCGCTTTATCTATCCTTAATCCAATTTCGCTTGCCATTCCAATAAACCCGCCTACCGCAATTGCGGGAGCGTCAATTGTTAGCATAATTGGAAAAATAAATTCACTCGCTATTCCCAGTCTTGATATCCAGATTTCTTTTAGGGTCTCGCTATTGGATTTAATTAAGGTATCAGCATCAGCGTCTAATCTTTTCTGGAGGTTTTCTGTTACCGTTTGGAATACATCATTTGAAATAATGGTGTTATTTTTATTTATATAGCTCTCCATGTGATCCCAGTCACCAGAACCCAATTTTTTTAATCCGTTATACACTCCAGTCTTTCCAACAATGGGCACACCATCCTGATTATTGTATAAAGAAAAATGTTGAGAAAATCTAAGTCTTTTATCATCATCTTTTCCTTGTTCTGCAATCCATTTCCGCATTGTCGTATCGTCATTAAAAACACGGAATGGTTGATTTTCATTAGGGCAATAAACTATGGTTTTGCCTTTATCATCGACAAACCGTAATATATCAACAGAATTATAACCATTTATGTCGATAAGATAGATGCTTACATTTGATTTAATGGGAGTGGCATTCAATTTTAATGTTGATAAATTATCAATCGCATCATTCAATGGAACGTTAGGAGCTGCATTTTTCATAACCATTTCATAGTCATTGTAAGAAAACACTCCATTATATAATGCTTTTTTAGCACTAATAACAAAATTTGTTCTGGCAAGTGTACAGGCATCTTCTTTATGATTTTGCCAAAAATCATTGTATTGAGTTGTTATTTTAGAATAAAAATCAATTTCATAGATAATATATTTTAACTCTATCGGTTTTATTTTTACTTCATTATCTTGATTATAAATTTTTGCTCCAGGACCATCCCTATAAACTCCGTAGGTAAAATTAATAACATCGTCAGGAGCGTCTTGGCTTTTTGCTTTAAATCCGCGGAAAAGAAATTCGATTAAACTCCAGCATTCTCTTGATTCTTTATGGACATAACCAGTATATGTTTCCTTTGATTCATAAGCCCCTCTAGCACGATCGTTTAAACCAAAATAGTGAACGTATGTCTTATCAGGGTCAATATCGATGTTTTTTTTATCTTTAATGGCTTTTTTTATTAATTCTTTTGCCAAAGAATGCAAGTTAGGAAATGAATCATTGACTGATTTTTGGATATTCAGTAATTCGTTGATGGGTTTTAATATTTTCTCGAATTTATCTCTTTCTTGTGAATCAGAAACCATATAATTTAGAATAGATCGGCCTATTACTTTAATAAAGAATACAGTCAAATCATAAGTTGATATTTTTTTTTTGAAAAATACCAGTGATGTTTTGAATGCCAATATCTCTACGTGTTCTCGTAGTAGAACTACTATTTTTATCATTAAAATCTTTTTCTTCTGCATTGTTAATGATGTAAAGAGTGGGTTCGTGATTTTTTTCATCAGACTTATTTTTATCATTTAATGTCATGGCTGTTTACCTTTTTTTTATTACAAGTAACTGTATAAGTATACATGTATTTGTGCAATAATTAAACATTTTTAATCCAAAATTAACTTGTTTTGGTATAGAATGACGGGGGAAAAAATATGATTTTTCTATTTTTGAGGCGAGAGTGAGTTTTCTAAACAGACTGCCCTAATGTTTTGATGAGCAATATGAGGTTATTTTGTACAATAGAGCGGATTTTAAATAGATCTCCCCTTACCCCAGAACCATAGCTATCTACACATTTTTCTGAAATAATGTTATTAATCTTTAGTATGCATATAACTTATCTGTTACCGGATTCGATTCACGACTAAATCGTCGATTAGCGATTTTGGTTAAACAAAACATGACGCCGGCTACTCGATTGGCTTGTGGCATTAAAGATGTTGCAAGTACTCAAAAAGAAACTTTTGCGACTACACAAGCTGTCTGGCGTTTTCTCAACAATGAAAAAATTTCTTTTTCAAAATTAAATCAACCCATATTAGAACTTGCAAACCGTGAAATAAAACAAAGTACTCACACTTATGCTTTGATGATTCACGATTGGTCACACCTGAAATTTGTTACACATAAAAGTAAAAAAAGAATTCTAAAGATGAGCCATCACGGAGATTTAGGTTATGAACTACAAAGTAGTTTATTAGTTGATGCAGCCAAGGATTACCAATTGTACCGATTTCTCAATCCCTAACTGATAATGATACTCGCCATTCTACTCTAGGCGATAAATTGAAAGCTCAGAAGACGCATATGGATGCCTTAACTGAGGATGTTAAAGATATTGAAGGTCTTAATTTATGCAAGGTATTGGTGCATATCATTGATCGTGAAGGCGATTCAATTGCCCACATGCGAGAATTAAGTTCACATGGATATAACTTTCTTATCCTAGGTAAAGGTGGGCATACCGTGGAATACCAGGGTAAGAATCAAAAGTTAAACGATGTGGCTGATAGCCTATCGTATAACAATACAGTTACCATTAATTACAAGGAAAAAAAAAGCCTATCTCTCGGTTAGTGAAGCAACAATAACGCTTAGTCGTATGGCGAAACCTAAACGTTTTAGTGATGAAGGAAAACGAATCAGTCCAAAGCTAGGTAAACGACTACCATTAAGGTTAGTCGTATCAAAAGTCAGTGATAAAAAAGGAAACGTTCTAGCTTGATGGATGCTACTAAGCAATGTCCTAGAGGAAATAAAATGTGATGAATTAGCTCGTTGTTATTACTGGAGATGGACTATCAAGTCATTTTTCAAACTGATAAAAAGTGCGGGACATAACGTTGAATTTTGGCTTCAAAAAATCGCAAAAGCTTTATTGAGACGATTAATAATAGCGAGTATGGCTTGTGTATTAGTTTGGCGTATACAACGAGCTGAAGAAATTCAAAACGCTAAAGCCCGTAGGTTTCTATGTAGATTATCAGGGCGACCACAAAAAAGAGGTCGACGAGAAAGTGCTCCAGCCATCTTTGCGGGTTTATCGGTGCTACTAAACACTATTCAGTTGCTATCTGAATACTCAGCCGAAGAATTATCCAAATTTACTAGCACAATATTAGGGTCGCCTAAATATGTGTAGATACCTATGGCCTACAGTGAGGGGGTTAGGTAGCTGTCGCTTGCGACTGCGTGCCTGACCCTCGAGCCCTCGGCGGCGAGAGTGGGGTTTGTGGCAACGCCCCAAGGTGTTGACCTTGAAGTTGGTTTTGGTTTGTATTTTTTACTTCAATTTTTCTATTTTTCTATTTTTCTATTTTTCTATTAGATTGGAAAGTTTTTCAGAGATGACCTCAAAAATACCCCATAAAACGCTCCGTGATCAATTCTAAGCTGTTATTTTTAAAAAAAATAGGTACCAGGGTGGCACTTTTAAATTTGATAGCCTTAAAATGGCTTATATTGCGTTTTTGCTATTTAGTGATTTGGAGCCGATTTAAATGTTGGTTTTAAGGTTGAGAGCAAACGCCTGATAGAGGCTTATAGGTGTTATATTTATGGTATATTTCGTTAAGTAAATAAATTTAGATGTGCAGAAATATTCAATGACTGAACAAAAACGCCCGATTCTAATAATCAAAGGTAAACGAGGTTCAAAGATTTCAACGCTTGAATAGGTTGTTAAACCTACTTTAAAACCAAACAATAAGGCTTTTGTTACGCCTAAAGCTGAGAAGAAACAGAAGGCAGAAAAAGTTCCTAAACCAACAAAGGTAAAATAAAAGCCACCAAAGCCAATTAGCAAGGAAGAAAAGGTTGCTAGACATGCAGCTAAACTTAAAGCGGCTGTTGATGTATTAGTAACTTTTTTCCCTAAAGTTTTTAATCTTGAATCACCAAAACCGCTAAAAGTGGGAATAGGTAAAGACATTAGAAAAATGATATATGAAAAGGGGCTAGGTATACCAAATAGTCAGATAAGTACGGGTTTAATGGCTTATACGCAGACTGAGGTTTATCAGAAATCCTTAGTTGAATTTCGTTCTCGTTTTAACCTAGATGGTTTAGTTGATGGAGAGGTTACTGATAAACAAAGAGAAAGAGCCAAGAAAAAACTTGATGAATTAAAGGCTTCAAAGTGATTGATATGCCTATTTTATTTTCATTTTTCGCGGTGATAAAAATTTGACTAAACCAGCAGTCCTAAAAGCATTGTTGGCAACTCTTAATCCGCCCTTACTACATTTCAAAAAATTACCGTGCATAAAAATTGAATTGACGCGTGATGCCAACGAGAGAGAGTTTGTCATGTTTGACTCCCCCACCTATCCGGTTTTAGAGAAGGTTCCTAAAAACCACTATTTTTATTGATTAATTTGCATAAAAAAACCAGCCATGAAGAAGCTGGTTTAAATTTCCCTAGTGCTAGCATGAAGTGGAAGAAATTTTATAATTTTAAATTTGCATTATGATGTCTTGAATGATTAAGTATTAAATATTTAGAAAATTCATGCATGAGGGAAAATCCCCGTAGTTGATTGATCAGCGAGTTAAAGCAAAAAGACCAGCATAACAGCACTGGTCATTATTTTTACCATTGATAAATGGGAGTAAATTTATTGTTTTTTCACAAAACAGCCAGAAATGATAAGCGAACTTGAAATATTGAAAGCATATCGTTTAGCGAATAAAGATCATATCTTGTTTTAATATCTTCAAGTGAATGCTCCACAGTTCTATACGCAACATTCCTCGCTGATGCGATCTCTTTTTTTGATAATCCAAGAGAGAATAACATTGCCGTTTCAAGTTGCTCTTTAGTGGTCAGCTCAGGAAATACATTGCTGAATTGTTCTACTTGCTTCACATCGAACATTCTCATGCTATTCCCTCCATCACTGGCTTACGTCCAGCCCAGATTAGCCGATCATCCTTGAATAGCACGTTGAATATACGACGGTCATGACGAGTGAATGAGACTTTGCTAGAAGGTGTATTGGAGTTTCTAGGGATGATCCAGTAGGTATCAATGAATTTAAAGCAAGGTTTAGTAATAGCCATAGTTTTGGCCTCTCTTACAGTTATAAAACCTCACCAAAACGCTTCGAAACGTGGTGGCGAGACGTAAGAACATAAGCACGCCTTTGGCGTGAGCATCGCGGCAAAGGCGCTCTATTTCTAGGCAATTCCCTTCTCGTCTTTTATACTCTGCTCTATGTACATCCCCAGACCTGCAAAACTGCTATTTCAATACGATGACGGATGGAACGTAGCACGCTACGCGTGAGCGGCGCAGCGGTGCTGCTTCGGGGATGTTAATGAGTTGAGTACTGTTTTATACTCTGCAGTAGGTTAATTTTTTTCAGGGATTCATCTCGATGGCTCGCAATAAATCTCCCAGAAAGCGTAAACCGGTTAAATCAGGCAGGCTGCCCGTCACTTCACGTGCCACAGCGCCTGTTTATCTGAAACGTTTTATGATCTCTCTCCCACCCGAAAATGATGATGACAGACCGCCTGAATTTTTTTATGACACCCTAAAAGAAGCCATACGCCACTGCGTCCGACTCGGCCCCCAATTTTTTCTCGACACGCAGTATTACCCGCCGCTAGTCACGATTATCAGGAGTTTTGAACGTAGCACGCTACGCGTGAGCGGCGCAGCGGTGCTGCTTCGGGGATGTTAATGAGTTAAGTACTGTTTTATACTCTGCAGTAGGTTAATTTTTTTCAGGGATTCATCTCGATGGCTCGCAATAAATCTCCCAGAAAGCGTAAACCGGTTAAATCAGGCAGGCTGCCCGTCACTTCACGTGCCACAGCGCCTGTTTATCCGAAACGTTTTATGCTCTCTCTCCCACCCGAAAATGATGATGACAGACCGCCTGAATTTTTTTATGACACCCTAAAAGAAGCCATACGCCACTGCCTCCGACTCGGCCCCCAATTTTTTCTCGACACGCAGTATTACCCGCCGCTAGTCACGATTATCAGGGGTTTTAAACAACGCCAAGACCAAGCCGATGACGCTGGATACGACTACACTGAGGGGGGAATAACTGAAAGTCTGCCTGCCGATGAATTCATCACCTATACGGAGCTAGGAATAATCCCTGTTTCCTTTGAACCCTGGGATAAACACACCGATAACTGGGCTGACGAATCTGGCAATTTCTGTTTCTTTGGCAAGATGCCCATAAGGTAATTGAGTCAGATGTATATCCCTCGTCCTGCTAAACTACTTTTCACCATTGATGACGGTTGGAATAAATTCCTCGAAAAATACGGCGATAGCGTTAGTTCGTGGACGAGTTTATCTGTGGAGCGCATGCTTGCCTGCGGCACTTGTGCCATGGGTGTCCGGCGCTATTGTTGCGCTTCGTCTGATTGTTCTCACAGCCGTTTTTTCTGCCAAAGCTGTAAGTCAAAAGCCTGCAGTTCATGTGGCTTTAAAGCCACCGAGCAGTGGTTAGCACAGCAGGTTCATATTTTACCCGACTGCGACTGGCAACACATTACTTTCACCATGCCACATCTCCTTTGGCCTTTTTTTAACAATAACTGGCCGCTACTTAATGCTCTGTTTCGGGCAGCCACTCGAGCTATGCTGCAGTTGGCTCGCAAACAGGGTATCGAAATTGGTATTTTCTGTGCCTTGCATACTTATGGCCGGCAACTCAATCAACATCCGCATGTTCATGTTTCCGTCACTCGAGGGGGTTTGGATAGTAAACATAGTGTATGGCGAAAGCTGTTTTTCAAAAAAAAGGATGTCGAAGAAATCTGGCGAGGGGCTGTTATCCGACTACTGCGTCACAGTTATGATTTAATTAACCCTGGCCTTCTTCCCGGTCTTGGCCATATCCGTGACAAAAAACATTGGCGGCGTTACTTGAGGGCGCAGTACGGACGTTATTGGAAAGTGCACTTTGCTAAAAAAACGAAAGGGGCATGGCATAGTGTTAAGTACCTCGGTCGCTACCTTAAACGCCCACCGGTATCTGCGTCAAAACTGCGGCATTACCGAGGGGGTGCCGTTGTTCATCACTACCATGACCACCGAACTGGCCAGCATCGGCAGCAGACTCTGCCGCAGGAAGAGATGATTAGACGCTATATAAGCCATATTCCGGCCAGGCATTTTAAAATGGTGCGTTACTCTGGTTTTTTGTCGAATCGTAAACGAGGAAAACTATTGCCGAAAGTGTATAAGGCACTTGAGATGACGGCACGTAAAAAACCGGAGAACCCAGGTTTTTCTGTGCTGATGAAAGGATTTCTGCGTACCGATCCGTACAAATGTATTCTGTGTGGCGACAGGCTGCTTTTCACCGGGGCGCAAATGGGTAAAAAAGCAACGGAATTGTTGTCAGAAAGACTGCATAACCTGGAGAAAAAGCGATGGTTACGCAGCTAAACGCAGGATCAATGTGTCTAAAATAAGGAAATCAGGTTAGAAATTACACTCTCTGAGGAAATGTTAACTGGCACTAAACACAATAAATCGATCCCCATCTCCTTTTTGCAATAAGGGATGGCTTTTGCTACTCACTTTAAAAGCGATTCAATTTCCTAACCATGAACGTAGCACGCTACGCGTGAGCGGCGCAGCGGTGCTGCTTCGGGGATGTTAATGAGTTGAGTACTGTTTCATACTCTGCAGTAGGTTAATTTTTTTCAGGGATTCATCTCGATGGCTCGCAATAAATCTCCCAGAAAGCGTAAACCGGTTAAATCAGGCAGGCTGCCCGTCACTTCACGTGCCACAACGCCTGTTTATCTGAAACGTTTTATGATCTCTCTCCCACCCGAAAATGATGATGACAGACCGCCTGAATTTTTTTATGACACCCTAAAAGAAGCCATACGCCACTGCGTCCGACTCGGCCCCCAATTTTTTCTCGACACGCAGTATTACCCGCCGCTAGTCACGATTATCAGGAGTTTTGAACAACGCCAAGACCAAGCCGATGACGCTGGATACGACTACACTGAGGGGGGAATAACTGAAAGTCTGCCTGCCGATGAATTCATCACCTATACGGAGCTGGGAATAATCCCTGTTTCCTTTGAACCCTGGGATAAACACACCGATAACTGGGCTGACGAATCTGACAATTTCTGTTTCTTTGGCAAGATGCCCATAAGGTAATTGAGTCAGATGTATATCCCTCGTCCTGCTAAACTACTTTTCACCATTGATGACGGTTGGAATAAATTCCTCGAAAAATACGGCGATAGCGTTAGTTCGTGGACGAGTTTATCTGTGGAGCGCATGCTTGCCTGCGGCACTTGTGCCATGGGTGTCCGGCGCTATTGTTGCGCTTCGTCTGATTGTTCTCACAGCCGTTTTTTCTGCCAAAGCTGTAAGTCAAAAGCCTGCAGTTCATGTGGCTTTAAAGCCACCGAGCAGTGGTTAGCACAGCAGGTTCATATTTTACCCGACTGCGACTGGCAACACATTACTTTCACCATGCCACATCTCCTTTGGCCTTTTTTTAACAATAACTGGCCGCTACTTAATGCTCTGTTTCGGGCAGCCACTCGAGCTATGCTGCAGTTGGCTCGCAAACAGGGTATCGAAATTGGTATTTTCTGTGCCTTGCATACTTATGGCCGGCAACTCAATCAACATCCGCATGTTCATGTTTCCGTCACTCGAGGGGGTTTGGATAGTAAACATAGTGTATGGCGAAAGCTGTTTTTCAAAAAAAAGGATGTCGAAGAAATCTGGCGAGGGGCTGTTATCCGACTACTGCGTCACAGTTATGATTTAATTAACCCTGGCCTTCTTCCCGGTCTTGGCCATATCCGTGACAAAAAACATTGGCGGCGTTACTTGAGGGCGCAGAACGTAGCACGCTACGCGTGAGCGGCGCAGCGGTGCTGCTTCGGGGATGTTAATGAGTTGAGTACTGTTTTATACTCTGCAGTAGGTTAATTTTTTTCAGGGATTCATCTCGATGGCTCGCAATAAATCTCCCAGAAAGCGTAAACCGGTTAAATCAGGCAGGCTGCCCGTCACTTCACGTGCCACAGCGCCTGTTTATCCGAAACGTTTTATGATCTCTCTCCCACCCGAAAATGATGATGACAGACCGCCTGAATTTTTTTATGACACCCTAAAAGAAGCCATACGCCACTGCGTCCGACTCGGCCCCCAATTTTTTCTCGACACGCAGTATTACCCGCCGCTAGTCACGATTATCAGGGGTTTTGAACATAAGCACACCTTTGGCGTGAGCATCGCGGCAAAGGCGCTCTATTTCTAGGCAATTCCCTTCTCGTCTTTTATACTCTGCTCTATGTACATCCCCAGACCTGCAAAACTGCTATTTCAATACGATGACGGATGGAACCTTTTCATCGAAAATAATCACGTAGATGAATGGCAACTACTCTCTGTCGAAAAGATGCTCGCCTGCAGCACCTGCGCTATGGGCGTTCGCCGTTATTGCTGTTCTTCACCTGAATGCTCTCATTCACGCTTCTTTTGTCAAACCTGTAAATCCAAAGCCTGCAGTGCGTGTGGCCTCAAAGGCACCGAACAGTGGATTGCCCAGCAGCGCCATATTTTGCCGGATTGCGAATGGCAACATATTACCCTCACTATGCCTCACCTACTTTGGCCTTTTTTTAACAATAACTGGTACTTGCTCAACCAACTCTTTCGCTGTGCAACCCGCGCCATGCTCAAAAACGCCAAGCGCCAAGGCCTCGAAATTGGCATTTTTTGTGCGCTGCATACTTACGGTCGCCAACTCAATCAACATCCGCATATTCATTTATCCGTCACGCGTGGGGGACTCACTCAATATGACACCTGGAAACCGATTTTCTTTAAAAAGAAAGACGTTGAAAAGGTCTGGCGCAGTGCGGTCATTCGACTCCTTAGGGATAACTATTTTCAGTTACAACCCAATAAATTGCCTGGCTTCGGGCACATTCGCAATTATCAGACCTGGTGCCGTTACCTCAATGCCCAGTTTCAACGTTATTGGAAAGTACATTTTGCCAAAAAGACACGCGGGGCCTGGCATAATGTGAAATATCTGGGCCGTTATCTTAAACGTCCCCCTATCTCCGCTTCTCAATTGAAACACTACAGCGGCGGCACCGTGGTTCATCATTACTATGACCACCACAGCCAACAATACAGACGACAGACCTTATCCCAAGAAGAAATGATACGGCGTTATGTCAGTCATATCCCTGCGCGACATTTTAAGATGATCCGTTATTACGGTTTTTTAGCCAATCGCAAACGCGGGTGCTTATTACCGAAGGTGTATGAGGCGTTAGACATGATATCTCCTAATGTGCCTGAAAAACCTGGGTTTGGGGCCCTTGTCAACGATCACCGAAAACTGATCCACTTTTTATCTAAATCCGATCAATCAAAATTGATCCACTGTTTTACTCAGTTATTGCTCCTGAGCGCCGCTTATCTTTCAATCGGTAGCTTTCACCGCTTAATTGCAGTACATGCGAATGATGAAGTAAACGATCAAGCATAGCGGCAGTTAATGTTGCGTCATCAGCAAAAGCACTTGGCCATTGCCCAAATGATAGGTTACTCGTCAATATGACACTGCCATGCTCATAACGCTTGGCAATCACATTGAAAAACAGGTTTGCTTCTTCTCGCCCAAACGGCAGGTATCCAATCTCATCGATAATCAACAACTTCGGGGCCATCACCGAACGTGATAGATATTGTTTGTGCTTATTTTGTCGTTTGGCAGTTGAGAGTTGCAACATCAGTTCAGCTGCCGTGGTAAAGCGGGTTTTCTTCTTGGCCTGTACTGCTTTTAATCCTAACCCAATAGCTAAATGCGTTTTGCCTACACCGCTTGGGCCAAGCAACACGACATTTTCATTACGTTCAATAAACGTTAATGCGCTTAATTCCTGTATGTGTTGTTTGGGGATCCCCGTTGCAAACTTAAAATCGAACGTATTAAGTTCTTTATGTGCTGGGAATCCTGCCATCCGACTCAAAAGATTACGAGTTCGTTCATCTCGTTGTTGTTGCTCACATTTTAACAGGGACAGTAAAAACTCTCCGTAGCTTTTGTCTTGGGCAATGCATTTTTCGGCAAGTGATGACCAATGAGTCGGAATAGAATTTAATTTCAATGACTCACACAGGTGTTCAATTTGTTCATGCAATAACATGTTCACCTCCCAGTAATGCTTCGTATACGCTGATTGAGTGTTGCAAACTGACAGATTCAAGGGGCGGTACGATAGGGATATTAAGCGTATTAGTCTGTGGGATAGATTGGCAAACCCTTGCTGGTAAGGGTAGAAGAGACTTAACTTCCTTAGCTAATCTATCTGCTGGCTTCTCTAACGTTGTTCCATGAATTCGCTGATGGGCAACGCGTTGTAACCATGGACCCACTTTTGCATTAGCTATTTCAATATCCAGTTCAAGATTATGAGCACGAAGGTCGGTGTTTAATGGCACGATAAAGCTGTTTTTTAAATAGTGGTTAAAGCGCTCTACTTTCCCTTTCGTTTTTGCCCTGTAGGGCTTGCAAGCCTTCAATTTAAACCCGTAATCTTTCGACATTTGAAGCATTTCGACATGTAATTTATGCTCACCTTCTGCATAAGCATCCCGTTCGATGATGAGGGATTTTGCGTTATCACACAATACTTCCTGTGGTACACCACCAAAGTAGTCGAAAGCTTCTCTTAAACCTTGCTGCCACGATTCTGCTCGTTCATTATCAAAGAACGTAGCACGCTACGCGTGAGCGGCGCAGCGGTGCTGCTTCGGGGATGTTAATGAGTTAAGTACTGTTTTATACTCTGCAGTAGGTTAATTTTTTTCAGGGATTCATCTCGATGGCTCGCAATAAATCTCCCAGAAAGCGTAAACCGGTTAAATCAGGCAGGCTGCCCGTCACTTCACGTGCCACAGCGCCTGTTTATCCGAAACGTTTTATGCTCTCTCTCCCACCCGAAAATGATGATGACAGACCGCCTGAATTTTTTTATGACACCCTAAAAGAAGCCATACGCCACTGCCTCCGACTCGGCCCCCAATTTTTTCTCGACACGCAGTATTACCCGCCGCTAGTCACGATTATCAGGGGTTTTAAACAACGCCAAGACCAAGCCGATGACGCTGGATACGACTACACTGAGGGGGGAATAACTGAAAGTCTGCCTGCCGATGAATTCATCACCTATACGGAGCTAGGAATAATCCCTGTTTCCTTTGAACCCTGGGATAAACACACCGATAACTGGGCTGACGAATCTGGCAATTTCTGTTTCTTTGGCAAGATGCCCATAAGGTAATTGAGTCAGATGTATATCCCTCGTCCTGCTAAACTACTTTTCACCATTGATGACGGTTGGAATAAATTCCTCGAAAAATACGGCGATAGCGTTAGTTCGTGGACGAGTTTATCTGTGGAGCGCATGCTTGCCTGCGGCACTTGTGCCATGGGTGTCCGGCGCTATTGTTGCGCTTCGTCTGATTGTTCTCACAGCCGTTTTTTCTGCCAAAGCTGTAAGTCAAAAGCCTGCAGTTCATGTGGCTTTAAAGCCACCGAGCAGTGGTTAGCACAGCAGGTTCATATTTTACCCGACTGCGACTGGCAACACATTACTTTCACCATGCCACATCTCCTTTGGCCTTTTTTTAACAATAACTGGCCGCTACTTAATGCTCTGTTTCGGGCAGCCACTCGAGCTATGCTGCAGTTGGCTCGCAAACAGGGTATCGAAATTGGTATTTTCTGTGCCTTGCATACTTATGGCCGGCAACTCAATCAACATCCGCATGTTCATGTTTCCGTCACTCGAGGGGGTTTGGATAGTAAACATAGTGTATGGCGAAAGCTGTTTTTCAAAAAAAAGGATGTCGAAGAAATCTGGCGAGGGGCTGTTATCCGACTACTGCGTCACAGTTATGATTTAATTAACCCTGGCCTTCTTCCCGGTCTTGGCCATATCCGTGACAAAAAACATTGGCGGCGTTACTTGAGGGCGCAGTACGGACGTTATTGGAAAGTGCACTTTGCTAAAAAAACGAAAGGGGCATGGCATAGTGTTAAGTACCTCGGTCGCTACCTTAAACGCCCACCGGTATCTGCGTCAAAACTGCGGCATTACCGAGGGGGTGCCGTTGTTCATCACTACCATGACCACCGAACTGGCCAGCATCGGCAGCAGACTCTGCCGCAGGAAGAGATGATTAGACGCTATATAAGCCATATTCCGGCCAGGCATTTTAAAATGGTGCGTTACTCTGGTTTTTTGTCGAATCGTAAACGAGGAAAACTATTGCCGAAAGTGTATAAGGCACTTGAGATGACGGCACGTAAAAAACCGGAGAACCCAGGTTTTTCTGTGCTGATGAAAGGATTTCTGCGTACCGATCCGTACAAATGTATTCTGTGTGGCGACAGGCTGCTTTTCACCGGGGCGCAAATGGGTAAAAAAGCAACGGAATTGTTGTCAGAAAGACTGCATAACCTGGAGAAAAAGCGATGGTTACGCAGCTAAACGCAGGATCAATGTGTCTAAAATAAGGAAATCAGGTTAGAAATTACACTCTCTGAGGAAATGTTAACTGGCACTAAACACAATAAATCGATCCCCATCTCCTTTTTGCAATAAGGGATGGCTTTTGCTACTCACTTTAAAAGCGATTCAATTTCCTAACCATGAACTTTACATAACTCGCACGCGAATAGCCTAGCGTTGCAACAAACGCTTTCAGCGATTTTTTACCTCGCCGGATGCTGGTGAAGTCGATTTGCATTTGTTGACCTGGCTGTGTTTCAAAACGGACGACTACTTCGGGAACAATGCTTGGTTTAAATTGACAAACAAATCGGCGTAATTGAGCAATACCACCTTGATAGCCGTTTTCAACTACCTCATCAAATAAGACTGTTGCAGGGATCCAATCAGGTTTAGCCAGTTCAATTCGCTGAAGCAAATAAGGTTTAAAGGGGGATAATTTAGTCGGTTGTTGACTTCTTTTAGCATAAGTTGGCATTGTCTGTTGTTGTAAATGATGTTTTACGGTGTTACGGGATATACCCAACTCACTGGCAATTTTTCGAAGGCTTTGTCCTTGTGCAAAGCGAACATGAATATCCACAAATATCTCCTTGGTTAACATAAATTATCCGTACAAAAATGTGCGAATAATACCAAGTGGATCAGTTTTAGATGATCGTTAGTGGATCAGTTTTGCATGATCGGTGACACCCTTATCAAAGGTTTTTTAAATACTGACCCGTACCAATGTATTTTATGTGGAAACCGATTGCGGTTTATGAGTGCGGAAAAAGGAATACACGCCGTCACTTTACTGTCAGAAAGGCGGGATAAAATGGTCAAAAAACGATGGTTACAAACCGCAGCCTAGGAGCAGTGTGCCTATTATTAGGCTTTTAGATGATAATTTAACCGAATTAATGTTCTCATGGTTAATCAACGAGAAAACTGTCAGAATTTAATAGAAATATTAAGTTCAAAACACCTCCATTAATGCCTTACTGTATTGATTGAGATTCCTAACCATGAACGTAGCACGCTACGCGTGAGCGGCGCAGCGGTGCTGCTTCGGGGATGTTAATGAGTTGAGTACTGTTTTATACTCTGCAGTAGGTTAATTTTTTTCAGGGATTCATCTCGATGGCTCGCAATAAATCTCCCAGAAAGCGTAAACCGGTTAAATCAGGCAGGCTGCCCGTCACTTCACGTGCCACAACGCCTGTTTATCTGAAACGTTTTATGATCTCTCTCCCACCCGAAAATGATGATGACAGACCGCCTGAATTTTTTTATGACACCCTAAAAGAAGCCATACGCCACTGCGTCCGACTCGGCCCCCAATTTTTTCTCGACACGCAGTATTACCCGCCGCTAGTCACGATTATCAGGAGTTTTGAACAACGCCAAGACCAAGCCGATGACGCTGGATACGACTACACTGAGGGGGGAATAACTGAAAGTCTGCCTGCCGATGAATTCATCACCTATACGGAGCTGGGAATAATCCCTGTTTCCTTTGAACCCTGGGATAAACACACCGATAACTGGGCTGACGAATCTGACAATTTCTGTTTCTTTGGCAAGATGCCCATAAGGTAATTGAGTCAGATGTATATCCCTCGTCCTGCTAAACTACTTTTCACCATTGATGACGGTTGGAATAAATTCCTCGAAAAATACGGCGATAGCGTTAGTTCGTGGACGAGTTTATCTGTGGAGCGCATGCTTGCCTGCGGCACTTGTGCCATGGGTGTCCGGCGCTATTGTTGCGCTTCGTCTGATTGTTCTCACAGCCGTTTTTTCTGCCAAAGCTGTAAGTCAAAAGCCTGCAGTTCATGTGGCTTTAAAGCCACCGAGCAGTGGTTAGCACAGCAGGTTCATATTTTACCCGACTGCGACTGGCAACACATTACTTTCACCATGCCACATCTCCTTTGGCCTTTTTTTAACAATAACTGGCCGCTACTTAATGCTCTGTTTCGGGCAGCCACTCGAGCTATGCTGCAGTTGGCTCGCAAACAGGGTATCGAAATTGGTATTTTCTGTGCCTTGCATACTTATGGCCGGCAACTCAATCAACATCCGCATGTTCATGTTTCCGTCACTCGAGGGGGTTTGGATAGTAAACATAGTGTATGGCGAAAGCTGTTTTTCAAAAAAAAGGATGTCGAAGAAATCTGGCGAGGGGCTGTTATCCGACTACTGCGTCACAGTTATGATTTAATTAACCCTGGCCTTCTTCCCGGTCTTGGCCATATCCGTGACAAAAAACATTGGCGGCGTTACTTGAGGGCGCAGTACGGACGTTATTGGAAAGTGCACTTTGCTAAAAAAACGAAAGGGGCATGGCATAGTGTTAAGTACCTCGGTCGCTACCTTAAACGCCCACCGGTATCTGCGTCAAAACTGCGGCATTACCGAGGGGGTGCCGTTGTTCATCACTACCATGACCACCGAACTGGCCAGCATCGGCAGCAGACTCTGCCGCAGGAAGAGATGATTAGACGCTATATAAGCCATATTCCGGCCAGGCATTTTAAAATGGTGCGTTACTCTGGTTTTTTGTCGAATCGTAAACGAGGAAAACTATTGCCGAAAGTGTATAAGGCACTTGAGATGACGGCACGTAAAAAACCGGAGAACCCAGGTTTTTCTGTGCTGATGAAAGGATTTCTGCGTACCGATCCGTACAAATGTATTCTGTGTGGCGACAGGCTGCTTTTCACCGGGGCGCAAATGGGTAAAAAAGCAACGGAATTGTTGTCAGAAAGACTGCATAACCTGGAGAAAAAGCGATGGTTACGCAGCTAAACGCAGGATCAATGTGTCTAAAATAAGGAAATCAGGTTAGAAATTACACTCTCTGAGGAAATGTTAACTGGCACTAAACACAATAAATCGATCCCCATCTCCTTTTTGCAATAAGGGATGGCTTTTGCTACTCACTTTAAAAGCGATTCAATTTCCTAACCATGAACGTAGCACGCTACGCGTGAGCGGCGCAGCGGTGCTGCTTCGGGGATGTTAATGAGTTGAGTACTGTTTTATACTCTGCAGTAGGTTAATTTTTTTCAGGGATTCATCTCGATGGCTCGCAATAAATCTCCCAGAAAGCGTAAACCGGTTAAATCAGGCAGGCTGCCCGTCACTTCACGTGCCACAGCGCCTGTTTATCCGAAACGTTTTATGATCTCTCTCCCACCCGAAAATGATGATGACAGACCGCCTGAATTTTTTTATGACACCCTAAAAGAAGCCATACGCCACTGCGTCCGACTCGGCCCCCAATTTTTTCTCGACACGCAGTATTACCCGCCGCTAGTCACGATTATCAGGGGTTTTAAACAACGCCAAGACCAAGCCGATGACGCTGGATACGACTACACTGAGGGGGTAATAACTGAAAGTCTGCCTGCCGATGAATTCATCACCTATACGGAGCTAGGAATAATCCCTGTTTCCTTTGAACCCTGGGATAAACACACCGATAACTGGGCTGACGAATCTGACAATTTCTGTTTCTTTGGCAAGATGCCCATAAGGTAATTGAGTCAGATGTATATCCCTCGTCCTGCTAAACTACTTTTCACCATTGATGACGGTTGGAATAAATTCCTCGAAAAATACGGCGATAGCGTTAGTTCGTGGACGAGTTTATCTGTGGAGCGCATGCTTGCCTGCGGCACTTGTGCCATGGGTGTCCGGCGCTATTGTTGCGCTTCGTCTGATTGTTCTCACAGCCGTTTTTTCTGCCAAAGCTGTAAGTCAAAAGCCTGCAGTTCATGTGGCTTTAAAGCCACCGAGCAGTGGTTAGCACAGCAGGTTCATATTTTACCCGACTGCGACTGGCAACACATTACTTTCACCATGCCACATCTCCTTTGGCCTTTTTTTAACAATAACTGGCCGCTACTTAATGCTCTGTTTCGGGCAGCCACTCGAGCTATGCTGCAGTTGGCTCGCAAACAGGGTATCGAAATTGGTATTTTCTGTGCCTTGCATACTTATGGCCGGCAACTCAATCAACATCCGCATGTTCATGTTTCCGTCACTCGAGGGGGTTTGGATAGTAAACATAGTGTATGGCGAAAGCTGTTTTTCAAAAAAAAGGATGTCGAAGAAATCTGGCGAGGGGCTGTTATCCGACTACTGCGTCACAGTTATGATTTAATTAACCCTGGCCTTCTTCCCGGTCTTGGCCATATCCGTGACAAAAAACATTGGCGGCGTTACTTGAGGGCGCAGTACGGACGTTATTGGAAAGTGCACTTTGCTAAAAAAACGAAAGGGGCATGGCATAGTGTTAAGTACCTCGGTCGCTACCTTAAACGCCCACCGGTATCTGCGTCAAAACTGCGGCATTACCGAGGGGGTGCCGTTGTTCATCACTACCATGACCACCGAACTGGCCAGCATCGGCAGCAGACTCTGCCGCAGGAAGAGATGATTAGACGCTATATAAGCCATATTCCGGCCAGGCATTTTAAAATGGTGCGTTACTCTGGTTTTTTGTCGAATCGTAAACGGGGAAAACTATTGCCGAAAGTGTATAAGGCACTTGAGATGACGGCACGTAAAAAACCGGAGAACGTAGCACGCTACGCGTGAGCGGCGCAGCGGTGCTGCTTCGGGGATGTTAATGAGTTAAGTACTGTTTTATACTCTGCAGTAGGTTAATTTTTTTCAGGGATTCATCTCGATGGCTCGCAATAAATCTCCCAGAAAGCGTAAACCGGTTAAATCAGGCAGGCTGCCCGTCACTTCACGTGCCACAGCGCCTGTTTATCCGAAACGTTTTATGCTCTCTCTCCCACCCGAAAATGATGATGACAGACCGCCTGAATTTTTTTATGACACCCTAAAAGAAGCCATACGCCACTGCCTCCGACTCGGCCCCCAATTTTTTCTCGACACGCAGTATTACCCGCCGCTAGTCACGATTATCAGGGGTTTTAAACAACGCCAAGACCAAGCCGATGACGCTGGATACGACTACACTGAGGGGGGAATAACTGAAAGTCTGCCTGCCGATGAATTCATCACCTATACGGAGCTAGGAATAATCCCTGTTTCCTTTGAACCCTGGGATAAACACACCGATAACTGGGCTGACGAATCTGGCAATTTCTGTTTCTTTGGCAAGATGCCCATAAGGTAATTGAGTCAGATGTATATCCCTCGTCCTGCTAAACTACTTTTCACCATTGATGACGGTTGGAATAAATTCCTCGAAAAATACGGCGATAGCGTTAGTTCGTGGACGAGTTTATCTGTGGAGCGCATGCTTGCCTGCGGCACTTGTGCCATGGGTGTCCGGCGCTATTGTTGCGCTTCGTCTGATTGTTCTCACAGCCGTTTTTTCTGCCAAAGCTGTAAGTCAAAAGCCTGCAGTTCATGTGGCTTTAAAGCCACCGAGCAGTGGTTAGCACAGCAGGTTCATATTTTACCCGACTGCGACTGGCAACACATTACTTTCACCATGCCACATCTCCTTTGGCCTTTTTTTAACAATAACTGGCCGCTACTTAATGCTCTGTTTCGGGCAGCCACTCGAGCTATGCTGCAGTTGGCTCGCAAACAGGGTATCGAAATTGGTATTTTCTGTGCCTTGCATACTTATGGCCGGCAACTCAATCAACATCCGCATGTTCATGTTTCCGTCACTCGAGGGGGTTTGGATAGTAAACATAGTGTATGGCGAAAGCTGTTTTTCAAAAAAAAGGATGTCGAAGAAATCTGGCGAGGGGCTGTTATCCGACTACTGCGTCACAGTTATGATTTAATTAACCCTGGCCTTCTTCCCGGTCTTGGCCATATCCGTGACAAAAAACATTGGCGGCGTTACTTGAGGGCGCAGTACGGACGTTATTGGAAAGTGCACTTTGCTAAAAAAACGAAAGGGGCATGGCATAGTGTTAAGTACCTCGGTCGCTACCTTAAACGCCCACCGGTATCTGCGTCAAAACTGCGGCATTACCGAGGGGGTGCCGTTGTTCATCACTACCATGACCACCGAACTGGCCAGCATCGGCAGCAGACTCTGCCGCAGGAAGAGATGATTAGACGCTATATAAGCCATATTCCGGCCAGGCATTTTAAAATGGTGCGTTACTCTGGTTTTTTGTCGAATCGTAAACGAGGAAAACTATTGCCGAAAGTGTATAAGGCACTTGAGATGACGGCACGTAAAAAACCGGAGAACCCAGGTTTTTCTGTGCTGATGAAAGGATTTCTGCGTACCGATCCGTACAAATGTATTCTGTGTGGCGACAGGCTGCTTTTCACCGGGGCGCAAATGGGTAAAAAAGCAACGGAATTGTTGTCAGAAAGACTGCATAACCTGGAGAAAAAGCGATGGTTACGCAGCTAAACGCAGGATCAATGTGTCTAAAATAAGGAAATCAGGTTAGAAATTACACTCTCTGAGGAAATGTTAACTGGCACTAAACACAATAAATCGATCCCCATCTCCTTTTTGCAATAAGGGATGGCTTTTGCTACTCACTTTAAAAGCGATTCAATTTCCTAACCATGAACCCAGGTTTTTCTGTGCTGATGAAAGGATTTCTGCGTACCGATCCGTACAAATGTATTCTGTGTGGCGACAGGCTGCTTTTCACCGGGGCGCAAATGGGTAAAAAAGCAACGGAATTGTTGTCAGAAAGACTGCATAACCTGGAGAAAAAGCGATGGTTACGCAGCTAAACGCAGGATCAATGTGTCTAAAATAAGGAAATCAGGTTAGAAATTACACTCTCTAAGGAAATGTTAACTGGCACTAAACACAATAAATCGATCCCCATCTCCTTTTTGCAATAAGGGATGGCTTTTGCTACTCACTTTAAAAGCGATTCAATTTCCTAACCATCAAGAGGTAAGTCAAAAATGTCCGCTCTAGGTGCGGCAATGAGGAAATTAGTTCACTTGTGCTATGGAGTATTAAAGACGGGTCTAGCTTATGACCAAAACTACGCCCGCCAAATTTTCGCTTCATAAAATCGATTTTAAGGCATTTTAAATTTTAGTTGGTACGTTTTCATGTCTTACATAGATAAAATAGCGCTACGGGCTTCCTAGATGTCTTAAAATCGATTTACAGATGATAACGCAAACTCAGTTTTGGCTTTAATCGACAAACCATCCTCTAAGCTAACTCTATCCGCTCACCGGAGTCTGAGAGCAAGCGAACGGACGAGGAAGCGGAGTTAACCTAAAATTACAGAATTAAATTCATGGATTTTAAGGTTGACTTTAAAGACGGTAACTTAGAATAGATTACAGGCGGTTTTAGAGGGTATTCTGACTCTGTAATGGTCAACAAATTCTGTAGAAGATCTAAGCGGCATTTTTTAGTTCATGATATTTTTGATGTGGCGTTAAATAACCAATCGTTGAATGGCGTCGATAATAATTGTAAAACTGAATATAATTTTCAACTTCACAGACAACAGATTGATGATTCATAAACGATAAACGGTTAAGTCTTTCTGTCTTTAAACTCCTAAAAAATCTTTCCATCACGGCATTATCGAGGCAATTACCTCGCCGACTCATGCTTTGAGTTATTTTCCGTTCAAAGAGGTGCGCCCTAAACTCCTCCGATGAATATTGGCAACCTTGATCTGAATGGAACATCAAACTTGTCGTATCCGGTAATTGCCGTTCAATTGCGTTATCTAAGGCTTCTTTCACTAATTTCGAATCCGGTTTTGTTGATAAGGCATAACCAATAATTTCTTTGGTGGCTAAATCCAACACACAGGCTAAATAGCTCCACCCATAGTGATGTCTAATATACGTGATATCCCCGACATAATAGTGATTATGCTGTTCAGGGGAAAATTGTCGTTTAAGCAAATTAGGGGCATATCGATGTTCGTTACCCGATGAGTGATAGTAGTGCTTTTTCGTTGGTCTAATTGCAACTAATTGATTTAATTTCATGATGTTCGATATTTTATAAGTGCCAATTTGGTGCCCTAAACCCTTTAACTCGGCTTGAATACGTCTTTTGCCATAAATTTGACCCGATGTATAAAAAATACGTTTGATTTCGCCACACAGTCTTTCATTTTCAACTGTCGGTATTTTCGTTTCATAATAAAAACTACTGCTGCTTACTTCAAAAAGATGGCATAACTCAGTGACCGTAAAATTGGGGTACATGATTTTCAGTTGCTTCACGATTTTGAGTTTTGATTGTCGAGGATGAAGTAAGCCGCGGCTTTTTTTAATATGTCATTATCCCTCTGAGCACGCTTAAGTTGAACTTCTAATTCTTGTATGCGCTGTTGCTCGGGTGTTAACGCTTTTGATTTTACAGGCGTATTCCCATTTAACTCGGCAAGATATTGTTGCTTCCATCGTGATACGGCAGATTTACCCGCACCGGATATTTTTTCAACTTGGATATTGCTATATCCACCTTCAACCATGAGTTTTGCATATTCCAGTTTTTGCTTTCCGCTAAAGGTTACTTTTACTTTTCGGGTCATATTTATACCTATAAGATTTTGCTTAATTATAAGCTATAAATCTCTACAGTTTTATTAGACCACTACACTCTGTTTTCTGTCTTCCTTTAGCACTTCGATGAAGACTTGCTCGAATTCGTCATTTTTGGGGAGGTCTTGTTTGAGGATGTACTTGTTGACAAAGAATTCTGGTTCAATACCGAGTCGCCTTGAGGCTTCAAAACCCCGTTTGACCCAATCTAGGGGCAAAATGTGTTCGTGGGCTAATTCCTCAGCCCAATGCCAGTCAAACTGTTTGATTTCGTCTTCACGTAGAATGCGAATTGACTTTGCGTCGTAGGTCACTTGACCGCCTTTTTGAAAACTTTGGCAGTTTTAACTACCAACCTATCTCTCTTCCGCAATCCATGCTTCCATCGTTGGCAGCACAGCTCAAATATCTAATGTGTTCTGAGTGTATATCTCTTTTTAGATTGCCTTTATCGTCGGTAGTATATATCGGTGTTACTTGTCCAATTCTTTTTGGAGGTGTTTTAGCATAGTCATATGGAGCACAGGATGTTCCAGTTATGCTAATAAGAATTGAAAGTAAAATACGACTTAATTTTACATCGCAAATCATATGTTACTTAACCGCCTCTTTGAGTCTTTGACCCGCTTTAAAACTCGGTACGTTTGCAGCAGCAATTTTAAGTGGTTCACCCGTTTTTGGATTGCGTCCATCTCTAGCTGCTCGATGCTTCACCTGAAAACTCCCGAATCCAATAAGTTGTACGTCATTGCTGGATTTCAAAGATTCGGTGACTGTTTCGATGAAAGCATTAACCGCTTTCTCTGAATCTTTTTTGGTTAAGCTGGTTTTGTCAGCAATTTGATTGATGAGTTCGGTTTTGTTCATGTTGTGCCTGAGTTAGTAGATATTTTATATCCTAGTGATGCTAGCTGTAGCAACTCAATAGTGCAATGTTTAAGGGTTAATTAACTCAAAAAATCTTTTTAATTAAAATCCCACCGCTCGACGCAAGTCTGTGACCGAGCGTAGCGAGTGAGCAGACGAGGAAGCGGAATATCACAATTAACAAAAAATAAATAAGGTCACTCAGTAGTAACATACTTTTCGGTTCAGGCTTTTTGTCAGAAGAAAAGTTATCCACAAGCACTTTACCTTAAAAGACTTTTTTTTAACTTATTTTAACTTCAAAAGACTTAGAGCGGCATAAGGGTCTAAATATAAGTCAATTGATGCTATAAAAATAAAAAATAATATAATCAATAACTTAATTATTAAAAGGTTACCACGCACAAGGGAAAAGGTTACTACACACAAGGGAAAAGGTTACCACGCACAAGGGAAAAGGTTACTACACACAAGGGAAAAGGTTACCACGCACAAGGGAAAAGGTTACTACACACAAGGGAATGGTTACCACGCACAAGGGAAAAGGTTACCATATAACAGGTTAGGTGTACTTTTTTAAAAAAGTATTGTACACCTTTATTTTTTGAGCTATATTTGTTGTACTTTAAATATTAATGGATAAATTACGATGTGTTTAATGTGACTAAAAAAACAAAAATTAGGCATAGAAATGGTATTAATAAAACTTTTGCTTCAATGCCCCTTGCTGCTAGGAGAATTCTATTTTTGATCATGTCACAGATTGATCCCAAGCATTTGATTAAGGAAGGGCAAATATTTGAAATATCGGCAAAGGATTATTCGCGGGTATGTAATATTGATATTAATACTGCTTACGAACAGTTAAAGAGTGGTGCTCGTCTACTGCATAAGCAATCTATGGAAATACCACAGGAAGAATTATTAAAAGCTTTTGCTAGACGACCAAGTGAATTTCTTGAAAGTGAAAAGAATTGGCGAGGAATGCGTTTATTACATATAACTGATTCTTGTAGTTATATTGATATGGAAGCTGTTGTTCAGATTAGGTTTAGTCGGCAAATGGAACCATACATATGTATGATCGAAAAAGATTTTACCACACAAATTCTTTTGTCATCAGTTAGGATAAGCGACACTAATGCAAGTAATTTATATCAATTACTGAGAAAAAATATAAGTTCAGGTAAGAAGAAATATTTTGAAACATCAATAGATAATTTAAAAATAGAATTGGGTGTAGAGAAAGTTAAAACATACAATGAATTTAAATATTTTAAAAATAAATTTATAGAAAGATCAATCAAAAAAATTATTGAAATTACCGAATTTAGAAAGATAAAGATGGAAATATCTGAAAGAAAAGGTAAAAAAGCTCATAAAGTAATAATTAGTTATGAATACGATGATTTTTAAATAACGCCCTACGCCAGTGTATCACCACTGACATAGAGCTAACCCAAAACCTACATAGTCTAGGAGTTGAGCTATGCGAAATAGTACGCATATTGCACGCATAATGAAAGCGTGTGACATATCAATCGAGCAGCTTTTGAGCTTTGCTCTCACATCAAAACACCTTACACCCCGTCAGCGTGAGTACCTTCGTAGTATTGGAGGTGCGATATGAACACCGATTTGAAATTATTCAGAAGATTAACCAAGCGTGAGATCGAGGTACTTCATTGGGTAAGTGTGGGCAAAACGTATTGGGAAATCTCTGTAATATTGGGAATCAAGGAAGGTACGGTCAAATTCCACATGGGCAACGTGGTGCGTAAGCTGGATGTATGCAGCGCAAAACAGGCGATAAGAGCCAGTGTTGAATTGGAATTTAGCCAAAGCGTTGGAGGTGCCGTATGAAATATACCTACACCCTCAACGGATTTCGTCGAACTTCTCAGGGACGCCCTGATGTGCGTTTCACCTGTTGTCATTGTGGCAAACTTTCCTTAAATCTCGTGAGTTTTTTCTGGCGTGCAAGACTGGATAACCGCACCTGTGTTTTTCCTGAAGAAGCGTGTATCGAGTTTGTTGAAAAAATTAACCGTAAACAATTCAAGCTGCTTTTTTACAAACCCTCAACGATGAAAGCGTGTTCGAGTGCTTGCTGCCACTGCTCTGATAACCAGCGAGAACAGGCATTACCCAAAGCCAGAGGCAGCATTTTGCGGAGATTGGAACAACAGGCGAATAACCGCATTGAGGGGGCGAAATAATGAAATACTTCAAAGCAACGATTATCACAACCGTTGACCACGAGAAGGGAAAGACAACAAATTTCATCTATCTTGCGTCTGAGACGAAAATAGCCGCCAAGAAATTGGCTTCTCAACATATCTTTGAAACTGACGGCGCAAATTGCTGTTTTTACAAATCGCCGCGATTGGAAGAAATCAGCGTTGAGGAATACCTCGCTAATACCGAAAAACAGACGGATATTACCGAAGAACAGGAAATAGACCAGTTTTGCGCTTTGCTTGCGATATTTGGCGTTCATGGTTAGGAAATTGAATCGCTTTTAAAGTGAGTAGCAAAAGCCATCCCTTATTGCAAAAAGGAGATGGGGATCGATTTATTGTGTTTAGTGCCAGTTAACATTTCCTCAGAGAGTGTAATTTCTAACCTGATTTCCTTATTTTAGACACATTGATCCTGCGTTTAGCTGCGTAACCATCGCTTTTTCTCCAGGTTATGCAGTCTTTCTGACAACAATTCCGTTGCTTTTTTACCCATTTGCGCCCCGGTGAAAAGCAGCCTGTCGCCACACAGAATACATTTGTACGGATCGGTACGCAGAAATCCTTTCATCAGCACAGAAAAACCTGGGTTCTCCGGTTTTTTACGTGCCGTCATCTCAAGTGCCTTATACACTTTCGGCAATAGTTTTCCCCGTTTACGATTCGACAAAAAACCAGAGTAACGCACCATTTTAAAATGCCTGGCCGGAATATGGCTTATATAGCGTCTAATCATCTCTTCCTGCGGCAGAGTCTGCTGCCGATGCTGGCCAGTTCGGTGGTCATGGTAGTGATGAACAACGGCACCCCCTCGGTAATGCCGCAGTTTTGACGCAGATACCGGTGGGCGTTTAAGGTAGCGACCGAGGTACTTAACACTATGCCATGCCCCTTTCGTTTTTTTAGCAAAGTGCACTTTCCAATAACGTCCGTACTGCGCCCTCAAGTAACGCCGCCAATGTTTTTTGTCACGGATATGGCCAAGACCGGGAAGAAGGCCAGGGTTAATTAAATCATAACTGTGACGCAGTAGTCGGATAACAGCCCCTCGCCAGATTTCTTCGACATCCTTTTTTTTGAAAAACAGCTTTCGCCATACACTATGTTTACTATCCAAACCCCCTCGAGTGACGGAAACATGAACATGCGGATGTTGATTGAGTTGCCGGCCATAAGTATGCAAGGCACAGAAAATACCAATTTCGATACCCTGTTTGCGAGCCAACTGCAGCATAGCTCGAGTGGCTGCCCGAAACAGAGCATTAAGTAGCGGCCAGTTATTGTTAAAAAAAGGCCAAAGGAGATGTGGCATGGTGAAAGTAATGTGTTGCCAGTCGCAGTCGGGTAAAATATGAACCTGCTGTGCTAACCACTGCTCGGTGGCTTTAAAGCCACATGAACTGCAGGCTTTTGACTTACAGCTTTGGCAGAAAAAACGGCTGTGAGAACAATCAGACGAAGCGCAACAATAGCGCCGGACACCCATGGCACAAGTGCCGCAGGCAAGCATGCGCTCCACAGATAAACTCGTCCACGAACTAACGCTATCGCCGTATTTTTCGAGGAATTTATTCCAACCGTCATCAATGGTGAAAAGTAGTTTAGCAGGACGAGGGATATACATCTGACTCAATTACCTTATGGGCATCTTGCCAAAGAAACAGAAATTGTCAGATTCGTCAGCCCAGTTATCGGTGTGTTTATCCCAGGGTTCAAAGGAAACAGGGATTATTCCCAGCTCCGTATAGGTGATGAATTCATCGGCAGGCAGACTTTCAGTTATTCCCCCTCAGTGTAGTCGTATCCAGCGTCATCGGCTTGGTCTTGGCGTTGTTCAAAACTCCTGATAATCGTGACTAGCGGCGGGTAATACTGCGTGTCGAGAAAAAATTGGGGGCCGAGTCGGACGCAGTGGCGTATGGCTTCTTTTAGGGTGTCATAAAAAAATTCAGGCGGTCTGTCATCATCATTTTCGGGTGGGAGAGAGATCATAAAACGTTTCAGATAAACAGGCGCTGTGGCACGTGAAGTGACGGGCAGCCTGCCTGATTTAACCGGTTTACGCTTTCTGGGAGATTTATTGCGAGCCATCGAGATGAATCCCTGAAAAAAATTAACCTACTGCAGAGTATAAAACAGTACTCAACTCATTAACATCCCCGAAGCAGCACCGCTGCGCCGCTCACGCGTAGCGTGCTACGTTCATGGTTAGGAAATTGAATCGCTTTTAAAGTGAGTAGCAAAAGCCATCCCTTATTGCAAAAAGGAGATGGGGATCGATTTATTGTGTTTAGTGCCAGTTAACATTTCCTCAGAGAGTGTAATTTCTAACCTGATTTCCTTATTTTAGACACATTGATCCTGCGTTTAGCTGCGTAACCATCGCTTTTTCTCCAGGTTATGCAGTCTTTCTGACAACAATTCCGTTGCTTTTTTACCCATTTGCGCCCCGGTGAAAAGCAGCCTGTCGCCACACAGAATACATTTGTACGGATCGGTACGCAGAAATCCTTTCATCAGCACAGAAAAACCTGGGTTCTCCGGTTTTTTACGTGCCGTCATCTCAAGTGCCTTATACACTTTCGGCAATAGTTTTCCTCGTTTACGATTCGACAAAAAACCAGAGTAACGCACCATTTTAAAATGCCTGGCCGGAATATGGCTTATATAGCGTCTAATCATCTCTTCCTGCGGCAGAGTCTGCTGCCGATGCTGGCCAGTTCGGTGGTCATGGTAGTGATGAACAACGGCACCCCCTCGGTAATGCCGCAGTTTTGACGCAGATACCGGTGGGCGTTTAAGGTAGCGACCGAGGTACTTAACACTATGCCATGCCCCTTTCGTTTTTTTAGCAAAGTGCACTTTCCAATAACGTCCGTACTGCGCCCTCAAGTAACGCCGCCAATGTTTTTTGTCACGGATATGGCCAAGACCGGGAAGAAGGCCAGGGTTAATTAAATCATAACTGTGACGCAGTAGTCGGATAACAGCCCCTCGCCAGATTTCTTCGACATCCTTTTTTTTGAAAAACAGCTTTCGCCATACACTATGTTTACTATCCAAACCCCCTCGAGTGACGGAAACATGAACATGCGGATGTTGATTGAGTTGCCGGCCATAAGTATGCAAGGCACAGAAAATACCAATTTCGATACCCTGTTTGCGAGCCAACTGCAGCATAGCTCGAGTGGCTGCCCGAAACAGAGCATTAAGTAGCGGCCAGTTATTGTTAAAAAAAGGCCAAAGGAGATGTGGCATGGTGAAAGTAATGTGTTGCCAGTCGCAGTCGGGTAAAATATGAACCTGCTGTGCTAACCACTGCTCGGTGGCTTTAAAGCCACATGAACTGCAGGCTTTTGACTTACAGCTTTGGCAGAAAAAACGGCTGTGAGAACAATCAGACGAAGCGCAACAATAGCGCCGGACACCCATGGCACAAGTGCCGCAGGCAAGCATGCGCTCCACAGATAAACTCGTCCACGAACTAACGCTATCGCCGTATTTTTCGAGGAATTTATTCCAACCGTCATCAATGGTGAAAAGTAGTTTAGCAGGACGAGGGATATACATCTGACTCAATTACCTTATGGGCATCTTGCCAAAGAAACAGAAATTGCCAGATTCGTCAGCCCAGTTATCGGTGTGTTTATCCCAGGGTTCAAAGGAAACAGGGATTATTCCTAGCTCCGTATAGGTGATGAATTCATCGGCAGGCAGACTTTCAGTTATTCCCCCCTCAGTGTAGTCGTATCCAGCGTCATCGGCTTGGTCTTGGCGTTGTTTAAAACCCCTGATAATCGTGACTAGCGGCGGGTAATACTGCGTGTCGAGAAAAAATTGGGGGCCGAGTCGGAGGCAGTGGCGTATGGCTTCTTTTAGGGTGTCATAAAAAAATTCAGGCGGTCTGTCATCATCATTTTCGGGTGGGAGAGAGAGCATAAAACGTTTCGGATAAACAGGCGCTGTGGCACGTGAAGTGACGGGCAGCCTGCCTGATTTAACCGGTTTACGCTTTCTGGGAGATTTATTGCGAGCCATCGAGATGAATCCCTGAAAAAAATTAACCTACTGCAGAGTATAAAACAGTACTTAACTCATTAACATCCCCGAAGCAGCACCGCTGCGCCGCTCACGCGTAGCGTGCTACGTTCATTGTTCGCCATCTTGCAAACAGCACCTACCATGCGGCAAACGGTTATTCGAGTACGCAAATTCGATTAGTTCAGAAAAGTGGATTAGGGGCGCTGGACTGGTACAAAAAAGCACCCATTCAAGGAGAAAAAACAAGAGCGTTGTTGATTGGGGATGCGGTACACACGGCTATCCTTGAGCCGGAACTTTTTCCGTTGAGATATGTTTCTGCGCCTGAACTGGATTTGCGTACCAAAGATGGCAAAAAAATATTATCGGATTTTGAGAAAAAAAACCTAACTTTGGCAAGGCTTGTTTTGAAAAAAGAAGAATTTGAGGCAATCCAGTTAATGCGTGATTCTGCACTAGCTTACCCATTGGTTGCCGAACTGCTTGAAAACGGTGAGCCAGAACTCTCAATTTTCTATCGCACGGAAAAGGGGACGCTGCTTAAAATCCGGCCTGACTGGTTAGGGCTGTATTCCGGCGTGCCGTTCATCCTCGATGTGAAAACCACTGATGATGTTCATGACTTTGGCAAATCCGTTGACAAGTTTGGCTATCATCTGCAAGCAGCGTTCTACCGGATTATCGCCCAGAAGGTATTTAATCTTGATATTGATTTTCTGTTCTGTGCAATTGGCAAAAGGCCGGAGTGTGGACGCTATCCCGTGCAACTGGGTATGTTGGACGAAGAAGATAGCGAAGAAGGCGAGATTCAGGTTAATGGCGTGATTAATGCATTGGAAAAAGGCGGAGAAACGCAAGCCTTTGCGATGATATCCCGTCCTTTCTGGGCAAAACAGGCGGATAGAAAACGCAGAGAAGCGTTGATGTTGGAAGGAGGTGTGGCATGAATACCGAACTGGAAACCATGACCAACGTTTATACCAATCTGCAATCGGTCATTATGCAGCAAGGAATAGCAGCCCTGTTACCTGCTCAGGTTACGCCTGAGCAGTTCACCCGAACCGCAGCGACTGCACTGATAGAAAATACGGAGTTGCAAAACGCGGATAAGCAATCACTAGTACTGGCTTTAACTCGCTGCGCCAAAGACGGACTGATGCCGGACGGCAGAGAGGCAGCGCTAGTTGTTCGCAAACAAAAAGCCGTCTATATGCCGATGGTGGACGGTGTTATCAAACGTGCCCGTCAATCCGGTCAGGTAGCTAATATCATTGCAAAAGTGGTTTATGCTCAAGACGAGTTTGAATATGTGATTGACGAAAATGGTGAGCATTTAACGCATCGTCCGTCGTTTGTTGACGGTGATGAGATAGTGAAAGTCTATGCCTTCGCAAAACTTAATAGTGGTGAACTCGTTGTCGAAGTGATGAGTCGTGCTGACGTAGAAAAAATACGGAATACCGTGAAAAGCGCAAAAGACCTTTCAAGTCCGTGGGTGAAGTGGTTTGACAGAATGGCGCTTAAAACTGTCATTCATCGCCTCGCTAGACGGCTTCCTTGCGCCTCTGAGCTATTTTCGATGTTTGAGGTATACGAAGATGCCAATTCAACGGAAAAACCGCTCAGAATGGCTCCTGCTTCGTTTAAACGGCTATCCCTGAGGGATGTCATCCGTGAACGTAACGAAAAATTACGCCAAAAAGCAGAAGCAGTGATAGATGTGCCCACAGAGGCACAACGAGTAACCCATCCAAAACTGGAAGCAGCATTAATCGCCCTCGATGATGCCACCGACGAAAAAAACCTTGCTGAAATCGTTGAGCATTGTACCCTATTGTCCGCCGAGTTGTCTGAGGACGAAAAGATACAACTCAGAGAGAAAATTAAAGCTAGCAAAAAGCGGTTAATTCCAGCCAAAAAAGATAGCGATGTTTGGATGGCAAGACTGGCCAACGGAACAGGCGACGCTTGGCGATTTCCAGACGGTGAAATAGTCCACGGATTTTTCGAGGCTGAGAAAAAAGCTAAAGAGGTTGGTGCAGTGCTTGAGAAGCTAAGTCCGTACCGATTTAGCCCGAGTCATTAATAAAAACTACCTGATAAAATCAGGTAACCCTTAAAGCTGGATTTAAAAAAAATAAATCACATATTTAATATACAAAAGGAAGTTATGTGGTAAAAAAGAGATTAGAATCAATTCAGATATTGCGTGGGATTGCTGCATTATTGGTTGTTGCACAACACACATTATTTAAATGTTATCAGTACAATTTTATAGAATCACAAAATTATAATATTTTAGGATTTGGTGTCGATTTGTTTTTTATAATTTCAGGTTTTGTGATGTGCCATTCAACGGAAGGAAAAAAAGTATCTTTTTCTGTTTTTTTGAAAAAAAGAGTTGTCAGGATATTACCACTTTATTGGTTTCTGACAACTTTGGCATTGGTTATTTGGTTAATTAACCCAGCACTGGTCAATAGCAGCGGTGGCAAGACGGATATAATCTCATCTTTTATGCTTATCCCAACATCAGGCAAATTTCTTTTGCAAAATGGATGGACATTGTCATATGAGATTTTGTTTTATGCTATATACTCACTATCAATTCTTATTAGCTATACAACCAGAAATGCAGTTGTCTCATTAGTAATTGCTGTTTTAGTTTTATCTGGTCTTTGCATGAAAAGTAACATTTACATTGATTTTATTACAAATACATTGTTGCTTGAGTTTTGTTTCGGTATTTTTATTTATTACGCATATAAAATAATAATAAACCATAAGTACAGGATATTAATTTCATTAGTGTCAGTGTGTATTGGCTTAGGTGTTATATTTTTACAGCCAAAAAATGCTTTTTATATAAGTACTTATAATCGTTATTTTTATGTCGGTATTCCTACTTGCTTCATTACTCTTGGTTTTATTGTACTCTGGTCATGGTGTAAGAAAATCCCAAGCATTATTAGATGCTCACTTAATTTCATTGGGGATAGTTCGTACTCATTATATCTTTCTCACGCCTTTATTCTTAGTCCGGTGGCAATGATGATTAGTAGTTTCACAGACAATATCGTTATATTCTTCTCAATTATACTGATTTCAGCATTAATTGGTGGGGCAGTAACCTTTTTATTCGTAGAAGTAAGGTTGTCCAATCTTTTTAATAAATTGCTATTTACTCCTAATATGTGATTTCAACTTACAATCCAAATGTCAAAAATTCTTATTGACATCATCCCCGCCCTGAAGGACGGGGTTTTATACGGCTCAGCTGATAAACTTAATTCGGTTTTAGTGGCCAATCAATATCCGGCGCGAGGGAGGTATCCACAGCTTCCAGCAAATCCAGATAATCCAGCCAGGCGTTTAACAGTTCTAGTTCATCCGACTTAATGCGTTTCAGGGCGAGTTTTGTTTGCAGTATCTGGGTTTCGGCGCTGACTTCGGCAATCAGGTTTTGCTTTTTGGTTTCTGCCGCTTCGATATCGCCTTCCTTTTTTGCTGTTTTATCTGTTACCCACTTTTTACCGTTCCATTTCGGAAACTCTACATCCGGTGTAATGGTGGTCACGCCATCCGGCAGGTCGCCTAATTCACGGATTTCGGATACCTGAGCAGTAGTGATGTCATACACTTTTGTACCGCGATGATCAACAATGTATTCCCATGCAGTGAAATCAGTTGTCCGGCAAACGGCAAATCCTTTTTTATTTTTATACGGTTCATCAGTACAGGAACCAGCTGGAATCCCTACGCCTTCCGCCAGATATTCAGATGATGATGACAGGTACTCCCCGGTTGTCTGGTCATAATTAAATACGGTTATTTTGCCAGCAGTCGTTGCGATATTAGCTTCATTCAGAATTGCCTGTGTCATTATACCGCCCTCACGATATAGTTAAATGCAATATTTCTCGGACGAGTCTCATCCGAGGCAGTGTCCAGAATATCTGTGGTTTTCATCCACGCATAATTGTCAAGTTCTCCGGTTTGTCCCGCGTGTAGCGTAACGTTGTACTTGTTCCCAGGCTTCTGTACAGAAGTTCCGTTTGTTTTAATTTCCGTATTGTGAATATGCCGCTGAATTGATTGCACCTCACTACTGAGAAGCTGTCTTCCGGGATTAACACCCCTGCCGTCATCCCACCCCCTGATGAATTCCCCTCTTAAGTCAGGTAGTCTTAAATCTGGATAGGCAATAGCCAGTTTCGGGTATTGTGTCGCTGTAAATCTCGCTCCATTGCATTTCAGCCATCCGGCAGGTGGTTCTTCCCGCGACCACGGAACGGGCACACCTACCGGCAAAGCAGAACCTTCTGCCAATCCAAGATTTCTGATAAAATCCTCTTTATCTGGGATATCTTTGCCGTTCTCGTTTTTATTGAGCTTGGTATTCAGTCCTTGGGTTAATTCTGTTTTGGTGGCGTAATCGCCTTTTGGTTGTTTGCCGTTTAATGCATCGGTTACTAATTTTTGACTCGTCACTTTATCGGTGGCGTTGCCTGTTTGCTGCACGATATTTGCACCCAGAATGGCGTCTTTTAATGATTGCCATTGAGTGGAATCAGTTAAGGGATTTCCGGCGTTGTTTTCCGTCTTTGAGAGATAGATATTGCCGTCAGAGAGACACACCGCCCCTTTGTTGTAAATCTGCTTTTCGGCATATTCAGCAATGCCGTTCTGGTAAAGGTGGGTCACAAGGGAGCTAATCGTAAATCCCACGGCATTGAAATCCTGCATCGTGGGTAATTCTGACACGGGCACAATACCCCAGCCACGAGCAAAATCGGCATTAAGGTTTTTCTCAAGATTATCGGTGATTTCTTTTGAACCAAACGCGGTTCGCTCTTCCGTTTTGCTGCTGCCTGCAAACGGTTGAATATCAATGTTGGGTCTGTCAATTTTCAAGGTTATCTCCTTTTTTGAAGAAACGTTTTTTGGGCGAAGTAGCCAATGCTTGCTTCGGGGTTGGTATCAAAACGGCTGTACCACGAAATAGCATTCTGATGCCCCTTAAATCCAAACGTGCCTTTGGGTTCTTGCGTGACGTAGTTAATCTGAACGCCTTGCGGACGGGGTAATAAATCAAGCCGTAAGATAAATTCCAGCCACTCTCGGTCTGCTTTTGGCGTAATAACGAGGGTGAGGCTCATATTCTGGTGGTCAATCAAATAGCCTTCGCCTTCCATCGCAAAATTGACGGCCTGTTGCAGTGACGACAGGCTCACATCACCTGTTTGGGTGGCGGTGGCAAGGGCAGTGTTTTTGATAATTTTGAGCTTAATCAGACTGCGATATTGTTTGTCGGGCAATTTCAGCGGCAAAAAATCCTGTGCAAATTTGGAGCGAAAGCCCCCTTGTTTTTTCCCACTCTTTTGACCAAACGGCAACGCTTTGGCGTGATTTTCAAAGCCAAAAAAGCCTTTGCGCTCACCGCTTGGCTGGAAGCGACTGACACCTACCCAACTGCCGATGATGTCCAACGGGTCACCTTGCGCCTTTTCGAGATTGAAGGCTTCCCGAAAGGCATCAACGGTATCAAAGCAATCCGCGAACAGATTAAAAAGGGCGGAAATCTCCGCCCTTGCCTTGGGTTTGGTGTAATACTGCTTGATCAGCAGTTTTTGATATTCTTCTTCGAGACTCACGTGATCACCTCATTCACCGCGATGTTGTCACTGACGATGGTGAATTTCTCATCAACATCGGCGTTTAAAATGGCACTCGTCCACGTGTTGCCATCTTTTGCGATTTGTAGGTCAGAGATATAATAAGAACGCGCAATGCGGTTCAAAATGCAGTAAAGCGCAGTCACCTTGATATTTTCGCCAATGCGATAAAGGGATTTGACCAGTTCGTCTTTGATCTCCTGTATCGGCACAGGCTCGTTGGCTTTTTCACGCGTGGCGGTGAGCTTAATGTTAATTTCCGTGATTTTAGGACGGTCAAAACGGTATTCGTGTACCACATCAAAAAACGTGCCGTCGGATCTCACTATCTTGTCAATGTATTTACCTTTGATTGTTCCTTTAAGGCCAGTCCCCCCTGTTTTATTGCAAGCGAGGCAATCCACAATGGCCTGATTTTCGCCCCCTTCAACAACCACCCAAATCGAATGAGGCGGAATATTCAGTGTGTCACTCTCATTGGTGGTGTTTTCGTACACCACGGCATCGGTCACACCTTTGACCAGATTCAACCGGGCAGCGATGCCGCCTATCGTGCTTTGACTGGCATTTTCAAAGGTTTTTAACCGTCTGCGTCGCAAATCGCTGTCGCTTTCGTTTTCCTTGCGTAACAGCCCGTTGATTCTGGCTAAATAATCAAGGTGGAGCCCTTCGGCCTGTTCGGGCTTCAAGTTCTGATAGAGCTTTTTCACCAACACCAAACATTCGTGGGTAATCCGGCTATAAATCGCAACGCGCTGCCCGTCCGGCGTATCTTGTGAAAGATTGATATCACTGCCGTAAATTGTTTTAAATTCAGCAATCAAGGTTTCAATCAGTTCGGGCAGCGTTGCGATGGTGATACCGTTTTCATCTAACTTGATATTCACTGGCTGACCTCCTGATTAAGGTTGCGTGTTCGGTTAAAAACATCGGTGTAATCCATCGCAATGTGTGCGGTGAAGTCGGCAACCTTAATATTGAGCTTATCGACGCGAACAACACCCTCCGTCCCTAATGCCACCTTGTAGATTTCACGGCGCAAGGTTTCACCCGTACCACGACTGCCGAGTAGTTGTAGCCAGTCCAAGCCAAATTCAACATCTAGCCACCAATCGGATTTGAAACACTGCAAACGGGATTTGATATTCTGGTGAATTGCCTCGCTGTCAATCAGGTAATCATCAAGCGAATGACCAAATCGCCAATCGTTGTGTTCGGTTAACTTTGCTGTTTTCACGAAAATCACCTTCGGGTTATTTTGGTTTTCCGGTGCTGTCATTACCTGTTTCTACGCCTCCGTGCGTATGGTTGCCAACATCGATATTGCCCACTGTTAACGATTGCTGGGCTGCGATTTGTTGGGCGGTGATAGTGCCTTTCACATCAAGGTTACCGTCAATGGTGACATTGAGCTTCACGTGGATATTGTGGGTAAAAAGATGGTCACCTGCGGTTGTCGCCACCTTCGGTATGGCAAATGCCCCGTTACGATTGCAAAGTCCCAAAAGCGCGACACAATCGCTATAATCATGCAAGCGATTTTCTGACCCGCGCACGTTGTCGTTGCCTATCCACCAATTATCAATGCAACTATCAAAGGTGAGTAAAATGCAGTAATCGCCCACAGCGACCGGATAAGCGGTGTAGCTTCCGCCCCCTTGTGACCAAGAGACAGGCACATCGGGAAAAACCGGAAATGCAATAGCGTGAATTTCATCATTAATCACCACGTTTTTTTTAGTGACAGGCTGACAATCCACCGTGGTTTCATTCACCTTAACCACTTTGGCAATCAAGGCACAGCCAATTTCAGATTTGATATGATTGGCAATGGTTTTCATCAGTTCGATATTCACACCTTACTCTCCTTAACCACCACGTAGTTTTTTTCCTGCTGGCATTGGCACGTCATCGCCCACTCACCTGTGTCACTTTCCCCTGCGTAGTCAATCGCGCAAATGCGATAAACGCCGTTAAGATGTGGTGAAATTTTGCTATCTATCGCCACCTGATAGCCAATGGATACATTCGGATTCAGGACGCTTTTAAAGGTCAATACGTTTTTATCGTCAAGCGTCGGCGTTTCCATCAATCCAGTACTCACACTGATTAATTCCGCTTTCCCGTTTTGCACCTCGTTTCGTCTCAGAATATGCAGCTGTCCGTTGTCGATGTAGAGCTGCTCTTTCTCATCTTTGAGCTTGCGTAATTCATCAAACGAAAACCCCGTCATGATTTTGGGGCGACTTAATGGCGATTGCGCGGTCACTTTGCCTTTTTTCACGCCTGTCATGGTACTCAAAGCAGCATCGACCGCCTCAGACTTTGCGGTCACGGCTTTACTGATGGTTGCCGTACGAAAAGCAAACCCACCATCGGCAATTTCCAGCGTGGTGACTATCTCAGTGCCTTGCTTTGATAGCGTGACTTTGGTGACAGAGCCGGAAAACAGGAGCTTCAAACCCGTGGTCAGATAACCTACTGAAAGTTGAGCGGCAATATGCTGCTTGCGGTATTGGAAATCCGCCAGCGAATGACGACGCGACGGCGACAAGTTAAACAACGAAATTTGCCCGATATTGGGGCGGTCACGGGTCAAATCCTTCGAAAACGAAAAGGCGATTTTAAACGGAGGGATAATCTTTATTGCTTTTTTGCCTTCAGTAACCAATAACTCAAAATCACGGAGAAACGGCGTTTGACGGTTCAATAGACGGCCTCCTTTTCTTCTTCACCAACCAGCAGATAGAGATTGACCCTGCCACTGGCAAAATCATCCAGCAAGGACGGCTCAATATCCGGATTGTCACGGGCGACAGCCACAATCGTAAACGGCAACCGGCTATCGTGTAGCAGCGGTACGTTAAGTGAAACCGCCACCCCGTGAATGGTGATATTCCGATAGGTAATATCCATATTCCACGCTGAAATACTCGGATGAAACGTTAATGTCAGTTCAATATCGTCAATATCGGTTAACAGCGTGTGCGTCTGAATCGGATCGCTTGATAGGTTTTCGATTTTGTACATGTTAATTCCAACTAAAAAAACGCTTAAAAAAGGCTTTGGCGCCTTCTTTAACATCGTAAGTTACGGAGGTTGGTGTTTGGCTCCCGTTGTTTTTCGCCCCACTCATTTGTGCTGCCCCTGTTTTGCTCATCCCTGCGGCGGATTTGTTGGCAACAGGGGTGATATTCACCTGCTCAAAGGTGACAAAGCGCACTTGCTTCAGGGTTAAGGTGAACAGCAAAAAGCTGTCCTCATTGCTTTGTGAGGTGGCGAAACTTTCCAGTGCCATGTTATCGAGCACCTGATAGCCCATATCGACGCTGATCAATTCCCGATTTTCAAAAATGCCCGTGAACGTATCGACAAACTGTTGCGCAATGCCGTTACCCGATTTGCTGCCTGTGACCGTGTGATAAATTCCCTGCGCCGTGTTTTCGACTTGCGTTTTCAAATCCAGGATCTGCTGCGCTTTGCTGTTCATGTCATTGATTTTTTGTCTGACCGCCTGTGTCCGATTGCCTACATAGCTATCAATAAAACCAATTTGCCGATTGAAAGACTCAAAGACGGTATTTTCACTCCGCAAACTTAAAAACGAATCGGAAATCACCCCGCCTATCGAAATTTGCACAGGGCTAAGGTTAATGTGATCGGCAATCACAACGCCCGTTTCCAGTGGAATATCGCTGACGGTAGCACTACGTTGCGTGGTTTTATCCGTCCAGACATAGGCAGTAAATCCCGCGATGCCGATTTTTTGCGTGGGCGTATTGGAGATGTGATTGGAAATGACTTGAGAGAGAAAACTCAAAATGCGCCTCCTCGTACCAGCTGGTCTTGGCTCAGCATAGGGATATTATTGTGAACCTCCCTGCCAATCTGTTGACCGATTGCCCTGTTGCTACCTGCCACATTCACATTGATGTTGTTGGTCTGTGAGGCCGAATTGCTGATCACTTTCTGGCTGTTTGTTGATATGTGATTGATCGTTTGACTGGCTTGTTGCAGCCTGTCATTGGCGAATTGGCTGTATTCCATCACTTCAACGTTTCGGCGGTATGTTTCGCTAAAGCCTTTGACTTCACTGTTGCCAGATTGCTCAATACTGATAACAGGCGCATTAAAATCTTGATTCGCCAGATTTTCACGTCCGATAAATATTGTGTTTTCAGCAACCTCTAGCGTATCTCGAATCACTATTGCCAGTCGTTGGATCGGTGTCTGGTAGTTTTTGTGGTGTAAATTGGTGTTATTTGACATTCCGCCCTCTTAATGCGTTAAGATTAAGGAAATAGCGCAATTCCTAAAGCCAAATTTGGAGGTAAAGATGGCAACAATAACGATGAACACCCATAAAGCGATAAAAGCCTTACAAGAATCAGGAATTGATGAAAAACAAGCTGAGAAAATCGTAGAGGTTATTGCTGAATTTCAAAATGTAGGTACGGTTACGAAGGAAGATCTAAGTGTAGCTACAGAAAGCATTAAGTCAGATATGGCAAGCATTAAAACAGATTTAGATTGGATTAAAAAACTTATTCTCGCTGTTGGTATTGCTGTCGTCATTGCTGCGTTGAAATATATTTTCATTGGGTGAGCCTTCCTACCATCTCACTATCTTTCACTTCCTCAAAGACATAGCGTACATAGCCATAGTCGCTATAGTCTTTGCGGTTAATCGATTTGAATATTTTTCCTTTGTACTCCAAGTAAACACCGAGCAAATCGGCATACTTCGGTTGCACATGCACCGTGAAATACTCCAATGACCAATCGAGACTATCTTTGTTAATGGCTTCATCCGGCAAACTGCTGATTACGCCTTCAATCGATTTTCGTGTCACCGCAAAGTCCGGCTTAAAATCTTTCGTAGTAATCACTTCTGTGATGAAAGTTAACGGTTGCGAAAATCGGCGTATGGTTCTTGCCATATTGGGCAGTCTCATTTTTTCACCACCTTGTAGGTTATCGATTTTTTGAGTGCGCCTGTATCTTGTAGTAGTCTTGCTTCGATGACGCCTTTCTTTTTCAACTGCGCTTTGGTGCTTTCAGCATGCAAAGGCCACGCCCCAAAACCCTGCGTATCAAATGCCTCAATTGACCACCCAACAGATAATTCACCGGTATAAGCCAGAAATTCCTTTGCGCTAATTTCACCTGAAATAAATAAGCGGTATTTTTCTTTTACCACCTTTTCAATAATTGCTTTTTGGTGATCACGAATCGGTACGCGCAAAAATGAGCGAGGCGGGATTTTCTCCGTGCCAAATTCGTGGATCGTTGCCACTTCCACCACGCTAATATCGGAATCTTTGTACGGTCTGGTATTTTCCAATACGCCCACTTCCACTTTCAGTTTGTTAAGTTCCTCAAATTGTTTTTTGGCTTTTTCAAGCAATTTTGATTTCAGCATCACCAGTTCATCCCGATTGCCAAGGCGTAATTGTTTATGCGACTTTCCAGCACCAAATATTGCTCACCAAATGCGGAGGTTTTAAACCAATCATTCTCGGTTCCTGAAAAATTGGCGCTGAAACTGACATCGCCCACACCTTCACTACCAAACAGTGCATTCGGATCGGCTGAATGAGAATCCTTGGTTGGACTATTTTCATGGAAGCCCGCCAAAAAAAGCAGATGCGCGGTAAGGTACAGCAAGCCTTGCTCATACATCGCTCCCCACACTTTCTTGTCCATCCGGTTTTCTGCATCGGTTAAATAGAGCAACAATTTGTTGTCATCGGCGGTAAAGGTTTGTTCGCCAAAACGATCACGGAATTTCTTTATCATTTCTTGCATGAAGCCCCCCAAAAAAAAGCGGATAAAATCCGCTACATTATACTTCAAACGAAGGGGTTTGTTTTGTGCCGTCCGTTAACTCAATCGTCAACGTCACGACATTCCCTTGTTTGGCAGCGGTGATTTTTTTAATGCCAACCCCTGCATCACCTTTCGTGCCTTTTTCGCCCTTATCTCCCTTTTCACCCTTAAGTGTTCCGGCGTCCAGTGCTTCGTGAAGGGCAGATACCCCCGCTTCAATATTGTTGAGATTCTCCGCATTCAATGGGGTTTTGGTTGACGGTGAATTTTCCCAATTTGTTTTTGTGTAGCTCATCATTGACTCCAGGATTCAAATAAAAATGAGGGGCTTGCCCTCATGATGGTGATTGCGGAAAGTAATTATCAGACGGCAAGGTTGTTCCGATTGGGAAGCCGCCGTCTATGACTTTGGGGCGGTTTTGTAATCGGCATAAACGGCAGATAGTGGCTGTTTCCACATTGCCCCACCAAAGGCGGAACGATAGCCACACTCGTAAGTCAGTAAATCACGCTGGCGAACGGCTAACAACTCTGGCATATGCACTTTCATCTCCACATACTCTTCGTCGTAGGTGTAAATTGCCAAGCGGGTTTTGCCTTTGGTTATTTCTCTGGCATATCCTGCCGGAACTTTCACAAAGGTAATCGTAAAGCTGTCATTACCCGATGCCTTCCTCAACGCAGCCATGATCCTGTCCATCGCAGAAACAGGCAGTAAATCAGTCCCAACAATGGGGCTTTGGCTATCAAACTTCTGCATCGCCAGCATGAAATCTGCGGCATCCATCGCAATATGCGTTGGTTGCACCCGATAACCTGAATTTGCCCACGCTTGGTTGTAAGCATCCAGTACCAGTTTGATAAACTCATTGGCGGTCATATCTTTCAGCGATTTACCCGATGCTTCTTGCATCACCTGTATTTTACCGCCTGTTAACAAACCTTCTTGTCCTTTCACATGTTGATGTCCTAGGTAACCTGCATATTGCAGCGTTGACAGGGCATTGGCGTACAAATCATCCTGTTTTTTGCTTTGCAGATTAATATTGATTTTGTTGATTTTTTCAAGCTCCTGTTGTGTCCATACAACGGCTTTTGCCCACTGGCAAACAGGCGCTTTGTACATCTCAATGGTGCTATCAATCGTCACCAGCGAGTTGGTTTTGTTGCCGATAATGCCGTCTTTGACAGAGCCCAACACCTCGGTAATACCGTATTCTACGTATTCATCGGCAAAATCCAGTCCTTCGTTGATTGGGATTGCCTCCCCGATATTGATTTCAGGTAACTGTTTTTCCTGTAGCTGCGTGTCACGTTCGGTTAACGCTCCTTGCAACACCGTTTCAAAATAGGCTTCTTCAATTGCCATCGGTTATTCTCCTACCTTTTGTATGAAGCCAAGCGTTATTGCCACGCACTGACTGCCTGAACTGACATTCTCAACCCAATACCCCAAATCAATATTGCCTGTTGCCGTTTTGGAAACTTTGCCAACATCGTCACCTTTTGCGACCACATAAACTTTATCGCCCCGTTTAAAGGTTTCATCTTTTGCCGTTGCTGCCCCAACGCAATCACCGTGGGAAAAATGCCCTATATTGACTTGCTTGTTGTGTGGTGCTTTCTCGCTGTAAATATCCCTCACCACGATACCGTGGATAACATCGGTGGCAGCAGAAATCGGCTTAACACCACCGTCAGGGTTCACCGCCACAAACACGCCGTAGGGTAGGTCAGTCGTGGTGTTGTTTTCTTCGCCCCACACTTTGTCATTGGAGCTTGAGGCGCGATAGATTGTGCCCGCGCGCAAGGTTCCTTTATCGGAATCCCAATTTGTGAATCCAAATGCCATTAGCGACCTCCTAGGCGTTGTGATGCGGATTTAGTGGGTTTTCTATCGCCAAGATTTAATCGTGGCTTATTCTGTTCACGCTGACGATTGATGAGATAGTCATACTTACCGTTAATCGCAGAATCGCCGAGTTTTCTGGCTTCCTGTTGTGTCACCAAACCTTTCGCAATAATCACATTTTCCTTGATTTGCCGTGCGGTTCGGGCATGTCCAATTGCCACATCCCCAAACGTTGACTTCGCTTCGGCTTCCGTTTCGGCTAGCTCTTTTTCAGCTTTCAGTCGGGCGTTTTCTTCCTCCAGTGCTTTGAGTTTTTCCGTCAGTTCTTCAAGCTGCTTTTTCAGCGTCTCAATCAGCGATTTATCATCGGTAACCTCTGTATTTTCAGGCACGGAGGTGATTTCACTGGCTGCATCGCCTTGCTTAACCTCACTGGTAGGTGACGGCGTCACATTCAGACTTTGGGCTTTTCCGATTAATCCCGTTAATATCTCGCCAATTTCTTTGGTGGCTTCATCGGCGGATTCGGTGAGCAACTGAATGTAATCACTCATCTGAATCAATAGAGTATCAAGGGTATCGGGTGTTTCGCCCTCATCCCCCAACGTATGCTGACCCTTAACGGCAGCGAGTTTTGCTTTCATAGACACAGCGCTATCTCCTAGTTTGACATCATGTCCAGAGCGTCCCTCGTCAACAATTGCGACGTGGTCACCTCTGATATGGGTTTTCTTGAAATCAATCCCCGTTGTGCCAGTCGGTTCAATAAACGACTTGTAACCACAACTGAGTTCTTTGATTTGGTAATTTTTAATGGCAGCAATCGCCTCAGCGTCATAAAGGAAAACATCGGCTGAAAGATAATCGCCGTCTTGTTTCACATTCTGCACATGCCCAATAGCGGTTTCCTTCCAGTTATCACTGGTCACCTCGTTATTGGGTGCATGGAAAAAGGTAAGCGGTTTTCCCTCAAACGAGGCGATGGTTTCAGCGTCAAAAAGGTCTTCGGGTAATACCTCAACCTTGTAGCGTTGGGTGGGGAGCAAATTAGGAACATGACTGGAGAGTTCTTTGCCTTCAAATTCCTGTATCCCCACTTTGGCAATTTTGCTCGGGATGCGATAACCCGTTTCCAATTGCTGTGCGCCCTTAATATCAATAGGCAATCGGTTATTGCCGTTCATCGTTCAATCCTTCTATGCTTTGTAAAATTACTTTGCTAACGCAGCGACAGTTAAAATCTTGCGAAGGGTGAAGTTCCACGCCCCCAATCCGTTTTCGTTTTTCCCACAGCTTGGTTTTCTCGTTGAAATACACGCTTGGGTCATCAAATCGGCAAATGCGATTATTCATCGCTGCATGAGAGGGACGGGTTCCGCCGTTTTTTCGTTTATCCATCACCGCTGACCAGCGATACAACTTAATCCCTAGCTTTTGCATTCGAAGATTGGTTAAATCACCCATCGCTTTCCGGCTTTGGTCAATCGCAATTCGCATGCCTCGGTTTTGCTGAATATTCAACGCTGCCGTGATTTCCTTTCCGGCGTCGCGCAACGTTTTGTTGCCGCCTATCATCGATTGCACAATTTTTTGTATATGGCTTAATGACTCGGTATGCAATCCTTTAATCAACTGGACGTTTTCGCCAATCATGCCGTTAAAGAAATCCTGCGTTTGTTTGCTGTCCAACACCGCTGCGGGGTTAATTGCAATCACAGACTCAAATTCACGGCTTAACCGTTTTTTGTTATCCGCATTAGTAATGTTGGCAAAATTACGCGCGACCCGTGTTGCAAATGCGCTGATGTCAATCGTTAAAAAACGGTCAACAATGCGGTTAAAGGTTTGGAAGCGTTTTTGGATAGAATTGGGGCTGGCATCGCCAAGATTTTTTTGTTGATTTTCTCTGGCAATTTCTTGCTTAACCACGAGCTTAAAAAGTGAAATAAGATGTTTAACTGAGGCGGCATAATAGACTTCTGCGCGCTTACTCGGATTAATCGGCTTACACTCCCTCCCCGTTAATTTTCCCTTGGGTGGTAAATTCACGGTCATCCTCCTCACTGAGTAGGTTTGCCATCATCGTCACTTCCGGTACGTTTTTCACGTCAACCAGTTCACGACGGTTTAACTCATTGAGCGCGTCTTGTGGCTCAATCACGCCGTGTTCCAGCAACAACATTAATGCCGTGGTCACGGTATTCAGATTAGTGGCAGACTCGGCTTTGTTTTCCGTTTTGATTTGGACAAATTCAAAGGCGACTTCCGTTTCGCTAATGCCATGCTTGGCACAAATGAATTTGTCGAAGAAGTTAATAATCGGGCGCAAACGGGATTCTTGAATTTCGAAAATGGTGTCGTAGTAAGATTGCAAATCTTCCTGTCCGGTGGAAAATCCGGCTGCCCCATCGCCAAACAAAATCGTTTTCGGTCTGTCCATCGCAATCGCCAATCGGTCTTGCGCTTTTGTCCAGATGTCTGAAACATTTGCCAGCGACAACTCTTTTTGCTCATACTGGCTGTCTGCATCCAGCATCAACACGTTGTGTCTTTTCTTGGCTTGCAATACCAATTGCAGCCAGTCGATAATTTCTTTGCCTCTTCCGTTGGTGATCCCCGTGTTCAAATCTTTCAGCAAGAAAATATCGGATTTCATCTCACGCAACATGCCAAGCACTTCATCGTTGACGTAAAGATAACCGAGTAAATCAGAGATAAACGCCAAAATATCGCTTTTACCATCATTGGCTTTTTCATTCGCTCTAACGGTGCTATTGGTAATTTGATTAACGACCGTCAAACAACAACGGGAGTGATGAACAAGTATTTTCTCGGCGCTTTCTAACTCAAACAACAATGGCTTGTTAAAGTACGGACTAAAAATGTTGGTAGCGATTTTGCGAATGCGATACTCGCCTTGCCGGACGACCAAAAAGCCTTTTAACTGTTCGTTGTTCACATTGAGCGGCTTTTCCAGATTTTCTTCGTCGGTCACCGCGATTAACAGACTACCGCCGTAGAGCGAAGCCAGTTTTAACGCCAGTTCTGCGTGCTTTTTGATGTTAAGGCGCTTTTCTTCGCCCGTGAACACATCATTCAGTTGTTCGGTTCGTGCTTCATCATCGCCCGTAAAACGCACGGTACGCCAGTGCTTGATACAGTCGCCTGACGTTTTGTTGATATATTTCCGCACAATTGACACACGCTCATAGAGCCACGCCAAGCCTTTGTCGGTTTCAAAATAGCCCGCACCTGTTATGCCAAGTGCAGCAAAACTAGAGGGTAATGTCGTCGTGGACGCCCCTATCGCATTCACCTCACGCATCAAGTTATCCAATCCGCCATCGGCGAGTTTTTGGGGTGATTTTTTTCGTTTAAGAGAAAGGAACATACAACCTCTTATATTGATTTTTTTATCACCATTTTGTATAGTGTATATATACATTTTACAAGGTGATGTATGATTAAGAATTTTCGTCACAAAGGGATTGAGCGATTTTTTAAAACAGGTGTAACTTCAGGGATTCAAGCTAAACATGCTGTAAAGTTACGAGTGCAATTAACCGCCTTAAACGTCGCAAAAAAACCTTCTGATATGTCAGCCCCAAGCTGGAAGTTGCATCCATTAAAAGGAGAATCGCTAAAAGGTCACTGGGCAATATCTGTTAATGGAAATTGGAGATTAACGTTTAAATTTGAAGGTGAGGACGTGATCCTTGTTGATTATCAAGACTATCATTGAGGTAATTATGACTAGAATGTATAACCCTTCTCATCCAGGAATCGTTTTACGTGAATATTTAAGCCACGTTTCAGTGACTGAGGCAGCAAAAGCATTAGGTGTTACTAGAGTCTCTCTTTCTCGTATATTGAATGGTAATTCAGGTATTTCTGCTGATATGGCTTTAAGACTAGAAAGCGCAATTGGTACAAGTGCTGAAATGTGGATCGAAATGCAAACTCAATATGAACTTTGGCAAGCATCTCAGAAACCACGACCTGAAGTTCATAGGCTACTACCTCAATCCTAGCCAGTCCGCAAATACCGATAAATGGTTTCGCGTGATGCGCCAAATTCTTTTGCTAGGGGTTCTACGCCGGAACCCCATATTTTGCCGTAGCAAATTCCGCATCCCTTATTCGCATGATCGTTTGTCTGGTTGTATTAAAGATTTTTGCAAGAGAACTGATGCTTTGACCGTTTTTTAAATGCAATATCACTTCTTCTCTTTGTTTGTCGTCCAGTGATCGAGGTCTGCCGAGCTTTTTACCCTGTGCTTTTGCTCTGACTATTCCTGCCTGAGTGCGCTCAATTAGCAAATCCCGTTCAAATTCAGCAACAGCAGAAATCACCTGCATTGTCATTTTTCCGGCTGGGCTGGTGAGATCGACGCCACCTAATGCAAGACAGTGAACTTTAACACCTAAGGAGGCTAGGTTTTCAACGGTTTTGCGAATATCCATGGCATTTCGCCCGAGTCGGTCTAATTTGGTTACCACAAGAACGTCTTCTGCTTCTAATCTGTCTGTTAATCTGACAAATCCATTTCTTTCATTAGCAGCCACCGAACCGCTAACATTCTCTTCGACAATTCGATGCGGTTTAATGTTAAATCCGGCTGCTTCAATTTCTCGGCGTTGATTTTCGGTGGTCTGTTCTAAGGTGGATACTCGGCAGTAGGCAAAAACCCGTGACATATTTATTTCTCCTGTACGAAATAGATGTACTTATTATACAGGATGTACGAAATTAATTTAACCTATTTTTGTACAGGCGTTTTGTAGGATGTACGAAAACGAACGATTTTGAACAGCAAAAATTACCTATCAGAAACCAAAAATCGTTAAATCTAATAATTTTTGAAAATTAAAACAGAAATACCCGCCATAACCCCCTCTAAAAACGCCTGTAATCCATTCTAAGCGCTTTTCTCGATAAAAACGTAAATTTGTACAGCCAAAATTTTATCGTCGCTTAAAATGCGTTATAGACGTTTTTGACTTCTGACTAAACAGCGAGTGACATTTGTTGCCCAGTACAATGTGGGGTGACGGGGTCAATCTTGCCTGGCTTTGCAATAAATCGCGTTAAGCTCTCATGGCTGACAAAGGTCGCCCCACAATTAATGTTCTGACACTGGTTGTAACGTTCGCGGGTGTTTTCTGAAATTTGTTGGGAAGTTCTAGTATGGGCGGCATGACCACAAAGGGGGCAATTCATCATGATGACATTCTCCTTTTTTCAGCTATTTTACCAGCAAGTTAGTGACTTTTCATCTCCAAATCGGTGATTTTTACTTCCATTTCAAGCGCGGTAGTAAAGCCTTTGTCATTGAGATTGTGGGTCACTTTCACCACAATCCACTCGGCGTTATCAATTTGCGGTTTAAAGCCCCTGACGTTAATCGGGGTTTCCGGATAAATATCGGCGCGTCCTTTGGCTAAATGAATCGAAAAACGGGCGATACCGCGCTGAATTTTTGCCCAGGTCGCTTTTGCTGCCCGTGCCGCATTAGCCCGATTGGCGTAGGTGTGTGAGAGCACGAGTACATTGCCGTCCTCACCGATAAAATAATCTCCCTGCTTGTTTTTGGTTGACGCAGAAGGCTTTTTTCGCGCAATCTTAACGGTGTGTTTTTTTTCAGGCTGCTGGGTATCTAGCCAACTGGCAATCACCCCCGTATAGGCACTGCGGTCTGCCAGTGAAAACGAATAATTATCCCCGTCTTTTCGACTTAAGGTCATCGTCGGTATCCTTTTGCCCGAGGCGGTTTGACTTTTTCCCTGTTGCAAAAATAACAGCTGGTCATTTTTCACCGTCGCCAGTGCGCCTTCCTGCTGGCCGAGCCGGGTTAAAAACGCGCCGTCCGATTCGTTTGTCTGGTCGATATGCGCAATCCGGATAGGTTTAAACGTCGCGTCAATACAGGGAGTTAACTGATTGCGACTTGCCAGCGTGGTCACAATGTCTTCCAGGGTTTTATGGTGATAAGAGGCTTCCCGTCGCGTATTGAGGGTTGCGCGAAAATCCGCACTTCGGGCGCGTAAGGTCAGACGGTCAGGCGTGCCACTGTATTCGATTTCATCGACAATAAATTTCCCCTTCGGGATGAGACTTTCGTTTTTCCAGCCCAGTGCCAGGGTCAGCGTTTCCCCACGTCGCGGCAAGGCCAGTTTGCCGTCACTATCATCCAGTTCAATGTCTAGCTGGTCGGCTTCAAATCCCCGATTATCGGTCAGCGTCAGTGACATCAATCGGCCTTCAATCAGCGAATTAATATTTTTGCTGCCCGCCGTTAGCGCAAACGCGGGGATATTTTCCGTGTTGAAAAAGCGCATTAGAAAAGACCCTTCATCTGTTCATTTAAATCACCAAACATCGCGGAGAGGGAATCATCGACCCGTTTTAACTTAAGGGTGAATTCAATCTTACGGGGTGCGCCATCGGCAAAAAAAAGACTTTTGCTTTGGCTGATTTCTTCTATCACGAACATGCCGTAAATATTGCCTTCACCGTCCAGAAAGGGCCAGGCTTTACCGCTTTCCGCCATCGCTTCGAGCGTCATCAGGGATAATCTGCCGCCGGTCAGTTCCGGATAAAGTGACCCGGATAGGGTGATATCGTCATTATCCAGGCCAATAAACTGAAAGGCAGGTCGGATACCTAATCGGCTGTTGAACCCATAGCGCCAGCGCCGATTGATTTGCAGGGTCTGATAGGGGGCGGTTTTAAGTTGAAACACAAACAATCCTAATGTGGCCATCGGCATATTAATATTCCTCCGGGTTGTCGCTAAACCGTCCCCGTAGTTGCGCCTGTTGTTGACGTTGAAGCTTAAGGAGTTGGCGGCTCACTTCCTGTGCGATATCGTGCGCCGACTGGGCGGGGGCGGCATTAATCGTAATGTGAACGTTTGACGGTGCTGTTGTGTGCGGTGTCCGGATCACCGCCGCGTCGGTTTTATCGGCCACAAAAGGGTGGATGGGTTGGTTGGCATACGCATGGCTTAGTGTCAGCGCGGCAGCGGCAAAGGCCGCCGTATGGCGGCGACTGACTACATGGGCAGGGCCGGTAACAATTTCTGGGCCTTTCTCGCCGACAATGCCTGCACCTCCGCGGCGAATAACGCCCCCCGTATCAAACAGCCCTGCACCTTTGATGCCGGCATTTAATACCGTCAAGGATTGGGTCGTGCGTAAGGTTTTGGTTTCCTCAGAGACCATCCAGTCGGGTAATAAATCGGTGACGGTGTTTTTAATCTCGGAAAACAACGATTTTAACTGTTGCCATTTTTCCATTACGCCGTTTTTCAGGTTATCAATCAGTTCACTGCCAAAATTTTTAATACTGTTCTTGATTTTTTGATAGCCGTCGGCAAAAAACCGAACCGTTTTTTCCCACAAATTTTTGAAAAAGGGGACGATGTTATCCCAATAGCGATAAATCAGCAGTGCGGCGACGGCAATTGCCGTGATAACTAACACCATCGGGTTGGATAATGCCACGGCGGTTAAGCGGAGCAAGCCTGCACTTAACAGGCTTAAACCCAGTCTGACGGCGGCTAATGGCCCCGTCAGTGCCGCCATGGCTAATGCCATAACGCCGCCGATGGTAATCAGTGCCGCAAATCCCGCCAGTGCCACGCCAAAATAACGGGTCATGGTGGGGTGAGATTTGAAAAAATCGGTTAATTTGCTTAATTGCTGGTTCAGCATCTCAAGCCCCTGAGTATAGAGCGGCAACAGGTTATTACCCATCTCACGGTATAAATCGGCTTTTTTGGCTTCGAGTTCAATCTGTTGCCCCTGGGCGGTTTTTTTCCCTTCGGCAATCAGCGGCTCAAGGCCATAAGCGGCATTGCCGGCCTTGATTTGTTTCTCAATGTTGGCGTGTTCCCGGTACATCGTCACAAATACATCCGAGCCGGTACGGCTGGAAAATAGTTGGGCAATTTGGGTTTCCATTTGCGATTCGGTTAATTGCGGGTATTTCTTTCGAATACGCGGCACAATTTCGTCCATCAGATAGCGAAAAGGGTCGCGTTTGTAGAGTTCTACATTCACCAATGCATCGTTATTCATCTTGGTGACGTGACCGGTTTTGCCGTATTTGACCGATCCTTTTTTCAAGAGACCGAGTCCCATCAGGTTTTCCATCGCAGCCTGGGTTGTTTTGCCTTTCACTAGATTCTGATAGGCACTGTTTAACGCGGTGCCGGTTCGGTCACCCCCTAACTGCTGGATAAGATGGGATGTGCCAAAATAAAACGCTGCATTGTCTAGCTGTTTGACGGCGGTACCACCCGTTTTGAGCATCGCCAGGTAGTCTTCCGGCAAGACCATCCCCCCACTGGCGGTCATCGATTTTGCCGTCATATCAACCGAGCGTTTAAATTGCGCTGGCGTGTTGATTTCATTACGTAACTCGGCAATTTTGAGCACCGCGGGTGACTGGTCACGTAGCGCCTGGGCAGCGGATTCGCTTACGCCATGTGACGACATAAATTTAGTAGCGAATTGAAGCTTAAGCAACGTCGGCGAGACCAGTTCAGTTTCATGATAATCGCGTAAAACGGAGTAAGCCTCTTTAATCACTTTCAGGTTTTCGGTGGTGCTGTTACCAAAAATATGGATGCCTTTGGCAAACTTTTCGGCATCCGCCAGCATCGTCTCCCCACCGCCAAGTGCTTTAAAGGAAATCGCTTCTTTTTGATAAATCGCCGCTTCATTGAGGTTAGGTTTTACCGCCATGGCGGTGGCGGCACCGGTGGCGACCATGCCCGCCCCATGAGACAGTAGATTGCTTCGGCGGTTCATACGCTGTTGATAACGGTTTCGGGCGGTGGTGAGGTGTTTTTCGCGGGCTGATATTTTGGCAAGCTGGCCTTCCTGGCTTTTTAACGCCTGGGTATATTTCTGGGTTTCTTGCCGGATATGGGCGGTGGCCTGGTCTGCGTGATTGACGGCTATCCCCATTTTATCAAACGACGACCGGATTTTTTGCTGTTGGGTAAGAAAGCCCTGATACTGACGCGCAAGTTTCGCCACGCTGGCCCACTGTTTTTCCAGTGCGGCGGTTTGTTTTTGGGTGGGATTTTGGAGGCCCGCCATCTCAAGGCCCATCATTTTGCCTTTCAGGCGCGCTTTTTCCAGCGCCTGACCGAGCGTATTGATTTTGCCACTGAGCGTCTGTAATTGGGGCAGTTTTTGACTCGCCTGATTGAGTTGCGTCAAATGCTCACGCGTGCTTTTAAGCTGTTTCGCCAGTCGGGTATTGGCGGTTTTGGCTTTCTCAAACGGGCCACTGAGCCTATCGATGGCGCCTAAGACCACTTGTAAACGTAATGCTTTACTCATGCGCCCCACTTCGTAAATAGGCCTGATGCCGCCACATCAGCAAATCCGATAAGGATAATTGGCCCGTTTCAGACGGGGGCCAGTGAAAAATGACCGCAATATCGGCTTCCAGGGCTTCGACGGTTAAGGTGTCGGGAAGTCGGCCGTCACCGATTTCGGCAACAAAAAAAGCCCAAGCTCATTGGCGAGATTGAAAAAATCACCCGGACTCATTTGTCGCATTTCCTGCTCGTTTAAGCTTGGGGTCATAATGCGGGGTAAGACTTTCATCACCGCATCAACATCCATCTGCATCAGCGGACTTAACTGGACTCCCCGCAGGTCGCCGACGTGCGGTTTGCGTAGTGTCACCTGATTAATCGGTGTTTCACCGCGTGCGAGGGGTTCTTCCAGGTTGATGATTCGGGTAGTGGGTGTTTTTTTCATGGTAAAGTCCTGGGTTAAAGTCCTAATGCGGCGCGTTGTTTTTCAAGGCGATCAACGCCGGCCACTTTTTCAATTAAATTAATCACATCAATTTCAATCAGTTCCTGACCGTCCCACAGCAGCTTAAAATAGGTGGCTTTAAAGCTCAGTTTGGTTTGGGTGTTATCGCCGGACTTGGCACTGCCGGGGTCAATTTCAGAAAATCGACCGCGGGTAACGATTTCAACCGCGGTCACTTCCCCCGTATCGTCGCGCTGATACGCGCCACAAAAACGCAGCGGGACACCCGCAAGGGTGGTTATCCCCCATTGTTTATAAAGCTGCGCATCAAGACCCCCTAACGTGAATTCCATATCCAGCGCACCGCCGTCAAGTCCTAAGTCAATCTGCGCTTCGCCATTCATGCCACCGCCGCGGTAGCCTTCCATTTTGCGGGTCAGTTTGGGCAGTGTGACCTCTTCAACCACCCCTAACCTGTAGTGGTCTAATAAAACTGTAGAGATTTATAGCTTATAATTAAGCAAAATCTTATAGGTATAAATATGACCCGAAAAGTAAAAGTAACCTTTAGCGGAAAGCAAAAACTGGAATATGCAAAACTCATGGTTGAAGGTGGATATAGCAATATCCAAGTTGAAAAAATATCCGGTGCGGGTAAATCTGCCGTATCACGATGGAAGCAACAATATCTTGCCGAGTTAAATGGGAATACGCCTGTAAAATCAAAAGCGTTAACACCCGAGCAACAGCGCATACAAGAATTAGAAGTTCAACTTAAGCGTGCTCAGAGGGATAATGACATATTAAAAAAAGCCGCGGCTTACTTCATCCTCGACAATCAAAACTCAAAATCGTGAAGCAACTGAAAATCATGTACCCCAATTTTACGGTCACTGAGTTATGCCATCTTTTTGAAGTAAGCAGCAGTAGTTTTTATTATGAAACGAAAATACCGACAGTTGAAAATGAAAGACTGTGTGGCGAAATCAAACGTATTTTTTATACATCGGGTCAAATTTATGGCAAAAGACGTATTCAAGCCGAGTTAAAGGGTTTAGGGCACCAAATTGGCACTTATAAAATATCGAACATCATGAAATTAAATCAATTAGTTGCAATTAGACCAACGAAAAAGCACTACTATCACTCATCGGGTAACGAACATCGATATGCCCCTAATTTGCTTAAACGACAATTTTCCCCTGAACAGCATAATCACTATTATGTCGGGGATATCACGTATATTAGACATCACTATGGGTGGAGCTATTTAGCCTGTGTGTTGGATTTAGCCACCAAAGAAATTATTGGTTATGCCTTATCAACAAAACCGGATTCGAAATTAGTGAAAGAAGCCTTAGATAACGCAATTGAACGGCAATTACCGGATACGACAAGTTTGATGTTCCATTCAGATCAAGGTTGCCAATATTCATCGGAGGAGTTTAGGGCGCACCTCTTTGAACGGAAAATAACTCAAAGCATGAGTCGGCGAGGTAATTGCCTCGATAATGCCGTGATGGAAAGATTTTTTAGGAGTTTAAAGACAGAAAGACTTAACCGTTTATCGTTTATGAATCATCAATCTGTTGTCTGTGAAGTTGAAAATTATATTCAGTTTTACAATTATTATCGACGCCATTCAACGATTGGTTATTTAACGCCACATCAAAAATATCATGAACTAAAAAATGCCGCTTAGATCTTCTACAGAATTTGTTGACCATTACACTTTTCGCGGGAATGAATTTTGGATTGAAGCTTAAAGAGCTTATGGCTCGTCACGATGACCTGGCACGGTTGCGGTGGCGATAAAAATTTACGACAGGGTAGATCTATCCTTAGCTTACAAATGATTAATAATTAACCGTTTTTTGCCGTGTATTCTCCTCCCTTATCTCAACATTAAAAATAATTTACGGAAAATCAGCGAAAAATCAAAAATCATTTCATTATAATGCAGGTTAATTAGTAACCATTTCGGGTATTAATTTCTTATACATGAACCGTCTTTATTCAATTAACTTTAAAGTTGATTTGATACTAATTTTTTCTGGCGAAAAAGTTAAGGTATTAGGGTTATAGAGCCAATCCTGACCAGTTTCCTGATAATTTAATTTAAATAGCCCATCGATATTAATATTATTTTTACCGCTAGCATCAAGTGGTATTGTAATTAGTTTTTTGTTATTCGGTTTCAGTTCCTGACCAGCAATATTAAACGTAAAATTTAATCCGGTTAAATTGGTAGTGAAAACCTCGCTAGATTTTGTGCTGTCTGAATAAACTTCTAGAGTAACGCGTTTATTATCAAGATTAAGGTTATTATGAGCCTGACACGTTAAATTTAGGCCGCCAATATTGCTTACTGACTGAGGGTTTAATGTTATATCGTTATTGATATTAAGATTAAATTTTTTCCAATAATAGCTAGAACTACAATCTATTTGAGTAATATTATTTAATCCAGATAAACTAAATCGATAATTTCCTTTTGGGGTATTATTTAAACCTTTTTCACCATCAAGCTGAAAAATATTTAATATTTTAACACTATTATTTATATCAAATGTACCCTCTTTCTTTATGTAAACCTTTACTGCAATTGTCCCTCTTTTGGGATTACTAGCTTGCACTTCTATATCGGTTTTGAGCCTTCTTTGTTTTTCTGGTATACTGGCATCCAAATCGGTGTCTTTACCATTATAGGTTATGCCAAATTTCATTCCTTTTGGAATAACTGATATATCCACTTCTGGGAAATAATAAAAATAGACTGGTTCGGATATATAAGAAGTACATTCCACATTTCTAGTAAATAGTTCAGATACCCAAATTTTTTCTCCGTTATTAGAATCCTTAGGGAGCAAAACATTATCTACAATTTTAGTCTCACGATAAGGATCATTCGTTTCACCTAAAACCTTGCATTCCAGTGCTAACGCGCTGCCAGTATAGAAAAACAGCATTGACATAATAAGTGCTATTTTTTTCATTGATAACTCCATATCTATTTCACACTCAACGAGTGATTATTAATTATCTGATGACAATGTTATAATGGTATACTGAACTTTAAACTTGCCAGACACCGCATTATTCGTAGACGAAGTTACTGTGCCATCGAACTTACCCGGTATTTCACTTTTCGGTGAAAACTTAACTTTGCCTTGATTATCGGTTGTAAGTTTTTCATTAATCGATAAATCTGGAACTAACATATCTAGAGTATAATTTTTCAAAATATTATCATTTTTATCAGTCACACTAATTTCAAATGGATACTCTGATTGTGTATCCGCTGGTATAATATTATTTTTCTTTAATGATTTAATTTGAATCCTAGCAGTTGCTGTATCACCAACAAAACTTACTGTTTTATCTGCTTTTTCTACATTTTCATCGGCTAATTTTGCACTTACCTGAATATTATCAACGGCTTTAGTTGTGCTGGTTAAATCAATTTTAGCCTCTCCTTTAGCGTCGGTTTTACTCTTTGCTGGTTGTGGTAATGTAGCATCGGCACCTTTATCTTGTTGCCATGTAACCTCTACATTAGGTACCAAATTGTCATTCGCATCTTTTACCACTGCGATAAAAGTGAATGCATCCCTACCATTAGCAACTTTGCTGGTATTATCACCATCTAATGTCACCTGTTTTAATCTTGCGGTTTTATTATCAGCCGTTAACGTCACAGTTACCGGTGCAAGGTTTACCTCCAAGTCATTAAATTTAGCCGTTATGCTGATATCCCCCACCTGCGTACCAGTTAATTTTGCGGTATAAACCCCTGGTGTTTCCTCGGTGATTTCTGACACTGTAACTTTACTGTTTGTTGGATCTATACTAAAGGATACTTTATCCAGGTAACCGGTAATTGGGTTATCTTTAATATCGATTAAGGTTAGCTTCAAAGTCGCGCTCTCTTTACCATCTGCGACAATAGTAATAGGCTCGGCAGTTAGCTTGGATTTGTCTAAACTTGGATTACTGCTATCGGCAGTTAAGGTTACTTTAGCCGCATTTTTAACTGGCAACACAACGTCATTAACTTTAACTTCAATAGACGCTTGACCCGCAGTGGTACCGGTTAATGTGGCAGTATAAATACCGTTACCCTCATCCTTAACCGCATCACTCACATGACTATTTTTTAAGCTACTCTTAAACTTAACTACTTGGCCTACCAGCGGATTATCATTCACATCCAGCAAGGTCAATTTTATTGTCGAGCTAGTATTACCGTCAGCAACAATGGTTGTTGGATCGGCTTCTAATTTAGAGTTGTCCTTACCGGGGTGCTTGTTATCGGCGGTTAAGGTTACTTTAGCACTATTTTTAATCTGCAATACTGCACCATTAACTTTAACTTCAATAGACGCTTGACCCGCAGTGGTACCGGTTAATGTGGCAGTATAAATACCGTTACCCTCATCCTTAACCGCATCACTAACATGACTATTTTTCAAGTCACTCGTGAACTCGACTTTTTGACCTGCCAGCGGGTTATCATTGACATCCAGCAAGGTCAATTTTATCGTCGAGCTAGCTTGACCGTCAGCAACAATTTCTATCGGATCGGCTTCTAATTTAGATTTATCCTTACTGGGTTTGCTATTATCGGCGGTTAAGGTCACGGTAGCGGTCTTGCCAACCAGAGGTTTACCATTAACACCAACACTAATAGTAGCTTGTCCGGCTTTAGTTCCAACTAAAGATGCTTCATAAATTCCATTACCCTTTTCAGTCACCTTGCCGATCTCGCTACCCGGTAGACTAGGGGTAAACACTACCCCTTGCTCGGCAAGTGGGTTACCGTTAACGTCCTTCAATTCCAACGTTATTGTTGAAGATATTTTGCCATCAGCAACGATACTGCTAGGGTTGGCCGCCAATTTAGACTTATCGGCACTCGGTTTACTATCATCGGCACTCAAAGTGACTTTTACCACTTGACTGACAATTAATGGTTGACCGTTGACTTCAACACCAAGGGTAGTTTCTCCCGCCGTTGTTCCTGTCAGTTTTGCGGTGTAAACGCCATTATTTTCCTCTACGGTGTCACCAATTTTGCTATTTGTCAGGGTGGTACTAAATTTCACTTTATCTTTCAGACCAGAAATGGCATTACCATTAACATCCTGTAAGGTTAGTTTTACTGTTGAGAATGCCGATCCATCGGCCACAATACGAGTAGGATTAGCTTCCAGTGTGGATTTATCAGCGCCAGGTTTGCTACTATCAGCCGTCAATGTAACCACAACTGGGCTGACAGTTAATACAGCACCATTGACTTCAACACCAATCTTACTTTCACCTGCCGTCGTCCCTGTTAGTTTAGCCGAATAAACGCCATTACTTTCCTCTACGGTGTCACCAACTTTGCTATTTGTCAGACTAGTAGTAAATTTGACCTGATCTTTATGGCCAACAATCGCATTACCATTAATATCCTTTAAGGTAAGTTTTATGACCGAAGATTCCGTTCCATTAGCCACAATGCGGTTAGGAGTAGCTTCAAGTTTAGATTTATCCGCTCCAGGTTTAGTATTATCTGCGATCAAAGTGACTTTCGTCACCGCGGTCATATTTAGTACATTACCATTAACCTCAACACCAATTACTGCTTCTCCAGCCTGAGTACCCGTCAGCGTTGCGCTATAAACACCTTCGCTGGTCTCTTTTGTTCCACTTGTCTGACTTTTCGCTAAATTACTAGTAAAATTAACTTGCTGACCGCCAAGTAAGTTATCATTAATATCTTTTAGCACCAAAGTCAGAGTGGAAGTCTCGACACCATTAGCAACAACAGTACTAGGAGCAGCGGTTAATTTAGATTTCTCACCACTCACATTACCACTATCAGCGGTTAAAATTACTATTACCGGGCTCACTGTTAGTAGCTTACCTGCGACTTCAACACTGATTTCAGTCTTACCGGCTTTAGTTCCGGTTAGTGGAGCAGTATATATACCAGGTTCGCTTTCCGTTACTGGGGTTGCACTACTGTTAGCTAACGTGGTGTTAAATTTCACGCTTTGACCTGAAATTAAATTACCATTGACATCTTGCAGCGTCAGTTTCAATGTTGAAACAGCTTTACCATCAGCCATAATCTTATCCGGTTTGGCTTCCAGTTTAGATTTAGTGGGGCTTGGGTTGTCACTATCTGCAGTTAATAACACTTTTGCAGTTTTATTTTTCAATACTGAACCATTAATTTTAACGCCAACGGTGCTTTCTCCGGCAGTAATACCTGTCAGTTCAGCGGTATAAACCCCATTGCCTACCTCTTTAGTATTTTTGATCTGACTATTGGTCAAACTCGTGGTAAAGTCCACTTTATCACCAGAAATAGGATTGCCTTGCGCATCTTTCAATTCCAGTTTCAAGTTAGCGGCGGTTTTACCATTGGCAACAATCGTTGCCGGTTGTAATGTCAATAATGATTTTTCTGCGCTCGGGTGACCGGTGACAAAAGCAACTGACTGGGTTTTTTGACTACCATTAATTTCGGCAGTGACTTCGCTGCTACCCGCTTTGGTACTGGTAACACCAAAGATCAGTTCTCCGCGTTGGTTAGTATTTGCCGTTGCTCCATTCTCAATGACTGCGCCATCGGTTGCTGTAAGATTAACCGCTATATTTTCTACCGCGTTACCATTTTGATCGGTCACCAATGCATATAGCATATTCTTCTCTTTACCATCAGCTAATGCTTTATCCTTAGTAACATTTAACTTGGCAATCTGAGCTGAATTTCGATCAGCGCTAAATTTGAGCGGCCCATTTTTATAGTTGCCGTTTTCCATCGTTGCGGTGATCTTGCCTTCTCCAGCTACTTTACTGGTTATATAAATTACCGCTTTTCCTTGGCTATCAGTGGTTGCTGTTATCCCATCCCCATTGGTAGCACTCTGGGAACCATTAGACAATGTTGCCCCCAATTTGCCATCCTGTTGTTTTAAGCCATCAACGCGGAAAGTAATTACTTGATGACTCAAGGGCTGTCCATGTTCATTGGTGATCACCGCGGTGGTGGTAAAATGATCGCGATCATTAGCCGGTAAAACGGAATTAGGCTCGACAATCAAATCATTAACCACATTTCTGGAAGGTTTTACCCGTATTGTGGTCGTCGCTCTGTTTGATTCATTGTCATTATTATCTATCCCCACCGCACTAATTTGATATTCTTGCGCGGTATTCTTTTGTGTTTTATAAACATAAGCCGGTAAGATAATTTCTAGTTGAGTCGGTGAAATAACCTGATAACTGCCACCATTGGCAATAAAACTAGGCGAGACTGTCCAGTTGATTTTTTTCAAACCATATTTGGTTTTATTAACAGTGGCAGGAATAATAATCGTTTCTTTTGCTTCCGCTCTCATTTCGACTGGTAACGAAATATTAATTAATTCCTGTTTCCGATATTGCATAACAATATCATAATTTCGATCGACAAAATCATACTTATTGCCAACCAAACTACGCATAACATCAACAGCATCAGGATCTAACTGTTGCGATAATGGTACGCCAAAGCGATAAATAATATCCATGCCAACCATAGTGTCATTACGATCACCGGCCGCATGCTCTCCTTTCAGGGTGATTAATGGTATTGGCGTGTAATTTATGCCTAATGTCAAGGCGTAAGGATCGTCTTTTAATTTATCTGGATCGACACCGGTACCAAGATGGACACCTTTGCCAAAATATTTTTCATATTTAATACTACCACCCAGTTTAGGGTAAGTCGGTAAATAGGCTTCGGCGCGAACATCAAAGCCCGTTGCCGGACGCTCATCATAATCATCCATTACCGCTATTTTCGATTGGTGCCAGTCAGTTAAACCAAAATAACCATTGGCGGCCAATTTTAAATAATCAGTCCAAGCTTCGCCGCCAAGACCTAATCGGGCATTGCCACCGCTATAATCATAATCATAGAAGGTATTAATGCCATACATCCAATTACCCCAATATTGGCGATAACCTAAACCTAAATTTAAAGTATTTCTGTCTTTATTGGTTCTTAATCCCAATTGGGTAAAAAGCAGACTATTTATGCTATCAATAACAGGTAATAAAAAATCACCCGAAAATTTTCTATCAGTACCGATAGAAATACGGGCAGTACCGTACTGATTTAACCAATCATTAAGTCGCTGGTTAACCAAACCTTCGCCAATATTTTTTGCATAACCGATTGAAGCATCAACTGCATTTCTATTTGCTAAAATATTACCAACCTGGCTGGCAATTGAAGCTAAAGTTTGATCTGTATTATCTTCAGGTGGTGTTTCCGCTCCACCTAAATTAGGTAAAATAGTATTAATCGTATTGGCACTATTGCCTTTAGTTTCAAGACTTGGTGGCATTTCTAACGGATAATGTCCTGAACTTAAACGTTCAGAAGGAAATAGAGAAGTTTCCCCCTGAGATGATGATGCAGTATTATCTTCAGTAATGATATTATTACTCTCGTTTGCATCATTCATTAAGGATTGAATACCTGAGATAGTATCTGCCATTTCAGCATTTTCAATCGCTTTTACGGCAGAAGATATAGGTAATAAAGCAACTAAAAAAAGATGAATTAATAATAAAATATAAGAAATTACTTTCTTGGATGAAATAAATTTTTTAAACATTGAATTTCCATGAAAAATTTAATTAGTTTTTATATTTTTGTTAAATAAATTTATCTATATCGTGTTTTATTTTTTAACCTAACTAATTAACAAAATTAGTATTTTTTATATTTTATATATCATTAGTGATTTTAATAAATTTCATCAAAAATTTCTCTGTAGATTAATATTTAAATATTATTTAACACAATAAACTTTAAACTAACAAAAATCAAACAAGGTAATTAATTTATAATTTAGTTGAATTATATATTCATAACATATGTTTCATATCTTAAATATCTAATAAAAATACGTCGCTCTCTCTAAAATACATAATCTATATTATTCTGTTAAACTATAACATCAGAGTTAATTTAAATGATGTTTAATTTTAAAGAAAAACACTTTCTAAACGTATTATTTATAATATATATATATATATATATATTAAATAATATTATTTCTTATAAATGTAAGTATATATGAATTACAAATGATAATATTTGTTTAAACCTAAGATCGGGATGGGGAATATTCACAGATAGCTTCCTCCTACACCACCATATAGACCCAGTGGAAGCGAAGCTACAATTTGAAGCCATTTGATTTTTAAACAAATTTCTCGTATGAAAAATCACCGGTTCATCTCCTAAAACTTATCTCAATACTGATATGATACATCCATATAAAACAGCCCAGGGGGATAGTGATGTCTTCATGCTACGATCAAACCATTCTAGATTTTTGGACACTCACTGCGGAAGAAAGCACATTATTGTCTGGCATGACAGATAAAGATCGTTTAGGATTTGCCACACAACTTAAATTCATTGATATTCATGGACGTTTCCATGAACACCACAATGAGATTATTGACCCACAGGCCGTTCAATGGTTAGCAACACAGATAAAAGTTACGCCTGACCTACTGGGTTCGTATGATTTTCCGGTCGTCAGAGCAGGTGTAATGGTCAACAAATTCTGTAGAAGATCTAAGCGGCATTTTTTAGTTCATGGTTAGGAAATTGAATCGCTTTTAAAGTGAGTAGCAAAAGCCATCCCTTATTGCAAAAAGGAGATGGGGATCGATTTATTGTGTTTAGTGCCAGTTAACATTTCCTCAGAGAGTGTAATTTCTAACCTGATTTCCTTATTTTAGACACATTGATCCTGCGTTTAGCTGCGTAACCATCGCTTTTTCTCCAGGTTATGCAGTCTTTCTGACAACAATTCCGTTGCTTTTTTACCCATTTGCGCCCCGGTGAAAAGCAGCCTGTCGCCACACAGAATACATTTGTACGGATCGGTACGCAGAAATCCTTTCATCAGCACAGAAAAACCTGGGTTCTCCGGTTTTTTACGTGCCGTCATCTCAAGTGCCTTATACACTTTCGGCAATAGTTTTCCCCGTTTACGATTCGACAAAAAACCAGAGTAACGCACCATTTTAAAATGCCTGGCCGGAATATGGCTTATATAGCGTCTAATCATCTCTTCCTGCGGCAGAGTCTGCTGCCGATGCTGGCCAGTTCGGTGGTCATGGTAGTGATGAACAACGGCACCCCCTCGGTAATGCCGCAGTTTTGACGCAGATACCGGTGGGCGTTTAAGGTAGCGACCGAGGTACTTAACACTATGCCATGCCACTTTCGTTTTTTTAGCAAAGTGCACTTTCCAATAACGTCCGTACTGCGCCCTCAAGTAACGCCGCCAATGTTTTTTGTCACGGATATGGCCAAGACCGGGAAGAAGGCCAGGGTTAATTAAATCATAACTGTGACGCAGTAGTCGGATAACAGCCCCTCGCCAGATTTCTTCGACATCCTTTTTTTTGAAAAACAGCTTTCGCCATACACTATGTTTACTATCCAAACCCCCTCGAGTGACGGAAACATGAACATGCGGATGTTGATTGAGTTGCCGGCCATAAGTATGCAAGGCACAGAAAATACCAATTTCGATACCCTGTTTGCGAGCCAACTGCAGCATAGCTCGAGTGGCTGCCCGAAACAGAGCATTAAGTAGCGGCCAGTTATTGTTAAAAAAAGGCCAAAGGAGATGTGGCATGGTGAAAGTAATGTGTTGCCAGTCGCAGTCGGGTAAAATATGAACCTGCTGTGCTAACCACTGCTCGGTGGCTTTAAAGCCACATGAACTGCAGGCTTTTGACTTACAGCTTTGGCAGAAAAAACGGCTGTGAGAACAATCAGACGAAGCGCAACAATAGCGCCGGACACCCATGGCACAAGTGCCGCAGGCAAGCATGCGCTCCACAGATAAACTCGTCCACGAACTAACGCTATCGCCGTATTTTTCGAGGAATTTATTCCAACCGTCATCAATGGTGAAAAGTAGTTTAGCAGGACGAGGGATATACATCTGACTCAATTACCTTATGGGCATCTTGCCAAAGAAACAGAAATTGTCAGATTCGTCAGCCCAGTTATCGGTGTGTTTATCCCAGGGTTCAAAGGAAACAGGGATTATTCCTAGCTCCGTATAGGTGATGAATTCATCGGCAGGCAGACTTTCAGTTATTCCCCCCTCAGTGTAGTCGTATCCAGCGTCATCGGCTTGGTCTTGGCGTTGTTCAAAACCCCTGATAATCGTGACTAGCGGCGGGTAATACTGCGCGTCGAGAAAAAATTGGGGGCCGAGTCGGACGCAGTGGCGTATGGCTTCTTTTAGGGTGTCATAAAAAAATTCAGGCGGTCTGTCATCATCATTTTCGGGTGGGAGAGAGATCATAAAACGTTTCGGATAAACAGGCGCTGTGGCACGTGAAGTGACGGGCAGCCTGCCTGATTTAACCGGTTTACGCTTTCTGGGAGATTTATTGCGAGCCATCGAGATGAATCCCTGAAAAAAATTAACCTACTGCAGAGTATAAAACAGTACTCAACTCATTAACATCCCCGAAGCAGCACCGCTGCGCCGCTCACGCGTAGCGTGCTACGTTCATTGCTACCCGATAAGTCCCCCCTGGCTTCGGCGGTTTTCCATTCAGTTATCTTTGTGATTTCAATCTGCCGCCTTCCATGTCCTGACGGACATTTTAAAAATATTTGTTACTAAGAAAACTAAATTACTAAACAATCGAGCTAGCAATACGTGCCTGTAACATCCCTGTCTCACTTATGTTTTTACTAGCGCCTTCCAAACTATCGGCTTGCTTATCTACAAGATTTTTAAGCGTTTTTTGTTGCTGTTCTTTCATTTTATCATACCAGTCAAAACAAAATTCAAAGAAATTCTGCTCAAGCATTAACTCTTCAATCTCTTTTTGAAGTCCAGCTTTATCTAAATAAATACTTCCTTTAGCAATAGCTAGACCACCATTAGTCACGCCATTCAAAATGGTAGCACCTGCTTCTATAGCGTTTTTAGGTGATTTAAGTTTTGTAATATAAGGCATTATTTCACGAACAAACATCTCATAAAATTTCTCAGCGAGTGCCTTCATTGCTTTAAAACCTTCCTTTATTGAGTTCTTTAAAACTGCTTGAGTTAATTGGGGGATCATCTCTTTTAAAATAATTTGTGTTCCTTTCATGATCCCTCTACCCAACGTTACTAATGCTCCAGCTTTGCAAACATCTAAAATAACTGCACCAACTTCAAGTACTGTTTGCACGTAAAATGCTGCATCAGCAACTTTTTGCCACATTTCTTTATCACCTATACCAAAATATATTGCTGTTTCAGCAATAGCTTTGACTATACCTGCCACACCCGCGGCGATATAAACTGGACCTGCGGGTTGTCCAAGACAAGTCAACACCGCGCCATAAGCTATTTCAGCCACACCAACTATCCAATCGAAAAGAACTAGCCATTTATTTTTTTCGGATTGCTCAATTTTTTTTGCCAATTCTTCTTGAAATGCCTTAACGTTTTGATCACGTAAAAACGCTTGAGTATCCGTCATCAATTTACTAGCCTTAGCGACTGAATTAGCAGTATCACCGAATATCTTTAAACTAAGAGTTGATGAGAGTAAAAATAAATCGTTAATTGACACTTTCTCGATATTTTTTAGAGTCAGATTCTCTGTGTTGTGGAAAACAGTTAACACCCTTCCTAAAGCCTCGTCTGCCTGCTGATAGGTGATTTTCCCGGTTTTTTTCTCACCTACCATATTTAATAATATTTCATTCGGTATAGGAGATTGCGGTAACGGTGATTTAATCACAGGAGCATTATTAATAATACTGAGCTCTTGTCGCTCTGGTGAAGAAATAGATGAAAAAACATTTATATTATTCATGAAATAATAGCCCTATTAATTTAAGTCAATTTATATCTTAATTATACTTATTGATATTCAATATCAGGTATTATACGTAAAGCTTACGATTGTGGTATAGTCACAGCCCCTCCGATTTACATACTGCAACACCATTGTATATACCAACCGATAATAACCTATAGCTGTTCTGTGATTTTTTAATTGTGGGGAAGCAGAAATAAAAAAAGCCCGCCATAAAGTAGCGGGTTTCCCTGATATGGTGTGATGCGACTCAAAATCAGAAGTGGCGGTATTTACGATTAATTTTAGAAGTTATAACCTAATACCGCATCGATATTATCTCATCGAATAAAATACCCTAGGTGCGTTAAACACCTAGATTGACCGCCTTTTTTATGTCTTACAAATGCGTTGCTGGCAATCATACAAGGCAAATAACACCAATCGAACATGAAATACCGTTAATAATCCCGTTAATGAGGCTGGCTCAAATTTCATTCTGGATTCTGTTATCGTCTGTCTCACCACTTTATACGCCACTGAACGCAACACTGAGATTTCTTTTTGTGGAATGCCAAAAGCAAATAACAATGCCGTTTCAAACTGTACTGGCGTTAATTCAGGAAAAAGATTGCGTAATTCCGGATATTGAGTAGGATCGAACACAGTCATATAGACCTCCAGTCAGGTTTATGTGATAGCTGTATAGTCAGATCGGAAGTCTGGCTATACAGCGCTAAAAAACAACTTAACGCTTAACAAACAACATGTAATACAACAAACCGACGTTTTATTTTCTTACCGGCTACGTCGGTTCGCCTCTTCAGACAGGCCGCGTTCCTCGCTAATGCTGTGGTACGCTGCCTGCCTTCATCGCTGAACCTTCTTCACCTGCAAAATCACTAAAATATCAGTTTTATTATTTTCTGCCGACGCCCCCGTAAACCAGCCCTTCGGCAAAAATGAAAATCCGGTATCGACTTCAGTCACTTTATTCTCAGCCAAACCGCCTAACAAAATAATATCGCCATCAGCAACGCTCACTTGCGTATTGACCTGACGTTTAATCAATGTTGGACTGTTATTGACACCTGTTTCAGTTTTGGCAAAATTTGATAACTACTGGTCAATGGTTAAATCTACACCCTGTTGCCGGATTTGCGGACGTACATTTAATATAACCCCACTGGAACGATATTCTATTGACTGCACAGGCTTATTATCAGAATAACTCACCTTACCTAATACAGGCACATCAGAACCAACAGAAAATGATGCTTGAGCTCCATTCTTCACTCTTAATCTAGGTGAACTCACCACATGAAAACGGCTATCCGTACGAAATAATTCATATAACGCATCTAATGAACCTAAATTAAAACGAACAAAATTATCAAATCCGGCTTCTTTACCGATACCAATATTAAATTTACCTGAAACCAGTTTGGCCGCCAATGCCAAACCTGACCCGTTACGTTCAGCAGTTTGCACTTCAAAAACATAGGCAGAAACAATAACCTCATCCGTCACAATATCAATTTTAGGTAACAATACTTTTAATCGGGCAATATCGGCTTTAGTACCATAATAAACCAGTACATCGCCTGTCCGGTTCAGAAAATCCGAAGCCGTCCCCGCCCCGGTCTTTTCGGGTGCGATTTGCCCCACTGAAATACCACTACGAGGCGAATTAAAATTACCGTCAAACTGGCTGCGTAATAAATCCGATAAATACTCTACTGAGCGATAACGTGGCTGATAAACATAGGTTTCCATGACTACTGTGGGTGTTTTTGGCGTAAAGGAAACTAAATAATCAATCCCATTACGTTCATGAATGGCAATCTGTAAATTATTTAGATAGCGCTTAATGAAAGCCCGTTCATCAATTTCTGGCGTAATACGAAAGGTCACTTTACGAGGGTCATTGATTAATTCTGGTGATAGCATGAAAGGACGCTCAAAAACATACCTATACAAGACATTCAACGCTTGCGGTAAAGGCACGTTATCCAGTTCCATCATCACGCCTTTAGCCATTAATAACGGACTTACCGCTAACAACACCCCTATCCATGCCCTTTTCATTTCATGCCTCCCGAATAGGTTGTGACAACGTCACCATCAATGTTGCCCGTCATCCGCAAACCATAAAAACGAAATTGAGATAACGGCTCAAGCCGGATTTGCCCCTGCTGATTAAGTAATACCACCCATGCTTGCCCTCGCTGACTAATTTTGCCCGCAATACGCCATTGACCGGATAAATTTTGCGCCGACGAATTTTGATGTGATTTTTGAGTAGTCACTGATTTATCAACTGATTCAGAGATAGGCCGATTTTTGGGCGTAATCCCGTTACCACTAAAGAATTGATAAAGAAAATAAACGGAAACAATAACCAGTAACAACAATCCTGATGTTAATAACCAGAATTTAGATTGATTAAAAATACTCTGACGTTTATCCACCACCTGCTCTTGTCCTTGCCCCCCTTCATAAGAATGATAAAGTGGAAAAATCGCCTTGTCATAACTGCACTGATAGGATGAAGTGCGATTATTTTTAAACAGTTTAATCCCTGAATAAACATCGACCCGATAGCGATTTCGTAACCCTAACGCCACCAGTTTGGTCATTCTGTAAGTCGTCTCAATCCTATCTTTGATAAAACACGGTAAATTAGCCACCGACTGATTTAATACCACTAAATCACAGGTAAAACCTTCTGTATTAACAAAATGACCATGCTCAGCTATAAATGAGCGATGTTGTTGCGGTATCCTGTTGTTTTCCCAAATTCGCCACGCTTCATCAATGCAAATCAAATCACCCGCCTGACAAAAAGTGTCTTCTGCAATACCCGTTTGTGTTTTAAATGGGAAAAAATCAGCCTCTTTAACCTGTTCATTATCAACGCAGATAATTTCACCTAATTGAGACTCATCGGCTTTCTTTTTATCAAGACAATAAATCCTGATTTTTTCTGCTGAAATACCGTAGATATTCGTCACAATCCGGCGACCTTTCATAAAAGCGGGAATAATAACATTGCAAACCACTTCATAGGATTTACCGCTTCTTGGGATACCGACATAAGCTGAAATCGCCATACATCACCCTATCACCGGAATACGGCGCACAATAAAGCGGGTCAGATAAGCCGAAATCACAATCTTAATCCCCGTTATCACCGCAAACAAATTCATAAAATACCAGACACTATCAGGAAGTTGACCAATCAACTCCGGTAAATTCGTTGACGTGGGTAATAAAGCTAACAAAACAGGAACAAATTCAGTGACCACTAAAAACAGCGCTGAAAATACGATAAATTTAATGGTCAGCGTTCTAAAAACAAACCCTAATAAAAAATTAAATGCAGACACAATCAAGGCATACATCACTTAATCCCCTTAAGAAGACAATACAATCCGTAATCCCAGAAATGACCAGATAATCATTGAAAACAGGGTTAACAACCCACGAATGCTTTCAAACAAGGTACAATGAGCATCAATGACAAAACGCTGCTCAAACACCTCAAAAGTCGCTACTGGGCATGACGCTGTCCGTTCCGGCAAATTGAAATTTTCCAAAAATGGAAAAAGATGCTGCAATGGCGATAATATTGATTCTGCCGTCGGTGAATCTAAATCCGGCTCATTATTATCGGGATGTGATAAATCGGTTCCTTGCCCGTTACCTGTTGAGCCAGAAGATTGACCAGAATGTGAAGCAACGCCTGAAGATGAACTGACACCCGCTTGACGGGTTCCTGATGAAGGAAAAATATTAACCGCACTGCCTAAACTACTGGCGCCAGATTTACTATTAGCATTGCCTTCATTAGAAGGAATTGCATCATTTATGCCCGTACTACCCGAATATTTAGTTGAATCTGTCTGTGTTTTTGGACGCTCCCCACGATAAGAGCAGTTATGAACCTCGGTAAAACCACTTTTCCAAGTACAATCATTTAATTTACCTGTATCAAAAGCCTCATAAACGGCACGAGATGTACTCGGCTTGTACCCTTCTGATGTCCGCACATATAAACAACCATATTTTTGTAAATAATTATTCCCCATAAAATTAAAGGTATTATAAAATTTGAATGGCTCTTTACGAACAACAGGATTGCCCGAATCGTCATAACTTGTCACATTCTGATACGTTGGATAGACAATATCAGCACATTCTCTTTCACTGGGTGAAATAAAATCAGATTGCCCCGAAACCGGATTATAAACGTGTTGAACAGGCGGGAAATCTGAAGATGATTCTAAAACCTTATTGACATTTGGTGATTGCCCCGAAATTTTATTATCACTTTTTTCTTTCTCATTATCTTTTCCATTTCCATCTTCTACCGTTTTTCCTGTCGGATTCCATTTAGCATAACAAGTGCCCGACTTTTCACCACAGAGCAATACATCATCATTAGCAATATATTCACAACCATCAACATTGGCATAATAATTACTACCCACTTTTTTTGTATAAAATGAACCCGATATCGAACTTTTATTCATGCAAACTTCTTCCGGCGTTTGTAAATCCTTATTATTATTTTCAGTATCAGAAACCGTCCTTTTAATCTCACCGATAACGGATGCTTTTAACCAAAAACTATCACCGTAAGAATCAACAATTTTCTCAGTCGGAGAACCATCATAAAAACACTCGCTAACCTCAAATTTAAATTGTGAATCAGGGTAAACTTCAGCATAAATAGATTTCATATTATCGAATAAATTATGAGCAGATTGTTTAGCCTCACTACAAGCCTGCTGCTGCATAGTTAAATCAATATATTCAACACGTTTAAGCGTTCCGTCTTCACTCTTAACATCTTTTGATTTAGAAATAACATCGATATCAAACGTACTTTTATCCAAAGTCTCCCACGTTTCAGCATAAGCATAAGACGTTAAAAACAACAATATCAATCCAACCCTTGTATGACTGCCCAGGCGCATAACAGCCCCCACAAAAAACACAGAAAATAAAATCCGATTGTCAGCATCGATATAAAGGGGCATTAATTTGCCCCTCTCCTTGTTACGCACCCCGTACCATACGCAAAACCCACTTAACGCCCGCCATGCCTGCATAAACGGCAATAAGACCACCTGCAACCGCTAAAATACCCGTCATGACAGAATTGAAATTAAGGGAGTTCGTTAATTGCGTGTAATCAATAGCCGTACTTGTCCCTGTCGCTGCTTCGGCAAATGACATTGCAGAACTAAAAGCACCGAATAAACCAATACCTACACTTAAATATAAAGTGCGCAGATTAAGTTTGTTAAAAAACTTATTTAAACTTAATTTAGTCAACATAATTAAACACCTTTCATCATATTAATTACTGCACCCAGACCCTTGGAAAATAACCAAAGACCAATTACCGTGGTAAAAGGAATCCCCCAAAATTGTGCCGCGACTGAATAATCAATATTAAGGAGTTCCTGATATGGCAACTCTTTTACCGTCAGTTCAATTACTTGGCAGTCATTCATGACTTTTGAGCAAATCTTACCAACAATATTATTTTCCTGAGCAGCCATAGCCATTACCTATTCCACTAGATCGAGAAACATTTCAACGTTATGACCCGTTAAGGGTTGCCCTGTCTGCTTATCGTGATATCTAAACGAACGCTCAAAACCGGAAATACGGCAAACCAATTCATTCACTTCTGAATCAATCGCCCCCACACGCCGTTTAGAACGAATTTTGACTATAGGCGGTTTAGAATAAGGGTCAGGTGCGGGTAAAATAACGGTGGTATAAACATGTCCATCATTAGACGTACTGACACGGGTCACTTTTCCACTAATTACCGTTTGATATAAGGGCAATGCAGCCATAATGGTTCACCTTTCTTGATTTAAGCGTTTGCAACTTGTTTAAATGAATAAATATTATTTTGACGTTCAAAAACACTCACAGGCTCGACATACCAGTCAGGACGCTGTTGTGCAAAATCAATATTGATAACTTTATAAAAAGGAATGACGTTAGATTTGTCGCCCGTGAGATTTTGTAATTGTGATTTACTGATGCCAATATCGGTTAATAAGATTAAATTATTATAAAATGTTCTTTTTGCCAGAGAATTAAAAACATTTAAATAACCCTCATTCACTAAACGACGATAAAAACCAAATATCCGTTGCGCTTTAGAGTATGAAATGTTGCCTTTTGGCGTAGTAGAATAATAATGTGATTTTAATCGTTCAAAAATATGTTCATCATCATAAATATTCATTTCCATTCCCCTCAATGCCGTCAGCAAATCATCAAAACTTTTCATCCACAGATCGTAAATTAAATTAGCCCCATCACGTTCATAGTGTTGTTGATAAAGACAAAGCGCCGAAAAATTAATCGGGATCTGATTATCTTTTAAAAACCGTTTTTTCAATCGCCCTTCTAACCTCAACAGGTTATTGGCAAAATCCGTCAGGCGTTTATCATTTAAAATGGCAAACTGATTAAGCAACACCTCATCATTGGGATTAACGCGTAATTTTCTTTGTATTTCACCCAAACGTTTTGCCAGTTCAAACGCTTTATAATAAATACACAATTCCCTATGTTTAGAGCCACGGTTAAAATAGACGGTTGATTCATAATCGTTTGATTTCGTGGCTTTGGTTTGTCCATGACTGATATTTTTGAAATAGGCAATCACCTGTTTACAAATACTTTCCGTCGGTAATCTTACTGATAACGTTGTATGAAGCTCAGAAACTTCGGTATTCGTTACGTCTAACAAATTAAAAAGATGTGGCATAGAAGCCGCTAAATTAGTGATTAACTCCAGACCACATAATGCAATATTGGTTGAACCAAACACATTATGCCCCTGTAAGAGCTTGGCAGGTGAAGCCTTAAGATTGACGCGCGGGAAAATCAAATGAGTTCCCTGATAAATCTTCATGCCCAAACTGGCAAAATGCGTTGGTAACGATTCAAAAGGATGCGCTAATCCCTGAACAGATAAATCGCCTTTTATTTCAAATTCCACATCGCGAGCAGATAGCCGAATACCGCTTAATTTAGCAATCTGCATAAAATCGATAGATCCTCCGCCATGATCCTTATCACGAGACGTTCTCATCACATACTCATCTTTAAATGGAATCTGAAGCTCAAGAAGATCAATCATGAATAAAGTCCTGTTCTGCTTTCAGCTAACTATATTTCAATATGTCAACATTTAAACATGTCGAAATTATTATTTTTAGATATAAACCAAAACAGACAAGTAATTAAGTAAATTTGTAAACATGAAAAATAGTAAACATGTCGACATAATATAAAGACTAAAAAATAGGAGAAAAAATGAGCAGAAAACAAATTGCTTTCACAGAAGCAACACACATGAAAATCGAAAGAGCGGCATTAGATGTATCAATAAAAACAGGAAAAATAGTCAAATGGACTGATGTGGTACATTTTATGGTAGAAAAATACCTAGAAGAGGCAAAAAAAGATATGGTTCATAATGCGATAGATAAAAGAGAAAAAAAACAACCAAAATAAAAGTTATTATCGACATCAAAATTGAGTAAAAGTATAAAAAGCATACCAAAACTAAAATGTGCAAATGTTAAAAAAATGAATTAATAAAGAAAAAATTAAGTAAAATAATGCCAAATTGGCACAAGAGTACATAATTTTAGTACATAATTAAAGAGTCATGCACTCTTAATTACGTAACATTTAATTAACAAATGACTAATGTAAATGGAAATTGCATTTACAGAAAATAACCCTGACTTCATCGGTTATACCCTATTTAATTTATACTAAACAATTCCGGTATTTAACTGATTGATCGCTTTTGAATATTAGAAGATAAAGAAGTTTAAGTTAACCAAGTACAAGCAAAATTATCATATATTTTGTTTCAATATTTCTCATGAAAAGGAAAATAATAATGGATAATATTCAATCAACCTTACACGATACAAATTCAATAACTCAATATAATACATCGTCATACAGTGATGGTATGGAAAGCATTTCTCAAATCAACGAACTGATGATGATGCTAACTGAAATGCTAAAAAAACTCCGTAACACCTTGCAAGAATTTAACCAGAAACAGCAAGAACTAGGATGGAATATCCAAGTTGCCTCAATGGATAAAAAACGTGAAGGAATAGATAACGCAAATTCTGCAGCAAAATGGTCAGTATGGGGACAAATAGCTGCAGGAGTAGTTGGTCTGGCAGGAATCGGAGCGGGTAAATATTTGGGCTCAGCTCAAATTGGAGGACAAATTGGAAATAGTTTAGGTCAAAGCACTCAAGGTATTACACAAATACAATCGGCTAACGACACAAAATTAGTAGAACTAGATAAATTGACAGGAGAACTTCAAACAACCAATGCGCAAAATTACGCAAAAAATACTAATGATTTAGCAGACAAAATTCGGCAAGTTTCTGAACAAATGAGAGCTTTTACGAAAGATTTAGTTGAACTCCACAGTCGAATAAGTTCATGGTTAGGAATCTCAATCAATACAGTAAGGCATTAATAGAGGTGTTTTGAACTCAATATTTCTATTAAATTCTGACAGTTTTCTCGTTGATTAACCATGAGAACAGTAATTCGGTTAAATTATCATCTAAAAGCCTAATAATAGGCACACTACTCCTAGGCTGCGGTTTGTAACCATCGTTTTTTGACCATTTTATCCCGCCTTTCTGACAGTAAAGTGACGGCGTGTATTCCTTTTTCCGCACTCATAAACCGCAATCGGTTTCCACATAAAATACATTGGTACGGGTCAGTATTTAAAAAACCTTTGATAAGGGCCCCAAACCCAGGTTTTTCAGGCACATTAGGAGATATCATGTCTAACGCCTCATACACCTTCGGTAATAAGCACCCGCGTTTGCGATTGGCTAAAAAACCGTAATAACGGATCATCTTAAAATGTCGCGCAGGGATATGACTGACATAACGCCGTATCATTTCTTCTTGGGATAAGGTCTGTCGTCTGTATTGTTGGCTGTGGTGGTCATAGTAATGATGAACCACGGTGCCGCCGCTGTAGTGTTTCAATTGAGAAGCGGAGATAGGGGGACGTTTAAGATAACGGCCCAGATATTTCACATTATGCCAGGCCCCGCGTGTCTTTTTGGCAAAATGTACTTTCCAATAACGTTGAAACTGGGCATTGAGGTAACGGCACTAGGTCTGATAATTGCGAATGTGCCCGAAGCCAGGTAATTTATTGGGTTGTAACTGAAAATAGTTATCCCTAAGGAGTCGAATGACCGCACTGCGCCAGACCTTTTCAACGTCTTTCTTTTTAAAGAAAATCGGTTTCCAGGTGTCATATTGAGTGAATCCCCCACGCGTGACGGATAAATGAATATGCGGATGTTGATTGAGTTGGCGACCGTAAGTATGCAGCGCACAAAAAATGCCAATTTCGAGGCCTTGGCGCTTGGCGTGTTTGAGCATGGCGCGGGTTGCACAGCGAAAGAGTTGGTTGAGCAAGCACCAGTTATTGTTAAAAAAAGGCCAAAGCAGGTGAGGCATAGTGAGGGTAATATGTTGCCATTCGCAATCCGGCAAAATATGGCGCTGCTGGGCAATCCACTGTTCGGTGCCTTTGAGGCCACACGCACTGCAGGCTTTGGATTTACAGGTTTGACAAAAGAAGCGTGAATGAGAGCATTCAGGTGAAGAACAGCAATAACGGCGAACGCCCATAGCGCAGGTGCTGCAGGCGAGCATCTTTTCGACAGAGAGTAGTTGCCATTCATCCACGTGATTATTTTCGATGAAAAGGTTCCATCCGTCATCGTATTGAAATAGCAGTTTTGCAGGTCTGGGGATGTACATAGAGCAGAGTATAAAAGACGAGAAGGGAATTGCCTAGAAATAGAGCGCCTTTGCCGCGATGCTCACGCCAAAGGCGTGCTTATGTTCTTGAAAGAGGAATTAACCGGACAGGGCTATCAGTTTGTTGCAGCCGGTCAAAACGGCCAATCGGAAATAAAAGGCGTACCCACCGATATTTTCTCCAGTCGTCGCAAGGAAATCATTGCAGCGGTTGGGGAAAAGGCAACCGCAAAACAAAAAATGGTAGCCACTTTAGACACCCGCCAGAAAAAAGATTTCTCCAATATTGAAACCGTCCGTCAGGAATGGAAACAAAAGTTACAAGCCACCGGATTTGATAAAAATGCCATCATTAAACCGGTGATACATGAAAAAATCGACCGTCAGCAACACATCACGCTGCAACAAGCCGTTAAAAATGCTATTCAGTCACTGGAAATTCATCACCATAGATTCACCTATGACAAACTCTTAACGCAGGTGATTAATCAGATACCTTATGAATCGGGCATGATAAACCGCTTAAGAGCAGAAATCGGAAAGTTTTTGGATAAGGGCGATTTAATTCCCGTTAATAGAGAAGGTACTGCCTTTACAACCGCCCATCAGTTAAAAGCAGAAAACGCCGTAGCACAGCTAATAACTGGCTTAAACGCCAAAGAAAGTGGATTAAACTCAACACAAACCAACCCATTGATAACCAGTCTGGTAAAAAATAATGCAGCGGTAAATTTTGTCAATGTAAAAGGCGACGCAAATCACCATCTTAGCACGCTTTCCCAGATTCAGACGCTGGCGAAGGAAAATCGACAGCGCCATATTATTGTCGTGCCAAATGTGACAACCAAAAAAAATTTGGTTGCCGAGCTTAAAAATGACATGAATGTAATGACCTTAAAAGACATCGAACAGAATGAAAAGATAGGGCTGGATAAGATGAAAGCCCTGCTGCAAACCGTAAACCACCACGGAGCCACCGCGATTATTTTTGATAGTGGCGTGGGGTCACAGACAGGATTGACGAAAGAGATTGCCAGTAACCTCACTATCCCAACAATTAACTGTCATCAGGTTAATACCAGCAAACAGCTTTATTTTGTCGAAAAAGTGGACAAAAGAGACAGAGCACCGCTCGCGGCAAACTATTATTCTCGGTTACACGCCACCAACAAGGAGGCTATCATTCAGACAGCGAGTAATAAACTGAATGCCGAAATAACGCATAAAGTTCGTAACACATTAATAGAAAAAGGATTGTTGCCATCGGAATCTGTCACCATCTCAACGCGAAAATCGGTGTTTCTCGATGCCTCAAACAGTAACAACCGCAATACCTATCAGGTCGGCAATCAATTAGAAAAAATAAACGGCGAGCAGAAGAAAACCTTTTTAATTAAGGACATCGACAAAAAGACCAACACCCTTGTTTTATTAAATAGTGATGGCTGTTATACGCAACTCCCTATCAATAAAATATCAAATCACTATCAGCTGTATAAGACCGAAACCCTAGAACTGCGGATGGGCGATAAAGTAAAATCAGAGGGGCGATTTGGTGACAATATTCCTGCTGGCAAAGCTTTTACCGTTAGCCAGATAAGAAAAGGAAATTTTTTGTTTCGGGATAAAGTCATCCTTGAAGATAATAACGGCAAGACCTTTTCCTTTTCACCGAAAACCGAAGTCCCATTAGCGTACCATTATTGCGAATCGTTAGGAAAGAGCTTATCAAAAACCAAAACGGTGATTGCTATCACCAATGACCGAGAACTCAACGATAGCAAGATTAATCAGATTAAGCGCAGTGGGAAAACAGTTATTGCCATCACCGGACACGATAAAGCCACCATTGATAAAAAAATGGCCTTTAACGATGTAAAAATGGAAACCATCAGTGCAGAAAAAATCGACTTTTATAAGGTAATAAATACCCAGACCGCAAAACAAAATCCGCAATCTGATATACAAAAAGCCATCGAGATTGCTATCGATAAAGTAACCGGTTCAAAGGTCTTTTTTAATGGTGCAGCAGCCATCACAAAAGCGGTTCAGTTATTACCTCATACACCCATTGAACAGATTGCCGCTCAGTTTGAAAAACAGTTAAAACAAGGCGATTTTATCGCTATTGATGGCAGTTTTAACACACTGATGGGGAATTTTATTGAAAAATCAACCTTTGAGAGAGAATCACTCATACTTAAACAGATTTTAAAAGGTAAAAATACCCAGTTACCCCTGATTAAACAAAATTTGCCTATTGATACCACTGGACTCACACAAGGACAACAAAAAGCCGCAGAGAAAGTCTTGCGTTCCTCTGACCAGATTATCGCCATTCAGGGTTATGCGGGAGTGGGGAAAACCACCCAGTTTAAAACCGTGGCAAAATCCCTCAAACAGAATCGACCCGACATCACGCTAATGGGACTCGCACCCACCCACAAAGCAGTGGTAGAACTTAAAGAAGCCGGTATTCCATCACAAACCATTGCCAGTTTTCTGAATGAAAATAATACCGAAACCAACTTTAAAAATACCCTGTTTATCATTGATGAAAGCTCAATGATAGGCAATAAAACTTATGCTAATTTACTAAAAACCATTACTGAAAAATCAGGGCGTATTGTACTGTCAGGCGACCGGCAACAACTTAAGTCTTTTGAAAGTGGCGTACCATTTAAAGTAACGCTAGAGCGCAGTGCCGCAGACACCGTAGTGATGCGGGAAATTGTTCGACAAAATCCGGAATTAAAACCGGCAATCGAAGCGGTAATAGCGGGCAACATCAAACAATCGCTAGCCGTCATTAACAGCGTACCGCCAGATACCATTACGCGGATAAAAAGTAGCGATACCCCCACCCATTCAGTGGTTGACCTTAAAGGGAAAACGCAGGAGAAAAAAATAACCACAATTGTAAAAGATTTCACTAGTAGAACAAAAGACGCACAGGATAATACCCTGATTGTCACGCCATTAAACCGTGACCGAGCCGCGATTAATGAAGCGATTCACCAAACACTTTATCCGGATGACAAGCAAAGCCTGACTATCCCCACCTTGCAACGCATTAATCACGCTGCCGCTGACCTCAAAACCGTGGATTTTTGGCAAATAAACACCGGAAACATTGCTAAAATCAATCAAACCTATTATCACATTAACGAAACGTCATCAGATGGCACCCTTTCACTTTATCAGTCCGACAATCAGCAGGAGCATTATCTGTCAGTTATGACCCTTAATCCGGATACCGTTACACTGTATCAAGCGAATACGATAACCGTCAGTCCAGGTGAAAAAATCAGGCTAACCGTTACCGATAAAGAACGCATGGCGGCAAATAATGAGATAGGGATAGTGAAAAAAATTGAAGGCGATACCTTGTTACTTGATTTTAATGGCAAGACATTAACCTATCAACCCAATCAAGAGATGAGCGACCGGCATCTTGATTATACCTATGCCGTTACCGCTTATGCTTCACAAGGTGCATCCGTGCCTTATGTGATTGTGTATGATGGGGCGAGTGACAACAAAGCGAAACTGGCCGCGCTGGATAATACCTATGTCGAATTCTCACGTAGTAAAGCCCATGTTCAGGTTTATCTGGACGATGCCGAAAAATGGATAAAGCACATTGAAACCCATAGCGGTGAGCGCTTTTCAGCTCATGATTTTATCAAACGTCAGGATGACCAACGCGCAGTGAGTGAAAAAACCTTGTGGGAACAGAGTAAAGTTATCACCCAAACCGCATTAGCGAAAAAAGTAGACACCATAATCGCAGAGGCAGGAAGATTAAGCACACTCAATAAACCCCCTGAAATATTATTGCCGGTTGTTAATGAAAATGGTATTCACCGCGGCAACTACCATTTGCCGGTGGGGATTTATACGGGCAATATTGATTTTGAAAGAGCCCGCTATCAGGGTGCTAAAGAGGGTAAGTACATTATCCTCCAGAAGGGCGATGAAAGTGTCGAACCCAAAACCTATCAGACTAATCAGTTACCAGGCGTACTACAACAAAAAGAAACTGATACTACCATCGTAGTAGAAATTACGCAGGAAAAAGAGAAATTTAACGAATTGGCAACTACAGTAGAAGAAAGTCTTTCCATTGATATGGACAAAGCGTTAAACCTTGACATCAATGATACATTACTTAAAGATGAAGAGAGCAAATTACCTGAGAATGTTGATGCTGAAAGATTGATGAATGCCGATGAATTTTCCTTGCCAACCGAAGACAATCTATCGATAGATGAGGTAGACTCCGATAAAGAATCTAAACGATTAGATAACGATGAAGTCAATATTTTGCATCATGAAGAAAAACAAAAAATTAAAGAAAAAGAGTACGGTGATTAACTCATTGCGTTAATGTGTAGTAGCTAAAAGCTGATTTGACAGATATTGTATAAATGATCGATAGTTAACTAATAATACAGTCCTTTGCTCGCATAATATTGAGGTTACTAAAACCTAATTTCTAAACAAATGAAGTCTGCATCTTCGGGAGAAAAGAGATGCTAAAAACATTATTAACCTCTGATGTTGTTCAAGTGCTCCAAAATACAAAAGATTGGGGTGATGCAGTAATCAAATCCTGTCAGCCATTAATTGATAATGGTTCAATTGAACCCCAATACGTGGAAGCAATTATTCAATCTCACAAATCTATTGGGCCATATTATGTTGTAGGACCTGGCATCGCTATGCCTCATGCCAGACCGGAAGATGGCGTAAATAAACTTTCTTTAGGACTAACTGTAATCAAAAATGGGGTTAATTTCGATGTAAATGAAAATGATCCCATCAAATTACTTTTTGTTCTTGCAGCAACAGACAGCAATAGTCATATTGACGCTATCGCTCAACTTTCAGAGCTTTTTGATAATCAACATGACGTAGAGAAGTTAATGAATGCAGATAATATAGAGGATATTTTATCTGTCATCAGCAAATACTAACTAATAGACTAAAAATAAGGATAGTATGATGAAAATCACCGTAGTTTGTGGAAATGGCTTAGGTACTAGTCTGATGATGGAAATGAGCATTAAAACGATCCTGAAAGACCTTGGCATCGAAGCTAATGTTGATCATGTTGATTTAGGATCAGCAAAAGGAACTCAAAGCGATATTTTTGTCGGTACGGCTGATATTGCAGAACAATTGGTTGCACAAGATGTGAATGGAAAAATTGTCTCGTTAAACAATATGATAGATAAAACTGCAATGAAAGAACGTATATCAGCTGCATTGATTGAACTAGGGGTGCTGTAGGGGGCAATATGACATTTTTTCGTTTCCTGATGCAAGATGTGTTATCTGAACCAGCTATTCTGGTCGGTTCTATCGCATTAATTGGATTAATCATACAAAAAAAACCGTCACTGAATGTATTAAAGGTACCGTAAAAACCATTATGGGGTTTGTTATTCTGGGTGCTGGGGCAGGGTTAGTTGTTAATTCATTAGGTTATTTTTCAGCAATATTCCAACTTGCATTTAATATTCATGGCGTTGTACCGAATAATGAAGCCATTGTTTCTATCGCACAAAAATCTTTTGGTAAAGAAATGGCGATGATCATGTTTTTCTCTATGGTTATTAATATTTTCATTGCTCGTTTTACGCCTTGGAAATTTATTTTCTTAACGGGTCACCATACCTTATTCATGTCAATGATGGTTGCGGTTATTCTGGCGACGGCTGGTTTTGAAGGGTCTATGTTGGTGATGATTGGTTCCTTAGTAGTCGGTTTTTGTATGGTGTTCTTCCCTGCCATCGCTTATTCATATGTGAAAAAAATCACAGGATCCGATGATGTTGCTATTGGTCACTTTTCAACTATTTCTTATGTATTAGCGGGTTTTATTGGTAGTAAATTTGGGAATAAAGCCCATTCTACAGAAGAAATGAATGTACCTAAAAGTCTACTATTTTTACGCGATACACCCGTTGCCATATCTTTTACTATGGCCATTATTTTTCTTATTACCTGTTTATTTGCCGGAGATGAACAGGTCAGAGAAATAAGCGAAGGGAAAAGTGGATTTATGTTATCACTAATGCAATCTATTACGTTCGCTGCCGGGGTTTATATTATTCTACAAGGTGTTCGTATGCTGATAGCTGAAATTGTGCCAGCATTTAAAGGGATCTCAGATAAACTAGTACCAAATGCAAAACCTGCATTAGACTGTCCGGTTGTTTTCCCTTATGCGCCAAACGCTGTTCTTATTGGATTCTTAAGTAGTTTCACAGCAGGTGTTATTGGTATGTTCATCTTGTATACACTTAATATGACTGTGATTATTCCAGGGGTCGTTCCTCATTTTTTTGTTGGCGCAGCAGCGGGAGTATTCGGGAATGCAACTGGTGGACGTCGAGGGGCTATTTTAGGCGCTTTTGCTCAAGGTTTATTAATTACCTTCCTGCCTGTATTCTTATTACCTATACTTGGAAATGTTGGTATTGCCAACACAACATTTAGTGATGCTGATTTTAGTGCTGTTGGAATATTATTAGGAATAATTGTCAGATAATCCAGCATCCCTCTATATCGGCGGCATTTTTTCTAAATGAGGGGTAATACGATTTTATTAAAGAATCTTCTTTGAAAACAGTACTATGATTCATTGAACGCGATTTTTAACCGTGCTAATAACCATGTTTTTCGTTTAATCGAGTTCTGTTTGTTGATAGCGAGACTAAGTGCTTTCTTTTGTCCAATGATAACCACCATTTTTTTACCTCTGGTGACCCCGGTATAAATCAAATTCCGTTCAAGCATAAGATAGTTCTGCATGGCTATCGGAATCACAACACAAGGATATTCAGAGCCCTGGCTCTTATGAATGGTTGTTGCATAAGCTAAGGATATCTCATCAAGCTCATTAAAATCATACCGGATTGTTCTGCCATCAAAATCGATGATCATTTCCGATTCAACCGTATCAATTAACGTAATAATTCCGATATCACCATTAAAAACATCTTTATCATAATTATTCACTAATTGAATAACTTTATCACCCAAAGAAAGCGTCCGGCCATAACGTGTCACCTTCGAGGAAATGTCATTATTATTAAGCTGAGATTGTAACATGTCATTAATACTATGCGTACCAATTCCGCCCCTATTCATTGCAGTTAATACTTGGATATCCCTGACAGGATCAAATCCAAACCGCATCGGTAATCGATGTAAGATAATATTTAGAAGTTTATTTTTGATATCTTCAATATCTTCAGAATGAATAAAGAAAAAATCACTTTCCTCACCTTTTTTTACAATTTCAGGGAAACGTCCCATATTAATAGCATGAGCACTGGTGATAATCTTAGAACAAGCTGATTGCCGGAATATTTCGGTTAATCGACTAACAGGGATTTGCTGACTGTGAATAACATCAGATAAGACATTCCCTGGTCCTACCGATGGTAGCTGATCGATATCCCCCACCAACAGCAACGCTGAATGGTCAGGTAATGCCCGTAACAATTTATTCATCAATACAATGTCAATCATTGAGGATTCGTCAACAACCAGTAATTCAGTATCAATAGGGTTATCAGCATTGTGTTTAAAATCAAATTGTGAGGGATCAAAATCCAGAAGACGATGAATCGTAGTGGCATTTTCTCTGGTTGATTCACTCAATCGTTTAGCAGCCCGTCCAGTTGGCGCACAAAGCGTCGGTTTTATTCCTTTAGTTTTTATAATATCTAGGATACTGTTAATCACTGTAGTCTTACCAACGCCAGGCCCGCCTGTTATGACACTCACCTTGCTGTTTAAGGTTTTTTCGATAGCGGTCTTTTGCGAGTCGGATAGCATTATCTTATTTTTTTTCTCAACCCAAGGAATGGTTTTTTCAAGGGCGATATTATCCCAAGGAAGTTTTCCAGAAATCAAGCGCTTTAAATGACCCGCAACGCCTTGTTCAGCAAAAGCCAATGACGACAGAAATACCCAGATTTCATTTTCAACTGATTGTAAAACCAGCCGGCGTTCTGTTAATTCAATCTCAATGGCCTGGCGTATAATGTCTTCATGAATATTCAGTAGGCGATGGGTTTTATTAATTAATGCTTCTTGTTCTTCTGCACAATGTCCCTGATTAGACAATTCCTGTAAAACATGCCGGATACCGGCTTGAGCACGGATCAGAGATTGTGTATCAACGCCTAGGTTTTGTGCGATTTGATCTGCTGTTTTAAACCCAATACCATAGATATCAATCGAGAGTTGATAAGGATTCTCGCGTACTTTAGAAATTGCCGATTCACCGTAGGTTTTATATATACGAACGGCTCTTGAAGTTCCGACCCCATGAGATTGTAAGAAAACCATAATTTCCCTGATTACTTTTTGTTCTGCCCAGGCAGAACTAATCTTTTGCTGGCGTTTTTTTCCAATGCCTTCAACTTCAAGTAATTTATCAGGGTGGTGTTCAATAATATCAAAAACATCGGCACCAAAGGACTTGATAAGTTGTTTGGCAAAAACGGGGCCTATCCCTTTGACCATCCCTGAACCTAAATATTTTTCCATGCCTTCCAGAGTGGTAGGAATAATAGTTTTTATATGATTGGTTTTAAATTGTAGACCATAATTAACGTCGTTAAGCCAGATACCCATACATTCAATATATTCCCCTGCAGTAATAGAAGCAGTATTACCCGTTACAGTAATTAAATCTTTATGTCCGGAAACCTTAGCTCTAATGACAAAAAAACCAGAAGCTTCACTATGAAAAGTGACGCGTTCAACAACACCTTCAAGGGATTGCGGTGATTGAAATTGACTATTTTGCATGAACTATCTCAAGGGGAATTGTAATTAAAAATTAGCCTTTAGAATTTTTACTCATTCTATCAATATAAGCCATACCAAATGCAGAGACAACAAAAGCTAAATGGATAATAACACACCACATTATTTTATTATCCGCCACTTTTTCTGCTTCCATAAAAAGTCGTAAAAGATGAACTGAAGAAATGGCGACAATCGATGAGGCCACTTTATTTTTAATGGAATTAACATCCATTTTTCCCATCCAACTTAATTTTTGATGTTTATCATCGATGGTCATTTTTAAAATAAAGTTTTCATAACCTGAAAACATAACCATAACTAAAAGCCCACCAACTAACGCAATATCAATCAGTGATAAAACTTTTAATATTAATCCAGATTCGGAAATAGTAAAAAGTTCTGGGATGACATCACTTATCTGCTGAAAAAATTTTAAAGTGAGTAAAATAAATCCAAATGACAACCCAATATAGACAGGAAATAATAACCATCTTGATGCATAGATGATTTTTTCAATAGATTTTTCCATTCTTTTACCCCTCCCTTATTTTAAATTTTTATCCAAATTATCAAAGATATTATTTCCGTTTAAAAAAATAACTCAGCTTATATTCTATCTCTTCCAGATACTTTTTATGATTTTCATCTGACATATATAATGAAGTTTTTTCTTGATTTTTCTTCGTTGCATAAAACAAAAGATTTTCCATAAATTCTATCTTTAAAACGGATTGAGCAATTAAAGCAAGTTTATCATCTAGCGTAATTTGTGGTTCTTCATTGTCTTTATTCGCCTTTCTTTTTTGCATAACAAGGCAACCAATTTTTAACATCTCCATCGCAATAACAGTGCGATTTGAAGTAGAATTAGGTTCACCATCGGTGCGTTTATCTTCAACGAATTCGTCTATTTGCTTCAGAATAGAATCAGGTATGGGTAAAGATAAGCGATATTTGTTTTTAACTTTTTCCATGAAAAAGAACCTTAATGATTATATAATGAATATTATTTTACATTAAAATACAATTTAATAAAGAATCTTTTAAGATTCTAATAAGAGTCTATATAGAATCTATCTTTTTAAATAAATTAATTATGCGGTAAAATCAGTATATTAATTAAAAAAACAAAAGAATCATTTAAGAATCTCAAGGGACTCTTATTAGAGTCTTTTAATATAATATTTATATAAAACATAAGGATGCTATAAAGATTCTTATTGGAATCTATATAGATTCTATATTTAATAAATAAAAATATATAATTCAATAAAAAAATAATATATTTCATATAATTAAAACAAAATATATATTTTGCGTGTGGTATGTAAGTTAGTGGTAGAAAAAGCGGATTGAGGGAGATAAAGTTGAAAATGATAATTGGAATATCTTTAAAAAATCTTTTTGCTTTATAGGGGCGACAATATGCCGAATTGTTCTGTTTTTGAATAAAGAGCGACGTGATGAAAATTAAAAATTTACTGTGGCTATTTTGTCTTGTTATCTCAAAATTATCGCTTGCCGATTGCTTTGATAAAGCAGGAAGTTATTATCAAATTGACCCCGATTATTTAAGAGCGATTGCCAGACAAGAATCAAACTTTAATCCCCAGGCAAAAAACAAAAATAAAGATGGCTCGTTTGATTTAGGGGTGATGCAAATTAATAGCAAAACCTTCAACGCCATTAAAAAAGAATATCCTACATTATCTGAAAATGACTTAATCAATCATCCTTGTTTAAATATTCATATTGGGGTAATGATTTTAAGTCGTAACTTTGCTACTTACGGTAAAAATTGGTTAGCCGTTGGTATGTATAACGCGGGAATGCGAAATACCAATACCTCAATTAAAAATCGTTTCCACTATGCCAGAAAAATTTATCGACATTATCAGAAAATAAAATCGGTAAAAATGAATGAGGATAAAATTTACGGGTCGTTGGAATAAACAAAGTCTTAAGAAGGCAATTTGTGAGGCGATTGAAGAATTGCAATTTTATGACATTGAATTTCTTTCAGGCGTTAATCTTTATTTTCATGGGGAAAATATTCATTTTGAGAAGATTGAAATTAAGAATAAAAATGATGATCCTGTTATGTTTATTTATGATAATAATATTCCGGTTATAAAACCACGCAAAAAGAAAAGAAGGAAAGCACCCGTTATCAGCCTTGCGGATTTTAAAAAAGATAAATAATAAAATAACTGGGCGGATAGACCGCCCTTTATTTTCTCTTTAAGCAACACGACGAGTACGCAAAGCAGCAATACGTTGTTGACCAATGGCATGATATTCAGCAAGAAGCTCAATACCAATATAACGCCGTCCGGAAAGCGCAGCAGCAATACAGGTAGAGCCAGAACCCGCAAACGGATCGAGTACAATTGCGTGAGGTTGCGTAAAAGATTCTATGAGTGGCTGTAAACTACTGACAGGCTTTTGAGTTGGATGATAAAGATTGCCTGTATATTGCCATGACTGTACGTCTCTCATTGGCTTGACGGGCATCACAGGACGGCCTTTCGCCAGCAGATAAGCATTTTCGTGGCTGTGCCCTAAAAAACCAGTTTTTGACGTATAACGTTTCTTGAAAACGAGATGACCAACAATACGGAAGCCGGATTTTTTCCACGCATCAACAAATTTTTCAACCCGATTCCAGCTGTAGTGGTCTAATAAAACTGTAGAGATTTATAGCTTATAATTAAGCAAAATCTTATAGGTATAAATATGACCCGAAAAGTAAAAGTAACCTTTAGCGGAAAGCAAAAACTGGAATATGCAAAACTCATGGTTGAAGGTGGATATAGCAATATCCAAGTTGAAAAAATATCCGGTGCGGGTAAATCTGCCGTATCACGATGGAAGCAACAATATCTTGCCGAGTTAAATGGGAATACGCCTGTAAAATCAAAAGCGTTAACACCCGAGCAACAGCGCATACAAGAATTAGAAGTTCAACTTAAGCGTGCTCAGAGGGATAATGACATATTAAAAAAAGCCGCGGCTTACTTCATCCTCGACAATCAAAACTCAAAATCGTGAAGCAACTGAAAATCATGTACCCCAATTTTACGGTCACTGAGTTATGCCATCTTTTTGAAGTAAGCAGCAGTAGTTTTTATTATGAAACGAAAATACCGACAGTTGAAAATGAAAGACTGTGTGGCGAAATCAAACGTATTTTTTATACATCGGGTCAAATTTATGGCAAAAGACGTATTCAAGCCGAGTTAAAGGGTTTAGGGCACCAAATTGGCACTTATAAAATATCGAACATCATGAAATTAAATCAATTAGTTGCAATTAGACCAACGAAAAAGCACTACTATCACTCATCGGGTAACGAACATCGATATGCCCCTAATTTGCTTAAACGACAATTTTCCCCTGAACAGCATAATCACTATTATGTCGGGGATATCACGTATATTAGACATCACTATGGGTGGAGCTATTTAGCCTGTGTGTTGGATTTAGCCACCAAAGAAATTATTGGTTATGCCTTATCAACAAAACCGGATTCGAAATTAGTGAAAGAAGCCTTAGATAACGCAATTGAACGGCAATTACCGGATACGACAAGTTTGATGTTCCATTCAGATCAAGGTTGCCAATATTCATCGGAGGAGTTTAGGGCGCACCTCTTTGAACGGAAAATAACTCAAAGCATGAGTCGGCGAGGTAATTGCCTCGATAATGCCGTGATGGAAAGATTTTTTAGGAGTTTAAAGACAGAAAGACTTAACCGTTTATCGTTTATGAATCATCAATCTGTTGTCTGTGAAGTTGAAAATTATATTCAGTTTTACAATTATTATCGACGCCATTCAACGATTGGTTATTTAACGCCACATCAAAAATATCATGAACTAAAAAATGCCGCTTAGATCTTCTACAGAATTTGTTGACCATTACAGAGGTGACCCCGTGTCACCGTTCCCTTACTGCCCGATGCCACGAAGCCATTGACCATTTGGGGTCAAGTGGAACGTGGAATACCGGAGCCACTTGTGGCGAGGATATGCCGCGAAAGCCACTTTAAGGCTTGCCGTCCCCTAAAAATGGGCGTATGGCAAGCTGGCATCGGGCAGTAAGGAAGTCCTTCAAATTTCAAATTAATACGATGGATAAATTTTATTTCCAAGCGGAATTCAATTTATTTAAGCGCTACGCTTTTTTTTCACTATGCTTCTAACATCCCGTAGGGAAACATAAGCGGAGCCGCCATTAGCGCGACATCCTTTTTATTCATTTAAATTTTATCTCCGCCAAACATTTTTTTTGCGTTGGACAGGGTTTCTGAGGCCGTTTTTTGCTCCGGTTTTTCTTCCTGTACGGGGAACGACGCGAATTCTGCACTTTCTTGCTCTACAGGGGCTAAGAGGGCGCGAACTTCGGCGTTATCCTCCGGCTGATTCGCCCGTTTCCGGTATTCATCTTCGGTGATAGCCATCCATGCCGTCCACGGGTTCCCCGCTGCCAGTTCATCCCTGACACGCTTCTGCCATGCCACGGCCTGTAATGCCGTGCCGTGGTTATCTGTAACCATTTCAGGCAGAACCAGAGACAAGGTATTTTTCAGCGTCTGTGCATCGTGTTTCCCGTCCAGCAATAATGCCAGTAATGCCGGAATCCGCTTATCCAGCGTGGACAGGGCAGCCCCAGCTACCAGACAGTCCCTGAAATAATCAGGGCGCTGGCGCAGAGGGACAGACTCAATCGCATCAATGACGGCTTTCTGGTGTGGTTCATCGGGGTACAGGTACAGCCAGAGTTTGCGGCGTTCTTCGCTCATTTTCTGTACTCCTTAACGATTAATTTCGGCAATGGAAGTGACAAGAGCAAGCTGTGCATCTGGCAAAATACTTACCTTCTCTTTCAGTAACGGGAAAGCGGCTTTGACCGCCGGATAGATCAGTTCTGCACCGCCACCAGTGAGGTAAATTCGGTTAACGCCTTTATAGGCTTGCAGGTGTTGAATGACCCGCTCGGATAAACGAGCAATGCTACTATCAATCACGCTGCATACTGTATCAATTTTGCTGGCATCGTTGACCACGGTTTCAAACAGTTCTCTGGTGTTCCGGTTTTTGACCAACTGATCGGCAATGTAATAACTAGTATGACTTCCGGCCTGTTTTAACGCATTCATCAAGGCGGTTGTGACCAGCGTAACGCCTAATCCGGGTTCGCCCGATACTTGTGACACGCTCCGGTAACGTCCGGCAATCGCGCCGCAGTCCAGCGTGGTTCCACCTAAATCGACAACAAGCGAGGTTTCCAGATCCCTAACGTTATCCGCTTCCAGCGAGGTCAACGCCGCAGGTAACGATTCCGGCAGGACGTGGACTTTTTTTATCGAAAATAGCTGTCCTTTATTCAAGGTAATATCTTTTTGCAAATTCGCAGACTTACGCTGAATGTTGTCGGTGTTTTCCTGCATGTCTGAGGTGAAGTATTCCGATACGGGCAGTGTTACCCACAACTCAACGTCCTGTGGCTCCAGTCCTGTCTGCAAAAGCGCATGGTGCACTGACAGTCGGTTTTCAACGCCATACTGATATTCAATATTGGTGGTCACAATCGCAGACGGATTGTGTGTGTCAAAAGCGTACTTTTCACCATCGGCAAGATAGTTATAGGTTTTATCACTACCAAAACCCGATGTGTTCCAGCCTTCTTTAAAGGAGTTATGGCTGACCAGCGTATGCCGTTCACCGTTATCATCGAACCATGCCAGTTTTACCGCAGTGGAACCATCATCACAAAATAGCTTTTTCACAGGATACCCTTATTGCATTAACCTTTAACTAATAACACCCATAATATACCTGAAGTGATTTATTTCAACCAATATTATACTTTTTATGGGTATTTTTAATTGTTAAACATAAATAAAAAAGCCTTAAATAGTATTTAATTTGTATTTTTACGGATCTTTATGGGTAGCGATTATTTTTTTGGGTTTTTATCGGGTTTTTATTTTTATAAAATATACCGTTATGGGTGTTTTTTTTATTTTTGGTGCACACCGCCAATAATCTCATTATATCGCTGTACGCAAAACCCGCTTACCGTTGTCAACGATCACCGAAAACTGATCCACTTTTTAGCTAAATACGATCAATCAAAATTGATCCACTCAATTCTCCTTATGGTTTTTATGCCGTAGGCATGGAAGTTACCGTCATAAGGAGTAAAAGCAATTGTACGACTAATCGGCTGATTTTTGAAAATCGCCTGTTGCAGTTTTGATATGGCGTAGAACCCCTATTTGATTTCGCCCACTCTTTGGAGGATTTTAAATGTGGCGGCTTTTTGTTTCGGTGAAATGTTATTCCATTGCCGATACGAAGTGATGACATTATTTAAAAAACGGACTTCCCAATTTGTTAGTGTCGGATATTTTTTCCACAAAGTGGCATTTTCAGCATGAGCAATTAATTCAGATTCTTTCATTTGTTTTTATTTCGCCGTGCTAAACGTTGCAGATTATCCTCAACATCGGCTTGGGTGACAATTCCTGATATCTGTCCGGATTTGTCATAACGATTAGCACCTAACTGGATAAGTGCACGATAATCAGCGTGATGACCAATACTGCCTAAACAGGCTCTTAAACGCCTTCTCGCTATCGGTAATGACTTTTCCTTCACTTCTTGCCACATATCCTGTTGGATACCAATTTTCATTGGGCGCAACCCGCTATCAGGAAAAAGATTAGGCCAAAACGTGGTTATCTGGGAAATCGCTTCCTCTAACGGCAATCGCTTTTTAGGCGGTGTCGGTGGTTTTGGTGTTTTAACCTTCACTGCCTGTTTAGATTTTTCAACCACCTTCTTGGGCTGCTGTTTTACTACTTTGGGAGGATGAGGCTTTTTTGCCTGTTTTTTTGGCGCAGCATTGACCAATACCTTTTTACCGTAAACAGGGGCACTTGAAGTCTGCTCTTCTTGTGAAGCTTTTCTTGGGCAATTGAGGGTTAATTTCTTGCGTTCTGTCATCGTTTAATCTTTAAACAGGTTAATCATTTCATCATCATTCAAGCCCGTAAATTTCATTACAGATTGCCTGTCCATGCCACTTTCGAGCATTTGGCGCGCTATCTTCATCGAAGCCTGTTTTTCACCCTTTTGCATCCCTTCTTGAATCCCTTCAAGTTTACCTTCTTGAACGCCTTCATTTTTTCCTAACTGGTAGCCTTCCTGACGACCTTCAATTTTACCTTCCTGTCTTAATGCTTGAGCAATAGTCATAAGTGCTCCTTCGTGTTTTTCTGATTGTTTGGCTATCTCAGTGATAAATTCCATTAGCTTTTTGGCGTTACCTTCTTGGATGAGATAGTTAAACATAGTGATAACCTGATTATCGGTATAATAATTATACGACAACAGCGTCACAATTTCATTCATAAGCTCCGTCATATCCCGTCTGCGAATGTGCTTTTGGAGTAACTCAAGTAATGCTATTCGCTTGTGCTGCATAATCTCACCGTCTTCAAGTGTGGTGACATCGGCTAACCTAAAGGGATTGGTGTAGATACTTTCTGCCAGTTTTCTGTCGTGAAAACAGTCTAACCAATTCGTACTATAGGGGTGAGGACTTTGTTCACCACAATAAAATAAAATGGGGAAAACGAGCGGTAATTGCCTGTGTCCGGCTTCTAGGTGCTTCTGCATGGCAGCAAGGCTATAACGCATCAATCGCCATGCCATGAGCTTATCCGGTGTAGACTGGTGCTCAATTAATAGGTAGATATAGCCTTTCCCCTGTCCGGTCTTGACAGAATAGAGAATGTCACTCTGGTAGTTTTTCATCTCGCTATCGACAAATGAGCCAGATTCCACTTTTAGGCTATCTAAGTCGCATAGTGCTTTAATCTCATCCGGTAGCCATATGTCAAAGAAATCTTTCGCTGTCTCTTTTTCACTTAGAAATTGTTTAAACACAGCATCGTGTGGGGTTGGGGTGAATTTTTTATTCATCTTTTAATATTCGCTTTTAACTTAGAAAAATATCAGTGAAGAGAGTTTGAAGGACAAGGTAAAAAGACCTTACCTTCCATTATCTCTTTGCTCACTTCCTCAAAATCATCAACATCAATTACATAGATTGTTGATGAATTCTTTGGCACAAAATAAAAATTAACGAGAGATAGCGAAAGCTCATTAGAATTAATGTAACTCACTTCTCCGACTTCCAGAAATGTTGATAATCCCTTATCAATGCAGTAATCGGCTGCTTCATCGTAAGTATCAAAAAATTGTGAAGAATGCTGATTCTTAATATCAAATACCAAAAACGGTTTAGCTACAAAAGCATTGTCTTTGCGTTTGATGTTTAACTTTTTCAAACTGCGGTTTTTACTCATCTCATATTTTCACTGTTTACATAACAAATTGCATCATAACAAACGAAAGCGCTATATTGAATGAGCAATCTTTTCACTATATGACATTAATTTTTTAACAATTGCTCCGGATTGACGATGATCTGACAGACCCTAGCAAGAAGCTTTTATCAAACGTACAATCAAACCCTAAAATAGCCTTTTCAAAAAGAATTGCTCTAAATAGGAATTATAGTGAATAAACAACAGCTTGCGAAAAAAATATGGGAATCTGCCAACCAGATGCGCTCTAAAATTGAAGCCAACGAATACAAAGACTACATACTCGGCTTTATCTTCTACAAGTATCTAAGCGACCAGTTGGTGCAGTTTGTCACCAGACAGGGAATGACGCCCGAAGACATCAAAGCGCTCAATGAAAAAGACGCTGACACCGTTAAATACGTACAAAGCAACTTGGGCTACTTTATTGCCTACGATAATCTGTTTTCTACATGGATTGATCCAACATCCGAATTTGATGAATCTAACGTGCGTGATGCGCTCTCGGCCTTTAGCCGTTTGATTTCGCCAACTTACAAAAAACTGTTTGAAGGCATTTTTACCACACTGGAAACAGGTTTAAGCAAACTGGGTGAAAGTGCCGGCAAACGCACCAAAGCCGTCAGCGACTTACTACACCTGATCAAAAGCATCCCCATGAATGGCAATCAAGGGTATGACGTACTGGGCTACATTTACGAATACCTGATTGAAAAATTTGCTGCCAATGCAGGTAAAAAAGCCGGTGAGTTTTACACGCCTCATGAAGTTTCGGTACTTATGTCGAACATCATCGCTCATGAGTTAAAAAACAAAGATACCATCAAAATTTACGACCCCACTTCCGGCTCTGGATCGTTGCTGATCAATATCGGTGAGGCATTCGAGAAATACGCGAAAAATAAAGACTGTATCACCTATTACGCTCAAGAGTTAAAAGCCAACACCTACAACCTAACCCGTATGAACCTCATCATGCGTGGTATTAAAGCTAGCAACATTAAAACCCGTAATGGCGACACATTAGAAGACGATTGGCCTTATTTTGATGACAGCGACCCGCAAGGCTCATACTACGCCTTGCATGTCGATGCCGTGGTGTCCAACCCCCCTTACTCACAAAACTGGGACCCCAGCTTTAAAGAAAGCGATCCACGCTATTCACGTTTTGGCCTGGCACCTAAAACCAAAGCCGATTTTGCTTTTTTGCTACACGATCTCTACCATCTAAAACCTGATGGCATTATGGCTATCGTACTACCTCATGGTGTTTTGTTCCGTGGCGGTGAAGAAGGTGAAATTCGCAAGCAACTCATTGAACAGAATCACATTGACACGATTATCGGTTTGCCAGCTAATATCTTTTTTGGTACTGGCATTCCCACGGTGATTTTGACACTCAAGCAAAAACGCCAAAACAACGATGTATTGGTGGTCGATGCCTCTAAACATTTTATAAAAGATAGCAAAAACAACAAACTGCAAGCCAGTGATATCAAGCGCATTACTGATGCGGTGATTAACCGCGAAAGTATCGACAAGTTCTCGCAACTGGTGAGCAAACAAACCCTGCGCGACAACGGTTACAACCTCAACATATCGCGCTATGTGGATTCCTTTGCGACAGCAGAAAGCTGGGATTTACACGCCACCATGCTCGGCGGTATTCCCAATAGCGAAATTGCCGAGCTACACAATTTTTGGCAAGCGTTTCCGCAATTGCACGGCGCTCTGTTTACACCAAAATCCGCCGCTTACAGTGAACTACACATTGACAAACAAGCTGTTAACACCTGTATTAGTGAGCACCCTCAAGTGCTAGCGTTTATCAGCGCCTATCACCATGCTTTTAATGGCCTTGATGACCTTCTAAACCGCCAGTTAATTCAAAATTGGGAAAACGTACCACGTAACCAGCAAGAGGAGGTATTAAGTACCGAGTTATTTACTCGCTTAGCTCCCATAGCCTTAATCGACAGATACCAAGCTTATCAATTTTTGAGTAACCAATGGCAAATTATCAGCGCTGATCTAGAAATGATGCAAACCGAAGAGTTTGCCGTCACCAAACAAGTTGACCCCAACATGGTTATTAAGAAGAAAAATGGCCAAGACATAGAAGTTCAGGAGGGTTGGAAAGGTCACATACTGCCGTTTGATTTAGTTCAACAAACCTATTTGAGTGATGACTTACAGGCATTGAAAGATCAAGAAACTCGCCTAGCGGAAATCGCCAACGAGTTGGAAGAAATTCTAGAATCACTAAGTGAAGAAGAAAAAGAACAAGATACGGTTAAAGAAAGCAAAGACGGCTTTGCTAATGTCGAAGTCGGTAAAGCTGCCAAAGTGTTCTTAAAAGAGCAAAAAGATCTTAAAGCTAAATTTGCCGAAGACAGCTATGAAGCAAAAGTCATTCGCGCGAACACATTAATTGATGAAGAAAAAGCCCTGAAAAAAACGATCAAAGATGCCACTACTGCCCTGCACTTAAAAACCAAAACCACCATTGAAGCCTTCAGTGATGAACAAGTGAATAATCTACTGCACTTGAAATGGATTACACCGCTGTGCAATGAACTTGCGGCGATGCCAAACACAGTAATTACCCAGCTCACCAGACAAGTGCAAGCCCTTGCCGAAAAATACGCCGTGACCTATTCGCAAGTGGCGAATGAAATAAAAACCACCGAGCAAGAACTGGCACAAATGATGAGTGAACTCACTGGCAACGAATTTGATATGCAGGGCTTAACCGAACTTACCAACTTATTGAAGGGTGAATAAGATGAGTATGGATAATAAAGTGCCTGAGGTTCGGTTTAAGGGGTTTGGTGGGGAGTGGGAGGAAAATACGCTGTCGGAAATTGCAAACGTCATTGACCCACATCCAAGTCATAGAGCACCCGATGCAGTAGATAATGGTATACCTTTTATCGGTATTGGTGATATTTCAGATGTAGGCCTTGTGGATTTGAAAAACGTAAGAATTGTCTCCAGCAGTGTTTATAATGAACACTCTGCAAGATATACCATTGAAAAAGGTGATTTTGCTTATGGTAGGGTCGCTTCTGTTGGAAAAATAATTGATTTATCGAACAATGTTGGTTGCGAATATACATACTCACCGACAATGGCAATAGTTAAACCTATAAGTGTATATCCTGCATATCTGAGAAATTACCTACAAACGAAAGTTTTTAAGGATCTTGTAGCTAACAAAACATCAGGGTCAACACGCAAATCACTAGGCGTTCAAGACTTTAGATGTTTATCTGTTTTGTTCCCTTTAAAAGAAGAACAAGCCGCCGTTGGGAACTACTTCCAAAAGCTCGATAGCCTAATCAATCAGCACCAACAAAAGCATGACAAACTCAACAACATTAAAAAAGCCATGCTGGAAAAAATGTTTCCCAAGCAAGGCGAAACCATGCCTGAAATCAGGTTTAAAGGATTTAGTGGGGAGTGGACGGTGAAGCTATTTGGCGTTTGCTTTGCTAATGTACCAATCAATACCCTTTCTCGAGCCGACTTAAATTACAGCGCTGGCTCGGTAAAAAATATTCACTATGGCGACGTATTAATTAAATTTGGTGAAGTTCTGGATGTACGTCATGAACGCTTACCATTTATTACAAACGATAGCGTAGCCAATAAGCTAAATCATGCTGCCTTGCAGGATGGGGACATTATCATTGCAGATGCAGCCGAAGATAGTACTGTTGGAAAATGCACAGAGTTACTTAATATAGATGAGCAGTTAGTTGTTTCTGGATTGCACACGATTGCGGCTAGACCTACCTTGTCTTTTGCCTCTAAATATCTAGGCTACTACTTAAATTCATCTTCATTCCATGATCAACTTTTGTCATTAATGCAGGGTATAAAAGTGTTATCAATCTCAAAAAAGACAATACAGAACACAAGCGTTATATTTCCAAAGAGTTCAAAAGAACAAGCCGCTATCGGCAATTATTTTCAAAAACTCGACGCGCTGATCAACCAGCACCAGCAGAAAATCACTAAACTCAATAATATCAAGCAGGCCTGCTTGAGCAAAATGTTTGTCTAGGAGTAAGTATGACCACCTTTAAAACTGAAGCACAATTTGAGCAGGCCTTTATTGTAATGGTCAACAAATTCTGTAGAAGATCTAAGCGGCATTTTTTAGTTCATGATATTTTTGATGTGGCGTTAAATAACCAATCGTTGAATGGCGTCGATAATAATTGTAAAACTGAATATAATTTTCAACTTCACAGACAACAGATTGATGATTCATAAACGATAAACGGTTAAGTCTTTCTGTCTTTAAACTCCTAAAAAATCTTTCCATCACGGCATTATCGAGGCAATTACCTCGCCGACTCATGCTTTGAGTTATTTTCCATTCAAAGAGGTGCGCCCTAAACTCCTCCGATGAATATTGGCAACCTTGATCTGAATGGAACATCAAACTTGTCGTATCCGGTAATTGCCGTTCAATTGCGTTATCTAAGGCTTCTTTCACTAATTTCGAATCCGGTTTTGTTGATAAGGCATAACCAATAATTTCTTTGGTGGCTAAATCCAACACACAGGCTAAATAGCTCCACCCATAGTGATGTCTAATATACGTGATATCCCCGACATAATAGTGATTATGCTGTTCAGGGGAAAATTGTCGTTTAAGCAAATTAGGGGCATATCGATGTTCGTTACCCGATGAGTGATAGTAGTGCTTTTTCGTTGGTCTAATTGCAACTAATTGATTTAATTTCATGATGTTCGATATTTTATAAGTGCCAATTTGGTGCCCTAAACCCTTTAACTCGGCTTGAATACGTCTTTTGCCATAAATTTGACCCGATGTATAAAAAATACGTTTGATTTCGCCACACAGTCTTTCATTTTCAACTGTCGGTATTTTCGTTTCATAATAAAAACTACTGCTGCTTACTTCAAAAAGATGGCATAACTCAGTGACCGTAAAATTGGGGTACATGATTTTCAGTTGCTTCACGATTTTGAGTTTTGATTGTCGAGGATGAAGTAAGCCGCGGCTTTTTTTAATATGTCATTATCCCTCTGAGCACGCTTAAGTTGAACTTCTAATTCTTGTATGCGCTGTTGCTCGGGTGTTAACGCTTTTGATTTTACAGGCGTATTCCCATTTAACTCGGCAAGATATTGTTGCTTCCATCGTGATACGGCAGATTTACCCGCACCGGATATTTTTTCAACTTGGATATTGCTGTCAACGATCACCGAAAACTGATCCACTTTTTATCTAAATCCGATCAATCAAAATTGATCCACTGTTTTACTCAGTTATTGCTCCTGAGCGCCGCTTATCTTTCAATCGGTAGCTTTCACCGCTTAATTGCAGTACATGCGAATGATGAAGTAAACGATCAAGCATAGCGGCAGTTAATGTTGCGTCATCAGCAAAAGCACTTGGCCATTGCCCAAATGATAGGTTACTCGTCAATATGACACTGCCATGCTCATAACGCTTGGCAATCACATTGAAAAACAGGTTTGCTTCTTCTCGCCCAAACGGCAGGTATCCAATCTCATCGATAATCAACAACTTCGGGGCCATCACCGAACGTGATAGATATTGTTTGAGCTTATTTTGTCGTTTGGCAGTTGAGAGTTGCAACATCAGTTCAGCTGCCGTGGTAAAGCGGGTTTTCTTCTTGGCCTGTACTGCTTTTAATCCTAACCCAATAGCTAAATGCGTTTTGCCTACACCGCTTGGGCCAAGCAACACGACATTTTCATTACGTTCAATAAACGTTAATGCGCTTAATTCCTGTATGTGTTGTTTGGGGATCCCCGTTGCAAACTTAAAATCGAACGTATTAAGTTCTTTATGTGCTGGGAATCCTGCCATCCGACTCAAAAGATTACGAGTTCGTTCATCTCGTTGTTGTTGCTCACATTTTAACAGGGACAGTAAAAACTCTCCGTAGCTTTTGTCTTGGGCAATGCATTTTTCGGCAAGTGATGACCAATGAGTCGGAATAGAATTTAATTTCAATGACTCACACAGGTGTTCAATTTGTTCATGCAATAACATGTTCACCTCCCAGTAATGCTTCGTATACGCTGATTGAGTGTTGCAAACTGACAGATTCAAGGGGCGGTACGATAGGGATATTAAGCGTATTAGTCTGTGGGATAGATTGGCAAACCCTTGCTGGTAAGGGTAGAAGAGACTTAACTTCCTTAGCTAATCTATCTGCTGGCTTCTCTAACGTTGTTCCATGAATTCGCTGATGGGCAACGCGTTGTAACCATGGACCCACTTTTGCATTAGCTATTTCAATATCCAGTTCAAGTGTAGTGGTCTAATAAAACTGTAGAGATTTATAGCTTATAATTAAGCAAAATCTTATAGGTATAAATATGACCCGAAAAGTAAAAGTAACCTTTAGCGGAAAGCAAAAACTGGAATATGCAAAACTCATGGTTGAAGGTGGATATAGCAATATCCAAGTTGAAAAAATATCCGGTGCGGGTAAATCTGCCGTATCACGATGGAAGCAACAATATCTTGCCGAGTTAAATGGGAATACGCCTGTAAAATCAAAAGCGTTAACACCCGAGCAACAGCGCATACAAGAATTAGAAGTTCAACTTAAGCGTGCTCAGAGGGATAATGACATATTAAAAAAAGCCGCGGCTTACTTCATCCTCGACAATCAAAACTCAAAATCGTGAAGCAACTGAAAATCATGTACCCCAATTTTACGGTCACTGAGTTATGCCATCTTTTTGAAGTAAGCAGCAGTAGTTTTTATTATGAAACGAAAATACCGACAGTTGAAAATGAAAGACTGTGTGGCGAAATCAAACGTATTTTTTATACATCGGGTCAAATTTATGGCAAAAGACGTATTCAAGCCGAGTTAAAGGGTTTAGGGCACCAAATTGGCACTTATAAAATATCGAACATCATGAAATTAAATCAATTAGTTGCAATTAGACCAACGAAAAAGCACTACTATCACTCATTGGGTAACGAACATCGATATGCCCCTAATTTGCTTAAACGACAATTTTCCCCTGAACAGCATAATCACTATTATGTCGGGGATATCACGTATATTAGACATCACTATGGGTGGAGCTATTTAGCCTGTGTGTTGGATTTAGCCACCAAAGAAATTATTGGTTATGCCTTATCAACAAAACCGGATTCGAAATTAGTGAAAGAAGCCTTAGATAACGCAATTGAACGGCAATTACCGGATACGACAAGTTTGATGTTCCATTCAGATCAAGGTTGCCAATATTCATCGGAGGAGTTTAGGGCGCACCTCTTTGAACGGAAAATAACTCAAAGCATGAGTCGGCGAGGTAATTGCCTCGATAATGCCGTGATGGAAAGATTTTTTAGGAGTTTAAAGACAGAAAGACTTAACCGTTTATCGTTTATGAATCATCAATCTGTTGTCTGTGAAGTTGAAAATTATATTCAGTTTTACAATTATTATCGACGCCATTCAACGATTGGTTATTTAACGCCACATCAAAAATATCATGAACTAAAAAATGCCGCTTAGATCTTCTACAGAATTTGTTGACCATTACAAAGATTATGAGCACGAAGGTCGGTGTTTAATGGCACGATAAAGCTATTTTTTAAATAGTGGTTAAAGCGCTCTACTTTCCCTTTCGTTTTTGCCCTGTAGGGCTTGCAAGCCTTCAATTTAAACCCGTAATCTTTCGACATTTGAAGCATTTCGACATGTAATTTATGATCACCTTCTGCATAAGCATCCCGTTCGATGATGAGGGATTTTGCGTTATCACACAATACTTCCTGTGGTACACCACCAAAGTAGTCGAAAGCTTCTCTTAAACCTTGCTGCCACGATTCTGCTCGTTCATTATCAAAGAACTTTACATAACTCGCACGCGAATAGCCTAGCGTTGCAACAAACGCTTTCAGCGATTTTTTACCTCGCCGGATGCTGGTGAAGTCGATTTGCATTTGTTGACCTGGCTGTGTTTCAAAACGGACGACTACTTCGGGAACAATGCTTGGTTTAAATTGACAAACAAATCGGCGTAATTGAGCAATACCACCTTGATAGCCGTTTTCAACTACCTCATCAAATAAGACTGTTGCAGGGATCCAATCAGGTTTAGCCAGTTCAATTCGCTGAAGCAAATAAGGTTTAAAGGGGGATAATTTAGTCGGTTGTTGACTTCTTTTAGCATAAGTTGGCATTGTCTGTTGTTGTAAATGATGTTTTACGGTGTTACGGGATATACCCAACTCACTGGCAATTTTTCGAAGGCTTTGTCCTTGTGCAAAGCGAACATGAATATCCACAAATATCTCCTTGGTTAACATAAATTATCCGTACAAAAATGTGCGAATAATACCAAGTGGATCAGTTGTAATGGTCAACAAATTCTGTAGAAGATCTAAGCGGCATTTTTTAGTTCATGATATTTTTGATGTGGCGTTAAATAACCAATCGTTGAATGGCGTCGATAATAATTGTAAAACTGAATATAATTTTCAACTTCACAGACAACAGATTGATGATTCATAAACGATAAACGGTTAAGTCTTTCTGTCTTTAAACTCCTAAAAAATCTTTCCATCACGGCATTATCGAGGCAATTACCTCGCCGACTCATGCTTTGAGTTATTTTCCGTTCAAAGAGGTGCGCCCTAAACTCCTCCGATGAATATTGGCAACCTTGATCTGAATGGAACATCAAACTTGTCGTATCCGGTAATTGCCGTTCAATTGCGTTATCTAAGGCTTCTTTCACTAATTTCGAATCCGGTTTTGTTGATAAGGCATAACCAATAATTTCTTTGGTGGCTAAATCCAACACACAGGCTAAATAGCTCCACCCATAGTGATGTCTAATATACGTGATATCCCCGACATAATAGTGATTATGCTGTTCAGGGGAAAATTGTCGTTTAAGCAAATTAGGGGCATATCGATGTTCGTTACCCGATGAGTGATAGTAGTGCTTTTTCGTTGGTCTAATTGCAACTAATTGATTTAATTTCATGATGTTCGATATTTTATAAGTGCCAATTTGGTGCCCTAAACCCTTTAACTCGGCTTGAATACGTCTTTTGCCATAAATTTGACCCGGTGTATAAAAAATACGTTTGATTTCGCCACACAGTCTTTCATTTTCAACTGTCGGTATTTTCGTTTCATAATAAAAACTACTGCTGCTTACTTCAAAAAGATGGCATAACTCAGTGACCGTAAAATTGGGGTACATGATTTTCAGTTGCTTCACGATTTTGAGTTTTGATTGTCGAGGATGAAGTAAGCCGCGGCTTTTTTTAATATGTCATTATCCCTCTGAGCACGCTTAAGTTGAACTTCTAATTCTTGTATGCGCTGTTGCTCGGGTGTTAACGCTTTTGATTTTACAGGCGTATTCCCATTTAACTCGGCAAGATATTGTTGCTTCCATCGTGATACGGCAGATTTACCCGCACCGGATATTTTTTCAACTTGGATATTGCTATATCCACCTTCAACCATGAGTTTTGCATATTCCAGTTTTTGCTTTCCGCTAAAGGTTACTTTTACTTTTCGGGTCATATTTATACCTATAAGATTTTGCTTAATTATAAGCTATAAATCTCTACAGTTTTATTAGACCACTACATATATTTAAATGAACGTAGCACGCTACGCGTGAGCGGCGCAGCGGTGCTGCTTCGGGGATGTTAATGAGTTGAGTACTGTTTTATACTCTGCAGTAGGTTAATTTTTTTCAGGGATTCATCTCGATGGCTCGCAATAAATCTCCCAGAAAGCGTAAACCGGTTAAATCAGGCAGGCTGCCCGTCACTTCACGTGCCATAGCGCCTGTTTATCCGAAACGTTTTATGCTCTCTCTCCCACCCGAAAATGATGATGACAGACCGCCTGAATTTTTTTATGACACCCTAAAAGAAGCCATACGCCACTGCGTCCGACTCGGCCCCCAATTTTTTCTCGACACGCAGTATTACCCGCCGCTAGTCACGATTATCAGGAGTTTTGAACAACGCCAAGACCAAGCCGATGACGCTGGATACGACTACACTGAGGGGGGAATAACTGAAAGTCTGCCTGCCGATGAATTCATCACCTATACGGAGCTGGGAATAATCCCTGTTTCCTTTGAACCCTGGGATAAACACACCGATAACTGGGCTGACGAATCTGACAATTTCTGTTTCTTTGGCAAGATGCCCATAAGGTAATTGAGTCAGATGTATATCCCTCGTCCTGCTAAACTACTTTTCACCATTGATGACGGTTGGAATAAATTCCTCGAAAAATACGGCGATAGCGTTAGTTCGTGGACGAGTTTATCTGTGGAGCGCATGCTTGCCTGCGGCACTTGTGCCATGGGTGTCCGGCGCTATTGTTGCGCTTCGTCTGATTGTTCTCACAGCCGTTTTTTCTGCCAAAGCTGTAAGTCAAAAGCCTGCAGTTCATGTGGCTTTAAAGCCACCGAGCAGTGGTTAGCACAGCAGGTTCATATTTTACCCGACTGCGACTGGCAACACATTACTTTCACCATGCCACATCTCCTTTGGCCTTTTTTTAACAATAACTGGCCGCTACTTAATGCTCTGTTTCGGGCAGCCACTCGAGCTATGCTGCAGTTGGCTCGCAAACAGGGTATCGAAATTGGTATTTTCTGTGCCTTGCATACTTATGGCCGGCAACTCAATCAACATCCGCATGTTCATGTTTCCGTCACTCGAGGGGGTTTGGATAGTAAACATAGTGTATGGCGAAAGCTGTTTTTCAAAAAAAAGGATGTCGAAGAAATCTGGCGAGGGGCTGTTATCCGACTACTGCGTCACAGTTATGATTTAATTAACCCTGGCCTTCTTCCCGGTCTTGGCCATATCCGTGACAAAAAACATTGGCGGCGTTACTTGAGGGCGCAGTACGGACGTTATTGGAAAGTGCACTTTGCTAAAAAAACGAAAGGGGCATGGCATAGTGTTAAGTACCTCGGTCGCTACCTTAAACGCCCACCGGTATCTGCGTCAAAACTGCGGCATTACCGAGGGGGTGCCGTTGTTCATCACTACCATGACCACCGAACTGGCCAGCATCGGCAGCAGACTCTGCCGCAGGAAGAGATGATTAGACGCTATATAAGCCATATTCCGGCCAGGCATTTTAAAATGGTGCGTTACTCTGGTTTTTTGTCGAATCGTAAACGAGGAAAACTATTGCCGAAAGTGTATAAGGCACTTGAGATGACGGCACGTAAAAAACCGGAGAACCCAGGTTTTTCTGTGCTGATGAAAGGATTTCTGCGTACCGATCCGTACAAATGTATTCTGTGTGGCGACAGGCTGCTTTTCACCGGGGCGCAAATGGGTAAAAAAGCAACGGAATTGTTGTCAGAAAGACTGCATAACCTGGAGAAAAAGCGATGGTTACGCAGCTAAACGCAGGATCAATGTGTCTAAAATAAGGAAATCAGGTTAGAAATTACACTCTCTGAGGAAATGTTAACTGGCACTAAACACAATAAATCGATCCCCATCTCCTTTTTGCAATAAGGGATGGCTTTTGCTACTCACTTTAAAAGCGATTCAATTTCCTAACCATCAAGTTTGATGTTCCATTCAGATCAAGGTTGCCAATATTCATCGGAGGAGTTTAGGGCGCACCTCTTTGAACGGAAAATAACTCAAAGCATGAGTCGGCGAGGTAATTGCCTCGATAATGCCGTGATGGAAAGATTTTTTAGGAGTTTAAAGACAGAAAGACTTAACCGTTTATCGTTTATGAATCATCAATCTGTTGTCTGTGAAGTTGAAAATTATATTCAGTTTTACAATTATTATCGACGCCATTCAACGATTGGTTATTTAACGCCACATCAAAAATATCATGAACTAAAAAATGCCGCTTAGATCTTCTACAGAATTTGTTGACCATTACACATGAGTTTCCCCTCCGTTATTCCGGCGACCCAAGAAGTAGTGAAAACCTTTTTTGAGCAATTGCCTGTGGTCACGCCGAGTACGTTTCTTATCAACGTCAATAGCTTAAAAACCGTTCCGATTTTACAGGGGGCGACTGATGAGTCGCGCTTTATGCGCCAGTTAGACCATGCGTTTGAGCGTATCTTAGTAGGAGACAACCGTGATGCCAATTAAGTCCATAAAAAAAGCGCGAAAGTTAATCCGCGAAAAACGAAAATGCGTCAATGCCAGTCAATGGTTTTGCCAGATTTCCTTGGCATTTTTCTTGGCGGCTATCCTGACAAACCAGCTAGCTTATGCCTTTTTTGATATCGCGTTTTTAGGCGAGTTATCGACCGCACTTCAGCAAGCTAAAGTCGTCTGGAATGTACTCATGTATTTTATCCCAGGACTGCTCATGATATTGGCGGCAACAGCCTTAGTGATGGCGGGCATCAATGGCGTGGTCGCCTTTTGCTACAAACAGCAACTGGCAAGTCTTAAACGCGGTGAAGGATAACGCCCATGACACGCTGTAAGGCTTTTTTTATTCCGTGGTCGGTTTCGCTGCTGTGCGCCGCCTCCATCGCCCTAACCGATGTCAATAGCGACATGGATAACTTCTTTAACCGATTAGGCTTCGATAGCAATACCGGACAACCACAGGTCTGGTAGGGGCAAGCGGCGGGCTATTTATCCGGTGGCTCCCTGTATGCCCGCACCGCCACCAAACAGGTACAACTGCTCTCCATGACCCTACCCAATATTAATACCGGATGTGGCGGCATTGATGCGTATCTCGGGTCATTCAGTTTTATCAGCGGCGAACAACTGGAGCGCTTTGTGCAGCAAATTATGTCCAATGCGGCGGGCTATTTCTTTGACCTGGCGCTCCAGACCACGGTACCGGAAATAAAAACCGCGAAAGATTTTTTACAAAAAATGGCCTCGGATATCAATAGCACCAATTTAACCTCGTGTCAGGCCGCGCAGGGCATTATTGGCGGACTTTTGTCACCGATCATGCAAAACTGATCCACTAACGATCATCTAAAACTGATCCACTTGGTATTATTCGCACATTTTTGTACGGATAATTTATGTTAACCAAGGAGATATTTGTGGATATTCATGTTCGCTTTGCACAAGGACAAAGCCTTCGAAAAATTGCCAGTGAGTTGGGTATATCCCGTAACACCGTAAAACATCATTTACAACAACAGACAATGCCAACTTATGCTAAAAGAAGTCAACAACCGACTAAATTATCCCCCTTTAAACCTTATTTGCTTCAGCGAATTGAACTGGCTAAACCTGATTGGATCCCTGCAACAGTCTTATTTGATGAGGTAGTTGAAAACGGCTATCAAGGTGGTATTGCTCAATTACGCCGATTTGTTTGTCAATTTAAACCAAGCATTGTTCCCGAAGTAGTCGTCCGTTTTGAAACACAGCCAGGTCAACAAATGCAAATCGACTTCACCAGCATCCGGCGAGGTAAAAAATCGCTGAAAGCGTTTGTTGCAACGCTAGGCTATTCGCGTGCGAGTTATGTAAAGTTCTTTGATAATGAACGAGCAGAATCGTGGCAGCAAGGTTTAAGAGAAGCTTTCGACTACTTTGGTGGTGTACCACAGGAAGTATTGTGTGATAACGCAAAATCCCTCATCATCGAACGGGATGCTTATGCAGAAGGTGAGCATAAATTACATGTCGAAATGCTTCAAATGTCGAAAGATTACGGGTTTAAATTGAAGGCTTGCAAGCCCTACAGGGCAAAAACGAAAGGGAAAGTAGAGCGCTTTAACCACTATTTAAAAAACAGCTTTATCGTGCCATTAAACACCGACCTTCGTGCTCATAATCTTGAACTGGATATTGAAATAGCTAATGCAAAAGTGGGTCCATGGTTACAACGCGTTGCCCATCAGCGAATTCATGGAACAACGTTAGAGAAGCCAGCAGATAGATTAGCTAAGGAAGTTAAGTCTCTTCTACCCTTACCAGCAAGGGTTTGCCAATCTATCCCACAGACTAATACGCTTAATATCCCTATCGTACCGCCCCTTGAATCTGTCAGTTTGCAACACTCAATCAGCGTATACGAAGCATTACTGGGAGGTGAACATGTTATTGCATGAACAAATTGAACACCTGTGTGAGTCATTGAAATTAAATTCTATTCCGACTCATTGGTCATCACTTGCCGAAAAATGCATTGCCCAAGACAAAAGCTACGGAGAGTTTTTACTGTCCCTGTTAAAATGTGAGCAACAACAACGAGATGAACGAACTCGTAATCTTTTGAGTCGGATGGCAGGATTCCCAGCACATAAAGAACTTAATACGTTCGATTTTAAGTTTGCAACGGGGATCCCCAAACAACACATACAGGAATTAAGCGCATTAACGTTTATTGAACGTAATGAAAATGTCGTGTTGCTTGGCCCAAGCGGTGTAGGCAAAACGCATTTAGCTATTGGGTTAGGATTAAAAGCAGTACAGGCCAAGAAGAAAACCCGCTTTACCACGGCAGCTGAACTGATGTTGCAACTCTCAACTGCCAAACGACAAAATAAGCTCAAACAATATCTATCACGTTCGGTGATGGCCCCGAAGTTGTTGATTATCGATGAGATTGGATACCTGCCGTTTGGGCGAGAAGAAGCAAACCTGTTTTTCAATGTGATTGCCAAGCGTTATGAGCATGGCAGTGTCATATTGACGAGTAACCTATCATTTGGGCAATGGCCAAGTGCTTTTGCTGATGACGCAACATTAACTGCCGCTATGCTTGATCGTTTACTTCATCATTCGCATGTACTGCAATTAAGCGGTGAAAGCTACCGATTGAAAGATAAGCGGCGCTCAGGAGCAATAACTGAGTAAAACAGTGGATCAATTTTGATTGATCGGATTTAGATAAAAAGTGGATCAGTTTTCGGTGATCGTTGACATTTTTCCCAAAACCCAAGTATCCCAACAAAAAGTGTGCCAGGATATTGTAGGGGAGTCCAACCTGTTTACTGACTGGGCAGCGTCGCGCCAGGGCTGCACTGTTGGGAATAAAATGAATGAAGTGCAGGATAAAGCCAATGAACGGCAAAAAGAGTAGGTGTTAAAAAACATCAATATCATGTGGCACGCCTTATCAAAAAGTCGGCTGTTTGATGATAACCAGGAACTCAAGGAATTTGTCATGACCTTAACGGGTTCATTGGTCTTTAAAGCCAATGGAGAAATCCAGCCGCTAACCCCCAGAACCACCGACCAGGACATGATTAAAGCCATGATGGAGGGTGGCACGGCGAAAGTGTATCACTGCAATGATAGCGACAAATGCTTAAATGTGGTCAGTGATGCTAATGTTACCATCAGCTGAAATAAGGCATTAAAAGCGCAAATCATCCAATTATTAAGCAGTATTCAACATAAAGCCGATAGCGATACGCCGCTCACGGAAAAAGAAAAAGGATTTATCACCAGTACGACTATTCCCATATTCCGTTACCTGGTTGACCCGCAAATGTTAGGCGTGTCTAACAGTGTGCTCTACCAGCTAGCCGATTATATTGGTTACGACATCTTGTTGCAGTACATGCAGGAACTCATTCAGCAAGCCAGAGGGATGCTGTCTATCGGCAACTATCCGCAACCCGTGATTGATACCTTGCTGGAAAACCTGAATCAGGCCACCGCCATGATTAACCAGTTTCAGTCACGGGTACAGGTGCAACAAGACGCACTGCTGGTCGTTGACCGTCAAATAAGCTATATGCGCCAGCAGGTATCATCCAAAATGTTAACCCGCTATCAAAATAATTATCACTTTCACGGAGGCATTTAATGACCGAAATTTACACCATGGGCGGCGGCGATTGGTTGCGCGAGATGTTAAATGCCGTGGCGACCTTTATGCAAAGTGATACCTTCAGCTACATAAAAGGTATCATGCTACTGGTCTCCGTGCTCTGTGTCGCTTATCACTGGCTCATTCATCACAATGTCATGAGCATGCTCGGCTGGGTTTTTGCCATAGCCTTTGTCTCATTATTCGCGGCGATTAAACATCCGGTACAGATTATCGATAACAGTGATTTAAAAACCGTTTATACCGTACCCAATGTCCCCGTTGGCCTGATTATTCCGGCAGGGATTATCAGTTCCATCGGGCATAGCCTGGTAACCGGCTATGAAGCCATTTTCGCCCAACCGGATGATGCCACCTATACCAAAACAGGCATGCTTTTCGGCGCGAATCTGATTGCCAAAAGCACCGATTTTCTTTCACAAAATCCCGAAGTCACCGATTTATTTTCGGATTACATTCAAAACTGCGTCATTGGCGATATTCTGTTAAATCATAAGTATTCACTGGAACAACTGATGAATACCCGTGACCCTTATTCGCTGATTTTCTCAAGACCCAGTCCACTGCGAGGGGTGATTAACCGTGAGGGGGTATTTGAAACCTGTCAGGAAGCCGCCGTGGTGCTGAAAAATAAATTAGGACTCGATACCAAAACAGGGGGCGAAACCTGGCATTATTACGCACGCCAACTCTTTGGCGGTCGACCGAACCCCGATGCGCTATTTGGGGTTTTACTCGGCAACAGTTATCAGACGTTTTACCAAAGTGGACAAAGTGCCAGCGAAATTCTTAAACAAAATGTCACCATGAACGCCATTCATAACGGTATTTTAACCTACAGCGCCCGTAATGGCGATGTAGCAGGAATGATGAACATTTCGTCCATGATGGCACTGGAAAAGCAACGTCTGGCACAAGCCAGCGCCGCGTTAATCTCACCGCATTTTCTGCCCACCTTACACATTATTCTGATGGGCATTATGATGGGGATTTTCCCAATTATGTTGCTATGTGCCCTGATTAATTTGCTCACTATCCAGATTGTGAAAAACTACCTGTTATCTTTCCTGTGGTTGCAATGCTGGCCTGTGCTGTTTGCCATTCTTAATAGTGCCATGACATTTTTTGCCAAAAAGAATGGAGTGCCTGTTGTGCTGTCAAACCTGTCTATCATTAAATCCAATCAATCCGATATTGCCACCGCCGCAGGCTGGCTATCGCTGTTAATTCCGTTTATCTCCTGGGGAATGGTTAAAGGGATGGGACAGGTGTTCTCCAGTGTCAGCAGTTCACTGGGTTCCAGCATGTTAGGCTCAACCACCCAGGCCGCCAGTGTCGCTGTCGATGGCAATTACGCCTATAACAATCTGCAAACCGATAATGTACAGGGTTACGGCTGGAGTACCAATAGTACCTTTGCCAGTGGACAAATGAGCCACCAGACCGCCTCAGGCGGGTCGGCGACCCAAACGATGGACGGCAATATGGTGTATAACACCACAGGGGCGATGTCCGTCTTACCAACCAATATTGCCATTCAGCGCTCGATTGCCAGTGCTCAACAGGAAATGGCACGTAACAGTGAAGCGCAGGCACAAAGTGCGCTACACGGTTACAACAGCAGTATCAGTTCAGCCGCCAGCCAGCTAGCCCAATTTACCCGCCAAGCAGGGCAAAGCGATTCGCTGGTCAAAGGTGCAGACAGCAGCCTGACCAGTAACCAATCCCGCGCTGCCCATCAAATGGCATCAGCGGTGGAAAGTTACGCTAAAGCCAACAATATTAGCCAATCGCAGGCGACGCAGGAGTTGATGGAAAGATCGGGGCGGGCATCTTTCAATAAAGGGGGATCTGTATACGGCAAATGGGATAGTGGCGACATGTTAGTGACAAAACTAGGAAAATGGGGGACAGGAGTCAGCGTTGGTGCTGAAGGACATCTAGGCGTAGAGCATTCTTCCAGTGACACAGACTCTCATTCAGCTAGCAAGCATTATACTGGAACCCAAGATAACCGTCACGATACCTCAACACAAGCGGTATCCGACTTTAAACAGGGACTCGATGTACTCACCAGCTATCGTACCAGTGATTCAGCGAGCCATACGGAAAATCAATCGGATTCACAGGTGAATCAATTAGCCGCAACCCTCAATGAGGCGCAAAGCCAATACCATCAATACACCGACAGCAACACCCGCAGTCATGAGTTTGCAGAAATGGCTTCCCGCACCGAAAGTTTGAGCGGTCAAATGAGCGAAAACTTAACCCAACAGTTTGCTAATTATGTTTCACAGCATGCGCCGCAGCAAGCTGAACAAATCCTGACCGACACGAATTCACCGGAAATGGCGGCTCAACGTGAAGCGTTAGCCAGAGAGTTTGTTCAACAGCAAGTGACGCCAAAAATTGATAATGCGTATCATGAGAATCAGCATGCATTACAAACAAAACAGTCAACTCATCCGTCAGAGAATCAAGCGGAAAAGATAAAAGCAACATTTGCTGACCAGGCAAGAAACATTCCACAACAAGCGAGTATAAGCAATAACGTGAGAAACAAAGTTAGGGGTTCGTTAGAAGACAATAGCGAAAAAGTAAATCAGATGCTGGAAAAGATAGAAAATCAGCAAACAGAAATAAACCAACAAAAAAATACGCTCCAGACCGACTTTACCAAAGAAAAAATCACCCAACAAAAAGACTATGCTCAAGAAAGAGTAGATCAACAAATGTTGTGGGCAGATGCTAAAGATAATAAAAATTTAAAAGCCAGCCTAAAAGACTATCAGAAGATGCTTGATAATCAGAAGGAGAAAAAATGATCACTCATAAGATACTGTCAAAAGAAGCGAAAGAATTAAAAGAAATCTTAAAAAACGGAGAGATGACAATCCCAACATTTTGGGAGTGTTGTAGACCAGGATTATTTTATTTCGTTGGAATGATCTTCTGGGTCTTATTTATTTCTAATTTTACCCTTAACAAAGAAACTCTTTTTTCACTATTATTTACTGGATTTATTTGTTTTTTTGTACTTCTTGCTGTTGCGGGTACACGAGGTAATTATCTTTCCATCCCATCCGACTTTAGGCAAAAATCGATATGTTTAAGAATGATTAGAGATAAATTGAAACGATACATCATTATTCATCTTTCGCTAATTATCGCTGTTGGAATTTTGGTGAAATTATATACAGCTATGTTTATTTTTTTTGATGGATTCCATTTGGTTTTTATCGTTTGTATATGTGCAATCTTTAGCGTCGATATAAGCCGTTATCAATTCTCTGCTTTCGTAGCCATTATCGAACAATTCAAAGATCAACATAAAAAAGAGAGCGCATAATGAGTTTTAACGCTAAAGATATGACGCAGGGCGGACAAATCGCCTTTATGCGACTGCGTATGTTTGGGCAAATCAGTAACATTATTTTTTACTGTCTATTTATCTCTTTCTGGATAATTGCCGCGCTCTCAATGACTATCCAACTCACCTGGCAAACCTTTGTTAATGGCATGGTCTATTGGTGGTGTAAAACGCTCGTCCCGATGTATTCGCTGTTTCGCTCAGAGCCTGTTTACCATCTCGATTATTATGGGCAAAAACTGCACTATACCCCCTCGCAAATTTTAATGGATAGATACACCGTCTATTGCGGTGAAAAAGTATTAAATACCTTTATCATTTCAGGTATTATCGCCATCGTTGTTTGTGTTGTCGGCCTCTTTGTTGCCTGGTGGGTATTAGGCCATCACGGTAAAAAGCAAAGTGAAGATGAACAGACTGGCGGTCGTGCATTAAGCGAAAATCCAAGTGCGGTCGCCCGTCAGCTAAAAAGAGCGGGGGAAGCCTCTGATATTAAATTTGGCAAGTTACCGATTATTAAAGGCAGTGAAATTCAAAATTTTGGCCTGGTTGGAACGGTAGGGGTCGGTAAATCCACCTATATTCGCTGTCTATTAGATATTATTCGCAAACGCGGGGATATGGTAATTATCTACGACCGCTCCTGTGATTACGTTAAAGACTATTTCAATCCGCAAAAAGATAAAATCCTCAATCCCCTGGATGCACGTTGTGCCGCCTGGGATTTATGGTCAGAATGCTTAACCACGCCGGATTTTGATAATATCGCCCACACCTTAATCCCAATGGGTCATAGTGAAGACCCATTTTGGCAAGGTTCTGCCCGCACTATCTTTGCCGAAGCTGCCTACCGGATGCGAAAAGACGATGACCGCAGCTATGCCAAACTGCTGCATACCTTGCTGTCCATTGAACTATCCCATTTACGGGAATATCTACGCGACTCCCCCTCGGCTAATCTGGTCGAAGAAAAAATCGAAAAAACCGCTATATCCATTCGCAGTGTGCTAACTAATTACGTCAAAGCCATGCGCTATATGCAAGGCATTGAAAAAAATGGCGACACCTTTACGATTCGAGACTGGATGCGCGGTGTTCAGGAAAAAGGCCATAACAGTTGGCTCTTTATCACCAGTGATGCAGCAAATCATGCTTCACTAAAACCTGTTATCTCCATGTGGCTATCCATTGCTATCAGAAGTTTACTGGCAATGGGCGAAAATCGAGAACGCCGCGTCTGGATTATTGCCGATGAATTACCCACCTTGCATAAGCTCCCTGATTTAGTCGAGATTTTACCGGAAGCGCGGAAATTTGGTGGCTGTTTTGTATTAGGTTTTCAATCTTATGCCCAACTTCAGGACATTTACGGCAATAAAGGCGCCTTAACGCTATTTGATGTACTGAATACCCGTTTCTTTTTCCGTGCTACCACCAAAGAGATGGCAGAGTTTGCCGCAGGAGAAATTGGCGAACGCGAAATTCAAAAAGCCAGCGAACAATACTCATATGGGGCTGACCCTGTCAGGGATGGGGTGTCAGTGGGGAAAGATATGCAACGCGTGCAACTGGTCAGCTATTCCGATATTCAGTCTTTACCTGACCTAACGTGCTTTATTACGTTACCTGGCCCATATCCAGTAGTAAAAATGACCTTAAAATACCACCCTTACCCCAAAGTTGCCCCGAATTTTATTGCCCGTAACGTCAATCTGGACATGGATAAACGCTTAGCCAACGTCATTGCGGCACGGGAAAATGAACGCATTAATATGGATAAACTTTTTATCCCTGTGACAAGTGGAAATAATCAGGAAGATACTCAAACAACAGCAACAGAAACGGCAGGGATGACACAACAAAAAGAACAAATGCCAGCAATAAAGATTCAACATACTGAATCATCGGTAACCACCGAACCACAAGATGAAAAAACCGAAAAATCGCAGATAAACGGGAAGATAAATCGTCATCACCCGCAGCGGAAAGAAGAAGTAAATATTAATCGCCCTTCAGTTGAGCAAGATATCGGAGATACGCTCTAATGATGTCATTCAATCGGATAAAATCCGCTCAAGGTGCAGGAGACTACTATACACAGAAAGATAACTATTATGTGTTAGAGAGCATGGAAGAACGTTATTTTGGCAAAGGGGCAGAAATACTGGGGTTAACAGGAGAGTTTGATAAAAATACCTTTCGTGAATTACTGGAAGGTAAACTGCCTGACGGAACCGAGTTAATCTTCCATAAAGACGGGAAAAATCAGCATCGACCAGGCTATGACCTGACGTTTTCCGCCCCCAAAAGTATTTCCATTATGGCATTAGTCGCAGGCGATAAACGGTTACTGGAAGCGCATAATAAAGCCGTTGAGGTAGCACTTTCACAAGCCGAAAAATTTGCTTCTGCCAGAACCATGAGCGAAGGACAAAAACAAACGGTACTCACCGATAACCTGATTGCCGTACTATTTAATCATGATACGTCTCGTGATGTTGACCCGCAGTTACATACCCATAGCGTGGTTATCAACGCCACCCAACATAACGAGAAATGGCAAGCCTTAGCCAGTGACACCGTCGGTAAAACGGGATTTTCTGAGATGATATTAGCCAATAAAATTGCATTGGGACAAATTTACCGTCATGCGCTGCGCGAACAAACGGAAAGTTTAGGCTATGAAACGGAGATAGTCGGGAAACATGGTCTCTGGGAATTAAAGAATGTGCCCACCGAGGTTTTTTCTAAGCGGACGCTAGCCATTGATAATGCGGTAGGTAAAGACGCTTCACCCAAAGCGCGGGATATTGCCACCCTGGACACCCGTCAGAAAAAGACCCAACAAGACCCCCAACAATTACGGCAACAATGGCAAGCCGAACTTCATTCAACCGGATTTGACGCTGAAAAATATCAGGCTCAGGCTGAAATAAATCGTTTACAAGCCCAAAACCCAACAACATCATCGATCATTGAACCGGAGCAAATTGAAACCGCCATTAGCCAGGCGATTTCGCAACTGAGCGACCGTCAAACCCAATTTACCTACTCACAGCTCCTGGCGAAAGCCATCAACCAGTTACCCGCCCAACCTGGTGTAATTGAACAGGCAAGAGCAGGCATCGACCAGGCCATTGAAAAAGAGCAGCTTATTCCACTGGATAAAGAAAAAGGCCTTTTCACCTCAGATATTCAATTACTGGATGAATTAAGTCTTAAACAACGGATAAAACAACATCAAAAAATAACTCACGGCGTTAGTCCTCAAGTAACACCCATTAACCAAAATACCAGCCCTGCCGCCAGGCAATGGTTATTTGCTAATCCCAACATCGCGGTCATGTCAGGGATCGGCGGGGCAAGTATCAGACGTGACAGGGTAGCGGAACTCGTCACCCTCACCAACCAAACGGGACGACAGGCAGTTGTTTTAGCCCCTGACCAGAAAAGCCGTCAATATTTGATGGAAACCTTACCGGAATCACAGGTCGTAAATCGCCAGGCGATAAACCAAGAAACCGCATTTTCGCCCAATAGTACCCTGATTGTTCAGGATGCGGAAAAATTGACTTTAAAAGAGATGGTTAGTCTCACCGATAAAGCGATTCGGGAAAATCTACAACTCGTATTAATGGATAACCAACAACGTAAAGGCACAGGCAACGCTTTATCCATTTTACGGCAAGAAACGGCAGTTTTTCGTTATTCCGGTATCAAACCCGTACAAACCGCGATAGTGAGTGAACCGGATAAAACCGCCAGACTCAAGAAATTGGCAAAAGATTATACCCGTACTTTGGCACAAGGCATTGACAGCGTGGCGCAAATAACAGGCAATCGGGAACAAAAAAACTTAACGGGATATATTCGTGAGGCACTAAAAACCCAAGGGTTGCTCGGTAAAAATGAAATGTCTATCACCACCTTAAAACCGCAATGGCTAACGGCTAAAAGCCGGATTTCGCGTGACAGCTACCGTGAAGGTTGGGTCATGGAGTACTGGGATAGTGAGAAAAAAAGTAAAGAGCGTTTTATCATTGATAGAGTCACTGCCGTATCAAACACCTTAACCCTGATAAACCAGCATGGCGAACAACGGCTGGAAAAAATCACGCAACTTAACAGTCACTGGTCATTATATCAGCCAGCAAAAATAGCGATAAGTGAGGGTGAACGGTTACGACTTCTGGCACGCGAGGGAAAAGGTAAATTAAAAACAGGTGACCGTCTGCAAGCAACACGGCATAAAGAGGGTGAGATGACCCTCACTCACGATAACACCCAAAAAACATTAACTGTAAAAGCCAATAATGATGTTTTTTCGGCACTTAAAATCGAGCAGGATTATGTCCAGCCATTAGGCGGTAGCATCAGTGACAAGGCAAGGGTCTTTGCGGCGGTCACCCAACGGGATTTAAATCAGGAAACCTTAAACCAGTTAGCCCGCAGTGGTGAGAAACTGGTTCTCTATTCGGCGCTGGATGTGCAAAAAACGGCGCAGAAACTGGCAAAAAACCCCCACTACCAAACCACTATAGAACAGGTTAATGCACTTTCTGGAGAGCAAAACCTCGATAAGGCGATAGAGAAACAAAAAAGCCGACTTTTCACTCCCGCTCAACAGGCGATTAGCCTTGCCATGCCCCAACTGGAGCAAAAAAACATCACCTTTACCCAGGCACAACTCCTTGCCACAGCAATGAATGCGGGCGAAAAACCCCTCTCGCAACAGACCATCGAACAGGAAATTGACGCGCAGATTAAAAATAATCGTTTAATTGAAATGCCAGTGGTTGAAGGTTTTGGTACAAATCTACTTATCAATCAAGCCAGCTTTGAAACAGAAAAACAGATTATTCAGCACATTGCCGAAGGAAAATCCGCACTCTCCCCGTTAATGTCTGCCGTGCCCGACAGTGTCCTAAACGGACTGACGCCAGGGCAGAAAGAGGCAACAAAACTGATACTCGAAACCCCTGACCGCTTTATTGCCATCCAAGGCTATGCGGGGGTGGGGAAAACCACCCAATTTAAAGCAGTGTTAAGTGCAATTGACACCTTACCCAAAGATAAACAACCGCAGATTATCGGTCTCGCACCGACTCATCGGGCAGTCAGTGAAATGCAAACCGCAGGCGTTGACGCGAAAACCCTGGCGGCTTTTTTGTACGAAGAAAGCCAAAAAATTACCCAAGGCGAGAAACCGGATTACCAAAATACCCTGTTTGTGATTGATGAAGCGGCGATGATAGGGAACACCGATATGGCAAAAGCCTATCATCTCATTGCGGCGGGAAACGGACGGGCGGTGATGAGTGGCGATAGCGCCCAACTGCAACCTATCAGCCCAGGCCAACCCTTCCGGTTACAACAACAGCGCAGCGCCATTGATAATGTGGTGATGAAAGAGATTGTCCGGCAAACACCGCAATTAAAACCCGCGATAGTCCAGATGATTGCAGGCAACATCAAAGAGGCTATCCATACCGTTAATCAGCTTTCACCAGACATCGTCCCCAGAAAAGAAAACGCCTGGATACCGGATAAGTCCATCGTAGAAATGAAAGACAATCCAGATAACTTACACCAGGCGATTGTCGCGGATTTTATCGGGCGCACAAAAGAAGCGCAGGAAAAGACACTGATTATTACCCCGTTAAATGCTGACCGACGCGCAATCAATGCGCTGATCCATCAAGAGAAACAGAAAGGCGGCGAGCTACAGGGTAATGAAGTCACGCTACCCATATTGGTCAATACCAATATTCCCGATGGACAACTGCGTAATATCAATACCTGGGCAACGCATCAACAGGCACTGGCATTAAAAAACAACCAGTATTGGCAAATCACCGAGATAGACATAAAAAACGACACGGTGACCTTAAGAAATGAACAGGGACAGGAAAGCCTGTTATCACCGCGTCAGGCGGTGAAAGAAGGTATCACCTTGTATCAAGCTGAAACCCTTACCGTGAGCCAGGGCGATAAAATCCGTTTTACCAAAAGTGATAACGAACAGGGATTTTTAGCCAACAGCGTCTGGCAAATCCAGGCTGCTGACGAAAAAACAATAACCTTAACCAATGGCAAAAAAACCCGCACCCTAACCCCAACAACCGATAAACAGCACGCCCATATCGATTTAGCCTACGCGATCACCACTCACGCCTCGCAAGGTGCTAGTGAGCAATTTGCCATTACCTTGGCAAAAACGCAGGGAAAAAACAAAGCCGCCACCCATCCAGCCGCTGCGTATGTGGCACTCTCAAGAGCCAAAGCCCATGTTCAAGTCTACACCGATAATATTGATGACTGGACAGCATTATTGGAAAAACCCAGTCAGAAAGCGACTGCCCATGATGTCGTAGAACAAAAAGATATCACCGCACGGGAAAATGCCAAAGCCCTATTCAAACAAGGGCAACCGCTAGAGACCACCGCCCAAGGCAGAGCCGCTTTACGCGCGTCCCATCTTTCAGGCGAAAGTATGGGTAAATGGCTTAGGATGGGTAAGAAATACCCACAAAACTACTTAGGCTTCCCTATTTTTGACCAAAACGGCAAACAGGCTGGCGTATGGATGACACGATTGAATAACAACAATCCCCAAAAGCCAATCGGAAACCACACGATAGGAAAAAGAATAGGCAGCCAGGAAGCCCGATTTTTAGCTTTTCAGCGTAGTCAAAACGGGAAAACGGCGCTAGCAAACACCCTAACCGAAGCCGTCGAAATTGCCAACAATCATCCACAGCACGGCATAATAGTAAGACTGGAAGGCAATGATATGCCTCATAACCCCAAAGCCATCACAGGCGGGCAGCAGTGGGTCAATCAGCCGCCAGACGAATTTACGCAAACCAAACGGGAACTGGAGGAAAACGCCAGGAAGATAGCCAAATCGTTTGGTAAAAAAACGGATAAATTCAATCCGCTTTCACCAGATAAGGCAAAAGAATATGTTGATAGCCTGAAAGAAACACCCACCTCAACATTAACCCCTGAGCAACGAAAAGCCCTGGAAGATTATCAGCAAAAACAAAATATCGATGAGATAGTCAAAAAAGTCGTCAATGAAAATCGATTAACCAAACAACTTCAACAAATAGAACAGGAGATGGTACGTGATCTTGCTAAAGAAAAAACCTTGGGGGGTTAGCCAGAGAATGAAATAATTTTTAAAAAAAATATCTAGGAGATCTACATATGTTAAGTCCAACAGCAAGTATAAAAACAGATAATATCGCTCAAGAAGATAATAAAACCGTAATCAAGATAGATAAAACTCTACTATGCAAATATATTTCTGATATTGAACAAAGTTTAAAAGATGGCACTTGGGCTACAAAAAATTTCTCAATAATAGATAAAGAACTTCTTCCACCTATGGTTAAATTAGCAAATGAAAAAAAAGAAGGGTTAAATCTAAAATATCTAACATCACCTGACAAACTTTATGATGAAATATTCAAAATTAAAAACAATGATATAAAATCAAGCAGATATATCATTAACGTGGGAGAAAAGGATACTCATTTTGGTGTTATTGACACCAGATTAATTGAAGGCAAAATTTCTATTCTTCTATTTGAACCAGCATCACTTACGAATAGTATGTCATCTTCAATATTAGCTTTTAGAACGAAACTTGCTATTGAAAAATGTGGCCTAAAAAACATCATTTTTTCCATAATTGAAATGGATATTCAAAGAAGCAAATATGAATGTGCGATTTTTAGTTTATCGCTCGGGAAAAAATTAGCAAAAGAAAGTGATAGTATTAATATAATACACAAGTTAAATATAGAAAATAAACTTGACGAAGAAATGATAAACAAAAAAGCAGATCCGATTTTACCTCCTGAGTTATTTAAACATACACAAGGAGTGAATAGAATTAAAGATTATATAAGTGTTAAACCTGAAATTGGAAATAAAATCATAAATAAAAAAGGTCAAAATATTGTTAATAGACAAAAAGATAATCTTGAAAAAATAAATGAAAGATTCATTTCAAAATCCATTTATAATAAAAGATTAGATGAATACAAAAAACTGATTACTGATAATTTTGAAGAAAACCAATTACCTCATGAATAAAAATAAAAAGCCGTCTGTATGACGGCAATAAAATAAAAAATTATTCTTCTGGAAAAAGTTTTTTAATTTCTTCTTTTGTCTTTTCTCTTATCTCATTCACCATTTTTTGATATTCAAAATTTTCTTTCCCTTCTAAATAAGGAGCAAAAGATTGCATCCCTAAAATCTTGGAAACCGCTTTATTAATTTTTAATGTATTTTCCAACATCAGTTTTCGATAATGATATTCATCAAATAAATCGTCTTTTTGTTCTAACTGAGCTTTATAAACTCTCAATCCTAATTCGATTAACATAGCCCCAATACTAGAAACATTAACCTCTTTTTCTGTAGCACCTTCTTGTCGTCTTTTTTCAACTAAATCGGATATCGATGATAAAATTTCATGACTAACAAAAGTTTG
>NZ_CP038618.1:0-61872 GCF_004768525.1 Arsenophonus nasoniae
CCTTTAACTCGACTTGAATACGTCTTTTGCCATAAATTTGACCCGATGTATAAAAAATACGTTTGATTTCGTCACACAGTCTTTCATTTTCAACTGTCGGTATTTTCGTTTCATAATAAAAACTACTGCTGCTTACTTCAAAAAGATGGCATAACTCAGTGACCGTAAAATTGGGGTACATGATTTTCAGTTGCTTCACGATTTTGAGTTTTGATTGTCGAGGATGAAGTAAGCCGCGGCTTTTTTTAATATGTCATTATCCCTCTGAGCACGCTTAAGTTGAACTTCTAATTCTTGTATGCGCTGTTGCTCGGGTGTTAACGCTTTTGATTTTACAGGCGTATTCCCATTTAACTCGGCAAGATATTGTTGCTTCCATCGTGATACGGCAGATTTACCCGCACCGGATATTTTTTCAACTTGGATATTGCTATATCCACCTTCAACCATGAGTTTTGCATATTCCAGTTTTTGCTTTCCGCTAAAGGTTACTTTTACTTTTACTTTTCGGGTCATATTTATACCTATAAGATTTTGCTTAATTATAAGCTATAAATCTCTACAGTTTTATTAGACCACTACAGCAATGCATTTTTCGGCAAGTGATGACCAATGAGTCGGAATAGAATTTAATTTCAATGACTCACACAGGTGTTCAATTTGTTCATGCAATAACATGTTCACCTCCCAGTAATGCTTCGTATACGCTGATTGAGTGTTGCAAACTGACAGATTCAAGGGGCGGTACGATAGGGATATTAAGCGTATTAGTCTGTGGGATAGATTGGCAAACCCTTGCTGGTAAGGGTAGAAGAGACTTCACTTCCTTAGCTAATCTATCTGCTGGCTTCTCTAACGTTGTTCCATGAATTCGCTGATGGGCAACGCGTTGTAACCATGGACCCACTTTTGCATTAGCTATTTCAATATCCAGTTCAAGATTATGAGCACGAAGGTCGGTGTTTAATGGCACGATAAAGCTGTTTTTTAAATAGTGGTTAAAGCGCTCTACTTTCCCTTTCGTTTTTGCCCTGTAGGGCTTGCAAGCCTTCAATTTAAACCCGTAATCTTTCGACATTTGAAGCATTTCGACATGTAATTTATGATCACCTTCTGCATAAGCATCCCGTTCGATGATGAGGGATTTTGCGTTATCACACAATACTTCCTGTGGTACACCACCAAAGTAGTCGAAAGCTTCTCTTAAACCTTGCTGCCACGATTCTGCTCGTTCATTATCAAAGAACTTTACATAACTCGCACGCGAATAGCCTAGCGTTGCAACAAACGCTTTCAGCGATTTTTTACCTCGCCGGATGCTGGTGAAGTCGATTTGCATTTGTTGACCTGGCTGTGTTTCAAAACGGACGACTACTTCGGGAACAATGCTTGGTTTAAATTGACAAACAAATCGGCGTAATTGAGCAATACCACCTTGATAGCCGTTTTCAACTACCTCATCAAATAAGACTGTTGCAGGGATCCAATCAGGTTTAGCCAGTTCAATTCGCTGAAGCAAATAAGGTTTAAAGGGGGATAATTTAGTCGGTTGTTGACTTCTTTTAGCATAAGTTGGCATTGTCTGTTGTTGTAAATGATGTTTTACGGTGTTACGGGATATACCCAACTCACTGGCAATTTTTCGAAGGCTTTGTCCTTGTGCAAAGCGAACATGAATATCCACAAATATCTCCTTGGTTAACATAAATTATCCGTACAAAAATGTGCGAATAATACCAAGTGGATCAGTTTTAGATGATCGTTAGTGGATCAGTTTTGCATGATCGGTGACAGTTGGCTCGCAAACAGGGTATCGAAATTGGTATTTTCTGTGCCTTGCATACTTATGGCCGGCAACTCAATCAACATCCGCATGTTCATGTTTCCGTCACTCGAGGGGGTTTGGATAGTAAACATAGTGTATGGCGAAAGCTGTTTTTCAAAAAAAAGGATGTCGAAGAAATCTGGCGAGGGGCTGTTATCCGACTACTGCGTCACAGTTATGATTTAATTAACCCTGGCCTTCTTCCCGGTCTTGGCCATATCCGTGACAAAAAACATTGGCGGCGTTACTTGAGGGCGCAGTACGGACGTTATTGGAAAGTGCACTTTGCTAAAAAAACGAAAGGGGCATGGCATAGTGTTAAGTACCTCGGTCGCTACCTTAAACGCCCACCGGTATCTGCGTCAAAACTGCGGCATTACCGAGGGGGTGCCGTTGTTCATCACTACCATGACCACCGAACTGGCCAGCATCGGCAGCAGACTCTGCCGCAGGAAGAGATGATTAGACGCTATATAAGCCATATTCCGGCCAGGCATTTTAAAATGGTGCGTTACTCTGGTTTTTTGTCGAATCGTAAACGGGGAAAACTATTGCCGAAAGTGTATAAGGCACTTGAGATGACGGCACGTAAAAAACCGGAGAACCCAGGTTTTTCTGTGCTGATGAAAGGATTTCTGCGTACCGATCCGTACAAATGTATTCTGTGTGGCGACAGGCTGCTTTTCACCGGGGCGCAAATGGGTAAAAAAGCAACGGAATTGTTGTCAGAAAGACTGCATAACCTGGAGAAAAAGCGATGGTTACGCAGCTAAACGCAGGATCAATGTGTCTAAAATAAGGAAATCAGGTTAGAAATTACACTCTCTAAGGAAATGTTAACTGGCACTAAACACAATAAATCGATCCCCATCTCCTTTTTGCAATAAGGGATGGCTTTTGCTACTCACTTTAAAAGCGATTCAATTTCCTAACCATCAAGCGTGGTGACATCAACGAGCCTAAACGGTTTGGTATATATTTTTTCGGCAATATCCCGCCCACTAAAGCAGTCGAACCAATCTGTACTATAGGGGTAAGGACTTTGTTCACCACAGTAAAAGAGTATTGGAAATACCAACGGTAATTGTTTGTTGCCGGCTTCTAAATGCTTTTGCATGGCAGCCATACTATAGCGCATGAGTCGCCATGCCATGAGCTTATCAGGGGTGGACTGGTGCTCAATCAAAACATAGATATATCCATTTCCCTTTGAGGTTCTGACTGAATACAAAATATCACTCTGGTAATTTTTCATCTCACTATCGATAAAAGAGCCAGATTCCACTTTGAGGCTATCTAAGTCACACAGGGCTTTAATCTCATCCGGTAGCCAGATATCGAAGAAGTCTTTTGCCGTCTCTTTTTCACTTAAAAACTGCTTGAATACACTGTCGTGTGGCGTTGGGGTGAATTTTTTACTCATCCGATATCTTCAATGAATACTGATTTAAATGCATGGAAATTATTCCGGTAAAAAAGACCAGCTGATGGCTGGCCAACACTAGGGAAAATATTGCCCATTAATTTAATAGTGGGCAACCTCATAATGCTATCACAATACAAAATAATTTTACTTAATTTTTTAATTCTAACATCTACCATAATTCTTATGGCTGCCATGGCTATAATGGATTTTAATTAAGTTAAAACCACGCGCCAGAAAATTCTGCTATATTTAAATTGAATTGCTGATATTAATCCTTTGAATCTCTTCTAGCTCTATGCGCTGGATATTAATCATCCGGCATTTTTTTTGCCAACTATTTAAGTTGGCTTTTTCTTTTTTTTAAATCAGGAAAGATCAAAATGCACTAAAAGCATTATGAGCGACGATAAATTTTCTGACATACGAATTTACGTTTTTATCGAAAAAATCGATCAGAATCGATTACAGCGCATTTTAGAGGGGTTTGTGACGGTGATTTCTATTTTAATTTTCGAAAATGATTAGATTTAACGATTTTCAGTTTCTGATAGGTGATTCTTGATGTTCAAAATCGTTCGTTTTCGTACATCCTACAAAACGCCTGTACAAAAATAGGTTAAATTAATTTCGTACATCCTGTATAATAAGTACATCTATTTCGTACAGGAGAAATAAATATGTCACGGGTTTTTGCCTACTGCCGAGTATCCACCTTAGAACAGACCACCGAAAATCAACGCCGAGAAATTGAAGCAGCCGGATTTAACATTAAACCGCATCGAATTGTCGAAGAGAATGTTAGCGGTTCAGTGGCTGCTAATGAAAGAAATGGATTTGTCAGATTAACAGACAGGTTAGAGCCTGATGATATTCTTGTTGTCACAAAATTAGATCGATTAGGCAGGAATGCAATTGATATTCGCAAAACCGTTGAAAACCTAGCCTCCTTAGGTGTTAAAGTTCACTGTCTTGCATTAGGTGGCGTCGATCTCACCAGCCCAGCCGGAAAAATGACAATGCAGGTGATTTCTGCTGTTGCTGAATTTGAACGGGATTTGCTAATTGAGCGCACTCAGGCAGGAATAGTCAGAGCAAAAGCACAGGGTAAAAAGCTCGGCAGACCTCGATCACTGGACGACAAACAAAGAGAAGAAGTGATATTGCATTTAAAAAACGGTCAAAGCATCAGTTCTCTTGCAAAAATCTTTAATACAACCAGACAAACGATCATGCGAATAAGGAATGCGGAATTTGCTACGGCAAAATATGGGGTTCCGGCGTAGAACCCCTAGCAAAAGAATTTGGCGCATCACGCGAAACCATTTATCGGTATTTGCGGACGTCCTAGGGTTGAGGGTCAATTATATCAACTAGTTTCATTATCACTTCGTCAATAAGATGTGGTTCAGATTTTGTATGAAATTTGGCATTTCTATTTTTTAAATCTAATGCCCTTACCTGATGACAAAGAACCACACCTTGCACTGTTCCTTTTTTAGTACTGTCGCCAGATATAGAGACAGTAACGCCAGCAGAACGAGCGCTAGTTGCAACGGTAGATATTGGACAACATATACTCACACCAAGAGATTTATTCAAGGCTGATTCGGTAATGACAATAAAGTAATGAGATCCTTTTAACTCATTACCATTGGTTGGATCTGGATTAATTAACCAGATATCTCCTTTGGATGGAACATTGACTTTAACCATTAAAAAATTTCCTTTCCGACAGAAGGCGAATTATTTAACTCATCCATTGATTTATTTAAAAATTCAATTTCGCAAGTGTCAATTTCTGAAACAAGTTGACTAACAGATTTCCGCCCACGAGGAATTCGACGAGAAGGCGCTATACAAATAGATTCATGCTCTGTTGTTATGTTTAGTTCCATGCCAATAGACCAGTTCATTTTTGATATAAGGTTACTGGGTATTGTCAGAATGACGGCTCCACCTTGTTGACGTAAGCGAGTAATACTCATCGTGTTTTTCTCCTTCTGCTATCTAAGTAATAAAAGTAACACAATGTGCTACTTTTTTCTAGTGTGTTATTCAAAAAAGGAAATATCGTGTTTTCATCTTTTCGAAAAAAATCACCCCAAAAACTCGCCGATGGCGGACTGGATAACCTGATGCGTGAGGTGAATGCGATAGGCGCGTCCACCACCACATTGCCCTCCTGTTTTGCTGCACTTGGCATAACAGGTGCGGGCTATTTTGAAACCGACAAAGGCTTGGCGTGGCTCTATGAGCGTGTGTCAATTGTGCGGAAATATATCAACAAAACGTCAGGAGACTGTATCAAGCATTGGCGCACCGTGCGTTTTACGGGCGATGATGAAGCACGAACCGAACAACTGAATGATGTGTTCACGGGCGAAGAAAAGCGCCTTAACATCAAAAAGCACGCAGAACTGGCGTTAAAACTGGCTTCGCTCTACGGCGGTAGTCTGTTAATCGCGGTGACCGACGAAGAAAATCTGGAAAAGCCGCTCAATGTGAACAACGAACAGTTAAAAGGCTTTTTGGTCGTCCGGCAAGGCGAGTATCGCATTCGCAAAATCGCTACCAACATTTTTAGTCCGTACTTTAACAAGCCATTGTTGTTTGAGTTAGAAAGCGCCGAGAAAATACTTGTTCATCACTCCCGTTGTTGTTTGACGGTCGTTAATCAAATTACCAATAGCACCGTTAGAGCGAATGAAAAAGCCAATGATGGTAAAAGTGATATTTTGGCGTTTATCTCTGATTTGCTCGGCTATCTTTACGTCAATGATGAAGTGCTCGGCATGTTGCGTGAGATGAAATCCGATATCTTTTTGCTGAAAGATTTGAACACGGGGATCACCAACGGAAGAGGCAAAGAAATTATCGACTGGCTGCAATTGGTATTGCAAGCCAAGAAAAGACACAACGTGTTGATGCTGGATGCAGACAGCCAGTATGAGCAAAAAGAGTTGTCGCTGGCAAATGTTTCAGACATCTGGACAAAAGCGCAAGACCGATTGGCGATTGCGATGGACAGACCGAAAACGATTTTGTTTGGCGATGGGGCAGCCGGATTTTCCACCGGACAGGAAGATTTGCAATCTTACTACGACACCATTTTCGAAATTCAAGAATCCCGTTTGCGCCCGATTATTAACTTCTTCGACAAATTCATTTGTGCCAAGCATGGCATTAGCGAAACGGAAGTCGCCTTTGAATTTGTCCAAATAAAAACGGAAAACAAAGCTGAGTCTGCCACTAATCTGAATACCGTGACCACGGCATTAATGTTGTTGCTGGAACACGGCGTGATTGAGCCACAAGACGCGCTCAATGAGTTAAACCGTCGTGAACTGGTTGACGTGAAAAACGTACCGGAAGTGACGATGATGGCAAACCTACTCAGTGAGGAGGATGACCGTGAATTTACCACCCAAGGGAAAATTAACGGGGAGGGAGTGTAAGCCGATTAATCCGAGTAAGCGCGCAGAAGTCTATTATGCCGCCTCAGTTAAACATCTTATTTCACTTTTTAAGCTCGTGGTTAAGCAAGAAATTGCCAGAGAAAATCAACAAAAAAATCTTGGCGATGCCAGCCCCAATTCTATCCAAAAACGCTTCCAAACCTTTAACCGCATTGTTGACCGTTTTTTAACGATTGACATCAGCGCATTTGCAACACGGGTCGCGCGTAATTTTGCCAACATTACTAATGCGGATAACAAAAAACGGTTAAGCCGTGAATTTGAGTCTGTGATTGCAATTAACCCCGCAGCGGTGTTGGACAGCAAACAAACGCAGGATTTCTTTAACGGCATGATTGGCGAAAACGTCCAGTTGATTAAAGGATTGCATACCGAGTCATTAAGCCATATACAAAAAATTGTGCAATCGATGATAGGCGGCAACAAAACGTTGCGCGACGCCGGAAAGGAAATCACGGCAGCGTTGAATATTCAGCAAAACCGAGGCATGCGAATTGCGATTGACCAAAGCCGGAAAGCGATGGGTGATTTAACCAATCTTCGAATGCAAAAGCTAGGGATTAAGTTGTATCGCTGGTCAGCGGTGATGGATAAACGAAAAAACGGCGGAACCCGTCCCTCTCATGCAGCGATGAATAATCGCATTTGCCGATTTGATGACCCCAGCGTGTATTTCAACGAAAAAACCAAGCTGTGGGAAAAACGAAAACGGATTGGGGGCGTGGAGCTTCACCCTTCGCAAGATTTTAATTGTCGCTGTGTCAGCAAAGTAATTTTACAAAGCATAGAAGGATTAAACGATGAACGGCAATGACAACCGATTGCCTATTGATATTAAGGGCGCACAACAGTTAGAAACAGGTTATCGCATACCAAGCAAAATTGCCAAAGTGGGGATACAGGAATTTGAAGGCAAAGAACTCTCCAGTCATGTGCCAAATTTGCTACCCACCCAACGCTACAAGGTTGAGGTATTACCCGAAGACCTTTTTGACGCTGAAACCATCGCCTCGTTTGAGGGAAAACCGCTTACCTTTTTTCACGCCCCCAATAACGAGGTGACCAGTGATAACTGGAAGGATACCGCTATTGGTCACGTACAGAATGTGAAGCAGGATGGCGATTATCTTTCAGCCGATGTTTTCCTTTATGACGCTGAGGCGATTGCTGCGATTAAAAATTACCAAATCAAAGAACTCAGTTGTGGTTACAAGTCGTTTATTGAACCGACTGGCACCACAGGAGTAGATTTCAAGAAAACCCATATCAGAGGTGACCACGTCGCAATTGTTGACGAGGGACGCTCTGGGCATGATGTCAAACTAGGAGATAGCGCTGTGTCTATGAAAGCAAAACTCGCTGCCGTTAAGGGTCAGCACACGTTGGGGGATGAGGGCGAAACACCCGATACCCTTGATACTCTATTGATTCAGATGAGTGATTACATTCAGTTGCTCACCGAATCCGCCGATGAAGCAACAAAAGAAATCGGCGAGATATTAACGGGATTAATCGGGAAAGCCCAAAGTCTGAATGTGACACCGTCACCTACCAGTGAGGTTAAGCAAGGCGATGCAGCCAGTGAAATCACCTCCGTGCCTGAAAATACAGAGGTTACCGATGATAAATCGCTGATTGAGACGCTGAAAAAGCAGCTTGAAGAACTGACGGAAAAACTCAAAGCACTGGAGGAAGAAAACGCCCGACTGAAAGCTGAAAAAGAGCTAGCCGAAACGGAAGCCGAAGCGAAGTCAACGTTTGGGGATGTGGCAATTGGACATGCCCGAACCGCACGGCAAATCAAGGAAAATGTGATTATTGCGAAAGGTTTGGTGACACAACAGGAAGCCAGAAAACTCGGCGATTCTGCGATTAACGGTAAGTATGACTATCTCATCAATCGTCAGCGTGAACAGAATAAGCCACGATTAAATCTTGGCGATAGAAAACCCACCAAATCCGCATCACAACGCCTAGGAGGTCGCTAATGGCATTTGGATTCACAAACTGGGGTTCCGAAAAAGGAACCTTGCGCGCAGGCACAATCTATCGCGCCTCTAGCTCCAATGACAAAGTGTGGGGCGAAGAAAACAACACCACGACTGACCTACCCTACGGCGTGTTTGTGGCGGTGAACCCTGACGGCGGTATTAAGCCGATTTCTGCTGCCACCGATGTTATCCACGGTATCGTGGTGAGGGATATTTACAGCGAGAAAGCACCACACAACAAGCAAGTCAATATAGGGCATTTTTCCCACGGTGATTGCGTTGGGGCAGCAACGGCAAAAGATGAAACCTTTAAACGGGGCGATAAAGTTTATGTGGTCGCAAAAGGTGACGATGTTGGCAAAGTTTCCAAAACCGCAACAGGCAATATTGATTTGGGGTATTGGGTTGAGAATGTCAGTTCAGGCAGTCAGTGCGTGGCAATAACGCTTGGCTTCATACAAAAGGTAGGAGAATAACCGATGGCAATTGAAGAAGCCTATTTTGAAACGGTGTTGCAAGAAGCATTAACCGAACGTGACACGCAGCTACAGGAAAAACAGTTACCTGAAATCAATATCGGGGAGGCAATCCCAATCAACGAAGGACTGGATTTTGCCGATGAATACGTAGAATACGGTATTACTGAGGTGTTGGGCTCTGTCAAAGACGGCATTATCGGCAACAAAACCAACTCGCTGGTGACGATTGATAGCACCATTGAGATGTACAAAGCGCCTGTTTGCCAGTGGGCAAAAGCCGTTGTATGGACACAACAGGAGCTTGAAAAAATCAACAAAATCAATATTAATCTGCAAAGCAAAAAACAGGATGATTTGTACGCCAATGCCCTGTCAACGCTGCAATATGCAGGTTACCTCGGACATCAACATGTGAAAGGACAAGAAGGTTTGTTAACAGGCGGTAAAATACAGGTGATGCAAGAAGCATCGGGTAAATCGCTGAAAGATATGACCGCCAATGAGTTTATCAAGCTGGTACTGGATGCTTACAACAAGGCGTGGGCAAACTCAGATTATCGGGTGCAACCAACGCATATTGCGATGGATGCCGCAGATTTCATGCTGGCGATGCAGAAGTTTGATAGCCAAAGCCCCATTGTTGGGACTGATTTACTGCCTGTTTCTGCGATGGACAGGATTATGGCTGCGTTGAGGAAGGCATCGGGTAATGACAGCTTTACGATTACCTTTGTGAAAGTTCCGGCAGGATATGCCAGAGAAATAACCAAAGGCAAAACACGTATGGTGGTTTACACCTACGACGAAGAATATGTCGAGATGAAAGTGCATATGCCGGAGTTGTTAGCCGTTCGCCAGCGTGATTTGCTGACCTACGAGTGTGGCTATCGTTCCGCCTTTGGTGGGGCAATGTGGAAACAGCCACTATCTGCCGTTTATGCCGATTACAAAACCGCCCCAAAGTCATAGACGGCGGCTTCCCAATCGGAACAACCTTGCCGTCTGATAATTACTTTCCACAATCACCATCATGAGGGCAAGCCCCTCATTTTTATTTGAATCCGGAGTCAATGATGAGCTACACAAAAACAAATTGGGAAAATTCACCGTCAACCAAAACCCCATTGAATGCGGAGAATCTCAACAATATTGAAGCGGGGGTATCTGCCCTTCACGAAGCACTGGACGCCGGAACACTTAAGGGCGAAAAAGGCGATCAAGGTGAAAAGGGAGATAAGGGCGAAAAAGGCACGAAAGGTGATGCAGGGGTTGGCATTAAAAAAATCACCGCATCAAAAGAAGGTAATGTCGTGACGTTGACGATTGAGTTAACGGACGGCACAAAACAAACCCCTTCGTTTGAAGTATAATTAAGCGGGGTTCATCCACTTTTTTTGGGGGCTTCATGCAAGAAATGATAAAGAAATTCCGTGACCGTTTTGGCGAACAAACCTTTACCGCCGATGACAACAAATTGTTGCTCTATTTAACCGATGCAGAAAACCGGATGGACAAGAAAGTGTGGGGCGTGATGTATGAGCAAGGTTTGATGTACCTCACCGCGCATCTGCTTTTTTTGGCGGGCTTCCATGAAAATAGTCCAACCAAGGATTCTCATTCAGCCGATCCGAATGCACTGTTTGGTAGTGAAGGTGTGGGCGATGTCAGTGCCAGCGCCAATTTTTCAGGAACCGAGAAAGACTGGTTTAAAACCTCCGCATTTGGTGAGCAATATTTGGTGCTGGAAAGTCGCATTAACAATTACGCCTTGGCAATCGGGATGAACTGGTAATGTTGAAATCAAAATTGCTGGAAAAAGCCAAAAAACAGTTTAAGGAACTTAACAAACTGAAAGTGGAAGTGGGCGTATTGGAAAATACCAGACCGTATAAAGATTCCGATATTAGCGTGGTGGAAGTGGCAACGATCCACGAATTTGGCACGGAGAAAATCCCGCCTCGCTCATTTTTGCGCGTACCGATTCGTGATCACCAAAAAGAAATCATTGAAAAAGCGGTAAAAGAAAAATACCGCTTGTTCATGGTTAGGAAATTGAATCGCTTTTAAAGTGAGTAGCAAAAGCCATCCCTTATTGCAAAAAGGAGATGGGGATCGATTTATTGTGTTTAGTGCCAGTTAACATTTCCTTAGAGAGTGTAATTTCTAACCTGATTTCCTTATTTTAGACACATTGATCCTGCGTTTAGCTGCGTAACCATCGCTTTTTCTCCAGGTTATGCAGTCTTTCTGACAACAATTCCGTTGCTTTTTTACCCATTTGCGCCCCGGTGAAAAGCAGCCTGTCGCCACACAGAATACATTTGTACGGATCGGTACGCAGAAATCCTTTCATCAGCACAGAAAAACCTGGGTTCTCCGGTTTTTTACGTGCCGTCATCTCAAGTGCCTTATACACTTTCGGCAATAGTTTTCCCCGTTTACGATTCGACAAAAAACCAGAGTAACGCACCATTTTAAAATGCCTGGCCGGAATATGGCTTATATAGCGTCTAATCATCTCTTCCTGCGGCAGAGTCTGCTGCCGATGCTGGCCAGTTCGGTGGTCATGGTAGTGATGAACAACGGCACCCCCTCGGTAATGCCGCAGTTTTGACGCAGATACCGGTGGGCGTTTAAGGTAGCGACCGAGGTACTTAACACTATGCCATGCCCCTTTCGTTTTTTTAGCAAAGTGCACTTTCCAATAACGTCCGTACTGCGCCCTCAAGTAACGCCGCCAATGTTTTTTGTCACGGATATGGCCAAGACCGGGAAGAAGGCCAGGGTTAATTAAATCATAACTGTGACGCAGTAGTCGGATAACAGCCCCTCGCCAGATTTCTTCGACATCCTTTTTTTTGAAAAACAGCTTTCGCCATACACTATGTTTACTATCCAAACCCCCTCGAGTGACGGAAACATGAACATGCGGATGTTGATTGAGTTGCCGGCCATAAGTATGCAAGGCACAGAAAATACCAATTTCGATACCCTGTTTGCGAGCCAACTGCAGCATAGCTCGAGTGGCTGCCCGAAACAGAGCATTAAGTAGCGGCCAGTTATTGTTAAAAAAAGGCCAAAGGAGATGTGGCATGGTGAAAGTAATGTGTTGCCAGTCGCAGTCGGGTAAAATATGAACCTGCTGTGCTAACCACTGCTCGGTGGCTTTAAAGCCACATGAACTGCAGGCTTTTGACTTACAGCTTTGGCAGAAAAAACGGCTGTGAGAACAATCAGACGAAGCGCAACAATAGCGCCGGACACCCATGGCACAAGTGCCGCAGGCAAGCATGCGCTCCACAGATAAACTCGTCCACGAACTAACGCTATCGCCGTATTTTTCGAGGAATTTATTCCAACCGTCATCAATGGTGAAAAGTAGTTTAGCAGGACGAGGGATATACATCTGACTCAATTACCTTATGGGCATCTTGCCAAAGAAACAGAAATTGTCAGATTCGTCAGCCCAGTTATCGGTGTGTTTATCCCAGGGTTCAAAGGAAACAGGGATTATTCCTAGCTCCGTATAGGTGATGAATTCATCGGCAGGCAGACTTTCAGTTATTACCCCCTCAGTGTAGTCGTATCCAGCGTCATCGGCTTGGTCTTGGCGTTGTTTAAAACCCCTGATAATCGTGACTAGCGGCGGGTAATACTGCGTGTCGAGAAAAAATTGGGGGCCGAGTCGGACGCAGTGGCGTATGGCTTCTTTTAGGGTGTCATAAAAAAATTCAGGCGGTCTGTCATCATCATTTTCGGGTGGGAGAGAGATCATAAAACGTTTCGGATAAACAGGCGCTGTGGCACGTGAAGTGACGGGCAGCCTGCCTGATTTAACCGGTTTACGCTTTCTGGGAGATTTATTGCGAGCCATCGAGATGAATCCCTGAAAAAAATTAACCTACTGCAGAGTATAAAACAGTACTCAACTCATTAACATCCCCGAAGCAGCACCGCTGCGCCGCTCACGCGTAGCGTGCTACGTTCATTTCAGGTGAAATTAGCGCAAAAACATTTCTGGCTTATATCGGTGAATTATCTGTTGGGTGGTCAATTGAGGCATTTGATACGCAGGGTTTTAGGGCGTGGCCTTTGCATGCTGAAAGCACCAAAGCGCAGTTGAAAAAGAAAGGTGTCATTGAAGCAAGGCTATTGCAAGACACGGGCGCATTGAAAAAATCGATAACTTATCAGGTGGTGAAAAAATGAGACTACCCAATATGGCAAGAACCCTCCGCCGATTTTCGCAACCGTTAACTTTCATCACAGAAGTGATTACTACGAAAGATTTTAAGCCGGACTTTGCGGTGACACGAAAATCGATTGAAGGCGTAATCAGCAGTTTGCCGGATGAAGCGATTAACAAAGATAGTCTCGATTGGTCATTGGAGTATTTCACGGTGCATGTGCAGCCACAATATGCGGATTTGCTCGGTGTTTATATGGAGTACAAAGGAAAAATATTCAAATCAATTAACCGCAAAGACTATAGCGACTATGGCTATGTACGCTATGTCTTTGAGGAAGTGAAAGATAGTGAAGTATCAAATCGATTATTAACCGTTAATTAACGTTTGCTTGCTAGCTGATACACTTCGTTATTAGCTCTTATTCCCACGGCAATAACGAGCAATAAAAGTTTATTATCGTTTACTTCATAAACTAATCGATATCCAGATGATTTTAGTTTGATTTTGTACCGATATTGATGTCCGTGTAATTGTGCAGATTTTATATGTGGATATTCCAGAACTTTAACTAACTTTTTCTTAAATTGCTCACGTATTGGATGAGCTAATTTTTTCCACTCTTTTAATGCGCGTTTTTCAAATTCAATACTATAGCTCATCAATATTGACACTCACAAACTCAGGGTTTTTCATGCGTTCATCAGCAATACGATTAAGCTCGGTATCTTCTGCCAATTCTTGAAAATAAGCATATAAATCAGGTGGTACGCAGTAAAAAGCTGGTTCATTTCGGTTAAGGATGGCAACTGCATTTCCTTCTGCTTCAGCGACTGTACCCATTGGATTGCGTTTTAAATCGGTAATGCTTGCAACCGTACTCGTTAATATTTCATAAGTCATATTTTATATCCCCTGATTAATTAGCGCTTATTATAGTGCTTTTAAAAGCACCTTTAAAGGTTATTATGAAAAATAGCAATTTAACAGATAAATATTACCAGCCACCGATCCAACGGCTGGCATTGGTGATTCGAGATACGCTAGAGGTTGCGGAAAATACGATATTTATCGGACGGGAAAATCTGGCAAATCAAGATTTTAATGCGCCTGTTATCAGTATTGAGCAATCGGGCAACAGTGAAGTCAAAGGCTTTAGCGAAACATACCGCCGAAACGTTGAAGTGATGGAATACAGCCAGCACGAGAAAATCCTTTTTGACGTGAATGTTTGGGGCAAGCAAGCCTTGCAACGGGCGCAAATTCTGTTGCGATTACTGCGAACGCAAAAAGGCTTTGAGCAACAGTGGAAACACACCATTAGCTTATCTGCGCCAACGGGTGTGCGTGATTTGCACTTTGCGACAGGTAGCCAGTATCGAGAGCGCGTGATGTTTTCGATTAACGCCTCTGTCGCGGATTATATCAACGTCTCAACACCCTCAATCAATCATCTTACTTTCCAACTTTCCAACGAAAAAGGTTCACAGTATGAACAATAATCTTGGCATCGATATTGAAAATGTTGTCAATGTGCAGCTACTCAAAGAGCAGCGAGGCGCCAATTACGACAATATCAACCACGTTATTATGATGACCAGTGAAACGGGCACCATTTTTGACGGCAAAACGATTTATGCCACCTACAAAAATATCGCAGGGGTGAAAGCCGATTTTGGCATTACATCGAAAACCTATCAGATGGCAACTGCCTTTTTTGGCACATCCCCCAATCCGATAGGCTCCGGTGGCTGCCTGATTATCGGGCATTGGCGAAAAAGCGATTTAACACTGCCCGCAGTGGAATTTGACACACTGACAGGCTCAGAGATTGACAGCAACGCGTTACTTAAAACGCTGCGTCAAATTGAAGATGGCAGTATGACACTCGGTGAATTGACGCTTGAAAACCTGAATTTTGCCGATGCGATCACTTTTAGTGATGTAATTGATACGCTTAATCGTGCGGTTCCAGATGGTTACCCATCGGATGAAAATCACCCCAACGACAACAATGTTCCCACAAGCGGAAAATCTACCTTTGCATACCTTGACAAGCGTTTGGTTGTGTCAGGAAAAGGATTAGCCAACGCCAGCGAGGGGGGAACAGGTACGTTCATTGGGAATCTGCTAGGACTGGGTGATAGCGCTACCTTGATGGTTAGGAAATTGAATCGCTTTTAAAGTGAGTAGCAAAAGCCATCCCTTATTGCAAAAAGGAGATGGGGATCGATTTATTGTGTTTAGTGCCAGTTAACATTTCCTCAGAGAGTGTAATTTCTAACCTGATTTCCTTATTTTAGACACATTGATCCTGCGTTTAGCTGCGTAACCATCGCTTTTTCTCCAGGTTATGCAGTCTTTCTGACAACAATTCCGTTGCTTTTTTACCCATTTGCGCCCCGGTGAAAAGCAGCCTGTCGCCACACAGAATACATTTGTACGGATCGGTACGCAGAAATCCTTTCATCAGCACAGAAAAACCTGGGTTCTCCGGTTTTTTACGTGCCGTCATCTCAAGTGCCTTATACACTTTCGGCAATAGTTTTCCCCGTTTACGATTCGACAAAAAACCAGAGTAACGCACCATTTTAAAATGCCTGGCCGGAATATGGCTTATATAGCGTCTAATCATCTCTTCCTGCGGCAGAGTCTGCTGCCGATGCTGGCCAGTTCGGTGGTCATGGTAGTGATGAACAACGGCACCCCCTCGGTAATGCCGCAGTTTTGACGCAGATACCGGTGGGCGTTTAAGGTAGCGACCGAGGTACTTAACACTATGCCATGCCCCTTTCGTTTTTTTAGCAAAGTGCACTTTCCAATAACGTCCGTACTGCGCCCTCAAGTAACGCCGCCAATGTTTTTTGTCACGGATATGGCCAAGACCGGGAAGAAGGCCAGGGTTAATTAAATCATAACTGTGACGCAGTAGTCGGATAACAGCCCCTCGCCAGATTTCTTCGACATCCTTTTTTTTGAAAAACAGCTTTCGCCATACACTATGTTTACTATCCAAACCCCCTCGAGTGACGGAAACATGAACATGCGGATGTTGATTGAGTTGCCGGCCATAAGTATGCAAGGCACAGAAAATACCAATTTCGATACCCTGTTTGCGAGCCAACTGCAGCATAGCTCGAGTGGCTGCCCGAAACAGAGCATTAAGTAGCGGCCAGTTATTGTTAAAAAAAGGCCAAAGGAGATGTGGCATGGTGAAAGTAATGTGTTGCCAGTCGCAGTCGGGTAAAATATGAACCTGCTGTGCTAACCACTGCTCGGTGGCTTTAAAGCCACATGAACTGCAGGCTTTTGACTTACAGCTTTGGCAGAAAAAACGGCTGTGAGAACAATCAGACGAAGCGCAACAATAGCGCCGGACACCCATGGCACAAGTGCCGCAGGCAAGCATGCGCTCCACAGATAAACTCGTCCACGAACTAACGCTATCGCCGTATTTTTCGAGGAATTTATTCCAACCGTCATCAATGGTGAAAAGTAGTTTAGCAGGACGAGGGATATACATCTGACTCAATTACCTTATGGGCATCTTGCCAAAGAAACAGAAATTGTCAGATTCGTCAGCCCAGTTATCGGTGTGTTTATCCCAGGGTTCAAAGGAAACAGGGATTATTCCCAGCTCCGTATAGGTGATGAATTCATCGGCAGGCAGACTTTCAGTTATTCCCCCCTCAGTGTAGTCGTATCCAGCGTCATCGGCTTGGTCTTGGCGTTGTTCAAAACTCCTGATAATCGTGACTAGCGGCGGGTAATACTGCGTGTCGAGAAAAAATTGGGGGCCGAGTCGGACGCAGTGGCGTATGGCTTCTTTTAGGGTGTCATAAAAAAATTCAGGCGGTCTGTCATCATCATTTTCGGGTGGGAGAGAGAGCATAAAACGTTTCGGATAAACAGGCGCTATGGCACGTGAAGTGACGGGCAGCCTGCCTGATTTAACCGGTTTACGCTTTCTGGGAGATTTATTGCGAGCCATCGAGATGAATCCCTGAAAAAAATTAACCTACTGCAGAGTATAAAACAGTACTCAACTCATTAACATCCCCGAAGCAGCACCGCTGCGCCGCTCACGCGTAGCGTGCTACGTTCACTAAAGCGACACCGTCTAAAACTTTGCCCGCCCAATCACCGGATGAGGCAATTGCCGATGTGGTGGCAGCGTCTTCGGGTTGTGGGTATTGTTTTATTGATGAGCTGACCAATGACCAAATTTTAAAGCTGGCAAGCTACAGTCAAGCCAACAAGATATTGGGCTATCAGGTGGTTTCTCATCCTGACAATCTGACGACAAAAGGCTTGGCGTGGCAAGTGAGCAAGAAAGGGCAAGAATATTTCCGGCTGCTATTTTCAAGGCGCAATCAAAAAGCCTTGGCGGTTTCCTATATGGCAAGGGTGCATGTTGTCGATTTCAGCGCTGAAAATAGTGCCATGACGATTCACTTAAAGGAGCTTGCGTGTGAGCCCGAAAGCTATAGCCAAACCGAGGTAGACAGTGCGTCATCCGTGGGTATCGATATTTACACGCTGATTAAAGACCGTCCGGTAGTGATGTGCTCAAATGCCAATGAATTTGTCGATAATGTCTATAACCTGAAAGCGTATGTCAATCAAGTACAGGTTGATACCTTTAATTTAATGAAAGCGACTGCTACCAAAATCCCGCAAATGGAAAAAGGGGTGGATTTACTGGTTGATTGTATCAATCAGGTGGCAGCACGATTTGTCAGAGCCAGTGTATTTGCTGCCGGAAAATGGACATCACCCGATACTTTTGGCGATGTAGAGCAGTTTAAGCGGTCAATTGAGAGTAAAGGGTATTTCACCTATGCCAATCTGTTAGCCGAACAATCACAGGTTGACCGCATAAACCGCAAATCGCCGACTATTCAACAGGCGGTGAAAAATGCCGGAGCATTTCATCGGGCAGACATCATCATTAATTTCAATTACTAGGGGCGAAACATGGCGCAAATTTCCTATGATGTGGATGCAACCACCGTCATTCTAGGCGGTCGAATCTTAAGTGATTTTATCGCAGGTACTACGGTGCAAATCACTTTCCCCAATCCCGATACTAGCCGTTTTAACGGCTCCGGTGGTTCGGTCAGTGTGGCAAAACGAACCGATGCCAAAGTTTCCGAGCTTGAGTTTCATATTTTAAGGGGCAGTGCCGATGATGTCTGGTTATCCTCGCTACAAGGCAGTGGTGAAGTGACGTTGCTCAATGCCTCAGTCAGCACGTTGTAGAACGTAGCACGCTACGCGTGAGCGGCGCAGCGGTGCTGCTTCGGGGATGTTAATGAGTTGAGTACTGTTTTATACTCTGCAGTAGGTTAATTTTTTTCAGGGATTCATCTCGATGGCTCGCAATAAATCTCCCAGAAAGCGTAAACCGGTTAAATCAGGCAGGCTGCCCGTCACTTCACGTGCCACAACGCCTGTTTATCTGAAACGTTTTATGATCTCTCTCCCACCCGAAAATGATGATGACAGACCGCCTGAATTTTTTTATGACACCCTAAAAGAAGCCATACGCCACTGCGTCCGACTCGGCCCCCAATTTTTTCTCGACACGCAGTATTACCCGCCGCTAGTCACGATTATCAGGAGTTTTGAACAACGCCAAGACCAAGCCGATGACGCTGGATACGACTACACTGAGGGGGGAATAACTGAAAGTCTGCCTGCCGATGAATTCATCACCTATACGGAGCTGGGAATAATCCCTGTTTCCTTTGAACCCTGGGATAAACACACCGATAACTGGGCTGACGAATCTGACAATTTCTGTTTCTTTGGCAAGATGCCCATAAGGTAATTGAGTCAGATGTATATCCCTCGTCCTGCTAAACTACTTTTCACCATTGATGACGGTTGGAATAAATTCCTCGAAAAATACGGCGATAGCGTTAGTTCGTGGACGAGTTTATCTGTGGAGCGCATGCTTGCCTGCGGCACTTGTGCCATGGGTGTCCGGCGCTATTGTTGCGCTTCGTCTGATTGTTCTCACAGCCGTTTTTTCTGCCAAAGCTGTAAGTCAAAAGCCTGCAGTTCATGTGGCTTTAAAGCCACCGAGCAGTGGTTAGCACAGCAGGTTCATATTTTACCCGACTGCGACTGGCAACACATTACTTTCACCATGCCACATCTCCTTTGGCCTTTTTTTAACAATAACTGGCCGCTACTTAATGCTCTGTTTCGGGCAGCCACTCGAGCTATGCTGCAGTTGGCTCGCAAACAGGGTATCGAAATTGGTATTTTCTGTGCCTTGCATACTTATGGCCGGCAACTCAATCAACATCCGCATGTTCATGTTTCCGTCACTCGAGGGGGTTTGGATAGTAAACATAGTGTATGGCGAAAGCTGTTTTTCAAAAAAAAGGATGTCGAAGAAATCTGGCGAGGGGCTGTTATCCGACTACTGCGTCACAGTTATGATTTAATTAACCCTGGCCTTCTTCCCGGTCTTGGCCATATCCGTGACAAAAAACATTGGCGGCGTTACTTGAGGGCGCAGTACGGACGTTATTGGAAAGTGCACTTTGCTAAAAAAACGAAAGGGGCATGGCATAGTGTTAAGTACCTCGGTCGCTACCTTAAACGCCCACCGGTATCTGCGTCAAAACTGCGGCATTACCGAGGGGGTGCCGTTGTTCATCACTACCATGACCACCGAACTGGCCAGCATCGGCAGCAGACTCTGCCGCAGGAAGAGATGATTAGACGCTATATAAGCCATATTCCGGCCAGGCATTTTAAAATGGTGCGTTACTCTGGTTTTTTGTCGAATCGTAAACGGGGAAAACTATTGCCGAAAGTGTATAAGGCACTTGAGATGACGGCACGTAAAAAACCGGAGAACCCAGGTTTTTCTGTGCTGATGAAAGGATTTCTGCGTACCGATCCGTACAAATGTATTCTGTGTGGCGACAGGCTGCTTTTCACCGGGGCGCAAATGGGTAAAAAAGCAACGGAATTGTTGTCAGAAAGACTGCATAACCTGGAGAAAAAGCGATGGTTACGCAGCTAAACGCAGGATCAATGTGTCTAAAATAAGGAAATCAGGTTAGAAATTACACTCTCTAAGGAAATGTTAACTGGCACTAAACACAATAAATCGATCCCCATCTCCTTTTTGCAATAAGGGATGGCTTTTGCTACTCACTTTAAAAGCGATTCAATTTCCTAACCATCAAGTCTATGAATACCTTCAGGAGTGTTAAAATCAATTGTTTTAGCAAATACAGCAGTATTCAGAAATAAACTACTTATAAGCAAAGTAGCCACTTGTTTTGTATAGAATTTACGATAAAACTGAGGATAAATTTCCATTTCAGGTTGTGCCTAATTTTTAAGATAAAGAGTCTAATATTCATCCCAATTATACCCAGCAGCTTCGGCGCTTCTCTTATCAAAAAACCGTCCTTTGATTTGCTTGAATCCGCCGAAGTTTGGAATATCTTCTAACTCTTTTTCTAAAGATGCCATTTTAGTTTTAGTTAAAATTTTATCTTGCGGTTGAGAAATAGCTTTTTTGGGAGGTGAATCTTCAATTTTCCCTTCTCGAATAGCTAACTCTAATTTCTTCTCTTCGTGCCAATTTTGCTTGCAAAACTTCGAACACTCAACGGCTCTACGCAAATCTGGCATTGTTAGACGCAATGTAGGATCGTATTTCTTCAAATTCTTCTCGTACTGATAAAGAATCTCAGCATTTTTCTTCATCCACTCGCCCTCATCGTGAGAGCCAGATTTAACATGCGGACGTTTGGTTAGTCTTGGGCGTTTTGGTTTGGTAACTGTGGCTTTTTCTTCAACACATCCAAAACGCATACCTACAACAGATCTACCTTGTTTTATTGGTTCCAAGTGTACTGATAAATTAGTGTTTTTGTTAATGTCTTGTATTGAAGGATCTATTGTATATTTTCTTAGATTGTTGAATCTTGAACTTGCTTCTGGAAAAAGTTTTCTAAAATCTTTCAATGATATATCCACTTCGAAAAATCCATCGCGTTTGCAGTTAGGATGATTTTTATGACTAAGTATGTACATATATATCCTAAATGACATTACAGTTTTAACACTGGTGATTGCGTTTAAAAAACACCAAGAAAAATTATGTTTAATATTAAATAAGAATGGGTCAAGGTCTGGATTTAGTCGTAATTTTAATCCTGTTCCTGTCCCTTCAATTTTTTGATATTTATAGCCAGATAGCCAATTAAGTACGGTGAAAGATTCTTTTTTTCCGTTTATTACATGGAAAGTAATTTGACTCTTGGAAAGAGAAACGACGGCATTTTTCATACTTCGCCAAACATTTTTTTTGTTGATATCAAAGGTTGCTTGAAATTCATGAGCTGTAAAAGAAACCCAGCCTGGATTTTCTAGCCTTTGGTTAACTTTTGATAAAAATAATGTTAAAGCTCGAAAACCGTCAATATCCAAATCATACCTAGCAGTAATCAGATCGTTGCTTTGGACAATAAGTTTTTTGTTTTCATCTTGCCAAGGCTCAGTATTAGACATAGTAACCTCCTAAATAAATCAGAGTGATCAACTCTGTTTTTTTCTTTGTAGATCTTTACTACTTTAGTGTTTATCTTTAAACATAAAAAACAAATACTTAATCGGTAATGCGACTAGCAAAAAGCGGTAATGCGACTAGCAAAAAGCGGTAATGCGACTAGCAAAAAGCGGTGGATAACTTTTTTGCTAAATTTGTTGCACTTAATGTTGATATTTACGTTGCAAATGATGTTGACATATGTTTTATTATCATTCAAGATATTTTTTAGGCAATAAAAATCTAAGGATTGGAATCATGAAAAATACTATACGACTAGCAAAAAGCGGTAAAATTTATGAAGAATATGTATGAGTATGTCAATGTAAGAGTACCTAGTGTGGTAAAAGATGACATTGATTTCATGTATAAAGAAATTGAAAAAACAGGAATAAAAATTAGAAAAGCTGATCTTTATAGAGAAGCAGTAAAATATTTTAAAAATAAAGAATTGTATAGAAATCTAATTAATAAATAAGACTAAATACGCTAACTGATGGGAGTTGCAATCCCAAAAGTTAGCTAATCCAACAACCTAACTATCCTAGGAGTCGGACTATGCAAAATAGTACCTTCCGTGTGCGCGTAATTGAAGCGCAAAATCAAATAATCGAGTTATTTGCTCGAACCTCACGCAATTTAACCCTTCGTCAGCGTACCCGAATTCTGAATAGAGTCGGAGGTGCGGCATGAACTCCGAGATGATTAAATTCTTTTTGAGTAGTGGTGTTCATGGTTAGGAAATTGAATCGCTTTTAAAGTGAGTAGCAAAAGCCATCCCTTATTGCAAAAAGGAGATGGGGATCGATTTATTGTGTTTAGTGCCAGTTAACATTTCCTCAGAGAGTGTAATTTCTAACCTGATTTCCTTATTTTAGACACATTAATCCTGCGTTTAGCTGCGTAACCATCGCTTTTTCTCCAGGTTATGCAGTCTTTCTGACAACAATTCCGTTGCTTTTTTACCCATTTGCGCCCCGGTGAAAAGCAGCCTGTCGCCACACAGAATACATTTGTACGGATCGGTACGCAGAAATCCTTTCATCAGCACAGAAAAACCTGGGTTCTCCGGTTTTTTACGTGCCGTCATCTCAAGTGCCTTATACACTTTCGGCAATAGTTTTCCCCGTTTACGATTCGACAAAAAACCAGAGTAACGCACCATTTTAAAATGCCTGGCCGGAATATGGCTTATATAGCGTCTAATCATCTCTTCCTGCGGCAGAGTCTGCTGCCGATGCTGGCCAGTTCGGTGGTCATGGTAGTGATGAACAACGGCACCCCCTCGGTAATGCCGCAGTTTTGACGCAGATACCGGTGGGCGTTTAAGGTAGCGACCGAGGTACTTAACACTATGCCATGCCCCTTTCGTTTTTTTAGCAAAGTGCACTTTCCAATAACGTCCGTACTGCGCCCTCAAGTAACGCCGCCAATGTTTTTTGTCACGGATATGGCCAAGACCGGGAAGAAGGCCAGGGTTAATTAAATCATAACTGTGACGCAGTAGTCGGATAACAGCCCCTCGCCAGATTTCTTCGACATCCTTTTTTTTGAAAAACAGCTTTCGCCATACACTATGTTTACTATCCAAACCCCCTCGAGTGACGGAAACATGAACATGCGGATGTTGATTGAGTTGCCGGCCATAAGTATGCAAGGCACAGAAAATACCAATTTCGATACCCTGTTTGCGAGCCAACTGCAGCATAGCTCGAGTGGCTGCCCGAAACAGAGCATTAAGTAGCGGCCAGTTATTGTTAAAAAAAGGCCAAAGGAGATGTGGCATGGTGAAAGTAATGTGTTGCCAGTCGCAGTCGGGTAAAATATGAACCTGCTGTGCTAACCACTGCTCGGTGGCTTTAAAGCCACATGAACTGCAGGCTTTTGACTTACAGCTTTGGCAGAAAAAACGGCTGTGAGAACAATCAGACGAAGCGCAACAATAGCGCCGGACACCCATGGCACAAGTGCCGCAGGCAAGCATGCGCTCCACAGATAAACTCGTCCACGAACTAACGCTATCGCCGTATTTTTCGAGGAATTTATTCCAACCGTCATCAATGGTGAAAAGTAGTTTAGCAGGACGAGGGATATACATCTGACTCAATTACCTTATGGGCATCTTGCCAAAGAAACAGAAATTGTCAGATTCGTCAGCCCAGTTATCGGTGTGTTTATCCCAGGGTTCAAAGGAAACAGGGATTATTCCTAGCTCCGTATAGGTGATGAATTCATCGGCAGGCAGACTTTCAGTTATTCCCCCCTCAGTGTAGTCGTATCCAGCGTCATCGGCTTGGTCTTGGCGTTGTTTAAAACCCCTGATAATCGTGACTAGCGGCGGGTAATACTGCGTGTCGAGAAAAAATTGGGGGCCGAGTCGGACGCAGTGGCGTATGGCTTCTTTTAGGGTGTCATAAAAAAATTCAGGCGGTCTGTCATCATCATTTTCGGGTGGGAGAGAGATCATAAAACGTTTCGGATAAACAGGCGCTGTGGCACGTGAAGTGACGGGCAGCCTGCCTGATTTAACCGGTTTACGCTTTCTGGGAGATTTATTGCGAGCCATCGAGATGAATCCCTGAAAAAAATTAACCTACTGCAGAGTATAAAACAGTACTCAACTCATTAACATCCCCGAAGCAGCACCGCTGCGCCGCTCACGCGTAGCGTGCTACGTTCAAAGGAAACAGGGATTATTCCTAGCTCCGTATAGGTGATGAATTCATCGGCAGGCAGACTTTCAGTTATTCCCCCCTCAGTGTAGTCGTATCCAGCGTCATCGGCTTGGTCTTGGCGTTGTTCAAAACCCCTGATAATCGTGACTAGCGGCGGGTAATACTGCGTGTCGAGAAAAAATTGGGGGCCGAGTCGGACGCAGTGGCGTATGGCTTCTTTTAGGGTGTCATAAAAAAATTCAGGCGGTCTGTCATCATCATTTTCGGGTGGGAGAGAGATCATAAAACGTTTCAGATAAACAGGCGCTGTGGCACGTGAAGTGACGGGCAGCCTGCCTGATTTAACCGGTTTACGCTTTCTGGGAGATTTATTGCGAGCCATCGAGATGAATCCCTGAAAAAAATTAACCTACTGCAGAGTATAAAACAGTACTCAACTCATTAACATCCCCGAAGCAGCACCGCTGCGCCGCTCACGCGTAGCGTGCTACGTTCTAATTTCGATATGGCATAAATCCAAATATCTTTATCAAAAATTGTGGCTAATCCAATTTCAGCTGCTGGCCTAACCGTGACAGTCACGTTGCGATTTTTATATTCCCTGACTTTGGTATCACCACCTTTTAGGGCAAAAAAAGGGTGTTCCATACTGGCCATTTCATCGCGAAAAGTTGAAACATCAACCTCATCGGCAATAAAAAACTCTAATTGATTATGTTTTTGTGGGCGTAACGTCGTCAAATTGCTTTTTCCTATTTTTTTTGTATGATCAGCCATAGCTTCACTCCTAGCCTATTTAGGATTGTTGGTTAGAACCTGTTAAATGCGAACATCATTTAACAGGTTTGTTTTCGGGATTTAGGAATCCAGCTAAACATCGGGATTTAAGAAAATAGTCAAATATGTTTAAACTTTAATCACAAAAAACTAGCTTTTTTGTGGATAAGTAATCATTCCAATCGGGATTTAGGAACAAACTATCGGGATTTAGGAAGAATTTATTTTATTTTTTATATTAAAAACAAATTCTTATATATATTTTTTGGCCTTTAACTCTTAACTACGCGCGCGCGAGGTTTTTCTGTGGATAACTTTTACTTCAACAAAAACCCTGAACCGAAAAATATGTTACTACTGAGTGACCGTATTTCTCTTTTGCAATTGTGATATTCCGCTTCCTCGTCTGCTCACTCGCTTCGCTCGGTCACAGACTTGTGGCGAGCGGTGGGATTTTAATTAAAAAGATTTTTTTGAGTTAATTAACGCTGAAACATTGCACTATAGCGCTGCTCCAGCTAGCATCACTAGGATTAACGGATTTATTAATTCAGGCAAAACATGAACAAAACAGAACTCATTAATCAAATCGCTGAAAAAGCAGATTTAACCAAAAAAGATTCAGAGAAGGCACTGAACGCTTTCATCGAAACGGTGACAGAATCTTTGAAATCCGGCAGTGACGTACAGCTAGTTGGCTTTGGTAACTTTCAGGTTAAGCAAAGAGCAGCAAGGGAAGGACGCAATCCACAAACAGGCAAGGTTATACAGATTGCTGCTTCAAACGTACCGAGTTTTAAGGCAGGTAAAACTTTGAAAGAAGCCGTTAATTAAAACTTCTGCCAAAAAAAAGCCAACAGGCTGGTGTTGGCTAGAAGCAATGAGTAAAACTATTGATGTAATAAGATAACATATAGTATTACAATTGATAATAATTATCAACAACTATGCTTCAATACCTCATCTTCAACAATTAACATCATCATCGCGGTTATATCGTGCCAATAGGCTTTGCAGGGATGCTACGCATGGGTTACGTGCAATATATCAATCTCTCACTGCTTCGTGGGCTTCGGCGATTTAACTATTGTTATTCTCTGTCACTATTGAGTGTCGCCTTCCATGCCTGACGGCATCAAAACCTAAAACCGCCTGTAATCGATTTTAAGCGTATCAAATTGAAAATCGCTAGATTGGGGTTACCTATATCAAGAAAACGCCGCATAGAGCGTTACAGGACGCTTAAAATTGATTTATGAACCAGATATGAACTGCAATATCAAAAAATTCACCGATTTCTCTAAAATTCCCTGTAATCGATTTTTCGGGTGCTTTCAGATAGAAAAAATCCGATTTTACCCCAAAAATTGCAGTAGTAGCCCCGCACGCCTGCCCGCTAAACATGTCGTTTTTTGTGCAGTTGAACAATTCAATTCAGACTAGGCCAGTACTAGCCTTTCCCATGATTTAAGGTAGCCAAAAAGTTGTGCAAATTTGTGCGTTTTTGTGCAAATCCATGCACTTAATTTATTCAAAAAAATAATGCGCCATAAATCAGCGCATTGAATAGTACTATTTTCTTTTTCTGCTAAGGATGCTGGAAGAAGATGAGAATTGCTCTCAACAAAAAGATGTTAAAGTCTTGTGATAAACTCGTCAATTAAGTTTTAATATAAAACAAAGTATTAAATTTTTTCACTCTAAGCTCATTTTTTACAAAGCTCTGGATTCCATGGTGGAGCGGGGCAATTCGCATCACGGGGAAGGTTTTTAATTGCATCAATTCCACCACTGACTTTACCATCTTTATCTATATGCCAATGAGTACTCCCCATAGAAGTAAACGGAAATGCAGTTATGACTAGATATATTACCGGTACAATAAATTTCATTTTAGTCACCTTAATCTAACCTTTAATTTATAAGTTGGAGAGAATATATTCACATAATCACTAATAAGATAGTTAAATAAGAATTATTATCAATAAAATATTTTGGAATATTGATAATTTTTTGTAAAACAAGGCATTAATCTTAATGACTAAAAAATTCACCCCAACCCCACACGATGCCATATTCAAGCAGTTTTTAAGTGAGAAAGAGACGGCTAAAGATTTTTTCGATATTTGGCTTCCGGATAAGATTAAGTCGCTGTGTGACTTAAATAGCCTAAAAGTGGAATCTGGCTCATTTATCGATAGCGAGATGAAAAACTATCAAAGTGATATTTTGTATTCTGTTAAAACTACAAAGGGCAGCGGATATATCTACGTATTGATTGAATCACAATCATCACCCGATAAGCTCATAGCATGGCGACTTATGCGCTATAGTATGGCTGCCATGCAAAAGCATTTAGAGTCTGGACACAAAGAGTTGCCGCTGGTTTTTCCCATTGTGTTTTATTGCGGTGAACAAAGCCCTCACCCCTATAGCACGAATTGGTTGGACTGTTTTTATGACAAAAAACTCGCCGAGAGTATCTACACCAATCCTTTTAAGTTAGCAGATGTCACCACGCTTGATGGTTAGGAAATTGAATCGCTTTTAAAGTGAGTAGCAAAAGCCATCCCTTATTGCAAAAAGGAGATGGGGATCGATTTATTGTGTTTAGTGCCAGTTAACATTTCCTTAGAGAGTGTAATTTCTAACCTGATTTCCTTATTTTAGACACATTGATCCTGCGTTTAGCTGCGTAACCATCGCTTTTTCTCCAGGTTATGCAGTCTTTCTGACAACAATTCCGTTGCTTTTTTACCCATTTGCGCCCCGGTGAAAAGCAGCCTGTCGCCACACAGAATACATTTGTACGGATCGGTACGCAGAAATCCTTTCATCAGCACAGAAAAACCTGGGTTCTCCGGTTTTTTACGTGCCGTCATCTCAAGTGCCTTATACACTTTCGGCAATAGTTTTCCCCGTTTACGATTCGACAAAAAACCAGAGTAACGCACCATTTTAAAATGCCTGGCCGGAATATGGCTTATATAGCGTCTAATCATCTCTTCCTGCGGCAGAGTCTGCTGCCGATGCTGGCCAGTTCGGTGGTCATGGTAGTGATGAACAACGGCACCCCCTCGGTAATGCCGCAGTTTTGACGCAGATACCGGTGGGCGTTTAAGGTAGCGACCGAGGTACTTAACACTATGCCATGCCCCTTTCGTTTTTTTAGCAAAGTGCACTTTCCAATAACGTCCGTACTGCGCCCTCAAGTAACGCCGCCAATGTTTTTTGTCACGGATATGGCCAAGACCGGGAAGAAGGCCAGGGTTAATTAAATCATAACTGTGACGCAGTAGTCGGATAACAGCCCCTCGCCAGATTTCTTCGACATCCTTTTTTTTGAAAAACAGCTTTCGCCATACACTATGTTTACTATCCAAACCCCCTCGAGTGACGGAAACATGAACATGCGGATGTTGATTGAGTTGCCGGCCATAAGTATGCAAGGCACAGAAAATACCAATTTCGATACCCTGTTTGCGAGCCAACTGCAGCATAGCTCGAGTGGCTGCCCGAAACAGAGCATTAAGTAGCGGCCAGTTATTGTTAAAAAAAGGCCAAAGGAGATGTGGCATGGTGAAAGTAATGTGTTGCCAGTCGCAGTCGGGTAAAATATGAACCTGCTGTGCTAACCACTGCTCGGTGGCTTTAAAGTCACATGAACTGCAGGCTTTTGACTTACAGCTTTGGCAGAAAAAACGGCTGTGAGAACAATCAGACGAAGCGCAACAATAGCGCCGGACACCCATGGCACAAGTGCCGCAGGCAAGCATGCGCTCCACAGATAAACTCGTCCACGAACTAACGCTATCGCCGTATTTTTCGAGGAATTTATTCCAACCGTCATCAATGGTGAAAAGTAGTTTAGCAGGACGAGGGATATACATCTGACTCAATTACCTTATGGGCATCTTGCCAAAGAAACAGAAATTGTCAGATTCGTCAGCCCAGTTATCGGTGTGTTTATCCCAGGGTTCAAAGGAAACAGGGATTATTCCTAGCTCCGTATAGGTGATGAATTCATCGGCAGGCAGACTTTCAGTTATTACCCCCTCAGTGTAGTCGTATCCAGCGTCATCGGCTTGGTCTTGGCGTTGTTTAAAACCCCTGATAATCGTGACTAGCGGCGGGTAATACTGCGTGTCGAGAAAAAATTGGGGGCCGAGTCGGACGCAGTGGCGTATGGCTTCTTTTAGGGTGTCATAAAAAAATTCAGGCGGTCTGTCATCATCATTTTCGGGTGGGAGAGAGATCATAAAACGTTTCGGATAAACAGGCGCTGTGGCACGTGAAGTGACGGGCAGCCTGCCTGATTTAACCGGTTTACGCTTTCTGGGAGATTTATTGCGAGCCATCGAGATGAATCCCTGAAAAAAATTAACCTACTGCAGAGTATAAAACAGTACTCAACTCATTAACATCCCCGAAGCAGCACCGCTGCGCCGCTCACGCGTAGCGTGCTACGTTCTGATAGATAATCAAATAACAGATCATCAAAGTAACGGTTATGCTGGATGGGATAAGAAATTTTATTATGATGGATTACATAAAGATAGTCTTTTAATTAAAGTGGGTATCGAATTAACCAAAATAAAAGAAGGAGAAACAAGTACTGTTATATGGGATGATGTTTTAAAAACAGATCCAAAGAATAAAATAAAAGCATTACGAGAAAGTAATAATATTTATCATGGAATAAGTTTTATTTATGGTTTAAGTGAAAACATTAGCTTAAGTATAAATACTTGTACATCAAAAGATATAAAAAAAGAAGACTTTGAGAATTTTATTCTACCAATGCGTTTTGAGCTTTTGAATTTTTTTAAGGAATTAAATAATGTTTACTAAAGAATATCAAATAAAAGATGAACACTTGGATTTTCAAGGTGTTGTAGATGGACTATATTATCCTTTTTATATGGAATGGTGTAGGCATGCTTTTATGAAAGAATGTGCAAAATTAGATTTAGAAGAAGAATTTAAAAAAGGGCATATTCATACACTTTTAGAGTATTCAATTAAATTCAAAAAAAGCTTAAAAAAAGGCGATTTAATTAATGTGACTTGTTCTACACAGAAATCTGATAAGAAAAATAGGATTAACTTTTTTCAGCAAATACTTGTTGATAATATTGTATATGCAGAAGCCATTTTTACAGCAACTTGTATAATTAATGGAAGACCGACAGTACCTGATGAAGTTTTAAAAACAATTAACCAATAAATACAAAGCTATCCACATACTTTAATATGCGGATAGTTATTGATTTTACCGCCATATTTTCTCAATCGTATATAAGATATATGACTGTATTCTATTGTTGAATAATAACTTTAATTCAACCATTGAGTTAACCTGATACTTTTCTTTTATCCGTTTTAAATATTCACAAACGGTATTTACGCTAATATCAAGCTCAAGTGCTATTTGATCAATTTTATAGACATTACTGTACAGCACAAAAACTTTTAGTTGAGAAGGCGTTAGTTCAGGAAATATGGAATAATAATATGAAAAATTATTAGTTTTAAATACCATAAACCTCCCTAACCTTTGAATAATAGACAGTTGATATACATTTAGATTTCTCAATAAAATCTAATGGAATATAGCGCTCAAAGCCTTTCGATTTGCCAAAAGCTCTTAGCTGACAAGCAGAATGGACGTTGACTTTTCCGTAGATAGCCTTCAAATACGTTTCAGCCGTTGAAGGAAAAATACCTAACTTTCTAGCAATTTCCTTGCTACTCAAGCGATGCAACGCTAAAAACAAAACTTCCCACTCTTTAGCAGTAAACCGTTCGTTAGGTTTCTCCGTAGTAACTGAATAAGGCTGTCTACCTTCCACATATTCCATCGGTGACAAAAACAGGAATTCATGGGCGAGGAAGAAAGTGCCTAGATAGCTATTTTCACTACAAAAAATCGGTAAAAATGGAATTGCCAAACTTTGGGCGCTTTGTTGTAATCAGATGGCAAATGGCATATTACGAAAATGGGGATCTTTCAATCTGTACTTTTTCTATCAATGTTTTCATTTCAAGAGTACGGATTAACTTAAAAAGTAAATCTGTCATTTTGGCATCAGTCTGAATTTTTCCCTCGCTATTGCTAAAACCACAGGGAACATTAGCGCTCAATGAAAATTGAATCATCTGAGGTTTCATGCACCACCCCCAAGTCTCTTGATAAGGCCGAGTTCAGCACTGACTCTTATCGCTTGTTTCGCGTTGCATACGCCCAGTTTTTTCACTACGTTGCTCATATGAAATTTAACTGTGCCTGTTTTAATACCTAATATCATCGCGATTTCAAGATACGTTTTTCCCAAACTCACCCAGTAAAGGATTTCATTTTCCCTCGGGCTAAATATTACCGTCGCCTTTTTACCCTCATTGCTGCGTTCGGTATAAGCGTCAATCAGTTTGTTGTGCGTGACCATCAGCAACATTTGCAGTTTTTCTTTAATTTGTTTTTCCAGTTCAGGAGAATTTTGGTCATCGAAAATCACATTTAACCGTGCCAAATAGTGGTTGAGGTCATGAAAGATGAAAGTATGACCACCACAACAATCACAATTTTTTGTGGCATTCACTATCTTTTTTAACGTCAATTTCAAATTGATGAGAATATTTTCATCCCAAAAAAACGGCAAAGTCCGGTTTAATGATTTTTTAATCAGTGGGTCAACATACTGGTAGCTTTCTGCTTTGTAAATTTCAACCCATTCTTCGGGATAATTTGACAAACAAAAATAACGGTTCGGATTATTTTTATCCATGACAGAATAGGAGTATTTCAACGTGCCAATTTTATTAATTTCGCGCTCCAAAGAAGAGTTGATGACATAATTAATCTCTTTGTCATTCAAAAATAAATTCGGTTGGTTGTTTGAAGTTAAATATTTCATACCTCACCTCCAATACTACGAAGGTACTGACGCTGATGGGTTGTAAGGTATTTTGACGTGTGAGCAAAGCTCAAAAGCTGCTCGATTGATATGCCGCACGCTTTCATTATGCGAGCAATATGCGTACTATTTCGCATAGTCCGACTCCTATCTTCGGTAGGTTTTGGATTAGCTCTTCGTCAGTGTTGGTTCACTGACGAAGAGTGATTATTAATTTTTAATTCAGTTTAACTTAAAATTTTTTCTTTATAATTTTCCGTTTTTCTTTAACCAATTCTTTATTAAGCCTTTTAAGACTGTAGACATATCAACCCTGTTTTTTAAACATTGAATTTTGAAATCAGTATGCAGATCTTCATCGATGATAAATTGAATTCTCTTATCTTTTTGTTTTTTATTATCTAGTATCTTGTTTAAATCGGTATGTTCCCCAAACTCCATAACCGATTGTTCTTTATTTTGTTTTTTTAACGTCATGATAATCTCACTAAATAACAATATGATGATATTATCATATCATGTTAATTATTTCTTGAGTAAGAACTTCTATTTCTCCAATAGCTTTGGTATCTTTGCTATCAAAGATAGTTTCCCCATTAATTAATGTTTTAATATAAGATTGTCGGTTAGTAAGACCTGTTCTCAATCTAGGATACTTGGTATTATTAATACTTAATTTCAAAACATCTAACATATTTGCATTAGCAACCATTCTAGATATAAGAAAACATGCTGGAACTTTACGACTGAATTCTTGAGCTTCCAAGACATTTATAACACTACCTGATGCGCTAAAATCTAATGGAGAAGGAGACACAGGTATTACTACCAAATCACTCACCATTACTGCAGCTGAGGTAATCACTGATAAAGAACCTGCACCATCAATAATAACATAATCATATTCATTTAATTCTTTTCTTACTTGATAAACATCTTTCTCACTTTCTGATGTATATAAATCAAAAATTGCTTTTTGTAATTTATTCCAATTAGTCAAACTTCTTTGAGGATCAGTATCCACAACAGCAACATTCAATCCCTGCCTTGACAAACAAGTTGAAATATTAATCGTTGCTGTAGTCTTTCCAGTCCCACCTTTGGGGTTTAAAAACGAGATAACTTTCATAGCAACCTTATTTATAATATCATTATTTAATAATGATATCATAATTAAACAAAAAGACAATAAACTTATATCATCTTTAACTCAAAAAACAATACACTCAAATAGTGATATCATCATATGATATGATCAACTATTTATTTAATAATGATTTTTTTATCTTGTAAATTTCTTGTTTACCTTTCTCTTGTTTACGTGAGGCTTCAGCTTGCGGAGTATTTTGATTGCGATTTTTGAAAGTAACTTTATCGGTTGATATGTCTAAAAATATTTCATAATCAGGAAGATCGTTAGATCTAAGCAAGGCTTTTAATTTTCTTTTAAACTCCTTTAAAAGAGAAGAAGTGCCTATTTTGGAATACAATTTATCAAGTGAAATGGTAAATTCGTGTTGACTACCGCAATGCTTACGAGCAATCTCATAAATTCGTCGATCTATAGCTTTCCGTATTCGAAAAAAATCAGGATTAATCTGCAATACTTTAGTTTTAGTAATAGCTTGATACAACCAATCTGGCAAAGTCACCTCTACCATACCAATTTCAAGTTTACCTTTTTGTTTTTCGACTATTTCCCACTTGTCTATTAATCCAAAATCAATAGTTTTTTTATCATTGTCAGAATAAATAATGTTTGTTTGTATCCTTGTGCCAGATAATCGAGATAGCGCCTTTTTCAAATCTTCATATGCACGCCCACTTTTAGCTCGATTAGTCGTAACAAAAAAATCATAAGGAGTAAAAGCTACAGTACGACTAATAGGCTGATTGTTATTAATCGCTTCCTGCAATTTTGATATAGCATAAATCCATATATCTTTATCAAAGATCGTTGCTAATCCAATTTCGGCTGCTGGCCTCACTATAACGACAACATTACCGTTTTTATATTCTCTAACTTTCATATCCCCGCCTTTTAAGGCAAAAAAAGGATGTTCCATACTTGCCATTTCATCACGAAATGTCGAAATATCGACATCATCAGCAATAAAAAATTCGAGGTGTTTATGTTTATAAGGTCGTAATGTCTTCAAGTTGTTTTTTCTCTTTTTGTTTGTAAAATCAACCATAGCCTCTCTCCTAGAGCTTTAGGATTGTTGGTTAGAGCCTGTCAAGTGTTGCTATCACCTGACAGGTTTGTTTTTTAGATGGTTTTCGACTTTTAGACACCAGCTATCGACTTTTAGACACCAATCATCAACTTTCAGACACCGAGATGAAAGTTTAATTGTTAATTATCAAATACTTAAATTAACTTTTCTGGCTTTAACTCTTTTAACTTATACATAACTAAATATAACTACGCGCGCGCGAGGTTTTTCTGGGGATAACTTTTTTTCTAACAAAAAACCTAAAACTAAAAATATATTACTACTGAGTGACCGTATTTCTTTTTTGCAATTGTGATATTCCGCTTCCTCGTCTGCTCACTCGCTACGCTCGGTTACAGACTTGCGGCGAGCGTAGACGTTTTAATTAAAAAGATTTTTTGAGTTAATTAACACTGAAACATTGCACTATAGCGCTGCTCCAGCTAGCATCACTAGGATTAACGGATTTATTAATTCAGGCAAAACATGAACAAAACAGAACTCATTAATCAAATCGCTGAAAAAGCAGATTTAACCAAAAAAGATTCAGAGAAGGCACTGAACGCTTTCATCGAAACGGTGACAGAATCTTTGAAATCCGGCAGTGACGTACAGCTAGTTGGCTTTGGTAACTTTCAGGTTAAGCAAAGAGCAGCAAGGGAAGGACGAAATCCACAAACAGGCAAGGTTATACAGATTGCTGCTTCAAACGTACCGAGTTTTAAGGCAGGTAAAATTTTGAAAGAAGCCGTTAATTAAAACTTCTGCCAAAAAAAAGCCAACAGGCGGGTGTTGGCTAGAAGCAATAAGTAAAACTATTTATGTAATGAGATAACATATAGTATTACAATTGATAATAATTATCAACAACTATGCTTCAATACCTCATCTTCAACAATTAACATCATCATCGCGGTTATATCGTGCCAATAGGCTTTGCAGGGATGCTACGCATGGGTTACGTGCAATATATCAATCTCTCACTGCTTCGCGGGCTTCGGCGATTAAGCTATTATCATTTTCTGTTACTACTGAGCGTCGCCTTCCATGCCTGACGGCATTAAAACGTCACTATAAGCGATTCTAAGCCACGCAAAATTATTGGCAATACGTTTTGATGAGTTAAATCACGAAAACGCCGTACAGAGCGATACGGGTAGCTTAAAATCGATTTACGAACCAGAGATGAACTGCAATATAAAAAAATTCACCGATTTCTCTAAAATTCCCTGTAATCAATTTTTTGGGTGTTTTTAGATAGAAAAAATCCGATTTTACCCCAAAAATTGCAGTAGTAGCCCCGCACGCCTGCCCGTTAAAAGTGTCGTTTTTTATGCAGTTACACAATGCCACTCAGCCTAGGTCATTACTGGCCTTTTCGGTGATTTTAGGTGGAAAAAAACTTGTGCAAATTTATGCACTTTTATGCAAATCCATGCACTTATTTCTCAATAAAAAATAAGTATAAGTTTTCAAAAAAACACCCCGTTGGTTAACGAGGTGTTTTGATCGATTGAAGGATTAATGTCATGTAATGAAAAGATTGCTCATTCAATATAGTGTATTCGTTTGTTATGATGCAATTTGTTATGTAAACAACGAAAATATCAGATGAGTAAAAAACGCAGTTTGAAAAAATTAAACATCAAACGCAAAGACAATGCTTTTGTAGCTAAACCGTTTTTGGTATTTGATGTTAAGAATCAGCATTCTTCACAATTTTTTGATACTTACGATGAAGCTGCTGATTACTGTATCGATAAGGGATTATCAACATTTCTGGAAGTCGGAGAGGTGAGTTACATTAATTCTAATGAGCTTTCGCTATCTCCCGTTAATTTTTATTTTGTGCCAAAAAATTCATCAACAATCTATGTAATTGATGTTGATGATTTTGAGGAAGTGAGCAAAGAGATAATGGAAGGTAAAGTCTTTTTACCTTGTCCTTCAAACTCTCTTCATTGATATTTTTCTAAGTTAAAAGCGAATATTACAAGATGAATAAAAAATTCACACCAACCCCACACGATGCGGTATTTCGTCAGTTTTTAAGTGAGAAAGAGACGGCAAAAGACTTCTTTGATATCTGGCTTCCTGATGAGATTAAAGCCCTGTGTGACTTGGATTCCCTTAAGGTGGAATCTGGCTCTTTTATCGATGCGGAGATGAAAAATTACCAAAGTGATATTATCTATTCAGTCAGAACCTCAAAGGGTAATGGATATATCTATGTTTTGATTGAGCACCAGTCCACCCCTGATAAGCTCATGGCATGGCGACTCATGCGCTATAGTATGGCTGCCATGCAGAAGCACCTAGAAGCCGGACACAGGCAATTACCGCTCGTTTTCCCATTTTATTTTATTGTGGTGAACAAAGTCCTCACCCCTATAGTACGAATTGGTTAGACTGTTTTCACGACAGAAAACTAGCAGAGCATATCTATACGCAACCGTTTAAGTTAGCTGATGTTACCACGCTTGATGATGGTGAGATTATGCAACACAAGCGAATAGCGTTATTGGAGTTGATACAGAAGCACATTCGTAGACGGGATATGACGGAGCTTATGAATGAAATTGTTACGCTGTTGTCGTATAATTATTATACCGATAATCAAGTCATCACGATGTTCAACTATCTCATTCAGGAAGGTAACGCTCAAGAGCCAATGGAATTCATCACCGAGATAGCCAGACAATCAGAAAAACACGAAGGCGCACTTATGACGATTGCTCAACAAATTGAAGAAATTGGAATTCAAAAAGGTATACAACAAGGTAAAGCAGAAGGCATTCAAGAGGGAATGCAGAAGGGTAAAATTGAAGGCGAAAAACAGGCTTCGATGAAGATAGCGCGTCAACTTCTTGAAAAAGGCGTAGAAAGAGATATCGTGAAATTATCAACGGGGCTCACTGATACCGAAATGAGCAACCTGTTTAAAGATTAAACGATGACGGAACGCAAGAAATTAAGCCTCAATCGCCCTAGAAAGGCTTCACCAGAAGAACAGACTTCAAGTACCCCTGTTTACAGTAAAAAGGTCTGGGTAAATGCTACGCACAAAAAACAAGCAAAAAAGCCTCATCCTCCCAAAGGAGCAAAACGGCAGCCCAAGAAATCGGTTGTTAAACCTAAACAGGAAGTGAAGGTTAAAATTCCAAAACTGCCCACACCGCCCAAAAAGCGATTGCCATTAGAGGAAGCGATTTCACAAATCAGCACGTTTTGGCCTTATCTTTTTCCCGATGGAAAGTTGTGCCTAATGAAACTTGGTATCCAGCAGGATATGTGGCAAGAAGTGAAAGAAAAGGGTTTCCCAATAGCCAGAAGGCGTTTGAGAGCCTGTTTAGGGAGTATTGGTCATCATACTGATTATCGCGCACTTATTCAGTTAGGGGCGTTTCGTTATGACAAAGACGGTCAGATAGTCGGAGAGGTCACCCAAGCGGATGTTGACGATAATTTGCAACGTTTAGCAATATCCTTGCTGCTTAAGCGGTACATCGTGAAAAACAATACTTGCCACTCTTTAGCAGTAAACAGTTTGTTAGGTTTTTCTGTGGTCACAGCATAAGGCTGCATGCCATCGACATAATCCAGCGGCGACAAAAACAGGAACTCGTGAGCGTGAAAGAAAGTGCCGAGGTAGCCATTTTCACTACAAAAAAGCGGTAGAAAATGAAAGTGCCAGACTTTGGGTGCTTTCTTGAAATCAGAAACCAGTTTAATAATGACAAAAAACGGCGATTTTTCAGTGCGGATTTTCTCTAATAAAGTCACCATTTCAGGCGCATCTTTATTCAAACCAAGAAAATCTACCATTTTAGCGTTGGCCTTAATTTCCCCTTCACTATCAACAAAACCAGAAGGAACAGCGCTACTCAAAAAGAATTTAATCATCTCGGAGTTCATGCTGCACCCCCAATATTACGAAGGTACTCGCTCTGACGGGTTGTAAGATGTTTTGACGTGTGAGCAAAGCTCAAAAGCTGCTCGATTGATATGCCGCACGCTTTCATTATGCGTGCAATATGCGTACTATTTCGCATAGTCCGACTCCTAGTTCTCTTAGGGTTTGGATTAGCTCTATGTCAGTGTTCACGCACTGACATAGAGTGTTATTTTTTATTCACAATTACTTTATCTTTTTCATCAATTTCACAAGACCATCCAGTAACAGAAGATAGTTCTTTAAGAGATTTTTTCATCTTAAAGCGAAACATTCTTAACTCAGCTATTTCACTACCACAAAGTTTCTTCAAAGTTTCAATTTTTATAGGTAAGGGTTTAACATGGCTGCTGAAAAAACTATAGAGCCATTGAGTGAGAGGTTTAGCTTTAAGCTTTAATCTCAAATCTTTAGTAATTCCAGTCCAACTTGAATCCCCAAAACAAGAGATAATTTTAGGATTTAGAGATATACAATTTTTACCTGTTTCTTCCTCACGATATATTTCATTGATTAAACTTCCAATATACGTATATTTTCCGTCAGATAAGTAAATACTACTGGATTGCATTCGGTTTAAGCTATCATATAGCCAATCATACTGATTTCCCTGTGCTCCGCTTTATTCCCTTCAGGAATTCATATGATGAAAATCGAACGATATGTCCCAGTGGAGTATCTTTACAGCGACTTATACACTCAAGCCAAACATCCAAATCAGCTTGATCTAGTTGTTCCCCTGTATATTTAACGGTATAACCGTTGAATGTAGCCTTAATAACATTTTTTGGAACTTCCTTCCCCTTTCTACCACTCCAAAAGGGCACTTCGCAAAATAACGTTGGGGACGGGGATTTGTATTTTTTACTAACAGGCAAATATGTATGCTCCCCTAATAATTTTTCTGTTGATTCACTTGTTGGAGTTAACTCCTTATAATCTATTTTTTCTTCACTATTTTGGGTTGTTTTTTTATGTTTTTCAGCTAATGCATTGAATCGATCTAGTATGTTTTTCATCACGCAATTTCTCCTAGTACTAGAAAAAGGAAGTGAAGAAAAATGTAAAATGCATTAGTTAGTAGCATAGAGGACAAACAAAGAATGCCTTTACAAAACACGATACAAATAGCTATCATTATAAATGCTGACATAAAACCCTCTGATGGTTTTTAGCTACTAGCCCCTGGCCTTTCCCAAGCAGGGGCTAAAATCATTTGTTCTTTAATACAAACCTATTTACCGTCATCGGAGTAACGGTAATCCCTTTCTTCTTGAGCCAATCTGCTATTTGTCTGTATGAATACCCCTTTTGTCGCATCTCAAAAATATCAGATTTAAGCTGTTCTAAAAGAGGTGTCTTAGCACCCATTGGCTTTTCCATCAACGCTCCTCTAAAACTTTAATAATCACATCAATTATAACATAATAAACAAATACAACAAATATAACGCAAACACGGCATAGCGGTAACGCAAACACGGCATAGCGGTAACGCAAACACGGCATAGCGGTAACGCAAACACGGCATAGCGGTAACGAAAACACGGCATAGCGGTAACGCAAACACGGCATATTAAGAAAAAAAGTACAGAATAGCTGTAATAAAAAGTCATTCAATAAATTATAAAGATAATAAATACAACAACTTATATTCATTCAATGAAGTAAATAGGAAGGTAATAGTTCAACCGAGTAATTTGATAAGCTATTGATTTTAAAAATAAAAAAAACCAACAAGTGGTTAATTAAGTCATTGAAAATAAAAGAAAAAATAAAATAACAGCCAACCAAAAAAAGCCAGCTAATCTTTTATAATCAAAAAAATATAATCTTTTTTAATCGACTTCCCCCCTGTGGATAACTTTTCTTCCAACAAAAACAATAAACCCAAAAACATGTTACTACTGAGTCACCGTATTTCTTTTTTGCTAATAGTGATATTCCGCTTCCTCGTCTGCTCACTCGCTACGCTCGGTCACAGACTTGCGGCGAGCGTAGGAGTTTTAATTAAAAAGATTTTTTGGGTTAACTAACCTCAAACATTGCACTATTCAGTTGCTACAGCTAGCATCACTAGGATTAACTTATCCATTAATTCAGGCATACCATGAACAAAACAGAACTCATTAATCAAATCGCTGAAAAAGCTGACCTAACAAAAAAAGATGCAAAGAAAGCACTGAACGCATTGATTGAAACCGTGACAGAAGCGCTAAAGGCGGGAGATGAAGTACAACTCGTTGGTTTTGGCAGCTTTCAAGTTAAGCAACGCGCTGCAAGGGAAGGACGCAATCTGCAAACAGGCGAGATTATTCAAATTGCTTCTGCAAACGTACCGAGTTTTAAAGCGGGTAAAACTTTGAAAGAAGCGGTCAATTAAAAATTCAAGTAAAAATATAGCCAACATGCTGGCGTTGGCTAGAAGCGGCAATAAACAAAATTATTTATGTAATAAGATAACATACAGTATCAAAATTGAGAATGATTATCAACACCTCATCTTCGACAATTAACATCATCATCGCTGTCATATCGTGCCAATTAGCTTTGCAGGAATGCTGCGCATGGGTTACGTGCAATATATCAATCTCTCACCGCTTCGCGGGCTTCGGCGATTTGACTATTGTCATTCTCTGTCACTATTGAGTATCGCCTTCCATGCCTAACGGCATCAAAAAACCACTATAAGCAATTCCAAGCCCCGCAAAATTATTGGCAATACGTTTTGATGAGTTAAATCACGAAAACGCCGTACAGAGCGTTACAGGACGCTTAAAATTGATTTATGAACCAGAGATGAACTGCAATATCAAAAAATTCACCGATTTCTCTAAAATTCCCTGTAATCAATTTTTTGGTGTTTTTAGATAGAAAAAATCCGATTTTACCCCAAAAATTGCAGTAGTAGCCCTGCCGCGCCTGTGCACCAAATGTGTCGTTTTTTATGCAGTTGCACAATGCCTTTCATCCTAGGCCAATACTGGCCTTTTCGGTGATTTTAGGTGGAAAAAAACTTGATGGTTAGGAAATTGAATCGCTTTTAAAGTGAGTAGCAAAAGCCATCCCTTATTGCAAAAAGGAGATGGGGATCGATTTATTGTGTTTAGTGCCAGTTAACATTTCCTTAGAGAGTGTAATTTCTAACCTGATTTCCTTATTTTAGACACATTGATCCTGCGTTTAGCTGCGTAACCATCGCTTTTCTCCAGGTTATGCAGTCTTTCTGACAACAATTCCGTTGCTTTTTTACCCATTTGCGCCCCGGTGAAAAGCAGCCTGTCGCCACACAGAATACATTTGTACGGATCGGTACGCAGAAATCCTTTCATCAGCACAGAAAACCTGGGTTCTCCGGTTTTACGTGCCGTCATCTCAAGTGCCTTATACACTTTCGGCAATAGTTTTCCTCGTTTACGATTCGACAAAACCAGAGTAACGCACCATTTTAAAATGCCTGGCCGGAATATGGCTTATATAGCGTCTAATCATCTCTTCCTGCGGCAGAGTCTGCTGCCGATGCTGGCCAGTTCGGTGGTCATGGTAGTGATGAACAACGGCACCCCCTCGGTAATGCCGCAGTTTTGACGCAGATACCGGTGGGCGTTTAAGGTAGCGACCGAGGTACTTAACACTATGCCATGCCCCTTTCGTTTTTTTAGCAAAGTGCACTTTCCAATAACGTCCGTACTGCGCCCTCAAGTAACGCCGCCAATGTTTTTGTCACGGATATGGCCAAGACCGGGAAGAAGGCCAGGGTTAATTAAATCATAACTGTGACGCAGTAGTCGGATAACAGCTGTCAGAAAGGCGGGATAAAATGGTCAAAACGATGGTTACAAACCGCAGCCTAGGAGCAGTGTGCCTATTATTAGGCTTTTAGATGATAATTTAACCGAATTACTGTTCTCATGGTTAATCAACGAGAAAACTGTCAGAATTTAATAGAAATATTGAGTTCAAAACACCTCCATTAATACCTTACTGTATTGATTGAGATTCCTAACCATGAACCCGAGCGTCAGGCCGTTGATTTTTTAAAAAGCGCCATCGGCGCGCCTCGGAGTTCTGGCAATAACTGTAGAAAAGGAGGTTTAACCCCCTCTTTGGATGTACACTATTTTATGCCTGATGGTGCCTCCCGTGAGTTTTTTTTACTTAGGGAGTACGGTTTTTGAACGTAGCACGCTACGCGTGAGCGGCGCAGCGGTGCTGCTTCGGGGATGTTAATGAGTTGAGTACTGTTTTATACTCTGCAGTAGGTTAATTTTTTTCAGGGATTCATCTCGATGGCTCGCAATAAATCTCCCAGAAAGCGTAAACCGGTTAAATCAGGCAGGCTGCCCGTCACTTCACGTGCCACAACGCCTGTTTATCTGAAACGTTTTATGATCTCTCTCCCACCCGAAAATGATGATGACAGACCGCCTGAATTTTTTTATGACACCCTAAAAGAAGCCATACGCCACTGCGTCCGACTCGGCCCCCAATTTTTTCTCGACACGCAGTATTACCCGCCGCTAGTCACGATTATCAGGAGTTTTGAACAACGCCAAGACCAAGCCGATGACGCTGGATACGACTACACTGAGGGGGAATAACTGAAAGTCTGCCTGCCGATGAATTCATCACCTATACGGAGCTGGGAATAATCCCTGTTTCCTTTGAACCCTGGGATAAACACACCGATAACTGGGCTGACGAATCTGACAATTTCTGTTTCTTTGGCAAGATGATGCCCATAAGGTAACGGAAACAGATGTATATCCCTCGTCCTGCTAAACCACTTTTCACCATTGATGACGGTTGGAATAAATTCGAAAAAAATACGGCGATAGCGTTAGTTCGTGGACGAGTTTATCTGTGGAGCGCATGCTTGCCTGCGGCACTTGTGCCATGGGTGTCCGGCGCTATTGTTGCGCTTCGTCTGATTGTTCTCACAGCCGTTTTTCTGCCAAAGCTGTAAGTCAAAAGCCTGCAGTTCATGTGGCTTTAAAGCCACCGAGCAGTGGTTAGCACAGCAGGTTCATATTTTACCCGACTGCGACTGGCAACACATTACTTTCACCATGCCACATCTCCTTTGGCCTTTTTTTAACAATAACTGGCCGCTACTTAATGCTCTGTTTCGGGCAGCCACTCGAGCTATGCTGCAGTTGGCTCGCAAACAGGGTATCGAAATTGGTATTTTCTGTGCCTTGCATACTTATGGCCGGCAACTCAATCAACATCCGCATGTTCATGTTTCCGTCACTCGAGGGGGTTTGGATAGTAAACATAGTGTATGGCGAAACCTGTTTTTCAAAAAAAGGATGTCGAAGAAATCTGGCGAGGGGCTGTTATCCGACTACTGCGTCACAGTTATGATTTAATTAACCCTGGCCTTCTTCCCGGTCTTGGCCATATCCGTGACAAAAAACATTGGCGGCGTTACTTGAGGGCGCAGTACGGACGTTATTGGAAAGTGCACTTTGCTAAAAAAAACGAAAGGGGCATGGCATAGTGTTAAGTACCTCGGTCGCTACCTTAAACGCCCACCGGTATCTGCGTCAAAACTGCGGCATTACCGAGGGTGCCGTTGTTCATCACTACCATGACCACCGAACTGGCCAGCATCGGCAGCAGACTCTGCCGCAGGAAGAGATGATTAGACGCTATATAAGCCATATTCCGGCCAGGTATTTTAAAATGGTGCGTTACTCTGGTTTTTTGTCGAATCGTAAACGGGGAAAACTATTGCCGAAAGTGTATAAGGCACTTGAGATGACGGCACGTAAAACCGGAGAACCCAGGTTTTTCTGTGCTGATGAAAGGATTTCTGCGTACCGATCCGTACAAATGTATTCTGTGTGGCGACAGGCTGCTTTTCACCGGGGCGCAAATGGGTAAAAAAAGCAACGGAATTGTTGTCAGAAAGACTGCATAACCTGGAGAAAAGCGATGGTTACGCAGCTAAACGCAGGATCAATGTGTCTAAAATAAGGAAATCAGGTTAGAAATTACACTCTCTGAGGAAATGTTAACTGGCACTAAACACAATAAATCGATCCCCATCTCCTTTTTGCAATAAGGGATGGCTTTTGCTACTCACTTTAAAAGCGATTCAATTTCCTAACCATCGAGCTGGAAGCGGTTATTGAAGAAAACAGAGAACTCTTTGAGCAAGCAAAAAAAGAAGCAGAGGAAAAAGAAAAGCAACGCCTTGACTTAATTAAACTCATTGAAGATAGTGGCTTTAGTCTTGATTCACTCTTAAACCCTGTCACCACGGGCAAAATTAAAACAAAGAAAAAAAGTAGTATTAATGCCAGAAAGCCAAAATATGAATTTTAGACGAAAACGGTGATATCCAAACATGGTCAGGCAATGGCAAGCCACCCACAGCACTCCAAATTACTCGATGATGGGGAATGAGCTAGAGGAATTTTTAATAAAAACTAAAATTTATTATAAAAAAATATAGGTACAGGAATAAAACTGTACCTATAAATTAGATATCGAAAGTTAAAAAAATCAGGAGGAGACTGACAATATCTATTAAAATTAAATATAACAACCGATTATTTATTTGTACTTATATCATCTTTAATGCAAAAGGCACTTCCATCAAGATATTTTAAATCGTCATTCTCTAGATTATTTTTAAATTCCTTTACTGCAAACTGACACGCCTGTTCCGTTTTAAATTCTTGAGAATGAATACTAGCAAAATTATTTGTTGAGTAGGGAGTTGAAAACATAGTAAGAATTAATACCCACATATGATTCTCCTCTATTTATAATAATAAATATTTATATTTAAAATAGAAATATGAAGGTATTAAAATACAATACTTAAATATTTCCCTGGTGTTGGAACTTAATATTTAATTATCATCTGAACATCTTTAATTTAACTTAAGTATAAAAAATAAACTAAATAAAAAACCCCCTAATATTGGGGTAACTAAATAAGTATAATTTCCATGAAAAATTTAGAAAATAAAAAAGGTTGAAAGAAATATTTATAAATTAAAATATAAAAACTTAAAATTAACTATTTTTAAAAATATAAAACTACGCTATAAGTTGTACGCCTTTACGAATAAAGTTAGCAGGAATATATGCATCAAGACCTTTATGTTTACAGTATTCAATAAGTTGAGCATTGCTATTAACATCAGCTTTTCTATAGATACTTTATGTGTGAATCTATCGTTGAAGGAAGAAAACCATCTAGTCTTTAGCAATTTCCTTTAGCAGTTAGCCGTTGTTGTGCCCAGAAAATAACTTCTAGTTCTCTTTTTGGTGAAGGTGTTATTAGGCGCATCAAATTGAATCGTTTTTCTATTAAGCCTATTTATGTAATATAATAAATTAGGTAAATCAAGCCTTCGCCCGTGTCCAACCAGACCAATTATTTTATTTTTTTTATCATAAAGTGGTATTTGTTCAGCTAAATGAGGGACAAGTTCACCGCGGTTACCCTTCCCATAATGATGGATTGCTATAGATATTATTTTTGTATTTTCCTCAATTGCCTTTTTGTCGTTTTTTAAGAATTCAGGCCAAAGTTCTTCACATATTTCGGTGGGAACTTCTCTATCTGACTTACCTTCAGGATTGAATTTCTTAGGAAACCGGAAAAAATTAAACGCAGAGCTATTCACAAATATATATTTAGCATCCAAATCTTTTATAAGCCAGTGGTCTGAACTGTTTTTTATAAATGATATTAATGATTGTGGTGATGACACATATGATTTTATTTCATCTTTACTTTTTTTCATGATATTAACCTTCTTTTTAAAGGAGTTAATCAGACTATTTAATAGTAAATTTAATCTGATAATTATGGAAGGAAAGCAGCATGATAAATAATGCACGAGATGCTTATGCTTTTGATCGTTTGCCAAAAGAGGAAAAAGCCAGCCTGTTTAATGTCGCTATTGTTCGTATGGGATTGTCTACTTCGTTAGCTCAATTTATGTTGGGAGCCACTTTAGGACATAGGATGACCTTTATTGAAGCAATGATAGCTACAACGATTGGTAGTTTGGTTTTATTATTCGTTAGCTTTGGTTTAGGTTTCGCTGGTATGAAAGAAAGTCTGTCAACCAGTATTTTATCAAAAATGTGTGGTTTTGGAAAAATAAGCTCTATGTTTATAGGTATTATTATTTCCATAAGTTCGTTATGTTGGTTTGGTATTAATATTTCACTTATTTCGCAAGGTGCTATTAATACAATTTTGCCTAACGGTAATTCATTCTTTATTATTATAATCACAGGTTTAGTCTTCACTTTTCTCGTGGCTTTTGGATTCAAAGGATTAAGTATTACCGCAAAAATAACGGTACCTTTGTTTTTAACAGTAATATTTTTTATAAGCTTAAAAGAGGTTGTTCTAACTCAAAATAATTTTGATTTATCAAAACCAAATGGCGAACCTTTGTCCCTTGGTGAAGCATCTACTATGGTGGCTGGACTATACATTATAGGTGCGTTAATTACCCCAGATATTAGTCGATATTGCAAAAGTGGCAAGCATGTATTCTGGATGATATTTAGCTCTATTCTTGTCGGTGAGTTTTTAATCAACGGTGTTGCTATATTGGTTGCACATGCATTAGGCACTGATAATGTTGTTGAAATAATGTTACATAGTGCAGGTATCATTGGACTAATCACAATTATTCTGTCCGCAATTAAGGTTAATGATACAAATCTTTATTCATCTTCCCTTCACATGTTAGGATTCCTAGGATCCGTTACAAAAAGAAAATTTAGTTATGCCACCATGACTATCGTTCTTGGTTTGTTGGGTACTTTTTTATCGGCTGCTGGCATCTTGGAACATTTAACCGCATTTTTATTGGCGTCAGGGGTCTTTTTTCCACCAATAGCAGGGGTAATGCTAGTTGATTACTACATTTTAAAAACAAGTCGCAAAATCTTAGACGAAACGAGAGAAAAAGGATTATTGCCGGATGACTCACAGACTCCACTCATTGGCTGGTCTGCGATTATTGCCTGTATTGTTGGTACACTTGTCGGTGTATTCTTCAACTTCGGCATACCTTCTTTGAATTCTATTCTGGTGGCAGGAGTGGTTTATTGGCTTTTAATGAAAAAGAGATAAGAGATAAGAGATAAGAAACAAAAACAGGCAGTATTATTTTTGCTGCCTATTTTGAGAAAAACTTAAAGGCTAAAACCTGAATTTTGCTCTTGCCGTTGCTGTTTTTTCTGCTCCTGTTTGGGCTGTTCAATCACCTGTTTTTGTTTTGCTTCTTCAACATTGGCTTCCAGTGTTGCCCGTTGTGCTTTCAAAGCCTCCAGTTCGTCTTTTGGCATGGCACGGTTTCGCATGCTTTGATTTAATGATGCTAACGCTTTTTCAGCGTGGCGAAACGGTGAGTCAATCTGGCTGTTTTTGAGACTGGCTAAATCAATATAAACAGGCTCAACCTTACGCATATCTATGTTTTTGGTATCAATGCCCATCTGGTTTAAATCCGTTTCTTTCAGGTCTTTAAGCTGCATAACCATCTTGTCATCTTGCTTAAATGCCACCTTGAAGCGGATAACATTCTCAAAGCCATCATTTTGAGGGGCTGCCATCATAATCAGGCGGTTAAAGGCTTTATCATCGATTTTATAAGACTGGTTTTGTGTATCGGCTTGTATTTTCTCTGGTTCAACACTTTTTTGAGATGTTTCAGGTTGCAATGCCGACTGTTGTATTTCAGGCACTGCGGTAGCTTGTTGGGGCGTTTGCACCGTTTTTTGCTGCAATTTTTCAATATGGGCTAACATCATCTGATGATATTTATCCGGTGACAAAATAATATTGAGATTTTTTTCAGCAGCCGCAATCGCGCAGGTCTGTTTAAACTGCTTACTCCCTGTTAATCGTAATTTACCACCAAACTTGTTTTTGGCGTATTCCAGCGCCATGGCTGCTTGTGCTTTACTGCTATTACCTGAAAACTCGATATGTGACCCTTTATCAGAAAAAACCACTTCCTGCGTCTTTTTATCAAGATAATCAACCTGTTTTTCTTGCTTACTTGCCACCAAATCAGCCAGTTTTAGTCCTTTATTAAAATCTTCCTCAAATTGAAGTGCCTGTTGTTTACGGGCAACCGATTTTTCAAACGTAAAATCACTATCATCATTGAGTATCATATTTTTGTTCATGTTAATGTTTCCTTTTAAAATCGCATTTATTTTGGATAAGTTATCTTCTTTAGGCTGCCAATGGTTATGGATGCCATTAATTAACTGTCTTTTTTCACGAATCACCCGATTTAATGCATCACGCGTTTGTAATTGCGAAAATAAGATAAAACCACGCTCAACTTCGCGTTTTCTTTCATCCCTAATCGATTTAAGCCCCTTCATCGCCTGACGATAATCATCAAATAACTGCCGCCGATTTTCAGAATAGAGGGCATTTAACGCAGATTGACAATCTTTCTTTGATGATAGTCTCTCCTTGTTTTGTTCAGTCGTTAACGGCTCATGTTTCAATACGGAAAGAAAAGACCTGTTTTTTACTTGTGCATCATTGACAGTAATCAAATCCGCTTTAGCCGACTGCCAATCAAGATTTAAGTGTTTCGTTAAAAAATCGCTGGCATTTAAGTTCCGATTTCCAACGTTAAATCGTGGGCTGTTATCTTTGGCAAACGTCACACGGTGATCATGTGGATCGATATTGTATTTGACAGCACAAAACGATAAAAACCGATGCGGATCAATCTTGTTTCGGATTTCACGCATGATCATCACATCATTTGCATTGGGTTGATTTTTCACCTGATACAGCGATTGACTGATAACGTCATTTATTCCTCGAGCATCCGATGACCATCGCACTGACCGACTAAAATGTTGTCTTTCTTGTCGTGTTGCTGCCACATAATCACCTGAAAGTGATGGCAATACAGATTGAGATTGGTGGGTTTCTCGTCCTGCAAATCCCTGTAGCTGGTAAACCATGTTGCGTGTCTGCAAAGATGGCAATCGCTTTTCTGCTGAGGATCGGGTTGAATATCGTGAGAAAGGCTTCTCAATACTTCGCTGGGGATCTCTTCCTGATAAAGATCGTTCAATGTCATTCTTTTGGAATCTATCTCCTTCTGAATTATCAAGCTGGTATTTTCATTATATTGCTTCCTTATTTCATTAAGTTTGTCTTGCTTTTCATTTTCATGTAACACCGCATATTGTTGCCTTAACTTTTGACCTGCGGAATGAATATGTTTGATTTCATGACTGGTTTTCTCAATCCATGTTGCTAGCCTGTTTTCAATCTGTTTAGTAGCGGGTTTACGAATAGGTATTGTTCGGTTTTCAATAAACTGTTTTGAAAACAAAGGACTCTTTAAACGAATGAATTTTTGTTCTTCCGGTAACTTAATACCGATATATTGATTAGTCATTCCTTTATTATAAATTTTTATTTCACCCATTTTTTTTAAATGAGACTTAAACGCTGATTGCGTAAAAATCTTGTCGTTATCCAACGATTCAAAAAGCGTTTTTTTGAATTCCGCTTGCTTTTCATGGAATAAATCGCCTTTCATTCGTGAAAGAACATTAGCATGGTTAGCGTCACTTATTCTAATACCATCTTTTGGACTCACTAAATGGTATTTAAGATTAATATGTTCTTGGATTGCATCCAGTTGATCGATATAAAGTTCCCCTTTCCCTCTTGGGTTTAAAACGTTTCCTGTTACTAGATTTTTTTCAGGAATGATAATATGAATATGCGGCTTTCTTTCAATCAATTTCCCTGTTTTTTCATCATTAATATATTTTACTTTAGGAATATGTGCCTCCGCATAAAAACAATACTCGTCAGAATGATACGCATTCATCAGCAGATTTTTATACTCTTGAGTAACTTTTTGAAGTATCTCAGAAGAAATAGAAGACTCATAAAAAGAAAGCGATATGTGAATATACCGCTCCTGTCCTTTATCAGTAATTGAATGAATAACATGATTAAGGTGTTCAATGTTACCCTCTAAAATTAATCGGTTATCCAGTTCATCACGGTTTAAAGCGCGCCCTTGCTTGATACCATTAACCAGATAATCAACAATGCCTTTATTTCCGCCATCAATTCTACTTATCATGTTCAATACCTGATAAAAGATTATCGCTAATGGTATTAAGAGTAGTTAGCCATCGAATTAAACGTTGCTCCGTTATCATCCCGTCTTGATAAACAGTATTAATCTGCTTCGCAATCTGATTAATGTTATTGCTGGTTTTATTAAAGTAAAAAAGCAGACGGTCATATTTTTCTGAATTAATTTTATTGTGAATATCGGGATCTAACTGCTTGGTTAACAATAATCGGAAAAACTCCGACTTTGATAAACCGAGTGTATCGATGACCTCTTTGAACGGCGCATACTCTGATTCTGTCAGTCTGAATGTAATATGAATATTTTTGTTATCTTTTTTCATAGGCTCGTAGAGCCTCCATTTTTACGATAGTTAAAATGTATGGGGTTTAAGGGGTTTACCCCTTAGCACGTCGATTGTAGCAAACATTTTAATGTTTGTGTACAATCGCCCTCTTTTTTAAAAATATATTTATACTTTATGCAATCTCTTTTAATCTTCATTCAAGATTTAATAATCGCTATTAATAGCTAATAATCTTTATTATTCTTTTTTATGAGAAAAAATAATGATATTTTCTTTATTATTCTTTGTTAATCTTATATAGTATTATTTAATCTCCATTAAACAAAAAAGGCAAGCTATGGATGATTTTTACAATAAATTAAAAAAAGATATCTTATCTTTTATCAGTCAGGATGGTGTAGATCTTACCAAGAAAGGTGCAATAACAGGTTTAGTGAGGTATATCTATGATAGTTTGACAGAAGCTATGCTTTATTCTCCTTTATCAGTTCTGATTAATACCCTTAATAACGATAAAGAAATTAATATAACATTAAATTACAAATCAGTTTTTGGAGCCGTAAAACGGTTATCTGAAAACAGGAAAAACACTCTTAAAACGAATAAAAATGATATTAGTCAATCACAAATAAGAAAGGAAAAAATCACAGAAAAAACAAAAAAACTAACCATTGATGAAGAGTTAAATGCATTAGGCATTAATAAAAATACCTTTATGAGTTATCGCTCTATTTGTTATAATGAAAATCTGGCATTAAGAGCAATAAAACATAACATATCATTAGACGAACTGGAAAAGCAAAAATTTTCTAATTTTGCTCAAGCTAGTGCTTGGATAAGCGCAAAGATAAATAATTTTTAAAAGAGGATTAAAATGTTCTTAAAATTAGCCATTATGAATAATAGCGGGAATGTCGGTAAATCCACCATTTGCCAAACGATGTTACTACCAAGATTAGAAAACGCTGAAATTGTTAGAGTCGAAACAATTAATAATGACGGCACAAGTGATGAAAAAATGTCCGCAAAAGAATTTGATGAAATAATGAAGAAAATAGATGAAACCGATGTATCAATTATTGACATTGGAGCGTCAAATATTGAAACATTTTTTGTCAAAATGAATGATTATAAAGGAAGTCACGATCTGATAGATTATTATCTAATCCCAGTCCTACCAGCCAAAAAACAGCAACTTGATTCAATTTCAACGGTTGAATCATTAATTGATCTCGGTGTCGAGATTGATAGTGTTAAATTTATATTTAATATGGCAAACAAAGATAAATCAATAGAAAAACAATACCCCCTGATTTTTGAAAATTCAAACTGCTCAAAAATCGCCTATAACAATAAACAGTCTGTCATTTATCAGACAGATTTATTTGACGTGCTTTCTAAAAACAAATTGAACTATGACGATGTTTACAACGATAACCGTGATTTCAAATCGTTAATACGTTCTGCTTCCAGCCGTGAAGAGCGAAGCGAACTTTCTAATCTAAGAGCAATAAAAATGTTGATGAATGGATTTAACGCTGATTTAGATGTCGCTTTTCATAATTTAAATTTAGTCAATGCTTAAAAGGTAATGTTATGAAAGATAATTTTGATAATTTTGATGATTTAAAGGATGCAAAAATTAAGGCGTTTTTAGAAGATTACATTGAGGTTGAAAAGAAAATAGATGACTTGAATAACAATCTCAACAAACAAATGCAATTAGTTAATCAATTAACGTCAGTTTTGCCAGACAAAGTAAAAGCGGAACTCGATAAAATACCTGAATCAATTAGTGAAGCACAACGAAAACAAATTGAAATCAGCATTAAAGAATTAACCAATCAGTTAAATAGTATTGATTTAGCTATAAAAGGACTCCCTACCGATCTCGATCAACAGGTGGAAAACTTACGGGCGATTACTAGTGAATCAAGGGCAGCTATCGAAGAAAAAGCCAAAGAGATTGACATGAAGATTGACTATCAAAACTCAACCTCTCTCAGCATCTTATCAAAATCGATGCTTGAATCGGTTTCTCTCTTTCAAGATCATCTCAACAAGGCTAAAGAAAATGTACTCAAAACGATTGAAGTCGATATTGGCAATCATTTAAGAGAAAATGAAAGCACTCTACGGCAAACTGCTTGGATGATTATTGGGGTGACGGTCGCGATTAACCTCATCAGTTTAGGGGCAATGTATTTTTTGCGGTGATAGTGGATAGGTCTGCACTGGATTTTTTAGCGTAGACCTGATTACTTGAATTTTTGCTTATTTCGCCGTGCTAAACGTTGCAAATTATCCTCAACATCCGCTTGGGTGACCTCTCCAGCTATCTGACCTTCTTTGTCATAACGACTAACCCCTAACTGGAAAAGTGCGCGATAATTAGCGTGATGTCCAATACTGCCTAAACAGGCTCTTAAACGCCTTCTGGCTATTGGTAAGTTTTTTTCCTTCACTTCTTGCCACATATCTTGCTGTATACCAATTTTCATTGGGCGCAACTTGTCATCGGGAAAAAGATTAGGCCAAAATGTGGTTATCTGTGAGATGGCTTCTTCTAACGGCAATCGCTTTTTAGGCGGTGTCAGTGGTTTTGGAATTTTAACCTTCACTGCCTGTTTAGGTTTTTCAACCACCTTTTTGGGTTGCTGTTTTGCTACTTTGGGAGGATGAGGCTTTTTTGCCTGTTTTTTGGGCGTAGCATTGACCCAGACCTTTTTACCGTAAACAGCGGTACTTGAGGTCTGTTCTTCCTGTGAAGCCTTTCTTGGGCGATTGAGGCTTAACTTTTTTCGTTCTGTCATCGTTTAATCTTTAAACAGGTTGCTCATTTCAGTATCAGTTAAACCCGTAAATTTCATCACCGATTGCCTGTCCATGCCTGTTATTAGCATTTGTTTTGCTATCTCAAGTTGAGCTTCAAGTTTACCTTCTTGACGGCCTTCTGCTTTACCTTGTTGCATACCTTTCTGGATTCCGATCTCTTCAATTTGTTGAGCAATAGTCATAAGTGCTCCTTCGTGTTTCTCTGATTGTTTGGCTATCTCGGTGATAAATTCCATTGGCTTTTGAGCGTTACCTTCTTGGATGAGATAATTAAACAGGGTGATAACTTGATTATCCGTATAATAATTATACGACAGCAGTGTCACAATTTCATCAAAAAGCTCTGTCATATCCCTTCGGCGAATGTGCTTCTGTATCAGCGTTAACAAAGCCATTCGCTTATGTCGCATAATCTCACCATCTTCAAGTGTGGTGACATCGGCTAACTTAAAGGGATTGGTATAAATACGCTCTGCTAGTTTTCTATCATGAAAACAGTCCAACCAATTCGTGCTATAGGGGTGAGGACTTTGTTCACCACAATAAAAGAGTATTGGGAATACCAATGGTAATTGCTTATGTCCGGCCTCTAGATGCTTATGCATTGCCGACATACTATAACGCATCAATCGCCAAGCCATGAGCTTATCAGGGGTGGATTGGTGCTCAATTAAAACATAGATATAGCCACTTCCCTTCGTGGTACTGACTGAGTAAAGAATATCACTCTGGTAATTTTTCATCTCGCTATCGACAAATGTAGTGGTCTAATAAAACTGTAGAGATTTATAGCTTATAATTAAGCAAAATCTTATAGGTATAAATATGACCCGAAAAGTAAAAGTAACCTTTAGCGGAAAGCAAAAACTGGAATATGCAAAACTCATGGTTGAAGGTGGATATAGCAATATCCAAGTTGAAAAAATATCCGGTGCGGGTAAATCTGCCGTATCACGATGGAAGCAACAATATCTTGCCGAGTTAAATGGGAATACGCCTGTAAAATCAAAAGCGTTAACACCCGAGCAACAGCGCATACAAGAATTAGAAGTTCAACTTAAGCGTGCTCAGAGGGATAATGACATATTAAAAAAAGCCGCGGCTTACTTCATCCTCGACAATCAAAACTCAAAATCGTGAAGCAACTGAAAATCATGTACCCCAATTTTACGGTCACTGAGTTATGCCATCTTTTTGAAGTAAGCAGCAGTAGTTTTTATTATGAAACGAAAATACCGACAGTTGAAAATGAAAGACTGTGTGGCGAAATCAAACGTATTTTTTATACATCGGGTCAAATTTATGGCAAAAGACGTATTCAAGCCGAGTTAAAGGGTTTAGGGCACCAAATTGGCACTTATAAAATATCGAACATCATGAAATTAAATCAATTAGTTGCAATTAGACCAACGAAAAAGCACTACTATCACTCATCGGGTAACGAACATCGATATGCCCCTAATTTGCTTAAACGACAATTTTCCCCTGAACAGCATAATCACTATTATGTCGGGGATATCACGTATATTAGACATCACTATGGGTGGAGCTATTTAGCCTGTGTGTTGGATTTAGCCACCAAAGAAATTATTGGTTATGCCTTATCAACAAAACCGGATTCGAAATTAGTGAAAGAAGCCTTAGATAACGCAATTGAACGGCAATTACCGGATACGACAAGTTTGATGTTCCATTCAGATCAAGGTTGCCAATATTCATCGGAGGAGTTTAGGGCGCACCTCTTTGAACGGAAAATAACTCAAAGCATGAGTCGGCGAGGTAATTGCCTCGATAATGCCGTGATGGAAAGATTTTTTAGGAGTTTAAAGACAGAAAGACTTAACCGTTTATCGTTTATCGTTTATGAATCATCAATCTGTTGTCTGTGAAGTTGAAAATTATATTCAGTTTTACAATTATTATCGACGCCATTCAACGATTGGTTATTTAACGCCACATCAAAAATATCATGAACTAAAAATGCCGCTTAGATCTTCTACAGAATTTGTTGACCATTACAGATGCCAACGTCTTGTTGCGTGAAACGGGCACCGCCATAAATAACATACAGGATAAAGGCGCAAGAACGGCGCTTGCCGAGCAGGTTGGGCTTTCCTATGAGATGGTTGATGCCATCGGCAAAACCCGTCAAGAGTGGGCAGCACTTGAGAAAAAAGTCGCGGAAGGTCGTGCATTAACCCAAGACGATTTAGAGCAGTCTGAAATTTTCGGCGCACGTTCGCCAGTGTCTTACTGCAACTGCAACAGATTTCAGAAAAAGTGTTTGCCACGCTTGCGCCGATTTTCAATTTTGTGTTGAAAGGGTTGCAGCCTGTGATTGGTTTTATCGCCCGCGTCGTGGGGGCATTTGCCAAATTAATCACTTTTCTCAACAAAACCACTGACGGCTTTTGGCTGCTGGTTCCGGCAGCGTTGGCGCTGGTGAAAGTATTTCCGCTTATCACGGCAGGGATAAAGGCGATTGGCGCCGCGATTCTTGCTAATCCTGTTCTCTTTGTCGTTACCGTCGCGATAATAGCGATTATCGCCGCCTTTGAAGACCTGTACGTCTGGTTGAACGGCGGAAAAAGCGTGATTGGCGAATTCTTGGAAGGTTGGGGAATATTTCCCGATGATGTGCGAAAAATGATTGATACGGTCATCGGTTATTTTTCTGCCATGTGGGATCAAATCATCAAAGACTTCACCGATTTATCCAATTTCCTGACAGCGTTTTTCAGTGATGATTGGGACACGGTGATTGCCATCCTAAAACAGGCGTTTGTGCAGTTTTGGACGGATTTAAAAGCGATATTTTCACCACTGGTTAACTGGTTCAGTGACAAATTCACCGCAATTGGCAATTGGTGTGAGAAAACCTTTAACGATGCCTGTGACGCGGTCACGCAATTTTTCACCCAGATGTGGGAAGATATTAAAGCGCCGTTTGTCGCTGCGTGGGATTGGATTAAAGGGATTTTCACGAGCGGTACTACTGAGACTACTGAGGAGATGACCGCTAGTTTACAATCGGTGGGCGAGATTCTGGAAACGATATTCACCGCACCGCTTGAAATCGTTAAAGCGCTTTTTTCCGGCAATTTTGGGGATATCGGTAACATCATCAGCGACAAATTTAAAAAAGTGGCGGATGGTGTGAAGAAAATATTTAGCAGTACGTGGAATGCCATCAAAAGTATTTTTAGCGATTCCGATAAAGAACTCGACAAAGCCACCAAAAACGTGGAATTCGCCAATGACAGGCTGCAACAAGCCAGTCAAACGATCAATCACATATCAACAAACAGCCAGAAAGTGATCAGCAATTCGGCCTCACAGACCAACAACATTAATGTGAATGTGGCAGGTAGCAACAGGGCAATCGGTCAACAGATTGGCAGGGAGGTTCACAATAATATCCCTATGCTGAGCCAAGACCAGCTGGTACGAGGAGGCGCATTTTGAGTTTTCTCTCTCAAGTCATTTCCAATCACATCTCCAATACGCCCACGCAAAAAATCGGCATCGCGGGATTCACTGCCTATGTCTGGACGGATAAAACCACGCAACGTAGTGCTACCGTCAGCGATATTCCACTGGAAACGGGCGTTGTGATTGCCGATCACATTAACCTTAGCCCTGTGCAAATTTCGATAGGCGGGGTGATTTCCGATTCGTTTTTAAGTTTGCGGAGTGAAAATACCGTCTTTGAGTCTTTCAATCGGCAAATTGGTTTTATTGATAGCTATGTAGGCAATCGGACACAGGCGGTCAGACAAAAAATCAATGACATGAACAGCAAAGCGCAGCAGATCCTGGATTTGAAAACGCAAGTCGAAAACACGGCGCAGGGAATTTATCACACGGTCACAGGCAGCAAATCGGGTAACGGCATTGCGCAACAGTTTGTCGATACGTTCACGGGCATTTTTGAAAATCGGGAATTGATCAGCGTCGATATGGGCTATCAGGTGCTCGATAACATGGCACTGGAAAGTTTCGCCACCTCACAAAGCAATGAGGACAGCTTTTTGCTGTTCACCTTAACCCTGAAGCAAGTGCGCTTTGTCACCTTTGAGCAGGTGAATATCACCCCTGTTGCCAACAAATCCGCCGCAGGGATGAGCAAAACAGGGGCAGCACAAATGAGTGGGGCGAAAAACAACGGGAGCCAAACACCAACCTCCGTAACTTACGATGTTAAAGAAGGCGCCAAAGCCTTTTTTAAGCGTTTTTTTAGTTGGAATTAACATGTACAAAATCGAAAACCTATCAAGCGATCCGATTCAGACGCACACGCTGTTAACCGATATTGACGATATTGAACTGACATTAACGTTTCATCCGAGTATTTCAGCGTGGAATATGGATATTACCTATCGGAATATCACCATTCACGGGGTGGCGGTTTCACTTAACGTACCGCTGCTACACGATAGCCGGTTGCCGTTTACGATTGTGGCTGTCGCCCGTGACAATCCGGATATTGAGCCGTCCTTGCTGGATGATTTTGCCAGTGGCAGGGTCAATCTCTATCTGCTGGTTGGTGAAGAAGAAAAGGAGGCCGTCTATTGAACCGTCAAACGCCGTTTCTCCGTGATTTTGAGTTATTGGTTACTGAAGGCAAAAAAGCAATAAAGATTATCCCTCCGTTTAAAATCGCCTTTTCGTTTTCGAAGGATTTGACCCGTGACCGCCCCAATATCGGGCAAATTTCGTTGTTTAACTTGTCGCCGTCGCGTCGTCATTCGCTGGCGGATTTCCAATACCGCAAGCAGCATATTGCCGCTCAACTTTCAGTAGGTTATCTGACCACGGGATTGAAGCTCCTGTTTTCCGGCTCTGTCACCAAAGTCACCTTATCAAAGCAAGGCACTGAGATAGTCACCACGCTGGAAATTGCCGATGGTGGGTTTGCTTTTCGTACGGCAACCATCAGTAAAGCCGTGACCGCAAAGTCTGAGGCGGTCGATGCTGCTTTGAGTACCATGACAGGCGTGAAAAAAGGCAAAGTGACCGCGCAATCGCCATTAAGTCGCCCCAAAATCATGACGGGGTTTTCGTTTGATGAATTACGCAAGCTCAAAGATGAGAAAGAGCAGCTCTACATCGACAACGGACAGCTGCATATTCTGAGACGAAACGAGGTGCAAAACGGGAAAGCGGAATTAATCAGTGTGAGTACTGGATTGATGGAAACGCCGACGCTTGACGATAAAAACGTATTGACCTTTAAAAGCGTCCTGAATCCGAATGTATCCATTTGCTATCAGGTGGCGATAGATAGCAAAATTTCACCACATCTTAACGGCGTTTATCGCATTTGCGCGATTGACTACGCAGGGGAAAGTGACACAGGTGAGTGGGCGATGACGTGCCAATGCCAGCAGGAAAAAAACTACGTGGTGGTTAAGGAGAGTAAGGTGTGAATATCGAACTGATGAAAACCATTGCCAATCATATCAAATCTGAAATTGGCTGTGCCTTGATTGCCAAAGTGGTTAAGGTGAATGAAACCACGGTGGATTGTCAGCCTGTCACTAAAAAAAACGTGGTGATTAATGATGAAATTCACGCTATTGCATTTCCGGTTTTTCCCGATGTGCCTGTCTCTTGGTCACAAGGGGGCGGAAGCTACACCGCTTATCCGGTCGCTGTGGGCGATTACTGCATTTTACTCACCTTTGATAGTTGCATTGATAATTGGTGGATAGGCAACGACAACGTGCGCGGGGCAGAAAATCGCTTGCATGATTATAGCGATTGTGTCGCGCTTTTGGGACTTTGCAATCGTAACGGGGCATTTGCCATACCGAAGGTGGCGACAACCGCAGGTGACCATCTTTTTACCCACAATATCCACGTGAAGCTCAATGTCACCATTGACGGTAACCTTGATGTGAAAGGCACTATCACCGCCCAACAAATCGCAGCCCAGCAATCGTTAACAGTGGGCAATATCGATGTTGGCAACCATACGCACGGAGGCGTAGAAACAGGTAATGACAGCACCGGAAAACCAAAATAACCCGAAGGTGATTTTCGTGAAAACAGCAAAGTTAACCGAACACAACGATTGGCGATTTGGTCATTCGCTTGATGATTACCTGATTGACAGCGAGGCAATTCACCAGAATATCAAATCCCGTTTGCAGTGTTTCAAATCCGATTGGTGGCTAGATGTTGAATTTGGCTTGGACTGGCTACAACTACTCGGCAGTCGTGGTACGGGTGAAACCTTGCGCCGTGAAATCTACAAGGTGGCATTAGGCACGGAGGGCGTTGTTCGCGTCGATAAGCTCAATATTAAGGTTGCCGACTTCACCGCACACATTGCGATGGATTACACCGATGTTTTTAACCGAACACGCAACCTTAATCAGGAGGTCAGCCAGTGAATATCAAGTTAGATGAAAACGGTATCACCATCGCAACGCTGCCCGAACTGATTGAAACCTTGATTGCTGAATTTAAAACAATTTACGGCAGTGATATCAATCTTTCACAAGATACGCCGGACGGGCAGCGCGTTGCGATTTATAGCCGGATTGCCCACGAATGTTTGGTGTTGGTGAAAAAGCTCTATCAGAACTTGAAGCCCGAACAGGCCGAAGGGCTCCACCTTGATTATTTAGCCAGAATCAACGGGCTGTTACGCAAGGAAAACGAAAGCGACAGCGATTTGCGACGCAGACGGTTAAAAACCTTTGAAAATACCAGTCAAAGCACGATAGGCGGCATCGCTGCCCGGTTGAATCTGGTCAAAGGTGTGACCGATGCCGTGGTGTACGAAAACACCACGAACGAGAGTGACACACTGAATATTCCGCCTCATTCGATTTGGGTGATTGCTGAGGGAGGTGAAAATCAGGCCATTGTGGATTGCCTCGCTTGCAACAAAACAGGGGGGACTGGCCTTAAAGGAACAATCAAAGGCAAATACATTGACAAGATAGTGAGATCCGACGGCACTTTTTTTGAGGTGGTGCATGAATACCGATTTGACCGCCCTAAAATCACCGAAATCAAGATTAAACTGACTGCCACGCGTGAAAAAGCCAACGAGCCTGTGCCGATACAGGAGATCAAAGACGAACTGGTCAAATCCCTTTATCGCATTGGCGAAAATATCAAGGTGACTGCGCTTTACTGCATTTTGAACCGCATTGCGCGTTCTTATTATGTCTCTGACCTACAAATCGCAAAAGATGGCAACACGTGGACGAGTGCCATTTTAAACGCCGATGTTGATGAAAAATTCACCATCGTCAGTGACAACATCGCGGTGAATGAGGTGATCACGTGAGTCTCGAAGAAGAATATCAAAAACTGCTGATCAAGCAGTATTACACCAAACCCAAGGCAAGGGCGGAGATTTCCGCCCTTTTTAATCTGTTCGCGGATTGCTTTGATACCGTTGATGCCTTTGTAATGGTCAACAAATTCTGTAGAAGATCTAAGCGGCATTTTTTAGTTCATGATATTTTTGATGTGGCGTTAAATAACCAATCGTTGAATGGCGTCGATAATAATTGTAAAACTGAATATAATTTTCAACTTCACAGACAACAGATTGATGATTCATAAACGATAAACGGTTAAGTCTTTCTGTCTTTAAACTCCTAAAAAATCTTTCCATCACGGCATTATCGAGGCAATTACCTCGCCGACTCATGCTTTGAGTTATTTTCCGTTCAAAGAGGTGCGCCCTAAACTCCTCCGATGAATATTGGCAACCTTGATCTGAATGGAACATCAAACTTGTCGTATCCGGTAATTGCCGTTCAATTGCGTTATCTAAGGCTTCTTTCACTAATTTCGAATCCGGTTTTGTTGATAAGGCATAACCAATAATTTCTTTGGTGGCTAAATCCAACACACAGGCTAAATAGCTCCACCCATAGTGATGTCTAATATACGTGATATCCCCGACATAATAGTGATTATGCTGTTCAGGGAAAATTGTCGTTTAAGCAAATTAGGGGCATATCGATGTTCGTTACCCGATGAGTGATAGTAGTGCTTTTCGTTGGTCTAATTGCAACTAATTGATTTAATTTCATGATGTTCGATATTTTATAAGTGCCAATTTGGTGCCCTAAAC
>NZ_CP038619.1:0-121472 GCF_004768525.1 Arsenophonus nasoniae
TGTCCGTGACTTGGTTGAAGTCCGTTCCCTTTGATAAAAAACGGCGGATAAGTCCGTTACTACGTTCATTTAAACCACGTCTCATGAGTGATGATAAGGTTCTGCAAAGAAGACATCAGCACCGGTGATCCTGCTATTCGTTTATGCATGGAGAATTCAGAACCGTTATCAGCCGTCAGGGTTTTAAAATGACAGAAAGTATTTGCCATGATATCACGGAAGGCTTCTACAACAGTCTCAGCGTTTGTCTGAGCAATCTGCGGATAATAACCTGTTTGGTAGCTTTATCCGCCAACGTTAATAAGAATGACTTCGATCTTTACCAAATACCGTATCAATTTCAAATGACCGTTGTTGCTTGAGATCAGCCTCTAGCGGTCTCAATAATACCCACCTATCAGGAATAGGCTACGCTTCTGTTCTCCCTTGCCATAGCGATAATATTTGCCCCGATGAGGAAGCTAGAGATATTTCTCCTGCCAGTCGGCTTTTCTTAATATAGCGATAGAGCGTATTTTTACTGACATAACCCATGTTTCAAACGCCTTCCACCGATAACGGCAGTATGAAGTGCATGTAAAGCAAGCTCTTTACGGATAAAGCCTGTTTCTGTGGTTTGCTGATGCAACTTATTCCGCGCAGATGTGTTCATACGTTCGGCTTTCACAAGGTATCAGCCCTTCTGCAAGAATAAAAGTCCATTGAAAGCAGGATCCAGCCACGCTTGAGTTCTGCCGACAGTTGAACGTAGCACGCTACGCGTGAGCGGCGCAGCGGTGCTGCTTCAGATGTTAATGAGTTGAGTACTGTTTCGGTACTGCAGGGTTAATTTTTTTTCAGGGATTCATCTCGATGGCTCGTACACCTCCAGAGCGTAAACCGGTTAACCAGGCAGGTTGCCCGTCACTTCACGGTGCCACAGCGCTCTGTTTATCCGAAACGTTTTATGATCTCTCCCCACCCGAAATGATGATGACAGACCGCTCAATTTTATGACACCCTAAAGAAGCCATACGCCACTGCGCGTCCGACTCGGCCCCAATTTTTTCTCGACACGCAGTATTACCCGCCGCCAGTCACGATTATCAGGCTTTGCAACAACGCTACACTGCCGACACGCTGGATACGACTACACCGAGGGGTAATAACTGAAAGTCTGCCCGCCGATGAATTCATCACCATAATGGAGCTATGGAATAACTTCGGTTTCCTTTGAAACTCGATAAAACACACGATAACTGCTGACGAATCTGACAATTTCGTTTCTTTGGCAAGATGCCCATAAGGTAATTGAGTCAGATGCATATCCCCGTCCTGCTGTAAACCACTTTTCACCATTGATGACGGTTAAATTAAATTCCTCGAAAAATACGCGATAGTGCTAGTTCGTGGACGAGTTTATCTTGTGAGCGCATGCTGCCTGCGGCACTTGTGCCATGGGTGTCCGGCGCTATTGTTGCGCTTTCCGTCCGATTGCTCCTTTCACAGCCGTTTTTCTGCCAAAGCTGTAAGTCAAAAGCCCAGTAGCGTTCATATTTTAAAGCCACCGAGCAGTGGTTAGCACAGCAGGTTCATATTTACCCGACTGCGACTGGCAAATACTTTCACCATGCCACATCTCCTTTGGCCTTTTAACAATAACTGGCCGCTACTTAATGCTCTGTTTCGGCAGCCACTGAGCTATGCTGCAGTTGGCTCGCAAACAGGGTATCGAAATTGGTATTTCTGTGCCTTGCATACTTATGGCCCCATAACTCAATCAACATCCGCATGTTCATGTTTCCGGGTCACCGAGGGGTTTGGATAGTAAACATAGTGTATGGCGAAAGCTGTTTTTTCAAAAAAAAGGATGTCGAAGAACTGGCGAGGGGCTGTTATCCGATCATCATGTCACAGTTATGATTTAATTAACCCGGCTCCTCTTCCCGGTCTTGGCCATATCCGTGACAAAAAACATTGGCGGCGTTAACTTGAGGGCGCAGGCACGGACGTTATTGAAAGTGCACTTGCTAAAACGAAAGGGCATGGTATAGTGTTAATGCACCCGGTCGCCACCTTAAACGCCCACCGGTATCTATGTCAAACTGCGGTGACCACCGAGGTGTTCGTTGTTCATCACTACTACGACCACCGAACTGGCTTACCAGCATCGGCAGAAGACTCTGCCGCAGGGAGACATTATCGCCATATGTCATATTCCGGCTGGTGGCATTTTAAAATGGTGCGTTACTCTGGTTTTTTGTCGAATCGTAACGGGGAAAACTATTGCCGAAAGTGTATAAGGCACTTGAGATGACGGCATCGTAAAACCGGAGAACCGTGGCTTTCTGTGTTGATGAGGCGATTTCTGCGTACCGATCCGTAACAAAATGTATTCTGTGGCGACAGGCTGCTTTTCACCTGTGGCGCAAATGGGTAAAAAGAACGGAATTGTTATTTCGTGAAAGACTGCATAACCTGGAGAAAATGATGGTTACGCAGCTAAACGCAGGATCAATGTGTCTAAAATAAGGAAACCAGGTTGTAAATTACACCTCTGAGGAAATGTTAACCGGCACCAAACACACAATCGATCCCCATCTCCTTTGCAATAAGGGATGGCTTTTGCTACCAATTTTAAAAGCGATTCAATTTCCTAACCATTAAAAAAAAGTGATCTTCCGAAACATGTATCGACATGTCTTTAAAGTCGATCCACTCTGCTTGTCTCATATGTGGGAAAAAATTACTTTTCGCTGGAATGAATTTTTGGATTGAAGCTAAAGAGCTTATGGTTTGCCACGATGACCTAGCACGGTTGGTGGTGGCGATAAAATCAACTACAGGATAGATTCATCTTTTGTTCAAAATGATTAATAATTAATCAGTTTTTAGCCATCTATTCTGTTCTTTATCTCAACCTTCAAAATTAATTCTGTCAAACTTAGAAAAATAAAAATGGTTTCATCATGGCATAGGTTAATTAGTAACCATTTCGGTATTAATTTTATAGATCAAGACGGTAACTCAGAATGGATTACAGCGCATTTTAGGTGGGTGGTGATAGGTATTTATTCCAATTTTCGTGATTAAATTTAACAATTTTCAGTTTCTGATAGGTGACTTTTCTGTTCAAAATCGTTCGGTTTCGACATCCTACAAAACACCCGCAAAAAATAAGCAAATCATATTCCGTACAGGAGTTTTAATTGTATTGTTTTCGGTCATGTTATTTGACCGCTTCTTTCAACGTTTTACCTGCTTTAAAACTCGGTACGCAGCAGCATCTGTATAACCTTGCCTGTTTGCGGATTGCGTCCTCTCTGGCTGCACGTTGCTTAACCTGAAAACTGCCAAAGCCAACGAGTTGTACGTCATCTCCGACCTTTAGTGCTTCTGTCACGGTTTCTATGAAAGAGTTAAGCGCTTTCAGCGATTTGATTAATGAGTTCGGTTTGTTCATGTTGTGCCTGAATTAGTAGATATTTTATATCCTAGTGATGCTAGCTGTAGCAACTCAATAGTGCAATGTTTCAGCGTTAATTAACTCAAAAAAAATCTTTAATTAAAAAACTTCTACGCTCGCCGCAAGTCTGTGACCGAGCGAAGCGAGGAGCAGACGAGGAAGCGGAATATCATCTAGTCAAAAGAAACTGGTCACCAGTAGTAGACATATTTTCCGTTCAGGGTTTTGTTGAATATAAGTTATCACAGATAACCCTCGCGCGCGTAGTTATATTTAGTTAGGTGTATGTTAAAAAGAGTTAAAGACCAAAAAAGAGTAGTAAGGTTATGTTTTATTATATAAAAAAAACGTTTTGTCCGTAAAGTTCGGATAATGTCCGTAAAGTTCGATATAATGTCCGTAAAGTTCGATTATAATGTCCGTAAAGTTCGATTAAAAAAATTAGTTATCCACACTTTTTTTGTTCAGTTTATCAGCAATTTTAGTTGTTTTTCTATTAATTTGATTTGTCCATGAAGTTCGATATAATGTCCATGAAGTTCGATATATTTTACGTCCGTAAGTTCGAAAATAGATCCTCCAAAGTGACATCAACACCTTAGAGGATCTAACTAACAATCCTAAACAATCTAGAGAGAAGCTATGGTTGATCATACAAAGAAAATAGGAAAATTCAATTTGAAGACATTACGACCGCATATACATAAACAATTGGAGTTTTTTCATTGCTGATGATGTAGGTGTTTCTAGTTTTCATGATGAAATAGCAAGTATGGAACATCCATTTTTGCTTTAAAAGCAGGAGATAAAAGTCAGAGAATATAAAAATGGTAATGTAACAGTAACTGTTAGGTCTTCTGTGGTATAGGTTTGGCTACTATCTTTGATAAAGATATTTGATTTTATGCTATTTCAAAATTGCAAGAAGCGATTAACAATCAGCCTATTAGCAGAACTATAACTTTTACCCCATATGATTTTTTTTTGTGACCACGAACAGAGCTAAAAGTGGTAAAGCTATATCAGATGAAAAAGCGTTATCTCGTCTAAAAGGTACAACGATTAAGACAAATATTGTTTATTCAGATGATGAACAGGAAATGATTGAATTTGGATTAATTGATAGCTGAGAATTGTTGAGAAACAAAAGGTAAACTTGAAATTGAATGGTTGAAGTGACTTTGCCAGATTGGTTGTATCAAGCCATAACAAGAACCAAGGTATTACAAATTAGTCCTGATTATTTTCGTATAAGAAAGCTATTGATAGATGTTTATATGAGGTAGCTCGCAAACATTGTGGCAATCAGCATGAATTTACTATTTGTCTTGATAAGCTCACTGAAAACTGGTTCTTCGAGAGAACTCAGAAGTTTAGATTTGATATAAAGCAACTCATTATGGTTAATGACCTTCCTGATTATGAAATTTTATTTGATCCTGTTACGGATAAAGTGACTTTCAAAATCGAATCAAATACAGACAAAGCAGATGCATCACGTAAGCGAGAAAAAGGTAAGAAAGAGATTTATAAAATTAAAAACGTTGATGAAAAAATGAATCTATAATTATTTGTTATTATTCTATATTAATTTTTATCATGGTATTTTTAGTAATCATGTTAACGGTTAGTTTCATTTTGGAATTATATAGAATTATGATTTATATTTTTATATTTTAGGTGTTGAGTTATGTAAATGTTATTATTATATTCTATATAATGATTTAATATAGAATTATGGAGTGATAAATGCTCATTTTATCGATGATGGTATTCTACAAATATCAAATTAGCGTGGACAATAAGATGGTAAGAAAACTTTAATAAGCTAATAGTTTTAAGCCTGAGTGGTCTCTTGGTTTAGGTGATGTTCTTCCAGCAAATTATGATATTGATGGGAGAAAATATTCATTTGACCCTTAAGTGTAGACGCTGTAAACACAACAGAAAGTCGTTATCAGTATAGTGATATAAATGTTATAGCTATTCACCATGCCTTATTACAAACGGGTCTTAAACCCCAACAGATAGATGTTGTTGTAACTTTACCATTATCAGAATATCTGGATAGTAATAATCAACCAAACAAAGATAATATTAAAAAGAAAAAGTCTAATGTAAAAAGAAAGGTATCTGTACAAAATGGAAATACTTTTATTATCAATAAAGTGAGTGTGCTTCCAGAAAGTATTCCTGCAGGATTTGATATTTTGTCAGAATTGGACGAGGAAGATTCTTTGTTAATTGTTGATTTAGGGGAACTACATTAGATGTATCTCACGTTCGTGGAAAATGAATGGGATTATAAAGATGTGGTGCGATTCAAGAATTGGGGTATCAATAATTACTGAAGGATTGAAAGAACAGTTATCATTAAATGCTAATACCAGAGTTAATTCATTTCAAGCTGATCACCTTATCATTCATCGCAATGATGAAGAATATTTGAGAAAAAGAATTCCAGATATAAATAAACTTAATTCCATAATAAATACTCTTCATGAAAAGAAAAGATTTTGATCAAACGAGTAACTAGCACTTTAGAAAGATTTACAGGTTACACACATGTCATGTGTGTAGGGGAGGTGCAGATATTATCTCTACTGAAGTAAGAAATATTACAAATGTACCTAAAGATCGTTTTTTTAAGAGTGATAACCCTCAATTTGATCTTAGTTTAGGAATGCTTGCCATGAAAGGTAATCCAAATGAGTAATAACAAGTCAGGGCTTAGAAAATGCAGTTTTATATTAACCCTGATTATAATAAAGGTGATAAAATAGCCAGCGAATTATTAGATGAAATACCACTTAAAGAACGTGGTAGGGCAATGAGAGCAATGCTTGTTACTGGTGCTGCATTAATGAAACAAGATAAAAGGCTTCCTAATATCATTGCTGATTATGTAACTAATGAAACAACAATTTTGATATATTACGATTGATTCGTAATGTTTTGCCGATAATTGAAGATCATGTGGATGAGAAATTAATTAGCGCTTTAAATAAAATACTGTCTTCGAATCCAAAGTTTACAAATAAACTAGACTCCTTTGAAAAAAAAGATAGTGATATCAATAAAACTCGCGAGAATAGTAATAAATTATTTCCAGATGATGACTATTAAAAATCACTCTATGTCAGTGTTGATGCACTGACATAGAGCTAATCCAAAACCTAACATATCTAGGAGCCGGACTATGCGAAATAATACGCATATTACACGCATAATGAAAGCGTGCAACATATCAATCGAGCAGCTTTTGAGCTTTGCTCACACATCAAAATATCTCACCAATCGGCAACGTACCCGAATTCTGAATAGAGTTGGGGGTGCTGTATGAAACCAGAGATGATTAAACTTTCATTGAGCGCTAATGTTCCTTGTGGTTTTAGCAATAGCGAGGAAAAATTCAGACTGATGCCAAAATGACAGATTTATTTTAAGTTAATCCGTACTCCTGAAATGAAAACATTGATAGAAAAAAGTACAGATTGAAAGATCCCCATTTTTCGTAATATGCCATTTGCCATCTGATTACAACAAAGCACCCAAAGTTTGGCAATTCCATTTTTACCGCTTTTTTGTAGTGAAAATAGCTACTCTAGGCACTTTCTTCCACGCCTATGAATTCCTGTTTTGTCACCGATGGAATATGTGGAAGGTAAACAGCCTTATTCAGTTACTACGGAGAAACCTAACGAACGGTTTACTGCTAAAGAGTGGGAAGTTCTGTTTCTAATGATGCAACGCTTAAGCAGCAAGGAAATTGCCAGACGGTTAGATATTTCGCGCTTAACGGTCGAGTCTCATTTGAAAGCTATCTACGGGAAAACCAATTTGCATTCAGCTTTTCAGCTAAGGCAATTTTGCCGAGAAAAAAGTATAAATCATTACATTCCTCCTCAACTGCTGCCTGCTGGTAGTCAGTTCATTAGCGTTTAAATCTCTTCGTCATGGCGATTTACTCTGACGGTTGAGCTAGCTGAATAGGAGGAAGTAATGAAACCTTTTTATATTAATAACTTACCAGCTTATTACAGACTATTTCCTAAACTCTCTAAACGAGAAATTGAAATTTTATCCATGTCATGTGCAGGATTAGATAGAAACGAAATAGCAATAGAGCTGAATATTAGTGTACATACTGTAAATAATCATTTTAATAACGCAGTCACTAAATATGAATTAAAAGTCTTTGTAAGTTGTGCTTTGTTTTTATTTCGTTATAAACGAAAGTAGAGCTAATAGCGCTGATGGTTTATCGGAATGAGAAAAATACATTTTATTTTATTACTAAAGCTGCTTTGGCAGCTTTTTTTTCATAAAACCACCAATTGTTTATTTTTGTGCTAAAAATAGTTTTTTCGACTATACCAGTACCTAATTTTTAAGGCATCATTTTCCCCGCCCACGTTTTCTGGTCGAACCTTAAAACTGAAAACATCCAGTTTTACTAGAGGTGCCTTGATAGTTGCATCTGCTCTTTAACAAATCAGTATCGGTGATCCGTATGGCGGAAAACGTTTTGTTCATGTTATTGATCGCTGGTAGCCTTAATTTTAAGGCGAGGTTATTTATCCTTCTGGCCGGACGTATGCCGACACAGGTGTACAACCACGTTAAGTGGTTTTGATTGATATTTTAGTGATAAGCCTATCGTTGTTGAAGACAATTTTGGCACTTTTGAATTTATTTTGGAAAAACCAGCTAAGAAAAAACTGGTTTTATGATTTTACTATTGTCTAGGTAAACGAAGATTCTATTTCTAAATGATTTGTTGATCGCCAAGGATTAATGTCAAGTCCACTGCGTCTTGTGTAACGTCCATAGACAGATAATTCTAATGGCTTACAATAAAACAAGATATCGCTAAATATTCGTTCAATACATTGTTCATGGAACTCATTATGGTTACGGAAAGAGATAATATATTTTAATAAAATATCTCTGTTTATTTTCGCTCCCTTATAAGTAATAAGGACAGATCCCCAATCTGGTTGATTGGTAACAAGACAATTAGATTTTAGTAAATTACTGACGAGACATTCTGTTATTACGGGAGAATTATTTTTTGTTGCATCTTCCAGAATTTCTGGAGAGTAATCATATTTGTTAATGATAATATTATTATTATCGATGGATATTCCATCAAAATTAATTAAAGAAATGGCTTTGCATTCGGATAAATTCGCCAGTTTTACTAATACGTTACCTTCGGCGCAAGCGGATAGGTCTTCTTTTATTGAATCTCTTACAATATCGATTGAATCGAAAAATGTTTGATTAAAGCTATTTAGGTATAGTTTAAAACTTTTGATTCAATTAAATTAATGCTATTTGAATCTATTTTACCTCACCAATAGCAACTTGAGGAACACCATTTTATTTAACCAAGAGAGTTCATATAAATTCCATATATATCTTCACCAAAAAAGCTCATATTATTTGTGAGTGTTTTTATCTCTTTTCTTCCATAATCTCTTTTATTGGCGTTAAAAGATTACGATCGTACTTTGAAATATATTCTGTTTTCTTTCCTAATTGTAAATTATGATGATTCATCATTCATTTTTTCCTTCTAATATGAATTTTTTTGAATAAATATCTGAAAAGTAGATAGGGAAAATCCCTAGCGTTGCATAAATTGACTTAATTAATAATTGTCCTATGATCATTGAAATAACGGTTTCTTTTCCCAATGAATGGAAGACGATGGATATAAATATAAAACTATCTATAATTGCGGCACAGATTGAACTGGTAAAAACACGAACAAATAAGTATTTTGATGATGTTAGTTTCCTTATTTTATATAAAATATAAGCATTAATATGTTCTGAAATTATATATGCTAATGATGATGCTAAAAGTACAGAGATAACAGAAAACCAAGGATGAATAAGAATCGATAAGACCCCATGATGGGATTGCTTCTGTAAATGAACTATAATAAAGACAGCCACAAAATGAGATTACAGAAAAGATAAGTTTATGGCTTTTCTTGCCAAGGATAGCCCGTAATATTCATTGAGTATATCTGATATTATATAAGTCAGAGGATATATAAAGATAGCTGCCGGTAAAGTTAAATTAAAAAACAAAATGGGTTTTATTGCGGTTATTGTTGAAGCCAAATATAATGAAACTAAAACACAACAAAGAAAAATATAAGCATTCCAGTGTTTTTGGCTTTTATCTTTAAATTCATATGCGGTGTTAACATTATGACTTGATGGTTAGGAAATTGAATCGCTTTTAAAGTGAGTAAAAAGCCATCCCTTATTGCAAAAGGAGATGGGGATCGATTTATTGTGTTTAGTGCCAGTTAACATTTCCTCAGAGAGTGTAATTTCTAACCTGATTTCCTTTATTTTAGACACATTGATCCTGCGTTTAGCTGCGTAACCATCGCTTTTTCTCCAGGTTATGCAGTCTTTCTGACAACAATTCCGTTGCTTTTTTACCCATTTGCGCCCCGGTGAAAAGCAGCCTGTCGCCACACAGAATACATTTGTACGGATCGGTACGCAGAAATCAGCACAGAAAACCGGCCTCCTGGTTTTACGTGCCGTCATCTCAAGTGCCTTATACACTTTCGCTGGCAATAGTTTTCCCGTTTACGATCTGACAAAACCAGGAGTAACGCACCATTTTAAAATGCCTTTTCCGGCTGGAATATGGCTTATATAGCGTCTAATCATCTTCTCCTGCGTGGCAGAGTCTGCTGCCGATGCTGGCTGTCTGGTGGTCATGCGGTAGTGATGATCAACGGCACCCTCGGTAATGCCGCAGTTTTGACGCAGATACCGAGGGCGTTTAAGGTAGCGATCGAGGTATTTGCACACTATGCCATGCCCCTTTCGTTTTTTTTTTTTAGCAAAGTGCACTTTCCAATAACGTCCGTACTGCGCCCTCAAGTAACGCCGCCAATGTTTTTTTGTCACGGATATGGCCAAGACCGAAGAAGGCCAGGCTAATTAAATCATAACTGTGACGCAGTGTCGGATAACAGCCCTCGCCAGATTTCTTCTGACATCCTTTTTTTTTGAAAACAGCTTCGCCATACACTATGTTTAATTATCCAAAACCCCCCGAGTGACGGAAACATGAACACAGTGGATGTTGATTGAGTTGCTGGCCATAAGTATGTAAGGCACAGAAATAATTAATTTCGATACCCTGTTTATATTAACTGCAGCATAGCCTGAGTGGCTGCCCGAAACAGAGCACATTGGCAGCGGCCACATTAAAAAAAAGGCCAAAGGAGATGTGGCATGGTGAGTAATGTGCTGCCAGTCGCAGTCGGGTAAAATATGAACTCGTTGTGCTAACCACTGCTCGGTGGCTGAAGCCACATGAACTGCAGGCTTTTGACCTACAGCTTCGGCAGAAAAAAACGGCTGTGAGAACAATCAGACGAAGCGCAACAATAGCGCTGACACCCATGGCACAAGTGCCGCAGGCAAGCATGCGCTCCACAGATAAACTCGTCCACGAACTAACGCTATCGCCGTATTTTTTCGAGGAATTTATTCCAACCGTCATCAATGGTGAAAAGTAGTTTAGCAGGACGAGGGATATACATCTGACTCAATTACCTTATGGGCATCTTGCCAAAGAAACAGAAATTGCCAGATTCGTCAGCCCAGTTGATCGGTGTGTTTATCCCAGGGTTCAAAGGAAACAGGATTATTCCTAGCCCGTATAGGTGATGAATTCATCGGCAGGCAGACTTTCAGTTATTCCCCTCAGTGTAGTCGTATCCAGCGTCATCGGCTTGGTCTTATGTTGTTTAAAACCCTGATAATCGTGACTAGCGGCGGGCAATACTGCGTGTCGAGAAAAATTAGCCGAGTCGGAGGCAGGGCGTATGGCTTTAGGTGTCATAAAAAAATCCAGGCGGTCTGTCATCACACTTTCGGGTGGGAGAGAGAGACAAAACGTTTCGGATAAACAGGCGCCAGCACGGAAGCGACGGGCAGCCTGGGCCTGATTTAACCGGTTTACGCTTTCTGGGAGATTTATTGCGAGCCATCGAGATGAATCCCTGAAAAATTAACCTACTGCAGAGTATAAAAATGTACTCAACTCATTAACATCCCCGAAGCAGCACCGGTGCGCCGCTCACGCGTAGCGTGCTACGTTCAATAATATTTCCTGTATATTTCTCTTTGCTCAAATGGCGATAGATAATCCATTAACTCACTATTAACGGCTTCATTTAATGGGATAGAAATGTATGCCCTGTTGATTTAACAAGGAAATTTGCTGTTAATTTAGCTTTTCGTTTAAATCCTAACAGCTTATAATTCTGCATTATGTAATCTCTTCGATTACATATCCTAAAATTCATCCTTATTATTAAATTCATCTGTTATTTGAATTTTATTATTCTGTAATAAAATTATATTTTCATTGTTTTTTGAAGGTAATATCTTCTTGTAAAAAGAATTTCATTTTTTTTCGTAAAATGGGGGTTTATCATATTCTAACAAAATACCAATTACATTGTTTTCATTAGAAAACAATATGTTGTTGGATATGATATAATTAAGTTCCCAATGAAAATATCTTTGACTTTTTTGAATTTCGCACTCGGGTATAACAGGAACAGAAATAGGATTTTTATTTCCATCAGATCTTAAACTTATTTCTGATCCTCTAAATCTTCTATATTGACACTCTCTAACATTTTTACTGATACACCAAAAAAATTAGCGATTCTCTCTATTGTTGTTTCTTGCGATTTTGTGATTTTTCCATCTAATAGTTTGTATACAGTAGATCTTGTTATGCCCGTTTTTTCTGAAAAAGATAACCTGTTTTCTTCTCTACTTTTAAGTAAGTACTTAGTGTTATTAATGATGTTTTCTTTTATCTTTTTTTGATGAAGCATGATTAACTCCTATCATAATTTATTGATTTTTAGTATATCCATATCAAAACGTAAGTTTAAATTAAAATCAAAAAAATATACAAAATTAACTTGAAATTGTAGTTTTATAACTAAGCTTAAGTCTAGTATCACATCATGATTTTATCAATTTTAATTAAAGGAGAATTAAAGAAGAAAAAATAAAGGCATTTATTTTAAAAAAATTTTAATTTATCTATTAACCGTTTTAAGGAGACTTAAATGAACGGCAAGGCAATTTCATCCCTAAAAACCATTCCATTATAAGAGTGAAAACAGGCGAAAAGAATATCGCCGTGATTTTAAGTGATTTCTTTGCTCGGCTTATCACCAGGGCGATTTTTATTTCCCCGTTATCTTTTTTTTTTTTAACGGTTTGGTTTGTTACGTCAGGCTACTTTAACGATACGTTTCCTTTGTGCCTGACGTAAATGAATTTCAATGGAAAATCTGTTTGAAGCGTTAAAACAGATTTTTTCGTTATTCCTGTCACTGACAATTATTGTCTGTTTGGTGAAGGGATCCATAACATTTTAAATAATATTTTTAGCAGTTTATCCGTTTTGTTATACCGCTCTTTAACATTCAGTGCCAACTTCTTCATCTCCGCACGTATCGTGAGGGGTTGGTAGCGTTGAATTTTTATTTCAACGCGAAGCTAACGTTAGCTTTCTGGCCGGGCGTATGCCGACACAGGTGTACACCACATTAAGTGGTTTCGGGTGACGATGTTTTTGCGTATTCACCACTCAAATCACTTTTGCGGGAGATAATTATGAACGCACGCCAACGTTGCCGTTATCGTCGTCAAAATGCGCTATCGTGAACAGTGCAAAATGGCCGATGAAATACGGTTATTAAGACTTAATCTGTTAAGAAGTGCAAAAACCCGATCGACGGAAGAAATTATTGACGACATATGGGGGATAACATCGAGAAAAAAACAAAAAGAAGACAGGGTTAATACGCTGGCGAATTTCATCGCTATTTTAAAAAATGAGTTATACCAAAATGAACCCACCGACAGCATAACTAATCGCTGTTTACCCAACACCTATCTACTGCGGTGAATCGCCACTAATCCTTTATCAAGGAACAAGATAATGTTTAAACAACTTTCTCGCCCAGGGAAGAATATTTATGTGGGCGCGGTATTACGTGACCGGCTCGATAAAATCGTGCTCGATATCGGTCATTATATTGGGCGTCCTGTGACGATTTCTGAATTTATTCACTATGTTATCGAACGACACGGTGATGAAGCCAAGGAGAATTTAAAGCATATTTTGGGTACGGAGGCGGAAAGAACAAAATTTGATAAAAAGAGGTGATGTATGTTATCCACCCCGGCGTTTCTTGCGTTAGCCATGCAGTGCGCGCCTTCTGTTCATCCTGATACGGTGCTTGATATCGCGCGGGTCGAATCAGGTTTCAATCCTTATGCGATTGCTGAAATAATCCCAAAATCCGAGCGACAGCCCGATAAACCCAATGTCATTTCTTACCATCCTAAAACGGACGCGGACGCGATAAGGCTCATTAATCAGATTGAGCAGAAAAAACGCCGTTATTCCGTTGGATTAATGCAAATTACCAGCACCAATTTCAATCTGTAGTGGTCTAATAAAACTGTAGAGATTTATAGCTTATAATTAAGCAAAATCTTATAGGTATAAATATGACCCGAAAAGTAAAAGTAACCTTTAGCGGAAAGCAAAAACTGGAATATGCAAAACTCATGGTTGAAGGTGGATATAGCAATATCCAAGTTGAAAAAATATCCGGTGCGGGTAAATCTGCCGTATCACGATGGAAGCAACAATATCTTGCCGAGTTAAATGGGAATACGCCTGTAAAATCAAAAGCGTTAACACCCGAGCAACAGCGCATACAAGAATTAGAAGTTCAACTTAAGCGTGCTCAGAGGGATAATGACATATTAAAAAAAGCCGCGGCTTACTTCATCCTCGACAATCAAAACTCAAAATCGTGAAGCAACTGAAAATCATGTACCCCAATTTTACGGTCACTGAGTTATGCCATCTTTTTGAAGTAAGCAGCAGTAGTTTTTATTATGAAACGAAAATACCGACAGTTGAAAATGAAAGACTGTGTGGCGAAATCAAACGTATTTTTTATACATCGGGTCAAATTTATGGCAAAAGACGTATTCAAGTCGAGTTAAAGGGTTTAGGGCACCAAATTGGCACTTATAAAATATCGAACATCATGAAATTAAATCAATTAGTTGCAATTAGACCAACGAAAAAGCACTACTATCACTCATCGGGTAACGAACATCGATATGCCCCTAATTTGCTTAAACGACAATTTTCCCCTGAACAGCATAATCACTATTATGTCGGGGATATCACGTATATTAGACATCACTATGGGTGGAGCTATTTAGCCTGTGTGTTGGATTTAGCCACCAAAGAAATTAGTGGTTATGCCTTATCAACAAAACCTGATTCGAAATTAGTGAAAGAAGCCTTAGATAACGCAATTGAACGGCAATTACCGGATACGACAAGTTTGATGTTCCATTCAGATCAAGGTTGCCAATATTCATCGGAGGAGTTTAGGGCGCACCTCTTTGAACGGAAAATAACTCAAAGCATGAGTCGGCGAGGTAATTGCCTCGATAATGCCGTGATGGAAAGATTTTTTAGGAGTTTAAAGACAGAAAGACTTAACCGTTTATCGTTTATGAATCATCAATCTGTTGTCTGTGAAGTTGAAAATTATATTCAGTTTTACAATTATTATCGACGCCATTCAACGATTGGTTATTTAACGCCACATCAAAAATATCATGAACTAAAAAATGCCGCTTAGATCTTCTACAGAATTTGTTGACCATTACAATATGGAGCATACCGAAATTCTTGAAGTGTCTTATGCTCCTGAGGTGAAGCTGGCACTTTTGAATGGGGCGCAATTAGAAAGCGCGCTAGCGCGTCAAGAGGAGGGATGATTGCCGATGAAATTATTCTTTGTGATAGCTGGATTAACAGTGGTGTTTTTTTTGGTTGGCTTATATCTGGGTGGATGGGTGTGGTTATGGTTGTGTGATGATCGCATGGCTTCCCCAAACCTGATGACGCTACTTCAACAGGGTCCCTTGTCGCTGACAGACAAACGAAAAATGATGCTGCCTTGGGCATGGTGTGTGACAGCAGCCATCACCTTTTTGCCGGTGGGTTTCTCCTTGTTGGCTTTTTTCGGCGGTGGGAAAAACCACAGTGTCAATCTTCATGGTGAAGCTCGCTTTGCAACGAAAAGTGAGCTGCGGAAAATCTGGTATACAGGGCCTGAAAAGTGAGAAAAACAAAGAAAAAACAGCCACCAAAAGGTTGGGAAATCGAAAAGGGGTTTTTACGACAGAAATCCATTTCAACGTATCCGGCGATCCTGATGGGGAAAGATCCGCACAGTGATAACTTTTTGGCAACCTATGGTCAAACATATCTAATGTTGGCGGCACCTCCGGGTAGTGGTAAAGATGTGGGTATTGTTATTCCAAATTTGTTGCAGTTTCCCCATTCTGTCGTCATCAATGACTGCAAATTTGAGTCCTGGCATAAAACTGCGGGTTTTCGCGCTGCCTGTGGGCAGAAGGTTTGGCGGTTTTCACCCGAACTTTTGGAAACCCATCACTGGAATCCGTTAAAAGTGATTAATCAGAACCCGTTGTATCGATTAGGTGATGTGCGAACGCTAGCCTCTTCACTGTATGTGCCGGATAATATGAAAAATGCCAGCTGGTTTGCCAAGGCGCGGGATGTGTTCACCGCAATAGTCCTTTATCTGATAGAAACCCCAGATTCCCCTTTTTCCCTGCCTCAATGTTATGAAATCGCGTCGTTGGGAACGCAATTAGGGAATTGGGCACAACGGGTTATTAATGAACGACGTGGGACAGAAAAGGCGTTAAGTGAAGAAACGGTTAGAGAATTGAGTGTGATTGTTTCTGAATCGAAAGGCAAAGAATTTTCAACCCTGATGTCTTTTGTCACGGGCAGATTAAGTGTCTATGGTGAAAAACTGGTAGCGCTGGCATTAACCGAAAGTGAAAACGAGGAAGATAACATTGATTTTAGTCAGCTGCGAGTTCAACCAACCAGTATTTACTTCTGTGTAACCGAAGGGGCGCTTAAAAAATTTGGCCCCTTGATGAATCTTTTTTTCTCACAAGCCATTCGTGAAAATAGTAAAGTACTTCCTGAACACGGCGGCCACTGTGAAGACGGCTCCTTACGATTGAAATATCAGGTGCTATTTTTGATGAATGAATTTGCAGTCATGAAGCGGATGGAAGTGATGGAAACCGCGCCTGCCTTAACTCGCGGTGCGGGTCTGCGATATTTAATCATTTTTCAAAACAAGAACCAGGTGTGTTCAGAGGAATGTTATGGGCGCGAAGGGGGAAAGGCGGTGATGGAGCCTTTTCATGTGGAAGTGGTTTATGCGCCAGGGAATATTGATGTGGCGACGGAGTACAGCAGAAGATTAGGGAATTGTACGGTAAAAGTAGCGACGGATAGTCAGAATATTGCTGACGGTCAACGGCGGTCAAAAGGAAAAAGTTTTTCCTGGCAAGCAAGACCGTTAATGTTACCGCAGGAGATTAACGAACTGCCTTACGAGGAAGAATTAATTTTCATGCAACCGACGAGACAAACGCCGGCAATGAAAATCCGAGCGAAAAAAATCTTCTGGTATGAAGAAGCGTTATTTCGCGAACGGGTTAATGATGAAATTTATCCTTCGCCGGTTGTGCCTAAAGGCGATCCGGAAAAAATAGCCGTATTAACCACGCCAGTAAATACGACAATAAAAAACAAAGTCGAAGTATCGCGTCCGGAAGGCGACGGAATAATTGAAGAGGCGTTAAAACGCGGTATACGTCAGGCTGATTAACGCCAACAGCGAAAAATCTCAACACAATTTTAATAGAGAAAGATGATGCGAATAAAACCGGTATTAAAGGTATCGTGGTGCATTTGCTTGCTTAATGGTTGTAGTAGTGCGCCAACGTTACCGGAACCCAAAGGGGCGTTTTTTTCTGTTAATCCAGAAAGTTTTCACATAGATAACACGTTGCCCACTAAAAAGCCTGCTGAAGATAATCACTCGATGGTTAGGAAATTGAATCGCTTTTAAAGTGAGTAGCAAAAGCCATCCCTTATTGCAAAAAGGAGATGGGGATCGATTTATTGTGTTTAGTGCCAGTTAACATTTCCTCAGAGAGTGTAATTTCTAACCTGATTTCCTTATTTTAGACACATTGATCCTGCGTTTAGCTGCGTAACCATCGCTTTTTCTCCAGGTTATGCAGTCTTTCTGACAACAATTCCGTTGCTTTTTTACCCATTTGCGCCCCGGTGAAAAGCAGCCTGTCGCCACACAGAATACATTTGTACGGATCGGTACGCAGAAATCCTTTCATCAGCACAGAAAAACCTGGGTTCTCCGGTTTTTTACGTGCCGTCATCTCAAGTGCCTTATACACTTTCGGCAATAGTTTTCCCCGTTTACGATTCGACAAAAAACCAGAGTAACGCACCATTTTAAAATGCCTGGCCGGAATATGGCTTATATAGCGTCTAATCATCTCTTCCTGCGGCAGAGTCTGCTGCCGATGCTGGCCAGTTCGGTGGTCATGGTAGTGATGAACAACGGCACCCCCTCGGTAATGCCGCAGTTTTGACGCAGATACCGGTGGGCGTTTAAGGTAGCGACCGAGGTACTTAACACTATGCCATGCCCCTTTCGTTTTTTTAGCAAAGTGCACTTTCCAATAACGTCCGTACTGCGCCCTCAAGTAACGCCGCCAATGTTTTTTGTCACGGATATGGCCAAGACCGGGAAGAAGGCCAGGGTTAATTAAATCATAACTGTGACGCAGTAGTCGGATAACAGCCCCTCGCCAGATTTCTTCGACATCCTTTTTTTTGAAAAACAGCTTTCGCCATACACTATGTTTACTATCCAAACCCCCTCGAGTGACGGAAACATGAACATGCGGATGTTGATTGAGTTGCCGGCCATAAGTATGCAAGGCACAGAAAATACCAATTTCGATACCCTGTTTGCGAGCCAACTGCAGCATAGCTCGAGTGGCTGCCCGAAACAGAGCATTAAGTAGCGGCCAGTTATTGTTAAAAAAAGGCCAAAGGAGATGTGGCATGGTGAAAGTAATGTGTTGCCAGTCGCAGTCGGGTAAAATATGAACCTGCTGTGCTAACCACTGCTCGGTGGCTTTAAAGCCACATGAACTGCAGGCTTTTGACTTACAGCTTTGGCAGAAAAAACGGCTGTGAGAACAATCAGACGAAGCGCAACAATAGCGCCGGACACCCATGGCACAAGTGCCGCAGGCAAGCATGCGCTCCACAGATAAACTCGTCCACGAACTAACGCTATCGCCGTATTTTTCGAGGAATTTATTCCAACCGTCATCAATGGTGAAAAGTAGTTTAGCAGGACGAGGGATATACATCTGACTCAATTACCTTATGGGCATCTTGCCAAAGAAACAGAAATTGTCAGATTCGTCAGCCCAGTTATCGGTGTGTTTATCCCAGGGTTCAAAGGAAACAGGGATTATTCCCAGCTCCGTATAGGTGATGAATTCATCGGCAGGCAGACTTTCAGTTATTACCCCCTCAGTGTAGTCGTATCCAGCGTCATCGGCTTGGTCTTGGCGTTGTTCAAAACCCCTGATAATCGTGACTAGCGGCGGGTAATACTGCGTGTCGAGAAAAAATTGGGGGCCGAGTCGGACGCAGTGGCGTATGGCTTCTTTTAGGGTGTCATAAAAAAATTCAGGCGGTCTGTCATCATCATTTTCGGGTGGGAGAGAGATCATAAAACGTTTCGGATAAACAGGCGCTGTGGCACGTGAAGTGACGGGCAGCCTGCCTGATTTAACCGGTTTACGCTTTCTGGGAGATTTATTGCGAGCCATCGAGATGAATCCCTGAAAAAAATTAACCTACTGCAGAGTATAAAACAGTACTCAACTCATTAACATCCCCGAAGCAGCACCGCTGCGCCGCTCACGCGTAGCGTGCTACGTTCATAACAAGTAAACCGTTGACGGTGATTCAACCACCGAAGGTTATCAGCGTTAACAATAATTCTTCATCGGCTAAGGAAAATAAACCTCTCGCTCACTCTCAAGGTGTGATTGCACCACCAAAGACAACGACGTTGCTTACGGATAAACCGCTTACGACGATGAAAGTCACGCCGCCACCAAAACCCGTGCAAACGTGGCAGATAGAAAAAGGCGGAACGCTAAAGGACGGGGTGATGGCATGGGCAATAAAGGAATCTTGTGTCGCACCAGGGGTAAAAAATTGGTCGGTTTTGTGGCAAACACCTGTTAATTATCAGATTGACGCTCCGCTAAGATTCAGTGGTGATTTTAAATCCGCATTGCGAAGTGTTTTGGAGTTATATCAATCTGCCAAAAAGCCACTTTATGCTGAAACCAATAGTGCGCAATGCCTGATGCGCATCACTGATAAACCACCGGGGGGATGATGGGCTATTTAATCCTTTCTTTTCTATTAGTGACGCTATCACTGGCCGGATTTTATCAGCATCAACACGCGGACAATCTCAACAGTACTGAAATGACGACCACCACGACGCAACAGGCGATAGAGACGGTTCACTATATCAACGCGATTAATGATTATCTCTACCTCCATCCTGATGCAATCAATAATCCCAATGAGATTGTGCTAACAGCAGCGCAAATCGGTATCACGCCACACTCCCCATCCAGCATGTAATTGCCAGCCAACGTGTTTTGTCTGGCAACCGTTTTCACCGGGATTAATGGCGGCGCTTAAAACCCAAACCCGCGATTCTGCGCTATTGGGCGCGTAAAATCACCGGCTTTTGATAATGGTGGGCGTGATATGCAGGTCGTAGTACCGGCACGTATCCCCGATGGGGCGATTGTTTATTTGAATTAAGGAAAACAAATGCATGGTTTAATATTTCACTTCTTTTTTGTCGCTCTTAACTCCGTTTTTTCGTATCTATCAACTGGCTCGATCTGGTTAACTTTATTACTTTTTTTGATTTTTGGTGTCATTCCTGCCTGTCGGCTTGGTGAGTGTGATCTCATGCAGAGGGTGGGCTGTTTTTTTATAGCCTCAATCTGCATTTGCATTTTATTTAACGCTACAAAAATATACTTTTACGTTAAAGAAAACAATTGCTTGTGGAATTATGGTGTGTTAGGAGAGTCAACGACTATTTTGTGCAACAACGACACTTACACTTTTAAGGAGTTAGCAGAAAAAATTAAAGCTGAACCATTTTATCCATTTTTGCTAAAAAGCAAGAAATAAAAAATAGGGAAATATAAATAAGAAAATACAACCCGCAAATTGTACCCATGATTAACTTTATTAACGCCAAATCCGTCAAAAGACCCAGCACCCCAAGAAATGCGCATAAAAACATGACACTAAATGCCAAATTGCAATATTTTTTAATCAGTGATTTTAATTTCCTAATGAAATGTGTTTTTTTGTTGCATGGCACTATTTTTGAATTCCTAACCAGCAATATATAATCATTAATTTCTTCTACTTCTAAAAGGTGCAGATCTCCATATGATTTTGTGATGTGTTCTTGAGTATTAGTTTCAATAATTTTATACAAAAAAATCAATTTTAATAAACTAGCAGCGTAATTACTCTTAAAGCTATTTAGTGATTCACCCAAAAAGATAATCACCCCTTTTCTTTTAAGTGGGTTGCAGTTGCGCCCTCTATTGCTTTTTCGTTTGTTCGATGTACTAAAAACCACCCCATATTTTGTTGATCTGATAATCCTGCAAGATACTATTTTTTTCAAACAACTTTTTGAGGTGAAATGGTATAGCGCTGATGGTTTATTATTATTTCGGCCACTAGCCTTTTTTAATGAAAAAAGACCAAAAACAAGCATTATCAAATAAAACGCGATTGTGAGCACTGATATATATAGGAAGCCATCTTTAACAGTGCTAGAAAAAACATTCCAAAACTCCATATCTAACCCTTTCCAAAGTTTAAGATAACAAAGGATATACCATGCGAGCGATTTTTTCTGCTGCGCCTTTACTGGTGGTGCTGGCATTGTCTGGCTGTACCAGTATTGAACGCATTAATCAAAACATGAAAAACAGTGAGGCGACAGACGCAAAAGCGAAGCAGCAGATGCAAAAATTGACCTCGCCATCGCCTGTATTACGCGAAGCCGCCCGGCAGTGGGTGAATCCCACGCCGATAATTGACCGGGCAGCGATAAAAAAAGCTACACCCCCTTGTACCATTACGATTAACCGGCAAGGCTCACTCAGCCTGCATGACGTCTCTGAGCGTATTACCCGCGTGTGCCGCATTCCCGTTTCCGTCACGCCGGACGCATTAACGCTATTGGGCGGCGTCTTTGGCGGCCAGACCCAGCAGATAAAAGGCGATATCCCGCCACCGGATGTCAATGGCATGGTGCCGCTGGCCTCTATCGGGATGGCCTCATCCTCTGCGCCTGCTGCGGTTAACACCGGCGCGAACCTGAACGGGCTTTACTGGAACGGCCCGCTTGCCGGGCTGCTCGACACTATCGCCAGTCGCCTTGGTGTATCGTGGCGCTATGAATCGGGACAGATAGTTATCTACGCGCTGGAAACCCGGTCATTTACGTTGAATTTTATGGATTCACAGACCGATTACCAATCCAGAGTCGTCAGCGGCACCACCTCCAAAGCCGGTAACAGTGGCGGGCAGAGCGGCAATGCGCTCAGTGGTGATGCCATCACGTCACAATCTACCTCAACCACCATAAAGTCATCTTTGTATGCGGATTTACAGGGCGCAGTGAAATCGATGCTGACGCCGGGGCTGGGGCGTATGTTCCTGTCTGCCGGTAATCTGACGGTTACGGATGTTCCTCGTGTGCTGGATACGGTTGAGCGTTTTGTTGACGAGCGCAACCAGACATTAGACCGGCAGGTGGTGCTCAATATTGAAGTGTTGAGCGTCGAAAAACGGCAAAAAGACCAGTTAGGACTGGACTGGAACGCCGTTTTTAACAATGGTCGTTTAGGTTTGTCGCTCAGTCAAGCCTTTGGCGGCGCGGCGGGCAATATCATGAATGGCGGCTTCTCGGTCGTAGACGGGCGGCTGGCGGGGTCAAAAGTCTTTCTTAAAGCCCTTGCCGAGCAAGCTAAAGTGAGTGTCGTTACCCAGCAATCGAATACCACCACCAATCTTTCGCCGGTCGCCATGCAGGTAGCCGAACAGGAGGATTATGTGGCGCAGGTAACAACACAATCCACCGCGAATGTCGGCACGGCAACCTCGATCCAACCCGCCACCATTACCACCGGATTTTATATCAATCTACTGCCGAATATCATGCCGGACGGTCAACACCTGTTACTGCAATTCGCCATCAATCTCTCTGAACCGCCTACCCGCCGTACCTTTACTTCCGGGGAAAGCTCGGTCGAATTGCTCAATACGCAACTGAAAACCTTCACCCAGCGCGTGAAAATGAAAACCGGCCAGACACTGGTGTTATCCGGCTTTCAGCAGGCCAGCCGTAAAGGAAGCAAGCAGGGCGTCGGTCAACCGTGGTTCTTTGGCTTAGGCGGCGGTCAACAGGCAGAAGACGGTGATCGGATGCTGGTTGTGCTCATTACCCCGGTTCTGTCGCAGGAGGGATAATGATGACGACAACACCGCTATTTACCGCGACGCCGATTGTGCGAGGTCGCCGCGTTTTTCTGGCCGGAATAGACTGGCTCCCCGTGACGTTGCGGGCGGGTAAAAACGTTAAAAGCGAAGCGCGACGGCAAGGGGCTGATCGCGTGGTCAGTTACCGCTATCGGGACAGCCAGAAAAATCCGCAGTGGGTGATGGGGCTGGTCAATTGGGCAAAGCTGGCATTGCCCAAAGGCTGCAAGGACGGTTACGCACTGGCTTTGCTCATCGCCCGGCAACTGAAAGGCAGCGGCTACGCCATTATCGCGATAGACAAGGCGCATTACGGCTTTGTCAGTACCATTGACGGCGTACTGATTAACGATGTGGTCGGCTACAAGGCCGCCATCGTGCAGACGCAAAAAAACTTTCTCCAGTTTAACCGTGAGCCGGAAGGCGGCTGGCAGATTTTCGCCCCGGCAGACTGGAACATCGCCGATAGCCAGCCTTTTGATTTGGACGGTTTGCTGGCAGGGTCTGGCTTTCCTGCCAGCACCCGCTTTCAGGCAACATCACGCAAGCGGCGATTTTTAGGCCTTTTCACCCTGTGCGGCCTGATGTTGGTCGGTTACGTCGGCTGGAACGGGTATCAAACCCATCAGGAAACGTTACGTCAGGCCGCCATACGGGCGGCATGGCTGGCACAGCAACAGACGCAGACGTCCCCAGCTCTGCGCTTCCCATGGCATGACACACCGCGATTGATGCCGTTTATTAACGCCTGTGCCGAACGCTGGCAAAAAATCCCGCTGTCGCTGGCAGGCTGGCGCTTTAAAGAGGCGCAGTGCGCACAAGAAGGCACATTACGGCTGGCGTACAGCAAACCCGTTGGGGCCACCGTGGGCGATTTCGCTTACCGGGTGAAGCAGGTTTACGCCGGGCAGACGACGCCGTATTTCAATTTACCCGGGCAGGGCGATACCGGCGGCTTTAGCCAATCCGTCATTTTTACGCCTTCAGCGGATACCCGCACCTTGCCGGAGGCGGATAATCAGATACAGCGACTAACCACCTTTGCGCAACGGATGCGCCTGCCGATTAACCTGCAAGAAGACGACAACCGTCAGGTCAGTGCTAACGGCGAAGAGCGGATTATGCCGTGGCGCAGTTTTAGTTTTTCACTGGAAACCGCCATCCCGCCGACCCTGTTGTTTGATGAATTAGACGATCTGGGTTTACGCCTGCACATCATCACGATCACGCTCAATCAGGGGCGATTAAGTTACCGGATGGAAGGAAAATTATATGCAAAATCATAAATGTGCCCTGTTTATCGCGGCAGGATTAAGCGCGGCAGCCTATGCCGAAACACCGCCGCCTCAACTGCCCGTGATGGAAGAGTACACCCTGCAACGCTTAGAGCAGATACAGGCCGAAACCGTCATGCTGGAAGCCAAAGCTGCCCGCGCTCGTATCCAACGCGAACTGGAAGACAGTGGCATTGATACCCAGACAGCCAATTTACCGCTCAATGGCCGGGAGCTAGCAATTTTACCCCGCGCCGGGGGCTTACCGTCAGTAGAAGAAATTTACGGCAGTGGTCAGCAGCTGATGGCGCGTCTGGTGCTCTCCGATGGTAAACGGGCAGAACTGCGGCAGGGCGAGCAGATCCCCGGTACACGTTTGCGGGTTGAGGCGATTAGTGCCCGCGAAGTGCGGGTTACTGACGGCAACGATAAACGCACATTGTCCTTTTATTAAAAACGGAGCAAAAACGTTATGCTAAATACCCTTCCGCAACCCGATGCCGATATCGCCCGCTTTGTGCGGGTGACTCAGGCCGAGGACGGCATGATTGATATTTTTATCGCGGACAATTACCGCGAAGATTTCAAGGTTCAGCACTTTGTCAGCCGGGTACAGAAAGCCTTTCCGGGGCGTACCCGCTGGGCCAGCCTGTCGCTGGATGAAATCGCCAACGTCGCCCTCCCACAATCGGGTGATGCCCCGGCACACAGCGTCAATCAGCAGCGGGTATTAAGCTACTTCCGCAAAGCCATTGCGCTATCAGCGTCGGACGTGCATTTTACCGTTGGGCGTGATGGCGGCGAGTTTTGCTATGTTGAGGCGCGGGTTCACGGTGAACTGCAATGTCTGGACTGCATCGACAAGGACGAAGGGATGGCGCTGGCATCCACCATTATCCTGTCGATGTGTGACGTTACTGAGAAGCAGTTTTACCCCAATCTTCATCAGGATGGCCGCATTGCTGAACGCTTTTTAAAGCCGCTGGGAATATTTGGTGCCCGCTATGCGCATATGCCTGCTGTCGGCGGGCTGTATGTAGTGATGCGTCTGATTAAGGATGATGGCGATGCCGTACCGGATTTTGAATCCTTGGGCTTTCTGCCCGATCAAGTCCGGGCACTGAAACGCCTGTTGCGTCGTCCCGAAGGGATGATGATTTTATCCGGGCCAACCGGATCCGGGAAATCCACCACGCTACGCACCGCCTCCGCCGCCTATCTTGCGCTATGGGGCTATATCAACAAATTACCGATACGGCGACTGTTAACCATTGAAGACCCGCCAGAAGGTCGTATTTACGGTGCAATCCAGACGCCGATCATCGCTGACAAGAAAAACACCGAAGAAATCAAACGCGCATGGCTGTTGTCGATGGCTTACGCGCTTCGATGTGATCCAGATGCGATTTTAAACGGTGAAATCCGCGATTTGGAATCTGCCATCACTGCGCTAAAAGCGGCCATGACCGGGCATCTGCTGATGACGACACTTCACGCCAATGATGGCCTGAATATCCTTGAGCGACTCGAAATAGAAGGGGTATCGGCACGGTTACTGGCCGATCCGCTGTTGTTAATCGGGCTGATAAGTCAACGGTTGGTACAGCGCTTATGTCCGCACTGCAAAGTGCCTTATCAGCGGGTTGCCGGGCAGCTTGAGGCGGATGATCGCTTCCTGATTGAACAGTATTGCCAGCCTGAAAAGGTGTTTATGCGCCATTTTGAAGGCTGCGAACACTGTTATCACGGGATTGTCGGGCGGATTGTGGTAGCCGAAGTGATTGCCCCGGATGCCCAATTTTTTGAACTGTACCGGACAAAAAGTAAAGCGGCCGCGAAAACCTACTGGCATCGAAAACTAGGTGGCATGACCCGTAATCAGCACGTTCTGCACTACATCCATGCGGGAGAAGTTGACCCACTGGCCGCGCATTTTATTTGCCCGATTGATGAAGATAGTTATACGTTATTGCCTCAATAAATTACACACACAGGTATTTATGTGTATTATGATTAATCTATCACTGTATGAGTGCGTAAGTAATGAATGTATGTGCAAAGACAACATTAGTAGTCTTCTCTATGGCTCTTCTAACTTCATCTTTATCTGGATGTACGGTTAAAAAACCAGAGAAATCAAATGAGGCTGCCAATGATATCTTAAATGAAAATTTTTATAGCAGTCTGGTTATTCCTGTTTCCATCAACAATAAGTTATATCATTTCTTAGTTGATACAGGTGCCAGTATTACCATTATCGACGAAGAAATAGCTAAAGAAATAACACAGGAAGTCTCATACTCATCCTTGCATCCATTCCATAAGGAAATTTTCTCTAACTTTAAAAGTGTTCACGATAAAATCGACGTTAAAAACCTTAAATTCCTTAAGCCAGTGAGCATGTTTATTGGTAAAGAAGAAGTCAGTGATAACGAAATATGGATTGCAAAAGATTTAAGTCTTTTTACTCAAGCAGTCGGTACAAATATAGATGGTATTATCGGCATTGATACTTTTAGAAAATTTAACTGGCAAATTGATAATAAAAAAAGACTTTTAACCATATCAAAAAAATCACCTTCAATATCAACTTATTCATACTGCATAGCATATTCAGATGCCTATGGCGAATCACCATCCTTGTATCTAGATTATGGAAACAATGATTACATAAAGATGAGAGTTGATACCGGAAACGATGGAAGTGACCTTGGGAACGATTTTCTGGAGTACTTTAAAAAACAAAATGGGAAAATAACACCTATCAAATATAATATTTCAGCAATGGAGGTAACAGGTCTTATTAAAAGACGTGATTACATACTCACTGGTTTAAAATTCAATAATCACCCACTTGGGGAAATAAGAATAGCTGGAAACAATAATAACCAATATCTTTTAGGTATGAATTTTTTATCCCGCTTTAATCGCTATGCGTTTATGCCAAGTAAAATGCTTTTCTGCTATGACACAAACTCATTGCATAAAGAAAACCAATATCCCGTTAGAAACATTGGAGTTAGATATTATAATAATCGCATAGAGATTTTCTATAATGAGAACAAGGAACTTGATAAATACCATCTTAAAAATGGTGATATTATTAAAAACATCAATGGTATAGATTATCCACCACAAGAAATTGATAAAATCCGTAAAATTTTATCATTAACACCCAAAGGAAAGCTAACCTTGATTATTGAACGTATGGGTATTGAACAAAAAACGGTTATTTAATTATTGATAAAAACGCCCCAATCAGGGGCGTCATTGTTAAGCCGCGTTGTGTTCAAGCACACGGCCTGATTCATTTTGAACGCCAATTGGAATCTTCTGCGGTTTTTCATGTTCAGGGATCTCGTAGATAAATTGCAAGGTTAATAATCCTTTATCCAGCGTCGCTTGCTGAATTGTTATTCGATGCTCAAGGCTGAAATTTACAGAAAATCCATTTTTACTAATGCCTTGATGTAACCATTTAACACCTTCTTTTTCATCTTCTGATTCATTTTTCTCATCGCTCACTTTACCACTGATGGTTATCTGATGATTATGCACAGAAATCTCCAATTCATCTTGTGAATAACCCGGCACACTAAACGTTAGCTCATAATGGTTCTTGTCTTTCTGACGTAGGTTATAAGCTGGATTATCGCCAAGGGGCTTTTCACCAGTTAGCCGACTAAACAGCCGATCCATTTGGGTAATGCGATCAGGAAGATAATTACTGAAGGTAGGAATTAGAGATAAAGAACGATAAGAAGTCATATGCCCTCCTTGAGGGTCTGTATGTCGAAGATCAAAGTTGACTTCAACAATAAAAATATGGGGGTCATATAAGACATTTTCAAGTCACCGACCATTTTTTGGAGTAAAATATGTCGTTTCGATTAAATATCGATTTTCTCGCTGTTAAACCTCACGTTGACACTACCATCCGCTGGATTTACCAAAAAACCTTTTCCGCCAAAGACCGCATTGCCTTCTACGACATGCTGGCCTTTCTGCTGGATAACAACAAATCATTGCAGCAAGCCTTTATCGATATGCGCAACGTGGTCACCGATTTTGGCCGCAAACATCATCCCTACGCGGTGCTATTGACCGATTGCCTGTCTGCGCTGGATGAGGGGCAAGGGGCGTTTGAAAAAGTGCTGCTCGAGTGGGTGCCGGTTCAGGAAGCCACCCTGATTGGCTCCGGCATCCTTTCCGGCAAGCTCTCCGATGCCTTGCGGCGCGCCAGCCAGATTGTCGAGGGCAAGAAAACCATGGTCTCCGCCCTGTTCGGCGCACTGGCCTACCCCTGTTTTCTACTAGGGATTGTAGTGCTGATGATGCATATGGTGTGTGAGAAGTTTATCCCCAAGCTGGCAAGACTGGTGCCGCGTGAGAAATGGGATGGACCTTTAAGCCTGCTCACAGGTATTTCTGAATTTATTGTTAATTTTGAGTGGTTACTGCTCTTTGGCCTGCTGGCCCTGCTCGGATTGATGGCATGGTCAATGGGCCATTGGGTCAATCGAAAAATTGCCGACAATCTGCCGCCGTGGTCAGTCTATCGCGCCGTGCAGGGCGTTTATTTTTTGCTGAATATCGCCGCCTTGCTGCGCGTCAATATTCCGGTCATGCAGGCGGTCAATATGCTTGGCGAAACCGCGAGTCCATGGCTGGAAAGGCGCATTAATGAAACGCTCCATTATATGCGACAAGGCGAACATCTGGGACTGGCTTTAAAAAGCACCGGCTACTACTTTCCCTCACGGGATTGTGTCAATCAAATGATGCTGTTAACCGAAGGTGCGGGGACAGAACACAGCCTTGAGCGTTATGCTGACCGTTGGTTGGCTATCACCATCAAACAGGTCAAGAAAAAAACGCTCTGGTTAACCGCGCTCTGCTTCTTATTGGTATTCGGTTATATGTTGCTGCTGTTATTAGCCAGCCGCGATTTAAATACGATGGTCAATCAAATGGGGTAAGCAATGAAAAATAATTCAATGGCATTTTATCAACACACCAAAGAGGAAAATATGAAAAAACAGTCAACACTTCACCGGGGATTTTTAAGTCTGGAAATGATGGGGGTACTGGCTATTATTGCCGTCGCTATCGTTCTCGCAGTCGGCGCGGTGTCCGGCATGTTTAACAAAAGCACCATTAACGACGAAATTGCTAACGTACAGGCATTAGTGACGCAATCACGCGGCATGCTAAAAACCCAGGGTGAATATCCCTTTACCAATGGCGCGAAAATGACCGGCACACTGGTACAATTTGGCGGTGTACCCGGAAATATGACCATTAACGGAGAGAAATCAAAGGGCGATGCGAAAATAGCCAATGGCTGGGGCGGTGATGTCATCATTGCCCCGGAAAAAGTGCAAGGCTCAACCAATAACAAAGGGTTTTCCGTCACGTATAAAAACGTGCCACAGGAAGCCTGTAGCACAATGGCAACAAAACTCAGTGGCAGCGCCATGATACACGAGGTTTCCATATCCGGTAGTAATAACGTCGGCGCAGTGACCGCTGAAAAGGCCGGCTCACAATGTAAAGCGGATAACGGCTCTGTCGGCGTCAATACCCTCATTTTCAAATCTAACAATTAATTCCCCCCTTCTTTTTTTAATTTTTAAAGCCTTTTGATGCAGAAAGGGCGAGTGTTGCTTTTTCTGCATTTAAGGAGCGAATATCGTGAAAATGATTACCTTGTGGCTTGCCATATGTTTAACCACGGCGGCAAAGGCGTTTTGTTTTAATGAGGCGGGCGCAATATACCAGATTGACCCCAAACTGCTTAAAGCCATCGCCCAGCAGGAAAGCAGCCTGTCTGCGAAAGCCGTAAATATCAATCGAGATAAACAGGGGCGTGTGTTAAGCGTGGATTATGGGTTGATGCAGATCAATTCCACCCATATCCCTAAACTCCAGAAAATGGGAGTGATCCGCAACCAGCAGGATTTACTCAATCAGCCGTGCCTTAACGTTAAAATCGGCGCGTGGATATTGGCGCAACATCTGCGTGAGTGCGGTGTTAACTGGGCTTGTCTGGGGTCATATAACGCGGGCTTTCATCCCCGCAATGAAAAGAAACGCTTGCGCTACGCACAACAGATTTATGCGCGCTACTGGCCGGTTATCAGCGGTGACAGGAGGAAACCATGAGCGCGGTCAGTCTCGTGTTGATGGGACTCTGCGCCGTCATCGTGCAAAGCAGCGTGGTCATTGTCGCAAGGCGATTTCTGGATTTTCATCAGGAGCGCCCGCTGTCAGCTATCGGTAGGCGGGTTACGGTAACGTCTATGATTTTTACCGGATTAACCTTTCTATTGACCATGCTAGCGCCCTCGCCGCTACAGGGACTGTTTTCTTTGGTTTTCCTCGCGTTTTTAGCCTTGTTTATCTATCTGGATGCGGCCAGTCGCTGCTTACCGCGCTGTTTTACGCTGGTGTTTGGGTTGACGGGCGCTGTCTTTCGTCTTCTGCTGTCCCCGGAGAGCGTATTGACCGCCCTACTCGCCGCGTTAATTATCTTTGGTGTGCTTTTGGGACTGCGAACCTTTGCTTATCGTCGCGATGGCTACGCGCAGTTTGGTTTGGGCGATGTGTACCTGATGGCAGGATTGGGCATGTGGTTTTCCTTCCCGGCTGTTCTCTGGGTAATCAGTGGTGCCGCCGTTTCAGGAGGGATTTTTTTGCTGGCAAGAAGATCACGCCATCCGATGCAGTGGCAAGAAAACGTCACTTATCGTTCAGCCCCGTTTGCGCCGTTTCTGTGTGGCGTAGCGGCTATTACACAGGTTGGGCAGATGGGAAGTTATTTTTAAGGAGGTCACATATTGAAAAAAACAATCAAGAAAAAAAAGCCAGAAATCCATCGCGGATTTGTCTCGCTGGAAATCATGGGGGCATTGGTGGTTGTAGCCCTTGCCGCCCTGTTGGGTGCAGAGAAATACAGTGACTATCTGGATGAACAGGAGTGGGTCGTCGCGGCCCGTCATGCCGGTCAGTTTAATGAAGCGGCAAAGCAGTATATTGCTGACCATCGTGATGAATTACTCAATAAACCCCTGCCCTACCGTATTACGCCCTCGTTACTGATTAAAAACGGTTATCTGCAACAGGGCTTCGCCGAGAAAAACGGCTTGGGTCAGCAGTACGTCACCGGCGTCGTGAAAAACAGCGCCAAAAGCCAGCCAGCATTACAGGCGCTCACCTGCAGCGTACAGGGGAACGCACTTTCAGAAAAAGGAATGCGGCGGATTGCCGCTCAAATTAACGGTATGGGCGGTTATGTTGACGAAAAAAATATCGCTATCGGGGCTTACGGCGGCTGGACAAGCCAGCCAAGGGATTTTGGCCTCGATTGTCGATATGGACATATTGCCATTGCGTTGTCGTCAGAAATATTAGGCAGCGTATTGCAGGAAAGCGACCGGCTGTATCGCTTTCAGGTGAAACATAAGCCTGAGTTGAATCGGATGAACACCGCTATTGATATGGGTGGTAACAATCTCAATAACACGAATGCTGTTAATGCCAAAGAAGGGGTTTTCAGTAAAACCGTCACCGCAAACGGAGATATAAAAAGTCAGGGGGGATGGCTGGTCACGCAGGATAATAAAGGCTGGATGAATAGCAAACATAGGGGCGGATTTTATATGTCTGATGATGAGTGGATACGCGCTGTCAACAACAAAAGTATTTATACTGGAGGACAGTTAAAAGGCGGTACGGTACGCGCAGATGGCCGCTTATCAACCGGAGATTTTTTACAGCTCGAGAAAGTCGTCGTTGAAGGTTCGTCCTGCCCCTCCAATGGATTAGTGAGTCGGGATGTTAAAGGCGCACTCCTTTCCTGTCAAACCGGCAGGTGGACCAAAACGACTGGACTGGGTCCTGTTTCCTATCATAAAACCAATTCAGGTGCTAAAAATATTGGCTCACACGATTTTTGTGCGATCGCAGGCTTTCACTTACCGGGCAGCCATTTTGATTATGTAGCCTGTCATGTGAAACCAGATGAGCATAAAAACTGGATTTTATCAGGTGGTCCGCAATTTTTTGTTCGCTTCCAATGTGAAGCAATTTGCATTAATTAAAAAATTCTACTCATCCTGATTCACCCATATCAATTTATCAACGGGGAAATTAAGTTCTCTGGCAAGATTTAGCAAAGACTCCGTTTCCGCCGTCTCGAGCCTAGGTGTGCGTGAAAGCAGCCAAAGATAGTTTCGACTTGGCCCTGCTACCAGCGCATAACGATATTCTGGATGGAGCGCTATCACATGGTAGCCACCATAGAACGGCCAGAAGAAGGAAACTTTCAGTGACCCCTTTTTCGGGGAACCTATAAATTTTGCTTTACCTATACTTTTTCGCCATTGATGCAGCTCGGGCAAAAATCCCCGATTAATGACTTTCACACTCCCGTCGGGATTAAGCATGTAATTGGCGGTAACCCGTTCTAGGCCACACTCAAAACGATTGTCTAGTCGGGCAATTTCGTACCAGAGACCGAGATATTGATTCAAATCAAAATTTTCTACAGCCTTTACACCCTTTGGCGAAGACATACTACAAGAGAGAGATAGCAAAGAAGATATTAGTAAATACAGGTTTCTCCATAATTTCATGTCACGTCAACCTTATAACCATTTTCAATAAATACTCAATCAGCGTAGTTCAAACCAACTTGATAGGAAAGTCATTATGAATAAAACCCTCTTCACTGCAACATGGCTATTACTTGCAGCCAGTATTCCTCTTTCTGCTCAAGAAAAAGTTGACTCAGGCGACCCGTGTACCGTTGTACTGTGCATGTACGGGAAGCTACAAGGCAGCAATCAAAGTGAGTGTAGTGGCGCTGTTCGTAAATTTTTCTCCCTTAGGAAATTTGGACGACACGGTTTTGACCCATGGAAAACCTTTGTTAAACGGCGTGATTTTCTGGACGGATGTCCCACGGTAGATCCGGCAATAGTCAGCGACATTATGAAACAATTTGGCAAACTGAGAGGTTGAAAAATGAACCTGTATATCGCAGAAAAAACCTCTAGAGCGAAGGATATTGCTACAGAGATGAATGGCAAATTCAATAAATCTGATAAAGAACGTTTTAATACGCGGATTGGTAGGGAAGTTATCCTATGGGACTATTTGAAAACAGATAAAGTAATAGCAGATATTGGCATAGACATTACAATAAAAGATCCTGATTTGTACGACCGCATCAGTAATTATGTGCTTTTGCATGGAGAGGATTTGCAAGGCATGTTCAAAAATGAGAAGTACCTGTATATGTCCTGCTTTATTCGTGATGTGCGCGCTTTCAGAAATGAATTTGAGTTAGAAGAACGCCTAAAGCCCCTCTTTAGTCACGGCAAAGGAGATGCTTTTGAATTTGTCATTAGCTTTCCAGAGAAAATGAATTTTGATGAAAAAGATATAATAAAAAGTTCTTTTGTGAATATCAGTCAACAACATGTTTTAACTATTAATGATGTGATCTGGGAGTGCTTTGTCCATCAAACAAAAAATGGTCAAATAGTTGATGCCCAGTTTGAGGCCTGTAGATCCAACATCGACAAGTACTCAAGGGCAGAGTTGGTAAACATCAATCTAATAGATACATTTCAGCCTAATTCTTATGTGAGGCAATTATTAAGGGGCGCCGAGAAGATTGGTAACATAGACGGTCGTTCAGTCTGGTTCAATCCACATGGATATTACTTTTGCTGGGACAAGGAAACGGAATACCTACTTGAAAGCTGGTTAACATTTCCGGCTTATCCTATTCATTGGTAAGGAACTCATTTATGAAAATGAGTTCAATTAACACCATCTATGATTTTATGCGGTACTGCCGGATGCCTCTTTATTTTCAGCGTTCAATCAGAGACATGAAGGTTGGTGATACCTTTATACTGGGTAAATACACACAACCTGCTTCAAAATATAACGTTAAATTTCATGTTCCCCATCGTGTCTCAGTAGATGGCGAAGCGCATTTTGTTGCTGAAGCCTGGATAGAAAAAGAGCGTGGTTTTTTCTCTTTTTATGCCACGTGGACATTTCCAACGAAAACTGAACGCAGCTTCATTATGGTTTCAGGTAAATTCAGAGTACGTCAATGGGGACTTATCGATTTTGATAAAAAAGATGATGGTGATGTCAAACATTTTGCTCTGGTTTGCCGATATCTAATGCATATACTTAACAAAATGACTTATGAAGCCAAAAAAGTTTATTTTGAAATGAAAAGTATTCCTTTATTCAATGGAGTCTGGCTGGACAGGGATTTTATTGAAAGAAGACCCATAGCAGTCGAAGTCGATGGCAAAATCAAGCCTGTTTGGGTTAGCTATAAGCATTACTTACCTACGCCCCAACTTTCAGCCATTGTAGAGGCTGCTTCTGCCTTAGAATTATTCGACATCTAATCTAACCATTCTACTCGTTTGAATTGATATCCCTTTTAGGAAAAAAGTATGAACCTATATATCGCAGAAAAGCCCTCTGTGGCGAAGGATATTGCTAAAGCACTGGGTGACCATTTCCAGAAAAAAGACGGCTATCTTGAATCAGCCGATAACGTCGTGACATGGTGCTACGGCCATCTCCTGAAATCGATTGAACCGGAAGCGTATAATCCAGATTACGCGCAGTGGAAAGCCAAGGATTTGCCATTGCTGCTTTACCCGTTGCGCTATGAGCCGATTGCCGGAAAGGAAGCGCATACCCAAACCGTCATTGACTTGATTAACCGGGCTGATGTGATTATCCACGCAGGCGACCCGGACGACGAGGGGCAATTACTGGTTGAGGAATTGCTGGAATATACCGGCAACAGCAAGCCAGTTAAGCGTTTGCTGATTAATGACAACACCAACGCCGCCGTTAAAAAGGCACTGTCCCAACTGAAAGATAATCACCATTTCAAAGGAATTTACCGCAAAGCACTCGCACGGGCCGCTGGCGATTTGATTTACGGTATGAGCATGACCCGTGCTTATACCATTGAAGGACGCAAAAACGGCTATCGGGGCGTCTTGTCCGTGGGAAGAGTGCAAACGCCGATCCTTGGGCTGATAGTACGCCGCTATCTCGCCAATCAGTCGCATACGTCGAGTTTTTACTACCCGCTTATCGGGGATTTTGCCGTTAACGGCCAGACATTCGCCGCCAACTGGAAGGTCAACGAAAATGCGCCGCAGGACGACAAGAAGCGCCTTACCAGCAAAAGTTATGCCGATGCACTGGCAGCACGTTTACGCGGCAAGGACGCCGATATAAAGGCCGCTGGCGTGCAGGAGAAAGAAACCGCCCCGCCGCTTCCGTTCAATCTGGTGAGATTGCAACAGACGATGAACCGCCAGCACAAAATGACGGCGGCCCGAACGCTGGAAATCACCCAGCAGCTACGCGAAAAATACAAAGCGATCACCTATAACCGCTCAGATTGCTCCTATCTATCTGACGAGCAGTTTAACGAAGCGCCACAGGTACTTGAGGCACTGCAAGGTATTAGCGATTTTAACGGACTTGCTCTTGATCGGAGCCGTAAAAGCAAGGCGTTTGACAGTGGCAAGGTAACGGCGCATACCGCGATTATCCCGACGGCCAAAGTACCGGAATTAAACGCCCTTAGTGAGCATGAAAGGTTAGTTTATCTAGCAATCGCACAACATTATCTGGTGCAGTTCATGCCCAACAAGCGTTATCTGGAAGCCTCAGTTGTCGTTGAGGTTGAAGGTGAAACCTTTAGCGCACGGGCAACAAAAACGATGGATGCCGGGTTTAGCGCCTTTCTCAAAGGTGAAGCGTCAGACGCCAGCGATGAGGATATGCCGGACAGCGCGTTTGGCGTGCTACAGGCATTACGCACCGGGGAAACCGGCCGTTGTGATGCGGTGACCGTGAATGAAAAGAAAACCACGCCACCGCTGCTATTTACCGAAGCCACGCTACTGGCAGCACTGGTGCGGGTAGCGGATTTCGTTGAAGATGCACAAATTAAACAATTGCTAAAAGAAAAGGATAAAGACAAAAAGGATGAGCACGGCGGCATCGGTACACCCGCCACACGTTCTGACATGCTGGAAAAACTAAAAAACCGCCAGTTTATCCGTGAAGAAAAAGGGAAGTTGATCCCCACTGAAACCGGCGTGGCATTTTTCCGCGCTCTGCCAGCGTCAGCGACACTTCCCGATATGACTGCGCTCTGGTCAGCACAACAAAGCGATATCGAGCAAGGCAGTAAAACGGTTGATGAATTTGTGAATACGCTTATCGATGATTTGCGCCAGCACGTCAATACAGTCAGCGTGGGTGAAATTAAAGGCGAAACAAAACCCAACAGTGGACAGGTAGAAAGATTAGCCACACCCTGCCCCAATTGTGGTAAGGATATTGTGGTGCGTCCCAAACTGTTTGCCTGTACCGGCTGTGACTTTAAAATCTGGTCTACGGTGGCAGAGAAAAAACTCACCGCTAAACAGGTTGAAATTCTCATTCAAAAGGGAAAAACAGGCATGATTAAAGGCTTTAAAAGCAAAGCAGGGAAAAATTTCAATGCCATGTTGATTTTACAAGATAAAACCACTGGAAAAGTGGGATTTGAGTTTAACCGCACTGAACCCTGTCGGAAAAGATTTTAAGTTGTTTTTTTAATTATCAAAATTTCTTCCTCATCCTTTATTTTCCCTCGCTATTTTATTGCCCCATTTTCAAAGGATGCTGTTATGTCCAAATTAAAAGATAAAGTGGTCGCTTTTCGTCTGTCTCAGGAAGATTTTTCGCATTTTGAGGAAAAACTGCTGACATCGCAGATGACGAGATCGGCTTTTTTTCGTGAAGTATTTTTACAGGCAAATGTAAATCTTACCGTGCAATCTTTACCGTCAAAGGAGTTAGGCCACCTCATGTTTCTCTACAACAAAGCCAGTAACAACCTGAATCAAATCGCCCATCAGGTCAATATTGCCCATCTCACCCAAAAAGTCTCTGAACGACTTTACCGGCAGGTGAATAACGGGCTGATTGATATCAGGGAACTGCTGTTATCAGGAGTCCACGATGTTAATTAGAGTCAAAGGCTATAACGATGGCGGTAAAGAATATCTTGAGGAAGGCAAAAAAAACGGGCGCGATTTATCACGTGAAGAATTGGATGAGCGGGTTATTCTTTATGGGGATCTGGATTTAACCCAAATGATTTATCGACAGATCCCCGATAAGGGACAAGAACGTTACGTTTCTTTTACCCTTTCTTTTCGTGAAGAGTGTGTAGCTAATGAAACCTTACTCGCCCTTACGCAAGAATTTAAAGATTTTCTCATGTACGCCTATGAAGCAGAAGAATACAATTTTTATGCGGAAGCGCATATTCCGAAAATCAAATTTTTGCCCGACAAAAAGACCGGCAAAATGATTGAGAGAAAGCCGCATATTCATATTCTGGTTCTCCGAAAAAATCTTTTATCCGGGCGAGAAATGAATCCTCGTGGCTGGTTCGATTCCCATGTTTCATATTTCGAGGCGTTTCAGGAGTACATTAACCAGAAATATCAGCTTCAATCCCCACGTGAACATATCCGCATCAATCCTACTAATGTAGCGGAGGTGTTATCGCGTTACAAGGGGGATGATTTTCTGAGTAAAAATCGCGATTTCAAACAGAAGCTCGTCACTGAGATTGTCGATAAAGCGATACATACGCGCCACGATTTTTATAACTTAGTGGCTGATTATGGCGAGACCCGCATTCGTAATAAAGGCAAAGAGAACGAATACATTGCCGTCAAGTTGCCGGGTAATGCCAAATTTACCAATTTGAAAGAAACCATTTTCCAGGAGGATTTTATTGTCCGTCGCGAACTGAAAAAACCCCCACTGGATAAACAGGTTATCCAGGAACGGTTAAAGGGCTGGCCGCAGCGCGCGAAAGAAATCAAATATGTCAGTAAAGCCTCATCCAAATTCATCAAACTTTACCAGTCTGCCGCGCCGGCAGAGAAACGATTATTACTGGCGAAACGGCAAATTGACTTTTACGAAAAATATAGGGGTCAGCATGAGTTACACCCTGCCAAACGGCAAAACTATCACCAGCGAAGTCTTGCTGAAACTCAAACAGGACGCATTACCGCATTTGCCGATGGCCTGCAAAGTATGTCCGGCGGCAATGTGGCAGCTCACCGGCACGGTCTCACAGCCGAGCATACGGTGTTTTTGCCGGGTGATGCACACCTTCACCTGGGACAGTCAACATCAGGACGAAGTGATGGATTGCGATCTGATTTATCAGGGGCAGGAAACGGAAGAAGATACACCGATGCAGACCGGTTTACCCACATTCCTGGCATCCCCAGTCTCACCGAATCCCTCGAGCGAGCCGGATATCGAATCAGGGAAGGAATGGGAGGAGCAGTCGCCGGCACGTTGACACTTCCACCTTATGCCTTAAATCCCCATGCAGTGGCCACCCTCGAACAAATACAACAGCGTAGCGACAGCTTCTTTCAGCAAAAAAATCATCAGAAAAAATCGACCGTCGTGTCCCTGGTTCGTAGGGTGATGCCAAAAACAAATAAAAATGCCTCCCATGTCGCCGCCTATTTTTTACGTCGCGCAACAGAAAACCGTATTGAACCCGCTCATCGTCAAGCAATCCATACCATTGATAATCAATTTTTCACTGTTCGTCGGACCATCATGCGGGATGCGCGTTTAACTCGCAAAGAAAAAAGTCAATTCCTGTCAGTGTTAACGTTCGAACGCCTGAAAGCGCATCAGGGTATCAGGCATCCTAATCTACCTTTTGAAATGGAGAAACCCGATATGGGGAGTAAAACTATTCGTCAATTAATTCCATCATCCCGTACGCCGGATAATTCAATTAGCGGCGCTATACCTGATGACAAAGCCATGCCGGCTAAATCGCGCTTTGAATTATTCATTCGGCATTTACAGGCGCAATTAGAGCGAAAAAGCGCGGATAATGAGAAACGCGCAATCTCAGCGTTCGATCTTTACACCAAACGCGCGAAGTTAAGTAAGAACGTACATTATTTGGATAAAAAAACCGATCGCACCTTGTTTGTCGATACCGGTAATGCCATTACGGTCAGAAAAGCGGCGATGACAGATTCAGCCATCATGGTCGCCCTGACACTTGCCAAAGAAAAGTTTGGCAGCACCTTAACGATTAAGGGCAGTCAGGCGTTTAAAGACCAAATAATTGAGGTGGTGGCTAAAAACAATCTGGATATTCATTTCACGGACAAGGGAATGAATCAGCAACTGGAAGCCAGAAAAGCAGAACTGGCGATTGAAAAAACGGGTTCACGTATTGAAAAACCTTACAATCCTGTTGATACAGAAAAAACAACGCTCGATAATCAAAAAGCAGCGTCAGGTGAGCCAGAAAAGGAAACGCAAGCACCCTCAACAGACAAGCTGGGTGTTTTTGAAGGCTATCTGGTTGAACACGGTGCTGCGCCCTTTAAATTTAAACCCGACATGAGCAAACCGGAAGAAAAACGCAATGACAGTTATTTTGTTAAATTGCAACTTGATGATGGCAACGTCAAGACCTTGTGGGGTGTTGGGCTGGAAGATGCCGTCGTGGGCCTTGAAACGAATGAGCCAATTAGACTTGAAGATAAAGGCGTTGTCCCGGTTAAGTGGACAGAAACACAAGCGGATGGCAAATCGGTGAACAAATCCGGTCAACGCCGCATTTGGCAAGCCACTCCTATCGATAGACACCATGAAAATGAAACCGAAACACCGCAATCGGACGCCGATTATGACGGGCCAGAGGTGGCCTGACCGTCGCCATTTTTCTGACAGAAAAATTAACTTGTTTTTGTCTGGGGTTTCAAAGGGGGTCCCCCTTTGGCACGGTCGATTTTACAGTGGGCTTTCGCCCATTGTAAACATCGGTCACGTGCCTCTGGTATTTCAATGACTGATCCAGGCATTCATTAATCTTCACTATTACGCAATAAAAAGCTTTAATACGCAATAGATGGAGGTATAATGCCACTAATAATCATTAGTACGCATTAATATGCTTTAATGAGCATTCTGACAAAAATCGATTAGTCTAAAGGCAAAACAATGAAGGACTGGAGATCAAAATCAAGAATTGGGCGCGCTGTCTTCATAAAACACCTTAATGAGATCAGAGAAAAACTTAACGAAGGAGAGACCAACCGACAAATCTATCTGCACTTAGTTAAAACCTATCAATTTTCTCTCAGTGAATCCCAATTTAACCGCTACATCCAAAAATATTGCGCTGATTTGCTCGCAAAAATACGGTTTGTACCTACAACCAAGAACATGAGTCAACCACAAAAGTTGGATAAAACAACTCAACCCGACACCGTAAAAAAATCCGCAACCCGTCAGATTTAAAAAAATTGAGAGAACAATCTATTAATCTGGAAGACTTAGAAAATTATCAGGAGCCTGAATAATGAAAATTGCCATACTTAATTATACCGGCACCGTTGGAAAAACCACGGTGGCCGCTCACTTATTATCGCCTCGGATGCAAGCACCAATTTTTGCCATCGAATCAATCAATGAAACGGCTCAGGGATTAGGGATTGACGTGGAAAAAATGGATGGCAATAAATTCAGAGCATTATTTAAGAAAATGATGCTTGAAGAAACGGCAATCATCGATATTGGCGCATCTAATATCGAAGAATTCATGAACAACATGATCAAGTTTGATGATTCACATGAAGAATTTGATTTATTTTTAATTCCCGTTACATCGGGCACAAAAGAACAAAAAGAAACGGTGTTGATGATTAATACACTTTCAAGTATTGGCATTGCCAAAGAAAAAATAAAAGTGATTTTCAACAGAGTGGATAATGACGTTGATGAAGAATTTTGTTTTGTGATTAATCATCATAAAAAAGCAAAAAATTTCACTCTGAATAAAGAGTGCGCCATTTTTGAAAATGAGCTGTTTGACGCCTTGTCTATCAAAGGATTAACGGTGGATGCGCTCCTTTCTGACGAAACGGATTACAAATCCTTATTAAAAAATAACAAAGAGGCCAGCGAAAAAGACAGAAATCATTGGGCGGATATGTTTGGCCTTAAAGCCCTGGCTAAAAGCGTTAAACGAAATCTGGATTCCGTTTATGAAAATTTGTTCAACCAAACCAACTAATCGAGATTGAATAGAATGGATGAAAAAGAACCTAATCCAAGAAGTGCCAGAGATGCGCTGATGATCGAGCTAATCGGCGATTTAGGTCGTGTGAACGACCAAATCACCGCATTACCTGCTGATATTAAGTATGCTATAGAAGGGTCATTAAGATTAATTGCCGATGCCGTTGAACAGACCGAAAAAAGTGTTGAGGAGGTACTTGAAAAATATCGGGCAGAAATAAATGCATCGGCTAAAACGGAAGCCCAAAATTTCAAAAAATTAATTGCACAGACGAAAAATGAAATGACCATCACGTTGGCAGAAAATGAGCGCGACAAGAATCACACCCTGTCTGTCATTATGGCGGTTTTGGTGATTTTTAGTACCCTATTTTGCGGTTGTATGTTAGGTTTTTTGTTTTACACGCAACAAAAACATGATGAAAGAATTGAAGGTTATATCGATGCTTATCAGATGCAACAAACCGTATTAAAACGGCTGCCTGAAAAAATCCAGAAGCAATTTGAAGAAGAAAAAAGAAAATTACTAACGCAGGGCAAGCCCTTTGTTCAATCCTGAAATGAATCCAAAAAATTTGGATCCATTTCAGGATTCTATTTTAGATAAATAGCATTTTCATATAAAAGGTTATAGATATGAAAAGGTTAGACAAACTATATCATCATGCAGTGTCATTACTATCTCGTAAGGATTATACCAACGGTGAAATGCGGAGAATTTTGAGTCAATTAACAGAGGACTCTATCGATGTTGAAGTGACGCTCAATAATCTAAGAGATGAGGGTATATTAATGACCAGCGTATAGCTGAAAATATGCTCACTCGTTTTTACGAAAACAGTATGGAGTGACAAGAATTCGACTCGAACTACGTCAAAAGGGATTGCGAGAAATTACTGAAAATTTAATTAATTCTCTGGATATTGATTGGTTTGAGATGGCATCAGAGAGTCGAGTTAAAAGTTTGGTGAAGATTTACCTATTGAGCCTAAGGAAAAGCGAAGCAGATTAGGTATCTCAAAGTCGTGGTTTTCGATGGATATGATTATGGAATCACTCTCTACGGACTGATTAATATCTTGTTTAACTCTAGTTTGATGATTAACGTTTGTTTGAAAAATAGTTTTGAATTCTATTGAGTTATTGATTGTTAGATATCAAGTTCAGTACCTAATCCAACAATCGCGATTAACAACGAAAAATAAATAATAAAACTGGGCGGATAGACCGCCCTTTATTTTCTCTTTAAGCAACACGCCGAGCACGCAAAGCGGCAATACGTTGTTGACCAATGGCATGATATTCAGCAAGAAGCTCAATACCAATATAACGCCGTCCTGAAAGCGCAGCAGCAATACAGGTAGAGCCAGAACCCGCAAACGGATCGAGTACAATTGCGTTAGGCTGCGTAAAAGACTCTATGAGCGGTTGTAAGCTACTAACGGGCTTTTGAGTTGGATGATAAAGATTACCTGTATATTGCCATGACTGTACGTCTTTCATTGGCTTGACGGGCATTACCGGACGGCCTTTCGCCAGCAGATAAGCATTTTCGTGGCTGTGCCCTAAAAACCCAGTTTTCGACGTATAGCGTTTCTTGAAAACGAGATGACCAACAATACGGAAGCCGGATTTTCCACGCATCAACAAATTTTTCAACCCGATTCCAGCCGTAAAACTGACCATCAGACTATTGGGCTCAATACGCGAAACATTTGTTGACAGGCGGGTAGCCATTCGTCAGTTTTGTCATTAGCAATTGAGCGCCCTGAGCGATCCGTGTAATCAACCAGATAGGGCGGATCGGTGAGGATAAAATCGATTGCATTATCAGGAAAAGTTGCCATAATTTTCAGGCTGTCGCCTTGTATAAATCGGGACATGGGAGTGTCTCCTATTTAGTGGGACAGCAGGAGGTGACCCCATGTCACCGTTCCCTTACTGCCGGATGTCACGCAGCCATTGACCATTTGGGGTCAAGTGGAACGTGGAATACCGGAGCCATGTATGGCGAGGATATGCCGCGAAAGCCACTTGAAGGCTTGCCGTCCCCTAAAAATGGGCGTATGGCAAGCTGGCATCGGGCAGTAAGGGAGTCCTTCAAAGTTGAAATTAATTCGATTGATAAATTTGATTTCTGTGCGGGAATTCAATCTATTTAAGCAATAGGCTTTTTTTCACTGTGTTTTTAACACCCTGTAAGGAAACATAAGCGGAGCCGCCATTAGCGGCGACATCCTTATTTTTATGAGTAACTACAATCTTTTGCTTGTTTTTCTGTGCAAAGAATAGGGTGAGTAATCATCTTTCCAGTGTTTTTTTCAAATTAAGATAAAGCTCTTCTGCCATGTCGTACAAATCTTCGCACTCATCTGCACAATCATCCAGATTAAGCTGATTGAGCTTATCTAAGAGTATTAATGTTTGGCTTTTTATAAAACCCGCAATATTCAGGGCTGTTAACTCTTGTTTGGTCATCGATTATAAAAACATTAAGTAAAATTAAAAAGGAAATAGATATTAGGTTATTCTACCCGATGATAAGGATTTTTTCTTTTCCGGCACTGCCTATCAATCGCATGGAGCCGTGCCACTCCGGTAAGTAAATCAGAAACAATTTTAGTTGCCCATTAAGTCGATTACCCAATCCGCCCCAACGCTGAATAAGCAACAAATCACCAAATAAATCATAACAGAGTTCCGCTTTGTCAACGATCACCGAAAACTGATCCACTTTTTATCTAAATCCGATCAATCAAAATTGATCCACCCAATTCTCTTTATGGTTTTTATACCGTAGGCATGGAAGTTACCGTCATAAGGAGTAAAAGCAATTGTACGACTAATCGGCTGATTTTTGAAAATCGCCTGTTGCAGTTTTGATATGGCGTAAAACCCCTATTTGATTTCGCACACTCTTTGGAGGATTTTAAATGTGGCGGCTTTTTGTTTCGGTGAAATGTTATTCCATTGCCGATACGAAGTGATGATATTATTTAAAAAACGGACTTCCCAATTTGTTAGTGTCGGATATTTTTTCCACAAAGTGGCATTTTCAGCATGAGCAATTAATTCAGATTCTTTCATTTGTTTTTATTTCGCCGTGCTAAACGTTGCAGATTATCCTCAACATCGGCTTGGGTGACAATTCCTGATATCTGTCCGGATTTGTCATAACGATTAGCACCTAACTGGATAAGTGCACGATAATCAGCGTGATGACCAATACTCCCTAAACACGCTCTTAAACGCCTTCTGGCTATTGGGAAATCGTTTTCCTTCACTTCTTGCCACATATCCTGCTGGATACCAATTTTCATTGGGCATAACTTGCCTTCAGGGAAAAGATAAGGCCAAAACGTGCTGATTTGTGAAATAGCTTCATCTAACGGCAATCGCTTTTTGGGCGGTGTTGGTGGTTTTGGTGTTTTAACCTTCACTTCCTGTTTAGGTTTTTCAACCAGCTTCTTGGGCTGTTGTTTTACTACCTTTTGGGGTTTCGGTTTTTTTGCCTGTTTTTTGGGCGCAGCATTGACCCAGACCTTTTTACCGTAAACAGAGGTATTTGAGGTCTGCCCTTCCTGTGAAGCCTTTCTAGGACGATTGAGGGTTAATTTCTGACGTTCGGTCATAATTTAATCTTTAAACAGGTTGCTCATTTCAGTATCAGTGAGACCTGTTGATAGTTTCACGATATCTCTTTCTACGCCTTTCTCAAGAAGTTGGCGCGCTATCTTCATCGAAGCCTGTTTTTCGCCTTCAAGTTTGCCTTTTTGTTCACCAATTTGAATACCTTTTTGAATACCTATTTCTTCAATTTGTTGAGCAATAGTCATAAGTGCTCCTTCATGTTTCTCTGATTGTTTGGCTATCTCAGTGATAAATTCCATTGGCTTTTTGGCGTTACCTTCCTGGATGAGATAATTAAACAGTGTAATGACCTGATTATCGGTATAATAATTATACGACAACAGCGTGACAATTTCATTCATAAGCTCTGTCATATCCCGTCGGCGAATGTGCTTCTGGATGAGTTCTAGTAGCGCTATTCGCTTGTGTTGCATAATTTCACCGTCATCAAGCGTGGTCACGTCGACGAGCCTAAACGGTTTGGTATAAATCTTTTCGGCAATATCCCGCCCACTAAAGCAATCGAGCCAATCTGTACTATAGGGGTAAGGACTCTTTTCACCTGTGTAAAACAGTATAGGAAACACTAAAGGTAACTTTTTGTGGCCAGCGTCTAAATGTTTTTGCATCGCGCCCATGCTATAGCGCATCAGTCGCCATGCAATGAGCTTATCAGGCGAAGATTGTGCTTCAATCAAAACATAAATATATCCACTTCCCTTTGAGGTGCTGACTGAATACAGGATATCACTCTGGTAATTTTTCATCTCACTATCGATAAAAGAGCCAGATTCCACTTTGAGGCTATCTAAGTCACACAGCGACTTAATCTCATCCGGTAGCCAGACAGTAAAGAAATCTTTTGCCGTCTCTTTCTCACTTAAAAACTGCTTGAATATCGCGTCATGTGGCGTTGGGGTGAATTTTTTACTCATCCGATATCTTCAATAATTGCTCGCGTCAGATTGAATTATGGCAAACAAACCCGCTATATTAAATACGCTATTTAATCATTACATTTCAGACATCATAATCCAGCCATACAAAAACGCACCCTATCTTCTCAGGGGCGTTTATTTTTTGTTACTAGCAATCCTTTGGCTAATCACAGGAAAATGGCTTGTATCTTGTTTTTTGTGATAGTTAGCTACTATCGCATGAAACAGAGTGAGCTTGTAAAATCGCTAATGGGACAACCTTGTTTCTGAGTTAAAGCCCTCTGTTTCCCCTTTCATGCCAGCATTTAAATTGAACGGTTACCAAGAGCATTGACTCTGTATGTACAAGCAGAATAGGCATGATGGTTTATTATGTGAAAGGAGTATTCTCATGTATCAAGTCGGAATAGATGTCAGTAAAAAAAAGTTAGATATCTGCCTGTTAGCTAAAGTTATTGAGGGAAAACAAAAAACTAAAGTCATAAAAAATGATCAGCATTCAGCTAGGACATTGATTGAGTGGCTGAAAAAACAAAAATGTTTACTCGAAGATGTAAGGATTACTCTTGAGTCCACAGGGACTTATCACGAACAACTCTGCATTGAACTTTATGATATGGGTATTCATATTTCCATCGTAAACCCTTATCGTATAAGAGAATTTGCAAAAGGCATGGGTATTTTAACTAAAACAGATAGAGTCGATGCCTTCGTTTTAGCGTGTTATGGGGAGTTAAAAAAGCCTTCAGCATGGATAGCTCCATTGCCAGAAATTCGAGCATTGAAATCATTGATCAACCGTCGAGAGGCACTTTTAGCTGATTTATTGCGTGAACAAAACCGTCAGGAAAAGACGTTAACAACGTCTACACCAAAGATTGTTAGACAGTCACTTGTTAAGTGCATAAAAATATTAGAAAAAGAGTTGCTGGCTATTGAATCTGAAATTTCTAATCATATTGATAATCATCCAAAATTAAAGCAAGACATGGAATTGCTGACATCAATCAAGTCAATTGGTAATCAGGTAGGTGCCAACATGCTTATGGTGTTAAGGAGCCATGACTTTACTAGTGCAGAACAGGTTGCCTCCTATCTGGGATTAGTCCCTGTAGAACGGCGTTCTGGCACATCTGTTAACGGTCGGGCTCACTTATCCAAAACAGGATCGTCCCAAATTCGCGCAAAATTATACTTCTCAGCCATAACAGCAATACGCCATAACCCACATATCAAGTCATTGTATGATCGTCTATTAGCAAGAGGTAAGTCAAAAATGTCCGCTCTAGGTGCGGCAATGAGGAAATTAGTTCACTTGTGCTATGGAGTATTAAAGACGGGTCTAGCTTATGACCAAAACTACGCCCGCCAAATTTTCGCTTCATAAAATCGATTTTAAGGCATTTTAAATTTTAGTTGGTACGTTTTCATGTCTTACATAGAGAAAATAGCGCTACGGGCTTCCTAGGTGTCTTAAAATCGATTTACAGATGATAACGCAAACTCAGTTTTGGCTTTAATCGACAAACCATCCTCTAAGCTAACTCTATCCGCTCATCGGAGTCTGAGAGCAAGCGAACGGACGAGGAAGCGGAGTTAACCTAAAATTACAGAATAAATAGGTTAATTTTTTGTTAAAAAATTTTTGAAATTCTTAGACGTTAAATTCATGGATTTTAAGGTTGACTTTAAAGACGGTAACTCACAATCGATTACAGGCTGTTTTACAGGCATTCCTGAGTTAAGCTTCTGCCATTTTTTTATTCTCAGCAACGTTAGCCAGAATATTTACCAACAATTTGTTGATGATAAGTGTCTTTTTTGCTCGGGTTACCGAGACATACAGCAAATTCACTTCATCTCTAAAAGCTGCTTTGTCCATTTTAGGGTCAAAAAGATTATTCGGAAAGTCATTATTGATTTCGACAATATCCCACTCTAATCCCTTTGCGCGGTGGGCAGTGGTAACGGTAATACTGGCTTCCTCTTCAGTATCTACGGTTCGTTTACGTAACACATCGACTTTTTTTGGTAATGGCGTGAATTTTTCGATGATTTTGATAGATTGCAACATCTCCTGGTCACCACTGGCATTCGCCATACGCTTATAATTCGAATAATCATGATATTCTGTGTAAAGTCGTTGGTGACTCATCTTTTTTCGCTTGCCGAGTGAAAACCAGTGAAGGTTAATTAATTCATCGATACGATAAGCCTCTATCCCGTTGACCCAGTAGATAGTTGCTTTTTTGCTACTGGCTTCCAGCGCTGAACCAATTACGCCGGCTATCGTTCGACTGAGGATGGCGCGGTGACGAAAACCTTGCTTAGGAACATCAATAAGAATGTCATCTTTTTCACCTCTGCCAACCACCTGATGCGTTTCACCGTTCATGGCTAGTAATGCATTCGCCATATCCGCGATACAGGCACCAAAGCGAAAGCTATGCGTTAACCAGAGTCGGTCAGCATCACTAAGCAAAGGGGCTTTTAACGCATCGACCGCCCCTCGAAAACGATAAATCTGTTGATGGGTGTCAACGATCACCGAAAACTGATCCACTTTTTATCTAAATCCGATCAATCAAAATTGATCCACTGTTTTACTCAGTTATTGCTCCTGAGCGCCGCTTATCTTTCAATCGGTAGCTTTCACCGCTTAATTGCAGTACATGCGAATGATGAAGTAAACGATCAAGCATAGCGGCAGTTAATGTTGCGTCATCAGCAAAAGCACTTGGCCATTGCCCAAATGATAGGTTACTCGTCAATATGACACTGCCATGCTCATAACGCTTGGCAATCACATTGAAAAACAGGTTTGCTTCTTCTCGCCCAAACGGCAGGTATCCAATCTCATCGATAATCAACAACTTCGGGGCCATCACCGAACGTGATAGATATTGTTTGAGCTTATTTTGTCGTTTGGCAGTTGAGAGTTGCAACATCAGTTCAGCTGCCGTGGTAAAGCGGGTTTTCTTCTTGGCCTGTACTGCTTTTAATCCTAACCCAATAGCTAAATGCGTTTTGCCTACACCGCTTGGGCCAAGCAACACGACATTTTCATTACGTTCAATAAACGTTAATGCGCTTAATTCCTGTATGTGTTGTTTGGGGATCCCCGTTGCAAACTTAAAATCGAACGTATTAAGTTCTTTATGTGCTGGGAATCCTGCCATCCGACTCAAAAGATTACGAGTTCGTTCATCTCGTTGTTGTTGCTCACATTTTAACAGGGACAGTAAAAACTCTCCGTAGCTTTTGTCTTGGGCAATGCATTTTTCGGCAAGTGATGACCAATGAGTCGGAATAGAATTTAATTTCAATGACTCACACAGGTGTTCAATTTGTTCATGCAATAACATGTTCACCTCCCAGTAATGCTTCGTATACGCTGATTGAGTGTTGCAAACTGACAGATTCAAGGGGCGGTACGATAGGGATATTAAGCGTATTAGTCTGTGGGATAGATTGGCAAACCCTTGCTGGTAAGGGTAGAAGATACTTAACTTCCTTAGCTAATCTATCTGCTGGCTTCTCTAACGTTGTTCCATGAATTCGCTGATGGGCAACGCGTTGTAACCATGGACCCACTTTTGCATTAGCTATTTCAATATCCAGTTCAAGATTATGAGCACGAAGGTCGGTGTTTAATGGCACGATAAAGCTGTTTTTTAAATAGTGGTTAAAGCGCTCTACTTTCCCTTTCGTTTTTGCCCTGTAGGGCTTGCAAGCCTTCAATTTAAACCCGTAATCTTTCGACATTTGAAGCATTTCGACATGTAATTTATGATCACCTTCTGCATAAGCATCCCGTTCGATGATGAGGGATTTTGCGTTATCACACAATACTTCCTGTGGTACACCACCAAAGTAGTCGAAAGCTTCTCTTAAACCTTGCTGCCACGATTCTGCTCGTTCATTATCAAAGAACGTAGCACGCTACGCGTGAGCGGCGCAGCGGTGCTGCTTCGGGGATGTTAATGAGTTAAGTACTGTTTTATACTCTGCAGTAGGTTAATTTTTTTCAGGGATTCATCTCGATGGCTCGCAATAAATCTCCCAGAAAGCGTAAACCGGTTAAATCAGGCAGGCTGCCCGTCACTTCACGTGCCACAGCGCCTGTTTATCCGAAACGTTTTATGCTCTCTCTCCCACCCGAAAATGATGATGACAGACCGCCTGAATTTTTTTATGACACCCTAAAAGAAGCCATACGCCACTGCCTCCGACTCGGCCCCCAATTTTTTCTCGACACGCAGTATTACCCGCCGCTAGTCACGATTATCAGGGGTTTTAAACAACGCCAAGACCAAGCCGATGACGCTGGATACGACTACACTGAGGGGGGAATAACTGAAAGTCTGCCTGCCGATGAATTCATCACCTATACGGAGCTAGGAATAATCCCTGTTTCCTTTGAACCCTGGGATAAACACACCGATAACTGGGCTGACGAATCTGGCAATTTCTGTTTCTTTGGCAAGATGCCCATAAGGTAATTGAGTCAGATGTATATCCCTCGTCCTGCTAAACTACTTTTCACCATTGATGACGGTTGGAATAAATTCCTCGAAAAATACGGCGATAGCGTTAGTTCGTGGACGAGTTTATCTGTGGAGCGCATGCTTGCCTGCGGCACTTGTGCCATGGGTGTCCGGCGCTATTGTTGCGCTTCGTCTGATTGTTCTCACAGCCGTTTTTTCTGCCAAAGCTGTAAGTCAAAAGCCTGCAGTTCATGTGGCTTTAAAGCCACCGAGCAGTGGTTAGCACAGCAGGTTCATATTTTACCCGACTGCGACTGGCAACACATTACTTTCACCATGCCACATCTCCTTTGGCCTTTTTTTAACAATAACTGGCCGCTACTTAATGCTCTGTTTCGGGCAGCCACTCGAGCTATGCTGCAGTTGGCTCGCAAACAGGGTATCGAAATTGGTATTTTCTGTGCCTTGCATACTTATGGCCGGCAACTCAATCAACATCCGCATGTTCATGTTTCCGTCACTCGAGGGGGTTTGGATAGTAAACATAGTGTATGGCGAAAGCTGTTTTTCAAAAAAAAGGATGTCGAAGAAATCTGGCGAGGGGCTGTTATCCGACTACTGCGTCACAGTTATGATTTAATTAACCCTGGCCTTCTTCCCGGTCTTGGCCATATCCGTGACAAAAAACATTGGCGGCGTTACTTGAGGGCGCAGTACGGACGTTATTGGAAAGTGCACTTTGCTAAAAAAACGAAAGGGGCATGGCATAGTGTTAAGTACCTCGGTCGCTACCTTAAACGCCCACCGGTATCTGCGTCAAAACTGCGGCATTACCGAGGGGGTGCCGTTGTTCATCACTACCATGACCACCGAACTGGCCAGCATCGGCAGCAGACTCTGCCGCAGGAAGAGATGATTAGACGCTATATAAGCCATATTCCGGCCAGGCATTTTAAAATGGTGCGTTACTCTGGTTTTTTGTCGAATCGTAAACGAGGAAAACTATTGCCGAAAGTGTATAAGGCACTTGAGATGACGGCACGTAAAAAACCGGAGAACCCAGGTTTTTCTGTGCTGATGAAAGGATTTCTGCGTACCGATCCGTACAAATGTATTCTGTGTGGCGACAGGCTGCTTTTCACCGGGGCGCAAATGGGTAAAAAAGCAACGGAATTGTTGTCAGAAAGACTGCATAACCTGGAGAAAAAGCGATGGTTACGCAGCTAAACGCAGGATCAATGTGTCTAAAATAAGGAAATCAGGTTAGAAATTACACTCTCTGAGGAAATGTTAACTGGCACTAAACACAATAAATCGATCCCCATCTCCTTTTTGCAATAAGGGATGGCTTTTGCTACTCACTTTAAAAGCGATTCAATTTCCTAACCATGAACGTAGCACGCTACGCGTGAGCGGCGCAGCGGTGCTGCTTCGGGGATGTTAATGAGTTGAGTACTGTTTTATACTCTGCAGTAGGTTAATTTTTTTCAGGGATTCATCTCGATGGCTCGCAATAAATCTCCCAGAAAGCGTAAACCGGTTAAATCAGGCAGGCTGCCCGTCACTTCACGTGCCACAGCGCCTGTTTATCCGAAACGTTTTATGCTCTCTCTCCCACCCGAAAATGATGATGACAGACCGCCTGAATTTTTTTATGACACCCTAAAAGAAGCCATACGCCACTGCCTCCGACTCGGCCCCCAATTTTTTCTCGACACGCAGTATTACCCGCCGCTAGTCACGATTATCAGGGGTTTTAAACAACGCCAAGACCAAGCCGATGACGCTGGATACGACTACACTGAGGGGGGAATAACTGAAAGTCTGCCTGCCGATGAATTCATCACCTATACGGAGCTAGGAATAATCCCTGTTTCCTTTGAACCCTGGGATAAACACACCGATAACTGGGCTGACGAATCTGGCAATTTCTGTTTCTTTGGCAAGATGCCCATAAGGTAATTGAGTCAGATGTATATCCCTCGTCCTGCTAAACTACTTTTCACCATTGATGACGGTTGGAATAAATTCCTCGAAAAATACGGCGATAGCGTTAGTTCGTGGACGAGTTTATCTGTGGAGCGCATGCTTGCCTGCGGCACTTGTGCCATGGGTGTCCGGCGCTATTGTTGCGCTTCGTCTGATTGTTCTCACAGCCGTTTTTTCTGCCAAAGCTGTAAGTCAAAAGCCTGCAGTTCATGTGGCTTTAAAGCCACCGAGCAGTGGTTAGCACAGCAGGTTCATATTTTACCCGACTGCGACTGGCAACACATTACTTTCACCATGCCACATCTCCTTTGGCCTTTTTTTAACAATAACTGGCCGCTACTTAATGCTCTGTTTCGGGCAGCCACTCGAGCTATGCTGCAGTTGGCTCGCAAACAGGGTATCGAAATTGGTATTTTCTGTGCCTTGCATACTTATGGCCGGCAACTCAATCAACATCCGCATGTTCATGTTTCCGTCACTCGAGGGGGTTTGGATAGTAAACATAGTGTATGGCGAAAGCTGTTTTTCAAAAAAAAGGATGTCGAAGAAATCTGGCGAGGGGCTGTTATCCGACTACTGCGTCACAGTTATGATTTAATTAACCCTGGCCTTCTTCCCGGTCTTGGCCATATCCGTGACAAAAAACATTGGCGGCGTTACTTGAGGGCGCAGTACGGACGTTATTGGAAAGTGCACTTTGCTAAAAAAACGAAAGGGGCATGGCATAGTGTTAAGTACCTCGGTCGCTACCTTAAACGCCCACCGGTATCTGCGTCAAAACTGCGGCATTACCGAGGGGGTGCCGTTGTTCATCACTACCATGACCACCGAACTGGCCAGCATCGGCAGCAGACTCTGCCGCAGGAAGAGATGATTAGACGCTATATAAGCCATATTCCGGCCAGGCATTTTAAAATGGTGCGTTACTCTGGTTTTTTGTCGAATCGTAAACGGGGAAAACTATTGCCGAAAGTGTATAAGGCACTTGAGATGACGGCACGTAAAAAACCGGAGAACCCAGGTTTTTCTGTGCTGATGAAAGGATTTCTGCGTACCGATCCGTACAAATGTATTCTGTGTGGCGACAGGCTGCTTTTCACCGGGGCGCAAATGGGTAAAAAAGCAACGGAATTGTTGTCAGAAAGACTGCATAACCTGGAGAAAAAGCGATGGTTACGCAGCTAAACGCAGGATCAATGTGTCTAAAATAAGGAAATCAGGTTAGAAATTACACTCTCTGAGGAAATGTTAACTGGCACTAAACACAATAAATCGATCCCCATCTCCTTTTTGCAATAAGGGATGGCTTTTGCTACTCACTTTAAAAGCGATTCAATTTCCTAACCATGAACGTAGCACGCTACGCGTGAGCGGCGCAGCGGTGCTGCTTCGGGGATGTTAATGAGTTGAGTACTGTTTTATACTCTGCAGTAGGTTAATTTTTTTCAGGGATTCATCTCGATGGCTCGCAATAAATCTCCCAGAAAGCGTAAACCGGTTAAATCAGGCAGGCTGCCCGTCACTTCACGTGCCACAGCGCCTGTTTATCCGAAACGTTTTATGATCTCTCTCCCACCCGAAAATGATGATGACAGACCGCCTGAATTTTTTTATGACACCCTAAAAGAAGCCATACGCCACTGCGTCCGACTCGGCCCCCAATTTTTTCTCGACACGCAGTATTACCCGCCGCTAGTCACGATTATCAGGGGTTTTGAACAACGCCAAGACCAAGCCGATGACGCTGGATACGACTACACTGAGGGGGAATAACTGAAAGTCTGCCTGCCGATGAATTCATTACCTATACGGAGCTAGGAATAATCCCTGTTTCCTTTGAACCCTGGGATAAACACACCGATAACTGGGCTGACGAATCTGACAATTTCTGTTTCTTTGGCAAGATGCCCATAAGGTAATTGAGTCAGATGTATATCCCTCGTCCTGCTAAACTACTTTTCACCATTGATGACGGTTGGAATAAATTCCTCGAAAAATACGGCGATAGCGTTAGTTCGTGGACGAGTTTATCTGTGGAGCGCATGCTTGCCTGCGGCACTTGTGCCATGGGTGTCCGGCGCTATTGTTGCGCTTCGTCTGATTGTTCTCACAGCCGTTTTTTCTGCCAAAGCTGTAAGTCAAAAGCCTGCAGTTCATGTGGCTTTAAAGCCACCGAGCAGTGGTTAGCACAGCAGGTTCATATTTTACCCGACTGCGACTGGCAACACATTACTTTCACCATGCCACATCTCCTTTGGCCTTTTTTTAACAATAACTGGCCGCTACTTAATGCTCTGTTTCGGGCAGCCACTCGAGCTATGCTGCAGTTGGCTCGCAAACAGGGTATCGAAATTGGTATTTTCTGTGCCTTGCATACTTATGGCCGGCAACTCAATCAACATCCGCATGTTCATGTTTCCGTCACTCGAGGGGGTTTGGATAGTAAACATAGTGTATGGCGAAAGCTGTTTTTCAAAAAAAAGGATGTCGAAGAAATCTGGCGAGGGGCTGTTATCCGACTACTGCGTCACAGTTATGATTTAATTAACCCTGGCCTTCTTCCCGGTCTTGGCCATATCCGTGACAAAAAACATTGGCGGCGTTACTTGAGGGCGCAGTACGGACGTTATTGGAAAGTGCACTTTGCTAAAAAAACGAAAGGGGCATGGCATAGTGTTAAGTACCTCGGTCGCTACCTTAAACGCCCACCGGTATCTGCGTCAAAACTGCGGCATTACCGAGGGGGTGCCGTTGTTCATCACTACCATGACCACCGAACTGGCCAGCATCGGCAGCAGACTCTGCCGCAGGAAGAGATGATTAGACGCTATATAAGCCATATTCCGGCCAGGCATTTTAAAATGGTGCGTTACTCTGGTTTTTTGTCGAATCGTAAACGGGGAAAACTATTGCCGAAAGTGTATAAGGCACTTGAGATGACGGCACGTAAAAAACCGGAGAACCCAGGTTTTTCTGTGCTGATGAAAGGATTTCTGCGTACCGATCCGTACAAATGTATTCTGTGTGGCGACAGGCTGCTTTTCACCGGGGCGCAAATGGGTAAAAAAGCAACGGAATTGTTGTCAGAAAGACTGCATAACCTGGAGAAAAAGCGATGGTTACGCAGCTAAACGCAGGATCAATGTGTCTAAAATAAGGAAATCAGGTTAGAAATTACACTCTCTGAGGAAATGTTAACTGGCACTAAACACAATAAATCGATCCCCATCTCCTTTTTGCAATAAGGGATGGCTTTTGCTACTCACTTTAAAAGCGATTCAATTTCCTAACCATGAACGTAGCACGCTACGCGTGAGCGGCGCAGCGGTGCTGCTTCGGGGATGTTAATGAGTTGAGTACTGTTTTATACTCTGCAGTAGGTTAATTTTTTTCAGGGATTCATCTCGATGGCTCGCAATAAATCTCCCAGAAAGCGTAAACCGGTTAAATCAGGCAGGCTGCCCGTCACTTCACGTGCCACAGCGCCTGTTTATCCGAAACGTTTTATGCTCTCTCTCCCACCCGAAAATGATGATGACAGACCGCCTGAATTTTTTTATGACACCCTAAAAGAAGCCATACGCCACTGCGTCCGACTCGGCCCCCAATTTTTTCTCGACACGCAGTATTACCCGCCGCTAGTCACGATTATCAGGGGTTTTGAACAACGCCAAGACCAAGCCGATGACGCTGGATACGACTACACTGAGGGGGTAATAACTGAAAGTCTGCCTGCCGATGAATTCATCACCTATACGGAGCTAGGAATAATCCCTGTTTCCTTTGAACCCTGGGATAAACACACCGATAACTGGGCTGACGAATCTGACAATTTCTGTTTCTTTGGCAAGATGCCCATAAGGTAATTGAGTCAGATGTATATCCCTCGTCCTGCTAAACTACTTTTCACCATTGATGACGGTTGGAATAAATTCCTCGAAAAATACGGCGATAGCGTTAGTTCGTGGACGAGTTTATCTGTGGAGCGCATGCTTGCCTGCGGCACTTGTGCCATGGGTGTCCGGCGCTATTGTTGCGCTTCGTCTGATTGTTCTCACAGCCGTTTTTTCTGCCAAAGCTGTAAGTCAAAAGCCTGCAGTTCATGTGGCTTTAAAGCCACCGAGCAGTGGTTAGCACAGCAGGTTCATATTTTACCCGACTGCGACTGGCAACACATTACTTTCACCATGCCACATCTCCTTTGGCCTTTTTTTAACAATAACTGGCCGCTACTTAATGCTCTGTTTCGGGCAGCCACTCGAGCTATGCTGCAGTTGGCTCGCAAACAGGGTATCGAAATTGGTATTTTCTGTGCCTTGCATACTTATGGCCGGCAACTCAATCAACATCCGCATGTTCATGTTTCCGTCACTCGAGGGGGTTTGGATAGTAAACATAGTGTATGGCGAAAGCTGTTTTTCAAAAAAAAGGATGTCGAAGAAATCTGGCGAGGGGCTGTTATCCGACTACTGCGTCACAGTTATGATTTAATTAACCCTGGCCTTCTTCCCGGTCTTGGCCATATCCGTGACAAAAAACATTGGCGGCGTTACTTGAGGGCGCAGTACGGACGTTATTGGAAAGTGCACTTTGCTAAAAAAACGAAAGGGGCATGGCATAGTGTTAAGTACCTCGGTCGCTACCTTAAACGCCCACCGGTATCTGCGTCAAAACTGCGGCATTACCGAGGGGGTGCCGTTGTTCATCACTACCATGACCACCGAACTGGCCAGCATCGGCAGCAGACTCTGCCGCAGGAAGAGATGATTAGACGCTATATAAGCCATATTCCGGCCAGGCATTTTAAAATGGTGCGTTACTCTGGTTTTTTGTCGAATCGTAAACGGGGAAAACTATTGCCGAAAGTGTATAAGGCACTTGAGATGACGGCACGTAAAAAACCGGAGAACCCAGGTTTTTCTGTGCTGATGAAAGGATTTCTGCGTACCGATCCGTACAAATGTATTCTGTGTGGCGACAGGCTGCTTTTCACCGGGGCGCAAATGGGTAAAAAAGCAACGGAATTGTTGTCAGAAAGACTGCATAACCTGGAGAAAAAGCGATGGTTACGCAGCTAAACGCAGGATCAATGTGTCTAAAATAAGGAAATCAGGTTAGAAATTACACTCTCTGAGGAAATGTTAACTGGCACTAAACACAATAAATCGATCCCCATCTCCTTTTTGCAATAAGGGATGGCTTTTGCTACTCACTTTAAAAGCGATTCAATTTCCTAACCATGGACAGCAGGAGGTGACCCCGTGTCACCGTTCCCTTACTGCCCGATGTCACGAAGCCATTGACCATTTGGGGTCAAGTGGAACGTGGAATACCGGAGCCATGTATGGCGAGGATATGCCGCGAAAGCCACTTTAAGGCTTGCCGTCCCCTAAAAATGGGCGTATGGCAAGCTGGCATCGGGCAGTAAGGGAAATCCTTCAAATTTTAAATTAATGCGATGGATAAATCTGATTTACAGGCGGAATTCAATTTATTTAAGCGATACGCTTTTTTTCACTATGCTTCTGACATCCCGTAGGGAAACATAAGCGGAGCCGCCATTAGCGGCGACATCCTTATTTTTATGAGTAATTACAATCTTTTGTTTGTTTTTCTGTGCAAAAAATAGGAGTGAGTAATTATCTTTCCAGTGTTCTCTTCAAATTAAGATAAAGTGCTTCTGCCATGTCGTGCAATTCTTCGCACTCATCTGCACAATCATCCAGATTAAGTTGATTGAGCTTATCTAAGAGTATTAATGTCTGGCTTTTGATAAAACCCGCCATATTCAGGGCTGTTAACTCTTGTTTGGTCATCGATTATAAAAACATTAAGTAAAATTAAAAAGGAAATAGATATTAGGTTATTCTACCCGATGATAAGGATTTTTTCTTTTCCGGCGCTGCCTATCAATCACGTGGAGCTGTGCAACTCCGGTCAGTAAATCAGAAACGACTTTCGTATTTTGTCCATTAAGTCGATTACCCAATCCGCCCCAACGCTGAATAAGCAATAAATCACCAAATAAATCATAACAGAGTTCCGCTTCATACCAGCGAGCATCATTTTCCCAACGCCAAACTAACATAACCATCAACAGGTTGTTTAGGCGATTTATTAAGTCTGTCCAGACGCTTTAGATTATCCTCAACATCGGCTTGGGTGACCTCTCCGGCTATCTGACCGTCTTTGTCATAACGAAACGCCCCTAACTGGATAAGTGCGCGATAATCAGTATGATGCTCAATACTCCCTAAACAGGCTCTCAAACGCCTTCTGGCTATTGGTAAGCCCTTTTCTTTCACTTCTTGCCACATATCTTGTTGTATACCAATTTTCATTGGGCATAACTTGCCATCAGGAAATAGACTAGGCCAAAAAGTGGTTATCTGGGAAATCGCTTCTTCTAACGGCAATCGCTTTTTAGGCGGTGTCAGTGGTTTTGGAATTTTAACCTTCACTTCCTGTTTAGGTTTTTCAACCACCTTTTTGGGGTGCTGTTTTGCTACTTTGGGAGGATGAGGCTTTTTTGCCTGTTTTTTGGGCGTAGCATTCACCCAGACCTTTTTACCGTAAACTGAGTTACTTTGGGGCTGCTCTTCTTGTGAAGCCTTTCCAGGACGACTGATGCTTAATTTCTGGCGTTCTGTCATGGTTTAATCTTTAAACAGGTTGCTCATTTCAGTATCAGTCAAACCCGTTGATAGTTTCACGATATCTCTTTCTACGCCTTTCTCAAGAAGTTGGCGCGCTATCTTCATCGAAGCCTGTTTTTCACCCTCTTGAACGCCATCATTTTTGCCTAATTGGTAACCTTCCAGTTTGCCTTCTTGTCTTAATGCTTGAGCAATAGTCATAAGTGCTCCTTCGTGTTTCTCTGATTGTTTGGCTATCTCGGTGATAAATTCCATCGGTTTTTTAGCATTACCTTCCTGAATGAGATAGTTAAACAGTGTAATAACCTGATTATCGGTATAATAATTATACGACAACAGCGTGACAATTTCATTCATAAGCTCTGTCATATCCCGTCTACGAATGTGCTTCTGGATGAGTTCTAGCAATGCTATTCGTTTGTGATGCATTATTTCGCCATCATCAAGCGTGGTGACATCAACGAGCCTAAACGGTTTGGTATATATTTTTTCGGCAATATCCCGCCCACTAAAGCAGTCGAACCAATCTGTACTATAGGGGTAAGGACTTTGTTCACCACAGTAAAAGAGTATTGGAAATACCAACGGTAATTGTTTGTTGCCGGCTTCTAAATGCTTTTGCATGGCAGCCATACTATAGCGCATGAGTCGCCATGCCATGAGCTTATCAGGGGTGGACTGGTGCTCAATCAAAACATAGATATATCCATTTCCCTTTGAGGTTCTGACTGAATACAAAATATCACTCTGGTAATTTTTCATCTCACTATCGATAAAAGAGCCAGATTCCACTTTGAGGCTATCTAAGTCACACAGCGCTTTAATCTCATCGGGTAGCCAAATGTCGAAGAAGTCTTTTGCCGTCTCTTTCTCACTTAAAAACTGCTTGAATATAGCATCATGGGGCGTTGGGGTGAATTTTTTACTCATCCGATATCTTCAGTAATTGCTCGCGTCAGATTGAATTATGGCAAACAAACCCGCTATATTAAATACGCTATTTATTCATTACATTTCATACATCATAATCCAGCCATAGAAAAACGCACCCTATTCTTCTCAGGTGCGTCTATTTTTTGTTACTAGCTCTTTTCATGGCTAATCACAAGAAAACCTCTCAAAATCGATTACAAGCGTTTCTAGAGGCATTTCTGAATTAATCCTGTGCCGTTTTTTCATTCTCAGCAACGTTGGCTAGAATATTTACCAACAATTTATTGATGATAAGTGTCTTCTTCGCTCTGGTCGCGGAAACATACAGTAAATTCACTTCATCTCTAGAGGCTGCTTTGTCCATTTCAGGGTCAAAAAGATTATTCGGAAAGTCATTATTGATTTCGACGATATCCCACTCTAATCCCTTTGCTCGGTGGGCAGTGGTAACAGTAATGCTGGCTTCGTCTTCAGTATCTACCGTTCGTTTACGTAAAACATCCACTTTCTTCGGTAATGGCGTAAATTTTTCGATGATTTTGATAGATTGCAACATTTCCTGGTCACCACTGGCATTGGCCATCTGCTTATAATTCGCATAATTACGATATTCGGTGTAAAGCCGTTGGTGACTCATCTTTTTTCGCTTGCCGAGTGAAAACCAGTGAAGGTTAATCAATTCATCGATACGATAAGCCTCTATCCCATTGACCCAGTAGATAGTCGCTTTTTTGTTACTGGCTTCCAGCGCTGAACCAATCACCCCTGCTACCGTTCGACTGAGTATGGCGCGGTGAGGAAAGCCTTTCTTAGGGACATCAATAAGAATGTCATCTTTTTCACCTCTGCCAACCACCTGATGCGTTTCACCGTTCATGGCTAGTAATGCATTCGCCATATCCGCGATACAGGCACCAAAGCGAAAGCTATGGGTTAACCAGAGACGGTCAGCATCACTAAGCAAAGGGGCTTTTAACGCATCGACCGCCCCTCGAAAACGATAAATCTGTTGATGGGCATCACCCACCATCACTAACTTCGTGGTTTGACGAAAAACAATATCGTGAGTAACCGGATTAGCGTCCTGCGCTTCATCAAACAAAATAACGTCAAAACGAGGGGAAAGGTTAGGTTGGGAGAGTTGGTACAGTTTTAAATACATATCATGAATAACAGGGAAATTATCAGCAAGGTCAATCATTCGATGCCAGAGCCGTTCACTCTGGATGACAACATCATTAGCGGTAAATGATTTTTTAACTTCCCCCATCAATATTGAGGGACAGTGGCGTAACATAATCTGATTATCCACGCTGCACATAAAGTTCTTTAAGGTGTCCTGAATCGCTTTTACGTATAGCCAGTCATCGCTCTGAGTGGCATTAGCAATATCAAAAAGCCGCAGAGAATTTGTTAATCGATGAGCGTAATTTCTTCCAAAGGAAGGCCATGCCAGTTGATGAGAAGTTTTACAAAGCACATTGGCGGGAAATTTCTCGTCTGCCTCTTCCCTCACTGAGCGATTAAACGCAATGTAGAGCATCCGGAGTTCGGGATGCTTTTCGGCATATTTCACTAACGTTGAGGTTTTCCCTGTTCCGGCAAAAGCATTAACCACAAGCTTCTCGCCCTGCCAGTCAATGACGGCTTGTTGTTCTGGCGTTGGATTTATCAAAATTTTCTCCTGCATAACTTAATGCTATAAGTTTACCAGAGAATCCAATAAATAGTTTTGTAGATAAAACGTCTACATTTGTCGAAACGCATAGCCTCTAAAGTTAGTTGGCAAAATATAACAATTTGGATGGGTTTGATTGTGAAATATGGAGTTGAAAATTTATGATTGAGTTGCTGTGAGTCGATAATTGAAAATTAGAAATAAAAAAATTTCCATCAACATAATTAGCCAACTTTTGAAGTTGGCTTTCAAGATGGTCGCCTCCGGCGACGACTTGTCATTGCCTGTTAGTACTGGTATAACCCAGAACCTATTTTCTCAATCTTTTAGTGCCATTTATGTCACCACGTTTTAGTCATGTTTTCCAATTTGGTCAACGCTGGCTCAATTGGCTTAACCGTCAACCCCCTGACAGTGTTCGCCCTGTTGTGATGGAAACCATGGTAAAGATTATGGCTTGTGGCACTTCGCTTATGGGCTGGTCAATTTGGCGATGCCCTGACCCTGAATGTAATCATGAGAAGCGGGTTAAATTTACCTGCAAAAGTCGAAGCTGCCCACATTGTGGCGTGAAAGCCTGCAATGGATTAACAATACGCTTGCCTGGTTACCCGAAGTCCCCTGGCAGCACATCACTTTTACCATGCCTTGTGAATATTGGCCTATTATTCGCGCTAACCGTTGGCTGCTCGGTGAAATGAATCGATTAGCCGCTGATGTGGTATTAACTATCTGCCGTGATCTCAATATCACCCCCGGCATTTTCACGGCCATCCATACATGGGGACGTGACCAAAAATGGCATCCACATATTCATCTTTCAACCACAGCCGACGGGGTCACTAAAAATAACACCTGGCGAGATATCAGCTTTTATCGCGAAAACGTCATGACTATGTGGCGACATCGGATAACCAAATTGTTGAGAAAACATTATTACACCCTGACGATTCCTGATGAGCTTAAATGTGAAGGGCGAAGCAAATTTTCTTGGAATCGCCTACTTAACACTCACTACAAACGCGGCTGGAATATCAATCTCTCTGATATCCTTTCCAATATCACCCATGTCACCCTTTATCTCGGATTTTATCTAAAGAAACCTCCTGTCTCGCTTAGTCGTTTAAAACATTATGCGGGCGAAGATAACATCACGTTACGCTATAAGAGCCACCGCACGAAAAAACAGGAAGAAGAAGTCATGACATCGGACGAATTGATTACCCGGTTTGAGTCTCATGTACCTGAAAAATGGTTTCACATGATCCGCTATTACGGTTTTTTAAGTCCATCAAAGCCCATGCGAAAAATGTTAACAGAGGTTGTTTATCCTCTAACCCAGCAGGATAAAAAATCTGCTAAAAAAGTGACCTTCCGAAACATGTATCGACATGTCTTTAAAGTCGATCCACTTGCTTGTCTCATATGTGGGAAAAAATTACTTTTCGCTGGAATGAATTTTGGATTGAAGCTTAAAGAGCTTATGGCTTGCCACGATGACCTAGCACGGTTGCGGTGGCGATAAAATCAACTACAGGATAGATCTATCTTTTGTTCAAAAATGATTAATAATTAATCGTTTTTTAGCCATCTATTCTGTTCTTTATCTCAACCTTCAAAATTAATTCTGTCAAAACTTAGAAAAAATAAAAATGGTTTCATCATGGCATAGGTTAATTAGTAACCATTTCGGGTATTAATTTCTTATAGATCAAAATTTTAGATGCGCTCAAAATGGATTATAGGATGTTTTATTGGTATGTATGGATAAACAGTTTTTCATGCTATCGATTTGCAGCCGTAGGCTGATTCGTTCAAAAAATTAATCCGAGTTTGATTTCGCAGATAAAATTATCGGAAACTGGCCTATTGATCTAAACGGCTTTATTTCGATTGAGCAGCCCAAGCTGGATGCAGGAAACCACCACCAGCAGGGAGCCAAAAATCGACAGCTGCATCGGGATTTCATTCCAGAACAGCCAGCCCCAGCCGATATTGAATACGATACCAATATAGCGCACCACCGAAACAACGATCAGGTTTTCTGAATAGAAAGCTTGGGTTAACACCACCTGTCCGAGCAGCGACACCAGAGCGATAGAGAGGAGGATAGCAAACTGGTAAGCGTTGGGCCAGATGAACGAGTTCCACATCAGCGGAAGGGAGAGCAGCGTCGCGATAAACAAAAAATAGAAAACGATCTCGTAGTTGTGGTGTCGCTTGCTGAGTTTGTTGACCGACAGGTAGGCGATCGCGGCAAAAACTGCGCTCAGCACACCAACCAGCGAAGCCAGGGTATAAGCAGAGAAGTCCCACGGCCGCACCAGCAGGATCGCGCCGATAATAACCATTACCAGCCAAAATAGGGCGTTGGCGTTGATCCGTTCACGCATTACCAGCAAAGAGAGGAGGATTGAGAAAAACGGCGACAGATAGACCAGCATACTGGCGTCGGCCAGCGTCAAGTTGGCGATGCTGTAAAAATAACAGATGAGATACAGCCCCCCCATGGCGCCTCGCAGCACCAGCAGCGGCCGGTCTTCGCGACTGAAGACGACACCGTAACGATACATTAGGAGCAAGACCAGCAGGCAACCGATGCTGCTGCGGAAAAACACGATCTCTCCGGTGGGGATATCATCGGCGATGATTTTGACCAACGTATTCATTACGCTAAAAATCAACGAGGCGAAAATGGCCAGCAGTGCACCTTGATTCATGCTTGCCCCCTCCACTCTCGGTAGGTGATATCCGCCTGCTCGCCACAACGGTCGTTCAGTAATGACCGATGGCAGCGCTCGGCGCCGACCTGTGCGACGAAGCTCTGCAACGTCTGCTGAAAACGCTCCAACAGACGATGCGCGGTGGGCATGTTTATCCCAAGCAGTTCCGCCAGCAATACCAGAACGCGCAGTTTGCGCACGTCTTCCAGCGGTAAGCGGGGTAAGCGCCACAGCCCCTGTACATCTTGAAAGACGCGCTCGACTCTGACAGCGGAAAAATCATAGTAGCGGCCCTGCGCGTCCGGTTCGGAATAGGGATCAACCAGCAGCCCGGTATAACGGGTGAACAGCGCATATTGTTGTTCCGAAGGCCCCAGTTGCGAGAAGTGCTCAATCCAGTGGCGGCTCACCATGCGCGCCGGAACAGGGTAGTTGTCGTCATTTAGAAAGCGTAGCAGATTGATCTCCTCGACACCGAGCCGATTGAGCAGCCTTTTGTAATCCAGCGAGAGTTCGAGCATATCGGCAATGATCTCCGGACAGATGGGGCCCTCGGGGTGGGTTTTATACAGGTATTTTGCAGGTTCCTGCGGCTGGAATATAGCCTGTAGTGTGGTATCGGCAAGCGCCAGAGGAGGATGGACATAATTGGTGACGCTGAAGCGTTCGGCGGCAAGCAGACTATCGAAACGTTGGGCGTCGATACCGTGACGAGCTATCACTGAGCATAGCCAATCGAGTTCGGCTGAGTCTGGCGTAGGACTTTGGCAGGCCAGGTAGATCCTCTGCTTGAAGGCCTTGGTATAAGCGCGGTAAGGCTGCTCCGCATCATGATATTTGGTGTCTGCATAGTAACTCGACAAGCTGATGACACTGACGTGGAGTTGACCGGCGTCCTGAAGTAGGCCTTTTACCATAAGGCCGGAGCCAATGGATGGAGAGAGCAGGATCAGCGAATCCAGGTGGGGCAAAGCCGCCCATGGCACCTGATGCAGAACGGCGTAATATTGATCGGCTGGCACGGCGAGGATCAGTCGGCGCCAGTCACCGCCAACGAGTGACAAGTCATCGCTATAGCTGTCTATCTCCACCTGAGCATCACTTTGTGTCCGCCGCGCTTTACCGACGGCCTCCAGATATAGGCGGGGTATGTTCGCAAGGTGATACCGCAGACGTTCTCCTTTCTCGCTGGGGCGGTTGTACAGACCGATTCGCGTGTTCGCCGTGGCTTTGATATCCACAGCCAATTGAATCGCCGCCGGACCGGCTCCGAGGATGAGGGTAGGAAAGGCGTTATTCATGGCAGTGATGTTCCAAAATCAAAAAGTCATACAGCGGAGTAACGACTGGTTTACCACTGACACACCAAGGCGAATCGACGGCTTGATGGTGATAAGGGCAGTTGAAGATCGACCTGAGACCGTTGCCGTAGCGCACTAGCAATTTGCCACACTTAGGCAGCAAAGGCTGCAATTGCGTCAGCAAGACCTGTTTGTCCGCTACCAAAGAGGCGATGATAATGTGATCTATATCGCGGTCGGTCAGGTCGCATAATTTGTCGATGCAGGGCATTTTCCGTGTTAACCCCAGGTGGCGCGTGAGGCGGCGTGAGAAATGTAGAGCCGCCGGATCGCAATCGTAGCAAATGACTGTGGCGGCGAGCTTGACGACCAGCGACAACGCGGTGGTGGGTAAGGCACCACTACCAACCAGCAAGACCCGTTCCCCGGGTTTGATTTCGGCCGCGGCGATCTCCAGCTGCAGAGCTCGATCGAAACTGTTCAGGTAAGCGTTGGTCTGCACCGATTCCCTGCAGAGCACCGAGGCGCGATGTTTCTCGTAGTCGCATAAAGCGGCATTGGCTATCTCCCTCAGCTGAGTGATCTGCGCCGCTATCGAATGGTCTTTTTCCAGCTCACTGCGATAGTCCTGCAACTGTGGCTGATCGTTAAAGGTCTGTAGGCGGCTGAAGCGATGTTCTAGCAGAGAGAAATGCCGCGAGTCTTGCATAGCATAGTGGTGAATATGGCATATTTCCTGTTGCAAGCCGGCGAATTGAGCAAGCATGTCCGCTTTTGTCAGAGTGTACATGGATTTTTTCCCTGTGAAAATAAAATATTTTGGGCAGCAGATAGAGGTAGCCCTGTGGGCAGCAGATATTGGTAGCCCTGTGGGCTGACGCCACTTTCGATATCGACCCCAAATGTGCGAGAAATCATCGGATGCCACATCATCATATGAGTTTCACCGTGGCAAACGACGCGTCCGTGTTCGAGCAGCGTGAGCGAGTGACAATAGCGCAACGCCAGCCCAAGATCGTGGATAACCAGCAGAGTGATGCAGCGATGACGCCGGCTGTAGTCGGCTATCTGATTGAGCACGCGCAGCTGATGATGGATGTCCAATGTGCTGGTAGGTTCGTCGAGCAAAATGATCTGCGGCTGAGCAACGAAAGCCTGAGCCAACATAACCAGCTGCCGCTGCCCACCGCTAAGACGATTGAAGGGGCGATCGGCGAGCGCGGAAATGCCGCATTCCGCCATAGCCTGTTCGACTGCGTCGGCCTGCGCAGTGCTAACACGCCATCCCAACTGTCGCACAGTGCCAAGCAGCACCATTTCAAAAGTACTCAACGCCGAATCGCTGCGATTAAGCTGTGGCACATAGGAAATACGGCTGGTTTCCAGATCGAGAGGGCGATCGAAGTAGGAGATATTGCCGCTGCACGGCAGTATGCGATTAATCGCTTTCAGCAGCGTCGATTTTCCGGAGCCATTAGGACCAATGATGCCGCCGATCTGCGCCGCAGGCCAGGTCAATGAAACGTCTGCCAAAAGCTGGCGGCGATGCAGCGTAACGCTGACGCGTGAGAGAGTCAGTTGAGTCATGGGTGTTTAACCTGTCGGGTAACGAAATAAAACAGCACTGGTACGCCGATCAAGGCGATAACGATACCGATGGGTACCACGCCGTTAGGCAACACCAGTTTAGCAACGATCGATGCGCACAGCAGCAGCAGGCTGCCGCAGAGGGCAGAAATACAGATTAGGTAACGCTGATCCTCGCCCACTAGAAAGCGCGCGAAATGTGGAGCGATCAGCCCGACAAAACCGATGGTGCCGACAAAAGAGACCGACGCGGCCGTCAGAAAGGTCGCCAGCAGAAAGGCCAGCTTGCGCAAGGCGATTACGTTGATGCCCAGCCCCTGAGCCTGTTCTTCGCCGGCGGACAGCGCGGTTAGGCGCCAGGCCTGACGGAGGCTTAAGAACAGCCCACAAATAAACACGCCTCCGGTTATCGCCAGCCCTTGCATATTGGCTTTGAGCAGACTGCCAAACAGCCAAAAGACGATTTGCTGCATGGCTTCCGGCGAGGCCAGAAACAGCATCAGCGATTGCAACGATTGAAAGAAAAACAGAACGACAATGCCGCTCAGTACCAAAATTTGCGGCGTCATGCCCCTGTGTTGTCCCAGCAAATAGATAGGCACGCAGGCCAACAGCGCCATCAGCGAAGCCAACAAAGGTGTACCCAGCTCCAGCGTATAGCCCAGACTGAATCCGGTGATGATCGACAACGTCGCCCCGAACCCAGCCGCGGCGGAGAGCCCCAGTGTATAGGGACTTGCGAGGGGGTTGGCCAATACGGTTTGCATTAACAGACCGGATAGCGCCAGGCTGGCACCGACTACCACGGCGGTGAGCGTCATCGGAAGACGAATAGACCAGAAAATGACCTGGTTCAGCTCGTCACCCGACGCCGAACCGGGCCATAGCATTCGCAGGATATCCGAGAAACTGAGATGAACGGCGCCGACAGTCAGATCGATAACAGTCGCCACCAGCAACGAACCGAGCAGCGCCAGCGTCAGCAACCCGCGGCGTAGCCTGTACCGTTGCAAAAACGCACGTCCTGTATAAGCCACGACTATTCTCCTTGCCAGCGTTGATAGAAGATGCCTTCCGCCTCTATCGGCAAGTATTGGTGGTAGAATTGCGCCAGGTTGTGTTGCGGGTCAACATCGACAAAAGCCGAGGGATAGAGAGATTTCGCTAAATACTGAATAAAAATAAAGTCGTAAACTGTGCGGGCGCCGCCATGGTAGAGCGCATAAATGCGTTGGTTTTTCACCGCCGGTAGCTGTGGCCAACCGGCTCGCAGGGCGTACTGAGTCAGGCGTTCCTGTATTGGCGCGGCCTGTGCGCCGTAGCCCATCTGTACGGCATTCGGCATATTTTTCCAGTCGCCTCCGACGAGAAAAATGACATCAGGTTTTTTAGTCAAGACATAGTCGGCGCTCAAGGGGGAAGGATTGTCGACGACACCGACGGCGATATTGTCGGCACCGGCCAGCTGCAGCAGCGGCCCCCATATCGAGCCGCCATAGCTGCTGCTGTATTCGTTGGGGCCTTTGTCACCCAGCTCGATGTAGGCGATCGGTGGTGGCAATTGCGCCTTACTTATGCGACGCTGGGTATCCTTTAGGCTCTGCCGATACTCGTCGGCAAGCCGTTCCGCTCGCTCGGCGTGGCCCATCACCTGACCCATCAGCCTGATGCTAGCGAGTTTAGCCTCAGTGCCCTGATTGAAGTCGACGACGATATAAGGAATGTTGAGTCGTTGTAGCATCGGTAGATAATTGGCGAAACCTTCTAACTGCCACTTAGCTAGGATCAGCAGATCTGGCCGCGTGGTCAGCAAACGTTCAAAGTCGAAGCTCTGATTGTAGAGCGAACCGACATCGACCAGTTGTGCTAACCGCGGCAGGGCCGACTGATAGCGAAGCCACTGGCTGCTGCGCAAGGTCCAGTCGCTTTTGGAAAAGGCTACCACCTGTTGAAAACTCTCAGGACCGTTCACTGCCAGAAAATCTTCGTAGTAAAAGCCGATGTAGGCACGTTTTGCCGGAGCGGCCAGGGTGACCTGACGTCCTTCAACGTCTGTGAGGTGAATTTGAGCTTGCGTGACGTTGCAGAAGATCAGCCACGAAGCGAGGATCCAGGCGATACGCGATAACATGATTGACATCCATTTATAAACTAATGTTATGTTATAGTATAGCATTAATTAGCAGGATTCAAACTCCTGGCCCATTCCCAGTCGAAAAGCAACAAACACATAAAGCGTTATGCAGCCATTAGATAAGCTAAAAATACTTCATTTGGAGAAAAATAGCCCAACGATTTTCGTCCCCGAGTATTAAGTATGTGCTCGATTTCTGCAATCTCATTGTCCGTGACTTGGTTGAAGTCCGTTCCTTTTGGATAAAAACGGCGGATAAGTCCGTTACTATGTTCATTTAAACCACGCTCCCATGAGTGATAAGGCCTGGCAAAGAAGACATCAGCACCGGTGATCTCAGTTATCTGTTTATGCATGGAGAATTCAGAACCGTTATCAGCCGTCAGGGTTTTAAAATGACAGAAAGTATTTGCCATGATATCACGGAAGGCTTCTACAACAGTCTCAGCGCGTTTATTCGGCAATCTGCGGATAATAACCTGTTTGGTAGCTTTATCCGCCAACGTTAATAAGAATGACTTCTGATCTTTACCAAATACCGTATCAATTTCAAAATGACCGGGTTGCTGCTTGAGATCAGCCTCAGCGGGTCTCTCTTCAATACCCACTCTATCAGGAATAGGGCTACGCTTCGGTTCTCCCTTGCCATAGCGATAATATTTGCCTCGATGAGGAAGCTAGAGATAGAGCTTTCCTCCTGCCAGTCGGTCTTTCTTAATATAGCGATAGAGCGTATTTTTACTGACATAAACCCCATGTTTCAAACGCAGCCTTCCACTGATAACGGCAGGCGAAGTATGTAAAGCAAGCTCTTTACGGATAAAAGCCTGCGTTTCTGTGGTTTGCTGATGCAACTTATTCCGCGCAGATGTGTTCATACGTCTGGCTTTCGCTAAGGTATCAGCCCTTCTGCAAGAATAAAGTCCATTGAAAGCAGGATCCGTATTACGCTTGAGTTCCCTGCTGACAGTTGAACGTAGCACGCTACGCGTGAGCGGCGCAGCGGTGCTGCTTCGGGGATGTTAATGAGTTGAGTACTGTTTTATACTCTGCAGTAGGTTAATTTTTTTCAGGGATTCATCTCGATGGCTCGCAATAAATCTCCCAGAAAGCGTAAACCGGTTAAATCAGGCAGGCTGCCCGTCACTTCACGTGCCACAGCGCCTGTTTATCCGAAACGTTTTATGATCTCTCTCCCACCCGAAAATGATGATGACAGACCGCCTGAATTTTTTTATGACACCCTAAAAGAAGCCATACGCCACTGCGTCCGACTCGGCCCCCAATTTTTTCTCGACACGCAGTATTACCCGCCGCTAGTCACGATTATCAGGGGTTTTAAACAACGCCAAGACCAAGCCGATGACGCTGGATACGACTACACTGAGGGGGTAATAACTGAAAGTCTGCCTGCCGATGAATTCATCACCTATACGGAGCTAGGAATAATCCCTGTTTCCTTTGAACCCTGGGATAAACACACCGATAACTGGGCTGACGAATCTGACAATTTCTGTTTCTTTGGCAAGATGCCCATAAGGTAATTGAGTCAGATGTATATCCCTCGTCCTGCTAAACTACTTTTCACCATTGATGACGGTTGGAATAAATTCCTCGAAAAATACGGCGATAGCGTTAGTTCGTGGACGAGTTTATCTGTGGAGCGCATGCTTGCCTGCGGCACTTGTGCCATGGGTGTCCGGCGCTATTGTTGCGCTTCGTCTGATTGTTCTCACAGCCGTTTTTTCTGCCAAAGCTGTAAGTCAAAAGCCTGCAGTTCATGTGGCTTTAAAGCCACCGAGCAGTGGTTAGCACAGCAGGTTCATATTTTACCCGACTGCGACTGGCAACACATTACTTTCACCATGCCACATCTCCTTTGGCCTTTTTTTAACAATAACTGGCCGCTACTTAATGCTCTGTTTCGGGCAGCCACTCGAGCTATGCTGCAGTTGGCTCGCAAACAGGGTATCGAAATTGGTATTTTCTGTGCCTTGCATACTTATGGCCGGCAACTCAATCAACATCCGCATGTTCATGTTTCCGTCACTCGAGGGGGTTTGGATAGTAAACATAGTGTATGGCGAAAGCTGTTTTTCAAAAAAAAGGATGTCGAAGAAATCTGGCGAGGGGCTGTTATCCGACTACTGCGTCACAGTTATGATTTAATTAACCCTGGCCTTCTTCCCGGTCTTGGCCATATCCGTGACAAAAAACATTGGCGGCGTTACTTGAGGGCGCAGTACGGACGTTATTGGAAAGTGCACTTTGCTAAAAAAACGAAAGGGGCATGGCATAGTGTTAAGTACCTCGGTCGCTACCTTAAACGCCCACCGGTATCTGCGTCAAAACTGCGGCATTACCGAGGGGGTACCGTTGTTCATCACTACCATGACCACCGAACTGGCCAGCATCGGCAGCAGACTCTGCCGCAGGAAGAGATGATTAGACGCTATATAAGCCATATTCCGGCCAGGCATTTTAAAATGGTGCGTTACTCTGGTTTTTTGTCGAATCGTAAACGGGGAAAACTATTGCCGAAAGTGTATAAGGCACTTGAGATGACGGCACGTAAAAAACCGGAGAACCCAGGTTTTTCTGTGCTGATGAAAGGATTTCTGCGTACCGATCCGTACAAATGTATTCTGTGTGGCGACAGGCTGCTTTTCACCGGGGCGCAAATGGGTAAAAAAGCAACGGAATTGTTGTCAGAAAGACTGCATAACCTGGAGAAAAAGCGATGGTTACGCAGCTAAACGCAGGATCAATGTGTCTAAAATAAGGAAATCAGGTTAGAAATTACACTCTCTGAGGAAATGTTAACTGGCACTAAACACAATAAATCGATCCCCATCTCCTTTTTGCAATAAGGGATGGCTTTTGCTACTCACTTTAAAAGCGATTCAATTTCCTAACCATTAAAAAAGTGACCTTCCGAAACATGTATCGACATGTCTTTAAAGTCGATCCACTTGCTTGTCTCATATGTGGGAAAAAATTACTTTTCGCTGGAATGAATTTTGGATTGAAGCTTAAAGAGCTTATGGCTTGCCACGATGACCTAGCACGGTTGCGGTGGCGATAAAATCAACTACAGGATAGATCTATCTTTTGTTCAAAAATGATTAATAATTAATCGTTTTTTAGCCATCTATTCTGTTCTTTATCTCAACCTTCAAAATTAATTCTGTCAAAACTTAGAAAAAATAAAAATGGTTTCATCATGGCATAGGTTAATTAGTAACCATTTCGGGTATTAATTTCTTATAGATCAAGACGGTAACTCAGAATGGATTACAGCGCATTTTAGGTGGGGTGGTGATAGGTATTTCTATTCCAATTTTCGAAAATGATTAAATTTAACAATTTTCAGTTTCTGATAGGTGACTTTTCTGTTCAAAATCGTTCGGTTTCGGACATCCTACAAAACACCCGTACAAAAATAAGCAAATCATATTCCGTACAGGAGTTTTAATTCGTACATTGTTTTCGGTCATGTTATTTGACCGCTTCTTTCAACGTTTTACCTGCTTTAAAACTCGGTACGTTTGCAGCAGCAATCTGTATAACCTTGCCTGTTTGCGGATTGCGTCCTTCTCTGGCTGCACGTTGCTTAACCTGAAAACTGCCAAAGCCAACGAGTTGTACGTCATCTCCGACCTTTAGTGCTTCTGTCACGGTTTCTATGAAAGAGTTAAGCGCTTTCTCAGCGATTTGATTAATGAGTTCGGTTTTGTTCATGTTGTGCCTGAATTAGTAGATATTTTATATCCTAGTGATGCTAGCTGTAGCAACTCAATAGTGCAATGTTTCAGCGTTAATTAACTCAAAAAAATCTTTTTAATTAAAACTTCTACGCTCGCCGCAAGTCTGTGACCGAGCGAAGCGAGTGAGCAGACGAGGAAGCGGAATATCATCTGTAGTCAAAAAGAAACTTGGTCACTCAGTAGTAACATATTTTTCCGTTCAGGGTTTTTGTTGGAATATAAGTTATCCACAGATAACCCTCGCGCGCGCGTAGTTATATTTAGTTATGTATAAGTTAAAAGAGTTAAAGACCAAAAAAAGAGTAGTAAGGTTATGTTTTTATTATATAAAAAAAAACGTTTTGTCCGTAAAGTTCGATATAATGTCCGTAAAGTTCGATATAATGTCCGTAAAGTTCGATATAATGTCCGTAAAGTTCGATTATAAAAATTAGTTATCCACACTTTTTTGTTCAGTTTATCAGCAATTTTGGGGTTGTTTTTTCTATTAATTTGATTTGTCCATGAAGTTCGATATAATGTCCATGAAGTTCGATATATTTTTACGTCCGTAAAGTTCGAAAAATAGATCCTCCAAAGTGACATCAACACCTTAGAGGATCTAACTAACAATCCTAAACAATCTAGGAGAGAAGCTATGGTTGATCATACAAAGAAAATAGGAAAATTCAATTTGAAGACATTACGACCGCATATACATAAACAATTGGAGTTTTTCATTGCTGATGATGTAGGTGTTTCTAGTTTTCGCGATGAAATAGCAAGTATGGAACATCCATTTTTTGCTTTAAAAGCAGGAGATACAAAAGTCAGAGAATATAAAAATGGTAATGTAACAGTAACTGTTAGGTCTTCTGTGGGTATAGGTTTGGCTACTATCTTTGATAAAGATATTTGGATTTATGCTATTTCAAAATTGCAAGAAGCGATTAACAACAATCAGCCTATTAGCAGAACTATAACTTTTACCCCATATGATTTTTTTGTGACCACGAACAGAGCTAAAAGTGGTAAAGCATATCAGGACTTAGAAAAAGCGTTATCTCGTCTAAAAGGTACAACGATTAAGACAAATATTGTTTATTCAGATGATGAACAGGAAATGATTGAATTTGGATTAATTGATAGCTGGAGAATTGTTGAGAAACAAAAAGGTAAACTTGAAATTGGAATGGTTGAAGTGACTTTGCCAGATTGGCTGTATCAAGCCATAACAAGAACCAAGGTATTACAAATTAGTCCTGATTATTTTCGTATAAGAAAAGCTATTGATAGACGTTTATATGAGGTAGCTCGCAAACATTGTGGCAATCAGCATGAATTTACTATTTGTCTTGATAAGCTTCACCGAAAAACTGGTTCTTCGAGAGAACTCAGGAAGTTTAGATTTGATATAAAGCAACTCATTAAGGTTAATGACCTTCCTGATTATGAAATTTTATTTGATCCTGTTACGGATAAAGTGACTTTCAAAAATCGGAATCAAAATACAGACAAAGCAGATGCATCACGTAAGCGAGAAAAAGGTAAGAAAGAGATTTATAAAATTAAAAAAACGTTGATGAAAAAAATGAATCTATAATTATTTGTTATTATTCTATATTAATTTTTATCATGGTATTTTTTAGTAATCATGTTAACGGTTAGTTTCATTTTGGAATTATATAGAATTATGATTTATATTTTTATATTTTAGGTGTTGAGTTATGCGTAAAATGTTATTATTATATTCTATATAATGATTTAATATAGAATTATGTGGAGTGATAAATGCTCATTTTTATCGATGATGGTTCTACAAATATCAAATTAGCGTGGACACAAGATGGTAAGAAAAAAACTTTAATAAGCGCTAATAGTTTTAAGCCTGAGTGGTCTCTTGGTTTAGGTGATGTTCTTCCAGCAAATTATGATATTGATGGAGAAAAATATTCATTTGACCCCTTAAGTGTAGACGCTGTAAACACAACAGAAAGTCGTTATCAGTATAGTGATATAAATGTTATAGCTATTCACCATGCCTTATTACAAACGGGTCTTAAACCCCAACAGATAGATGTTGTTGTAACTTTACCATTATCAGAATATCTGGATAGTAATAATCAACCAAACAAAGATAATATTAAAAAGAAAAAGTCTAATGTAAAAAGAAAGGTATCTGTACAAAATGGAAATACTTTTATTATCAATAAAGTGAGTGTGCTTCCAGAAAGTATTCCTGCAGGATTTGATATTTTGTCAGAATTGGACGAGGAAGATTCTTTGTTAATTGTTGATTTAGGGGGAACTACATTAGATGTATCTCACGTTCGTGGAAAAATGAATGGGATTATAAAGATGTGGTGCGATTCAAGAATTGGGGTATCAATAATTACTGAAGGATTGAAAGAACAGTTATCATTAAATGCTAATACCAGAGTTAATTCATTTCAAGCTGATCACCTTATCATTCATCGCAATGATGAAGAATATTTGAGAAAAAGAATTCCAGATATAAATAAACTTAATTCCATAATAAATACTCTTCATGAAAAAGAAAAGATTTTGATCAAACGAGTAACTAGCACTTTAGAAAGATTTACAGGTTACACACATGTCATGTGTGTAGGGGGAGGTGCAGATATTATCTCTACTGAAGTAAGAAATATTACAAATGTACCTAAAGATCGTTTTTTTAAGAGTGATAACCCTCAATTTGATCTAGTTTTAGGAATGCTTGCCATGAAAGGTAATCCAAATGAGTAATAACAAGTCAGGGCTTAGAAAATGCAGTTTTTATATTAACCCTGATTATAATAAAGGTGATAAAATAGCCAGCGAATTATTAGATGAAATACCACTTAAAGAACGTGGTAGGGCAATGAGAGCAATGCTTGTTACTGGTGCTGCATTAATGAAACAAGATAAAAGGCTTCCTAATATCATTGCTGATTATGTAACTAATGAAACAACAATTTTTGATATATTACGATTGATTCGTAATGTTTTGCCGATAATTGAAGATCATGTGGATGAGAAATTAATTAGCGCTTTAAATAAAATACTGTCTTCGAATCCAAAGTTTACAAATAAACTAGACTCCTTTGAAAAAAAAGATAGTGATATCAATAAAACTCGCGAGAATAGTAATAAATTATTTCCAGATGATGACTATTAAAAATCACTCTATGTCAGTGTTGATGCACTGACATAGAGCTAATCCAAAACCTAACATATCTAGGAGCCGGACTATGCGAAATAATACGCATATTACACGCATAATGAAAGCGTGCAACATATCAATCGAGCAGCTTTTGAGCTTTGCTCACACATCAAAATATCTCACCAATCGGCAACGTACCCGAATTCTGAATAGAGTTGGGGGTGCTGTATGAAACCAGAGATGATTAAACTTTCATTGAGCGCTAATGTTCCTTGTGGTTTTAGCAATAGCGAGGGAAAAATTCAGACTGATGCCAAAATGACAGATTTACTTTTTAAGTTAATCCGTACTCCTGAAATGAAAACATTGATAGAAAAAGTACAGATTGAAAGATCCCCATTTTTCGTAATATGCCATTTGCCATCTGATTACAACAAAGCACCCAAAGTTTGGCAATTCCATTTTTTACCGCTTTTTTGTAGTGAAAATAGCTACCTAGGCACTTTCTTCCACGCCTATGAATTCCTGTTTTTGTCACCGATGGAATATGTGGAAGGTAAACAGCCTTATTCAGTTACTACGGAGAAACCTAACGAACGGTTTACTGCTAAAGAGTGGGAAGTTCTGTTTCTAATGATGCAACGCTTAAGCAGCAAGGAAATTGCCAGACGGTTAGATATTTCGCGCTTAACGGTCGAGTCTCATTTGAAAGCTATCTACGGGAAAACCAATTTGCATTCAGCTTTTCAGCTAAGGCAATTTTGCCGAGAAAAAAGTATAAATCATTACATTCCTCCTCAACTGCTGCCTGCTGGTAGTCAGTTCATTAGCGTTTAAATCTCTTCGTCATGGCGATTTACTCTGACGGTTGAGCTAGCTGAATAGGAGGAAGTAATGAAACCTTTTTATATTAATAACTTACCAGCTTATTACAGACTATTTCCTAAACTCTCTAAACGAGAAATTGAAATTTTATCCATGTCATGTGCAGGATTAGATAGAAACGAAATAGCAATAGAGCTGAATATTAGTGTACATACTGTAAATAATCATTTTAATAACGCAGTCACTAAATATGAATTAAAAAGTCTTTGTAAGTTAAAAGCTTTGTTTTATTTCGTTATAAACGAAAGTAGAGCTAATAGCGCTGATGGTTTATCGGAATGAGAAAAATACATTTTTATTTTATTACTAAAGCTGCTTTGGCAGCTTTTTTCATAAAAACCACCAATTGTTTATTTTTTGTGCTAAAAATAGTTTTTTCGACTATACCAGTACCTAATTTTTTAAGGCATCATTTTCCTTCGCCCACGTTTTCTGGTCGAACCTAAAACTGAAAACATCCAGTTTTACTAGAGGTGCCTTTGATAGTTGCATCTGCTCTTTAACAAATCAGTATCGGTGATCCGTATGGCGGAAAACGTTTTGTTCATGTTATTGATCGCTGGTAGCCTTAATTTTAAGGCGAGGTTATTTATCCTTCTGGCCGGACGTATGCCGACACAGGTGTACAACCACGTTAAGTGGTTTTTGATTGATATTTTAGTGATAAGCCTATCGTTGTTGAAGACAATTTTTAAGTACTTTTTGAATTTATTTTGGAAAAACCAGCTAAGAAAAACTGGTTTTATGATTTTTACTATTGTCTAGGTAAACGAAGATTCTCTATTTCTAAATGATTTGTTGATCGCCAAGGATTAATGTCAAGTCCACCGCGTCTTGTGTAACGTCCATAGACAGATAATTCTAATGGCTTACAATAAAACAAGATATCGCTAAATATTCGTTCAATACATTGTTCATGGAACTCATTATGGTTACGGAAAGAGATAATATATTTTAATAAAATATCTCTGTTTATTTTCGCTCCCTTATAAGTAATAAGGACAGATCCCCAATCTGGTTGATTGGTAACAAGACAATTAGATTTTAGTAAATTACTGACGAGACATTCTGTTATTACGGGAGAATTATTTTTTGTTGCATCTTCCAGAATTTCTGGAGAGTAATCATATTTGTTAATGATAATATTATTATTATCGATGGATATTCCATCAAAATTAATTAAAGAAATGGCTTTGCATTCGGATAAATTCGCCAGTTTTACTAATACGTTACCTTCGGCGCAAGCGGATAGGTCTTCTTTTATTGAATCTCTTACAATATCGATTGAATCGAAAAATGTTTGATTAAAGCTATTTAGGTATAGTTTAAAACTTTTTGATTCAATTAAATTAATGCTATTTGAATCTATTTTTACCTCACCAATAGCAACTTGAGGAACACCATTTTTATTTAACCAAGAGAGTTCATATAAATTCCATATATCTTCACCAAAAAAGCTCATATTATTTGTGAGTGTTTTTATCTCTTTTCTTCCATAATCTCTTTTTATTGGCGTTAAAAGATTACGATCGTACTTTGAAATATATTCTGTTTTCTTTCCTAATTGTAAATTATGATGATCTATCATTCATTTTTTCCTTCTAATATGAATTTTTTGAATAAATATCTGGAAAAGTAGATAGGGAAAATCCCTAGCGTTGCATAAATTGACTTAATTAATAATTGTCCTGCGATCATTGAAATAACGGTTTCTTTTCCCAATGAATGGAAGACGATGGATATAAATATAAAACTATCTATAATTGCGGCACAGATTGAACTGGTAAAAACACGAACAAATAAGTATTTTGATGATGTTAGTTTCCTTATTTTATATAAAATATAAGCATTAATATGTTCTGAAATTATATATGCTAATGATGATGCTAAAAGTACAGAGATAACAGAAAAAACCAAGGATGAATAAGAATCGATAAGACCCCATGATGGGATTGCTTCTGTAAATGAACTATAATAAAGACAGCCACAAAAAATGAGATTACAGAAAAAAGATAAGTTTATGGCTTTTCTTGCCAAGGATAGCCCGTAATATTCATTGAGTATATCTGATATTATATAAGTCAGAGGATATATAAAGATAGCTGCCGGTAAAGTTAAATTAAAAAACAAAATGGGTTTTATTGCGGTTATTGTTGAAGCCAAATATAATGAAACTAAAACACAACAAAGAAAAATATAAGCATTCCAGTGTTTTTGGCTTTTATCTTTAAATTCATATGCGGTGTTAACATTATGACTTGATGGTTAGGAAATTGAATCGCTTTTAAAGTGAGTAGCAAAAGCCATCCCTTATTGCAAAAAGGAGATGGGGATCGATTTATTGTGTTTAGTGCCAGTTAACATTTCCTCAGAGAGTGTAATTTCTAACCTGATTTCCTTATTTTAGACACATTGATCCTGCGTTTAGCTGCGTAACCATCGCTTTTTCTCCAGGTTATGCAGTCTTTCTGACAACAATTCCGTTGCTTTTTTACCCATTTGCGCCCCGGTGAAAAGCAGCCTGTCGCCACACAGAATACATTTGTACGGATCGGTACGCAGAAATCCTTTCATCAGCACAGAAAAACCTGGGTTCTCCGGTTTTTTACGTGCCGTCATCTCAAGTGCCTTATACACTTTCGGCAATAGTTTTCCCCGTTTACGATTCGACAAAAAACCAGAGTAACGCACCATTTTAAAATGCCTGGCCGGAATATGGCTTATATAGCGTCTAATCATCTCTTCCTGCGGCAGAGTCTGCTGCCGATGCTGGCCAGTTCGGTGGTCATGGTAGTGATGAACAACGGCACCCCCTCGGTAATGCCGCAGTTTTGACGCAGATACCGGTGGGCGTTTAAGGTAGCGACCGAGGTACTTAACACTATGCCATGCCCCTTTCGTTTTTTTAGCAAAGTGCACTTTCCAATAACGTCCGTACTGCGCCCTCAAGTAACGCCGCCAATGTTTTTTGTCACGGATATGGCCAAGACCGGGAAGAAGGCCAGGGTTAATTAAATCATAACTGTGACGCAGTAGTCGGATAACAGCCCCTCGCCAGATTTCTTCGACATCCTTTTTTTTGAAAAACAGCTTTCGCCATACACTATGTTTACTATCCAAACCCCCTCGAGTGACGGAAACATGAACATGCGGATGTTGATTGAGTTGCCGGCCATAAGTATGCAAGGCACAGAAAATACCAATTTCGATACCCTGTTTGCGAGCCAACTGCAGCATAGCTCGAGTGGCTGCCCGAAACAGAGCATTAAGTAGCGGCCAGTTATTGTTAAAAAAAGGCCAAAGGAGATGTGGCATGGTGAAAGTAATGTGTTGCCAGTCGCAGTCGGGTAAAATATGAACCTGCTGTGCTAACCACTGCTCGGTGGCTTTAAAGCCACATGAACTGCAGGCTTTTGACTTACAGCTTTGGCAGAAAAAACGGCTGTGAGAACAATCAGACGAAGCGCAACAATAGCGCCGGACACCCATGGCACAAGTGCCGCAGGCAAGCATGCGCTCCACAGATAAACTCGTCCACGAACTAACGCTATCGCCGTATTTTTCGAGGAATTTATTCCAACCGTCATCAATGGTGAAAAGTAGTTTAGCAGGACGAGGGATATACATCTGACTCAATTACCTTATGGGCATCTTGCCAAAGAAACAGAAATTGCCAGATTCGTCAGCCCAGTTATCGGTGTGTTTATCCCAGGGTTCAAAGGAAACAGGGATTATTCCTAGCTCCGTATAGGTGATGAATTCATCGGCAGGCAGACTTTCAGTTATTCCCCCCTCAGTGTAGTCGTATCCAGCGTCATCGGCTTGGTCTTGGCGTTGTTTAAAACCCCTGATAATCGTGACTAGCGGCGGGTAATACTGCGTGTCGAGAAAAAATTGGGGGCCGAGTCGGAGGCAGTGGCGTATGGCTTCTTTTAGGGTGTCATAAAAAAATTCAGGCGGTCTGTCATCATCATTTTCGGGTGGGAGAGAGAGCATAAAACGTTTCGGATAAACAGGCGCTGTGGCACGTGAAGTGACGGGCAGCCTGCCTGATTTAACCGGTTTACGCTTTCTGGGAGATTTATTGCGAGCCATCGAGATGAATCCCTGAAAAAAATTAACCTACTGCAGAGTATAAAACAGTACTCAACTCATTAACATCCCCGAAGCAGCACCGCTGCGCCGCTCACGCGTAGCGTGCTACGTTCAATAATATTTCCTGTATATTTCTCTTTGCTCAAATGGCGATAGATAATCCATTAACTCACTATTAACGGCTTCATTTAATGGGATAGAAAATGTATGCCCTGTTGATTTAACAAGGAAATTTGCTGTTAATTTAGCTTTTCGTTTAAATCCTAACAGCTTATAATTCTGCATTATGTAATTTCCTCTCTTCGATTACATATCCTAAAAATTCATCCTTATTATTAAATTCATCTGTTATTTGAATTTTATTATTCTGTAATAAAATTATATTTTCATTGTTTTTTGGAAGGTAATATCTTCTTGTAAAAAGAATTTCATTTTTTTCGTAAAATGGGGGTTTATCATATTCTAACAAAATACCAATTACATTGTTTTCATTAGAAAAACAATATGTTGTTGGATATGATATAATTAAGTTCCCAATGAAAATATCTTTTGATTTTTGAATTTCGCACTCGGGTATAACAGGAACAGAAATAGGATTTTTATTTCCATCAGATCTTAAACTTATTTCTGATCTCTCTAAATCTTCTATATTGACACTCTCTAACATTTTTACTGATACACCAAAAAAATTAGCGATTCTCTCTATTGTTGTTTCTTGCGATTTTGTGATTTTTCCATCTAATAGTTTGTATACAGTAGATCTTGTTATGCCCGTTTTTTCTGAAAAAGATAACCTGTTTTCTTCTCTACTTTTAAGTAAGTACTTAGTGTTATTAATGATGTTTTCTTTTATCTTTTTTTGATGAAGCATGATTAACTCCTATCATAATTTATTGATTTTTTTAGTATATCCATATCAAAACGTAAGTTTAAATTAAAATCAAAAAAATATACAAAATTAACTTGAAATTGTAGTTTTTATAACTAAGCTTAAGTCTAGTATCACATCATGATTTTATCAATTTTAATTAAAGGAGAATTAAAGAAGAAAAAATAAAGGCATTTATTTTTAAAAAAAATTTTAATTTATCTATTAACCGTTTTAAGGAGACTTAAATGAACGGCAAGGCAATTTCATCCCTAAAAAACCATTCCATTATAAGAGTGAAAAAACAGGCGAAAAAGAATATCGCCGTGATTTTAAGTGATTTCTTTGCTCGGCTTATCACCAGGGCGATTTTTTATTTCCCCGTTATCTTTTTTTGGCTAACGGTCGGGTTTGTTACGTCAGGCTACTTTAACGATACGTTTCCTTTTGTGCCTGACGTAAATGAATTCTCAATGGAAAATCTGTTTGAAGCGTTAAAACAGATTTTTCGTTATTCCTTGTCACTGACAATTATTGTCTGTTTGGTGAAGGGATCCATAACATTTTTTAAATAATATTTTTAGCAGTTTATCCGTTTTTGTTATACCGCTCTTTAACATTCAGTGCCAACTTCTTCATCTCCGCACGTATCGTGAGGGGTTGGTAGCGTTGAATTTTTATTTCAACGCGAAGCTAACGTTAGCTTTCTGGCCGGGCGTATGCCGACACAGGTGTACACCACATTAAGTGGTTTCGGGGTGACGATGTTTTTTGCGTATTCACCACTCAAATCACTTTTGCGGGAGATAATTATGAACGCACGCCAACGTTGCCGTTATCGTCGTCAAATGCGCTATCGTGAACAGTGCAAAATGGCCGATGAAATACGGTTATTAAGACTTAATCTGTTAAGAAGTGCAAAAACCCGATCGACGGAAGAAATTATTGACGACATATGGGGGATAACATCGAGAAAAAAACAAAAAGAAGACAGGGTTAATACGCTGGCGAATTTCATCGCTATTTTAAAAAATGAGTTATACCAAAATGAACCCACCGACAGCATAACTAATCGCTGTTTACCCAACACCTATCTACTGCGGTGAATCGCCACTAATCCTTTATCAAGGAACAAGATAATGTTTAAACAACTTTCTCGCCCAGGGAAGAATATTTATGTGGGCGCGGTATTACGTGACCGGCTCGATAAAATCGTGCTCGATATCGGTCATTATATTGGGCGTCCTGTGACGATTTCTGAATTTATTCACTATGTTATCGAACGACACGGTGATGAAGCCAAGGAGAATTTAAAGCATATTTTGGGTACGGAGGCGGAAAGAACAAAATTTGATAAAAAGAGGTGATGTATGTTATCCACCCCGGCGTTTCTTGCGTTAGCCATGCAGTGCGCGCCTTCTGTTCATCCTGATACGGTGCTTGATATCGCGCGGGTCGAATCAGGTTTCAATCCTTATGCGATTGCTGAAATAATCCCAAAATCCGAGCGACAGCCCGATAAACCCAATGTCATTTCTTACCATCCTAAAACGGACGCGGACGCGATAAGGCTCATTAATCAGATTGAGCAGAAAAAACGCCGTTATTCCGTTGGATTAATGCAAATTACCAGCACCAATTTCAATCTGTAGTGGTCTAATAAAACTGTAGAGATTTATAGCTTATAATTAAGCAAAATCTTATAGGTATAAATATGACCCGAAAAGTAAAAGTAACCTTTAGCGGAAAGCAAAAACTGGAATATGCAAAACTCATGGTTGAAGGTGGATATAGCAATATCCAAGTTGAAAAAATATCCGGTGCGGGTAAATCTGCCGTATCACGATGGAAGCAACAATATCTTGCCGAGTTAAATGGGAATACGCCTGTAAAATCAAAAGCGTTAACACCCGAGCAACAGCGCATACAAGAATTAGAAGTTCAACTTAAGCGTGCTCAGAGGGATAATGACATATTAAAAAAAGCCGCGGCTTACTTCATCCTCGACAATCAAAACTCAAAATCGTGAAGCAACTGAAAATCATGTACCCCAATTTTACGGTCACTGAGTTATGCCATCTTTTTGAAGTAAGCAGCAGTAGTTTTTATTATGAAACGAAAATACCGACAGTTGAAAATGAAAGACTGTGTGGCGAAATCAAACGTATTTTTTATACATCGGGTCAAATTTATGGCAAAAGACGTATTCAAGTCGAGTTAAAGGGTTTAGGGCACCAAATTGGCACTTATAAAATATCGAACATCATGAAATTAAATCAATTAGTTGCAATTAGACCAACGAAAAAGCACTACTATCACTCATCGGGTAACGAACATCGATATGCCCCTAATTTGCTTAAACGACAATTTTCCCCTGAACAGCATAATCACTATTATGTCGGGGATATCACGTATATTAGACATCACTATGGGTGGAGCTATTTAGCCTGTGTGTTGGATTTAGCCACCAAAGAAATTATTGGTTATGCCTTATCAACAAAACCGGATTCGAAATTAGTGAAAGAAGCCTTAGATAACGCAATTGAACGGCAATTACCGGATACGACAAGTTTGATGTTCCATTCAGATCAAGGTTGCCAATATTCATCGGAGGAGTTTAGGGCGCACCTCTTTGAACGGAAAATAACTCAAAGCATGAGTCGGCGAGGTAATTGCCTCGATAATGCCGTGATGGAAAGATTTTTTAGGAGTTTAAAGACAGAAAGACTTAACCGTTTATCGTTTATGAATCATCAATCTGTTGTCTGTGAAGTTGAAAATTATATTCAGTTTTACAATTATTATCGACGCCATTCAACGATTGGTTATTTAACGCCACATCAAAAATATCATGAACTAAAAAATGCCGCTTAGATCTTCTACAGAATTTGTTGACCATTACAATATGGAGCATACCGAAATTCTTGAAGTGTCTTATGCTCCTGAGGTGAAGCTGGCACTTTTGAATGGGGCGCAATTAGAAAGCGCGCTAGCGCGTCAAGAGGAGGGATGATTGCCGATGAAATTATTCTTTGTGATAGCTGGATTAACAGTGGTGTTTTTTTTGGTTGGCTTATATCTGGGTGGATGGGTGTGGTTATGGTTGTGTGATGATCGCATGGCTTCCCCAAACCTGATGACGCTACTTCAACAGGGTCCCTTGTCGCTGACAGACAAACGAAAAATGATGCTGCCTTGGGCATGGTGTGTGACAGCAGCCATCACCTTTTGCCGGTGGGTTTCTCCTTGTTGGCTTTTCGGCGGTGGGAAAACCACAGTGTCAATCTTCATGGTGAAGCTCGCTTTGCAACGAAAGTGAGCTGCGGAAAATCTGGTATACAGGGCCTGAAAAGTGAGAAAACAAAGAAAAACAGCCACCAAAAGGTTGGGAAATCGAAAGGGGTTTTACGACAGAAATCCATTTCAACGTATCCGGCGATCCTGATGGGGAAAGATCCGCACAGTGATAACTTTTTGGCAACCTATGGTCAAACATATCTAATGTTGGCGGCACCTCCGGGTAGTGGTAAAGATGTGGGTATTGTTATTCCAAATTTGTTGCAGTTTCCCCATTCTGTCGTCATCAATGACTGCAAATTTGAGTCCTGGCATAAAACTGCGGGTTTTCGCGCTGCCTGTGGGCAGAAGGTTTGGCGGTTTTCACCCGAACTTTTGGAAACCCATCACTGGAATCCGTTAAAAGTGATTAATCAGAACCCGTTGTATCGATTAGGTGATGTGCGAACGCTAGCCTCTTCACTGTATGTGCCGGATAATATGAAAAATGCCAGCTGGTTTGCCAAGGCGCGGGATGTGTTCACCGCAATAGTCCTTTATCTGATAGAAACCCCAGATTCCCCTTTTTCCCTGCCTCAATGTTATGAAATCGCGTCGTTGGGAACGCAATTAGGGAATTGGGCACAACGGGTTATTAATGAACGACGTGGGACAGAAAAGGCGTTAAGTGAAGAAACGGTTAGAGAATTGAGTGTGATTGTTTCTGAATCGAAAGGCAAAGAATTTTCAACCCTGATGTCTTTTGTCACGGGCAGATTAAGTGTCTATGGTGAAAAACTGGTAGCGCTGGCATTAACCGAAAGTGAAAACGAGGAAGATAACATTGATTTTAGTCAGCTGCGAGTTCAACCAACCAGTATTTACTTCTGTGTAACCGAAGGGGCGCTTAAAAAATTTGGCCCCTTGATGAATCTTTTTTTCTCACAAGCCATTCGTGAAAATAGTAAAGTACTTCCTGAACACGGCGGCCACTGTGAAGACGGCTCCTTACGATTGAAATATCAGGTGCTATTTTTGATGAATGAATTTGCAGTCATGAAGCGGATGGAAGTGATGGAAACCGCGCCTGCCTTAACTCGCGGTGCGGGTCTGCGATATTTAATCATTTTTCAAAACAAGAACCAGGTGTGTTCAGAGGAATGTTATGGGCGCGAAGGGGGAAAGGCGGTGATGGAGCCTTTTCATGTGGAAGTGGTTTATGCGCCAGGGAATATTGATGTGGCGACGGAGTACAGCAGAAGATTAGGGAATTGTACGGTAAAAGTAGCGACGGATAGTCAGAATATTGCTGACGGTCAACGGCGGTCAAAAGGAAAAAGTTTTTCCTGGCAAGCAAGACCGTTAATGTTACCGCAGGAGATTAACGAACTGCCTTACGAGGAAGAATTAATTTTCATGCAACCGACGAGACAAACGCCGGCAATGAAAATCCGAGCGAAAAAAATCTTCTGGTATGAAGAAGCGTTATTTCGCGAACGGGTTAATGATGAAATTTATCCTTCGCCGGTTGTGCCTAAAGGCGATCCGGAAAAAATAGCCGTATTAACCACGCCAGTAAATACGACAATAAAAAACAAAGTCGAAGTATCGCGTCCGGAAGGCGACGGAATAATTGAAGAGGCGTTAAAACGCGGTATACGTCAGGCTGATTAACGCCAACAGCGAAAAATCTCAACACAATTTTAATAGAGAAAGATGATGCGAATAAAACCGGTATTAAAGGTATCGTGGTGCATTTGCTTGCTTAATGGTTGTAGTAGTGCGCCAACGTTACCGGAACCCAAAGGGGCGTTTTTTTCTGTTAATCCAGAAAGTTTTCACATAGATAACACGTTGCCCACTAAAAAGCCTGCTGAAGATAATCACTCGATGGTTAGGAAATTGAATCGCTTTTAAAGTGAGTAGCAAAAGCCATCCCTTATTGCAAAAGGAGATGGGGATCGATTTATTGTGTTTAGTGCCAGTTAACATTTCCTCAGAGAGTGTAATTTCTAACCTGATTTCCTTATTTTAGACACATTGATCCTGCGTTTAGCTGCGTAACCATCGCTTTTCTCCAGGTTATGCAGTCTTTCTGACAACAATTCCGTTGCTTTTACCCATTTGCGCCCCGGTGAAAAGCAGCCTGTCGCCACACAGAATACATTTGTACGGATCGGTACGCAGAAATCCTTTCATCAGCACAGAAAAACCTGGGTTCTCCGGTTTTACGTGCCGTCATCTCAAGTGCCTTATACACTTTCGGCAATAGTTTTCCCCGTTTACGATTCGACAAAACCAGAGTAACGCACCATTTTAAAATGCCTGGCCGGAATATGGCTTATATAGCGTCTAATCATCTCTTCCTGCGGCAGAGTCTGCTGCCGATGCTGGCCAGTTCGGTGGTCATGGTAGTGATGAACAACGGCACCCCTCGGTAATGCCGCAGTTTTGACCTGATACCGGTGGGCGTTTAAGGTAGCGACCGAGGTACTTAACACTATGCCATGCCCTTTCGTTTTTTAGCAAAGTGCACTTTCCAATAACGTCCGTACTGCGCCCTCAAGTAACGCCGCCAATGTTTTGTCACGGATATGGCCAAGACCGGGAAGAAGGCCAGGGTTAATTAAATCATAACTGTGACGCAGTAGTCGGATAACAGCCCCTCGCCAGATTTCTTCGACATCCTTTTTTTTGAAAAACAGCTTTCGCCATACACTATGTTTACTATCCAAACCCCTCGAGTGACGGAAACATGAACATGCGGATGTTGATTGAGTTGCCGGCCATAAGTATGCAAGGCACAGAAAATACCAATTTCGATACCCTGTTTGCGAGCCAACTGCAGCATAGCTCGAGTGGCTGCCCGAAACAGAGCATTAAGTAGCGGCCAGTTATTGTTAAAAAAAGGCCAAAGGAGATGTGGCATGGTGAAAGTAATGTGTTGCCAGTCGCAGTCGGGTAAAATATGAACCTGCTGTGCTAACCACTGCTCGGTGGCTTTAAAGCCACATGAACTGCAGGCTTTTGACTTACAGCTTTGGCAGAAAAAACGGCTGTGAGAACAATCAGACGAAGCGCAACAATAGCGCCGGACACCCATGGCACAAGTGCCGCAGGCAAGCATGCGCTCCACAGATAAACTCGTCCACGAACTAACGCTATCGCCGTATTTTTCGAGGAATTTATTCCAACCGTCATCAATGGTGAAAAGTAGTTTAGCAGGACGAGGGATATACATCTGACTCAATTACCTTATGGGCATCTTGCCAAAGAAACAGAAATTGTCAGATTCGTCAGCCCCCAGTTATCGGTGTGTTTATCCCAGGGTTCAAAGGAAACAGGGATTATTCCTAGCTCCGTATAGGTGATGAATTCATCGGCAGGCAGACTTTCAGTTATTACCCCCTCAGTGTAGTCGTATCCAGCGTCATCGGCTTGGTCTTGGCGTTGTTTAAAACCCCTGATAATCGTGACTAGCGGCGGGTAATACTGCGTGTCGAGAAAAAATTGGGGGCCGAGTCGGACGCAGTGGCGTATGGCTTCTTTTAGGGTGTCATAAAAAAATTCAGGCGGTCTGTCATCATCATTTTCGGGTGGGAGAGAGATCATAAAACGTTTCGGATAAACAGGCGCTGTGGCACGTGAAGTGACGGGCAGCCTGCCTGATTTAACCGGTTTACGCTTTCTGGGAGATTTATTGCGAGCCATCGAGATGAATCCCTGAAAAAAATTAACCTACTGCAGAGTATAAAACAGTACTCAACTCATTAACATCCCCGAAGCAGCACCGCTGCGCCGCTCACGCGTAGCGTGCTACGTTCATAACAAGTAAACCGTTGACGGTGATTCAACCACCGAAGGTTATCAGCGTTAACAATAATTCTTCATCGGCTAAGGAAAATAAACCTCTCGCTCACTCTCAAGGTGTGATTGCACCACCAAAGACAACGACGTTGCTTACGGATAAACCGCTTACGACGATGAAAGTCACGCCGCCACCAAAACCCGTGCAAACGTGGCAGATAGAAAAAGGCGGAACGCTAAAGGACGGGGTGATGGCATGGGCAATAAAGGAATCTTGTGTCGCACCAGGGGTAAAAAATTGGTCGGTTTTGTGGCAAACACCTGTTAATTATCAGATTGACGCTCCGCTAAGATTCAGTGGTGATTTTAAATCCGCATTGCGAAGTGTTTTGGAGTTATATCAATCTGCCAAAAAGCCACTTTATGCTGAAACCAATAGTGCGCAATGCCTGATGCGCATCACTGATAAACCACCGGGGGGATGATGGGCTATTTAATCCTTTCTTTTCTATTAGTGACGCTATCACTGGCCGGATTTTATCAGCATCAACACGCGGACAATCTCAACAGTACTGAAATGACGACCACCACGACGCAACAGGCGATAGAGACGGTTCACTATATCAACGCGATTAATGATTATCTCTACCTCCATCCTGATGCAATCAATAATCCCAATGAGATTGTGCTAACAGCAGCGCAAATCGGTATCACGCCACACTCCCCCATCCAGCATGTAATTGCCAGCCAACGTGTTTTTGTCTGGCAACCGTTTTCACCGGGATTAATGGCGGCGCTTAAAACCCAAACCCGCGATTCTGCGCTATTGGGCAGCGTAAAAAATCACCGGCTTTTTGATAATGGTGGGCGTGATATGCAGGTCGTAGTACCGGCACGTATCCCCGATGGGGCGATTGTTTATTTGAATTAAGGGAAACAAATGCATGGTTTAATATTTCACTTCTTTTTTGTCGCTCTTAACTCCGTTTTTTCGTATCTATCAACTGGCTCGATCTGGTTAACTTTATTACTTTTTTTGATTTTTGGTGTCATTCCTGCCTGTCGGCTTGGTGAGTGTGATCTCATGCAGAGGGTGGGCTGTTTTTTTATAGCCTCAATCTGCATTTGCATTTTATTTAACGCTACAAAAATATACTTTTACGTTAAAGAAAACAATTGCTTGTGGAATTATGGTGTGTTAGGAGAGTCAACGACTATTTTGTGCAACAACGACACTTACACTTTTAAGGAGTTAGCAGAAAAAATTAAAGCTGAACCATTTTATCCATTTTTGCTAAAAAGCAAGAAATAAAAAATAGGGAAATATAAATAAGAAAATACAACCCGCAAATTGTACCCATGATTAACTTTATTAACGCCAAATCCGTCAAAAGACCCAGCACCCCAAGAAATGCGCATAAAAACATGACACTAAATGCCAAATTGCAATATTTTTTAATCAGTGATTTTAATTTCCTAATGAAATGTGTTTTTTTGTTGCATGGCACTATTTTTGAATTCCTAACCAGCAATATATAATCATTAATTTCTTCTACTTCTAAAAGGTGCAGATCTCCATATGATTTTGTGATGTGTTCTTGAGTATTAGTTTCAATAATTTTATACAAAAAAATCAATTTTAATAAACTAGCAGCGTAATTACTCTTAAAGCTATTTAGTGATTCACCCAAAAAGATAATCACCCCTTTTCTTTTAAGTGGGTTGCAGTTGCGCCCTCTATTGCTTTTTCGTTTGTTCGATGTACTAAAAACCACCCCATATTTTGTTGATCTGATAATCCTGCAAGATACTATTTTTTTCAAACAACTTTTTGAGGTGAAATGGTATAGCGCTGATGGTTTATTATTATTTCGGCCACTAGCCTTTTTTAATGAAAAAAGACCAAAAACAAGCATTATCAAATAAAACGCGATTGTGAGCACTGATATATATAGGAAGCCATCTTTAACAGTGCTAGAAAAAACATTCCAAAACTCCATATCTAACCCTTTCCAAAGTTTAAGATAACAAAGGATATACCATGCGAGCGATTTTTTCTGCTGCGCCTTTACTGGTGGTGCTGGCATTGTCTGGCTGTACCAGTATTGAACGCATTAATCAAAACATGAAAAACAGTGAGGCGACAGACGCAAAAGCGAAGCAGCAGATGCAAAAATTGACCTCGCCATCGCCTGTATTACGCGAAGCCGCCCGGCAGTGGGTGAATCCCACGCCGATAATTGACCGGGCAGCGATAAAAAAAGCTACACCCCCTTGTACCATTACGATTAACCGGCAAGGCTCACTCAGCCTGCATGACGTCTCTGAGCGTATTACCCGCGTGTGCCGCATTCCCGTTTCCGTCACGCCGGACGCATTAACGCTATTGGGCGGCGTCTTTGGCGGCCAGACCCAGCAGATAAAAGGCGATATCCCGCCACCGGATGTCAATGGCATGGTGCCGCTGGCCTCTATCGGGATGGCCTCATCCTCTGCGCCTGCTGCGGTTAACACCGGCGCGAACCTGAACGGGCTTTACTGGAACGGCCCGCTTGCCGGGCTGCTCGACACTATCGCCAGTCGCCTTGGTGTATCGTGGCGCTATGAATCGGGACAGATAGTTATCTACGCGCTGGAAACCCGGTCATTTACGTTGAATTTTATGGATTCACAGACCGATTACCAATCCAGAGTCGTCAGCGGCACCACCTCCAAAGCCGGTAACAGTGGCGGGCAGAGCGGCAATGCGCTCAGTGGTGATGCCATCACGTCACAATCTACCTCAACCACCATAAAGTCATCTTTGTATGCGGATTTACAGGGCGCAGTGAAATCGATGCTGACGCCGGGGCTGGGGCGTATGTTCCTGTCTGCCGGTAATCTGACGGTTACGGATGTTCCTCGTGTGCTGGATACGGTTGAGCGTTTTGTTGACGAGCGCAACCAGACATTAGACCGGCAGGTGGTGCTCAATATTGAAGTGTTGAGCGTCGAAAAACGGCAAAAAGACCAGTTAGGACTGGACTGGAACGCCGTTTTTAACAATGGTCGTTTAGGTTTGTCGCTCAGTCAAGCCTTTGGCGGCGCGGCGGGCAATATCATGAATGGCGGCTTCTCGGTCGTAGACGGGCGGCTGGCGGGGTCAAAAGTCTTTCTTAAAGCCCTTGCCGAGCAAGCTAAAGTGAGTGTCGTTACCCAGCAATCGAATACCACCACCAATCTTTCGCCGGTCGCCATGCAGGTAGCCGAACAGGAGGATTATGTGGCGCAGGTAACAACACAATCCACCGCGAATGTCGGCACGGCAACCTCGATCCAACCCGCCACCATTACCACCGGATTTTATATCAATCTACTGCCGAATATCATGCCGGACGGTCAACACCTGTTACTGCAATTCGCCATCAATCTCTCTGAACCGCCTACCCGCCGTACCTTTACTTCCGGGGAAAGCTCGGTCGAATTGCTCAATACGCAACTGAAAACCTTCACCCAGCGCGTGAAAATGAAAACCGGCCAGACACTGGTGTTATCCGGCTTTCAGCAGGCCAGCCGTAAAGGAAGCAAGCAGGGCGTCGGTCAACCGTGGTTCTTTGGCTTAGGCGGCGGTCAACAGGCAGAAGACGGTGATCGGATGCTGGTTGTGCTCATTACCCCGGTTCTGTCGCAGGAGGGATAATGATGACGACAACACCGCTATTTACCGCGACGCCGATTGTGCGAGGTCGCCGCGTTTTTCTGGCCGGAATAGACTGGCTCCCCGTGACGTTGCGGGCGGGTAAAAACGTTAAAAGCGAAGCGCGACGGCAAGGGGCTGATCGCGTGGTCAGTTACCGCTATCGGGACAGCCAGAAAAATCCGCAGTGGGTGATGGGGCTGGTCAATTGGGCAAAGCTGGCATTGCCCAAAGGCTGCAAGGACGGTTACGCACTGGCTTTGCTCATCGCCCGGCAACTGAAAGGCAGCGGCTACGCCATTATCGCGATAGACAAGGCGCATTACGGCTTTGTCAGTACCATTGACGGCGTACTGATTAACGATGTGGTCGGCGACAAGGCCGCCATCGTGCAGACGCAAAAAAACTTTCTCCAGTTTAACCGTGAGCCGGAAGGCGGCTGGCAGATTTTCGCCCCGGCAGACTGGAACATCGCCGATAGCCAGCCTTTTGATTTGGACGGTTTGCTGGCAGGGTCTGGCTTTCCTGCCAGCACCCGCTTTCAGGCAACATCACGCAAGCGGCGATTTTTAGGCCTTTTCACCCTGTGCGGCCTGATGTTGGTCGGTTACGTCGGCTGGAACGGGTATCAAACCCATCAGGAAACGTTACGTCAGGCCGCCATACGGGCGGCATGGCTGGCACAGCAACAGACGCAGACGTCCCCAGCTCTGCGCTTCCCATGGCATGACACACCGCGATTGATGCCGTTTATTAACGCCTGTGCCGAACGCTGGCAAAAAATCCCGCTGTCGCTGGCAGGCTGGCGCTTTAAAGAGGCGCAGTGCGCACAAGAAGGCACATTACGGCTGGCGTACAGCAAACCCGTTGGGGCCACCGTGGGCGATTTCGCTTACCGGGTGAAGCAGGTTTACGCCGGGCAGACGACGCCGTATTTCAATTTACCCGGGCAGGGCGATACCGGCGGCTTTAGCCAATCCGTCATTTTTACGCCTTCAGCGGATACCCGCACCTTGCCGGAGGCGGATAATCAGATACAGCGACTAACCACCTTTGCGCAACGGATGCGCCTGCCGATTAACCTGCAAGAAGACGACAACCGTCAGGTCAGTGCTAACGGCGAAGAGCGGATTATGCCGTGGCGCAGTTTTAGTTTTTCACTGGAAACCGCCATCCCGCCGACCCTGTTGTTTGATGAATTAGACGATCTGGGTTTACGCCTGCACATCATCACGATCACGCTCAATCAGGGGCGATTAAGTTACCGGATGGAAGGAAAATTATATGCAAAATCATAAATGTGCCCTGTTTATCGCGGCAGGATTAAGCGCGGCAGCCTATGCCGAAACACCGCCGCCTCAACTGCCCGTGATGGAAGAGTACACCCTGCAACGCTTAGAGCAGATACAGGCCGAAACCGTCATGCTGGAAGCCAAAGCTGCCCGCGCTCGTATCCAACGCGAACTGGAAGACAGTGGCATTGATACCCAGACAGCCAATTTACCGCTCAATGGCCGGGAGCTAGCAATTTTACCCCGCGCCGGGGGCTTACCGTCAGTAGAAGAAATTTACGGCAGTGGTCAGCAGCTGATGGCGCGTCTGGTGCTCTCCGATGGTAAACGGGCAGAACTGCGGCAGGGCGAGCAGATCCCCGGTACACGTTTGCGGGTTGAGGCGATTAGTGCCCGCGAAGTGCGGGTTACTGACGGCAACGATAAACGCACATTGTCCTTTTATTAAAAACGGAGCAAAAACGTTATGCTAAATACCCTTCCGCAACCCGATGCCGATATCGCCCGCTTTGTGCGGGTGACTCAGGCCGAGGACGGCATGATTGATATTTTTATCGCGGACAATTACCGCGAAGATTTCAAGGTTCAGCACTTTGTCAGCCGGGTACAGAAAGCCTTTCCGGGGCGTACCCGCTGGGCCAGCCTGTCGCTGGATGAAATCGCCAACGTCGCCCTCCCACAATCGGGTGATGCCCCGGCACACAGCGTCAATCAGCAGCGGGTATTAAGCTACTTCCGCAAAGCCATTGCGCTATCAGCGTCGGACGTGCATTTTACCGTTGGGCGTGATGGCGGCGAGTTTTGCTATGTTGAGGCGCGGGTTCACGGTGAACTGCAATGTCTGGACTGCATCGACAAGGACGAAGGGATGGCGCTGGCATCCACCATTATCCTGTCGATGTGTGACGTTACTGAGAAGCAGTTTTACCCCAATCTTCATCAGGATGGCCGCATTGCTGAACGCTTTTTAAAGCCGCTGGGAATATTTGGTGCCCGCTATGCGCATATGCCTGCTGTCGGCGGGCTGTATGTAGTGATGCGTCTGATTAAGGATGATGGCGATGCCGTACCGGATTTTGAATCCTTGGGCTTTCTGCCCGATCAAGTCCGGGCACTGAAACGCCTGTTGCGTCGTCCCGAAGGGATGATGATTTTATCCGGGCCAACCGGATCCGGGAAATCCACCACGCTACGCACCGCCTCCGCCGCCTATCTTGCGCTATGGGGCTATATCAACAAATTACCGATACGGCGACTGTTAACCATTGAAGACCCGCCAGAAGGTCGTATTTACGGTGCAATCCAGACGCCGATCATCGCTGACAAGAAAAACACCGAAGAAATCAAACGCGCATGGCTGTTGTCGATGGCTTACGCGCTTCGATGTGATCCAGATGCGATTTTAAACGGTGAAATCCGCGATTTGGAATCTGCCATCACTGCGCTAAAAGCGGCCATGACCGGGCATCTGCTGATGACGACACTTCACGCCAATGATGGCCTGAATATCCTTGAGCGACTCGAAATAGAAGGGGTATCGGCACGGTTACTGGCCGATCCGCTGTTGTTAATCGGGCTGATAAGTCAACGGTTGGTACAGCGCTTATGTCCGCACTGCAAAGTGCCTTATCAGCGGGTTGCCGGGCAGCTTGAGGCGGATGATCGCTTCCTGATTGAACAGTATTGCCAGCCTGAAAAGGTGTTTATGCGCCATTTTGAAGGCTGCGAACACTGTTATCACGGGATTGTCGGGCGGATTGTGGTAGCCGAAGTGATTGCCCCGGATGCCCAATTTTTTGAACTGTACCGGACAAAAAGTAAAGCGGCCGCGAAAACCTACTGGCATCGAAAACTAGGTGGCATGACCCGTAATCAGCACGTTCTGCACTACATCCATGCGGGAGAAGTTGACCCACTGGCCGCGCATTTTATTTGCCCGATTGATGAAGATAGTTATACGTTATTGCCTCAATAAATTACACACACAGGTATTTATGTGTATTATGATTAATCTATCACTGTATGAGTGCGTAAGTAATGAATGTATGTGCAAAGACAACATTAGTAGTCTTCTCTATGGCTCTTCTAACTTCATCTTTATCTGGATGTACGGTTAAAAAACCAGAGAAATCAAATGAGGCTGCCAATGATATCTTAAATGAAAATTTTTATAGCAGTCTGGTTATTCCTGTTTCCATCAACAATAAGTTATATCATTTCTTAGTTGATACAGGTGCCAGTATTACCATTATCGACGAAGAAATAGCTAAAGAAATAACACAGGAAGTCTCATACTCATCCTTGCATCCATTCCATAAGGAAATTTTCTCTAACTTTAAAAGTGTTCACGATAAAATCGACGTTAAAAACCTTAAATTCCTTAAGCCAGTGAGCATGTTTATTGGTAAAGAAGAAGTCAGTGATAACGAAATATGGATTGCAAAAGATTTAAGTCTTTTTACTCAAGCAGTCGGTACAAATATAGATGGTATTATCGGCATTGATACTTTTAGAAAATTTAACTGGCAAATTGATAATAAAAAAAGACTTTTAACCATATCAAAAAAATCACCTTCAATATCAACTTATTCATACTGCATAGCATATTCAGATGCCTATGGCGAATCACCATCCTTGTATCTAGATTATGGAAACAATGATTACATAAAGATGAGAGTTGATACCGGAAACGATGGAAGTGACCTTGGGAACGATTTTCTGGAGTACTTTAAAAAACAAAATGGGAAAATAACACCTATCAAATATAATATTTCAGCAATGGAGGTAACAGGTCTTATTAAAAGACGTGATTACATACTCACTGGTTTAAAATTCAATAATCACCCACTTGGGGAAATAAGAATAGCTGGAAACAATAATAACCAATATCTTTTAGGTATGAATTTTTTATCCCGCTTTAATCGCTATGCGTTTATGCCAAGTAAAATGCTTTTCTGCTATGACACAAACTCATTGCATAAAGAAAACCAATATCCCGTTAGAAACATTGGAGTTAGATATTATAATAATCGCATAGAGATTTTCTATAATGAGAACAAGGAACTTGATAAATACCATCTTAAAAATGGTGATATTATTAAAAACATCAATGGTATAGATTATCCACCACAAGAAATTGATAAAATCCGTAAAATTTTATCATTAACACCCAAAGGAAAGCTAACCTTGATTATTGAACGTATGGGTATTGAACAAAAAACGGTTATTTAATTATTGATAAAAACGCCCCAATCAGGGGCGTCATTGTTAAGCCGCGTTGTGTTCAAGCACACGGCCTGATTCATTTTGAACGCCAATTGGAATCTTCTGCGGTTTTTCATGTTCAGGGATCTCGTAGATAAATTGCAAGGTTAATAATCCTTTATCCAGCGTCGCTTGCTGAATTGTTATTCGATGCTCAAGGCTGAAATTTACAGAAAATCCATTTTTACTAATGCCTTGATGTAACCATTTAACACCTTCTTTTTCATCTTCTGATTCATTTTTCTCATCGCTCACTTTACCACTGATGGTTATCTGATGATTATGCACAGAAATCTCCAATTCATCTTGTGAATAACCCGGCACACTAAACGTTAGCTCATAATGGTTCTTGTCTTTCTGACGTAGGTTATAAGCTGGATTATCGCCAAGGGGCTTTTCACCAGTTAGCCGACTAAACAGCCGATCCATTTGGGTAATGCGATCAGGAAGATAATTACTGAAGGTAGGAATTAGAGATAAAGAACGATAAGAAGTCATATGCCCTCCTTGAGGGTCTGTATGTCGAAGATCAAAGTTGACTTCAACAATAAAAATATGGGGGTCATATAAGACATTTTCAAGTCACCGACCATTTTTTGGAGTAAAATATGTCGTTTCGATTAAATATCGATTTTCTCGCTGTTAAACCTCACGTTGACACTACCATCCGCTGGATTTACCAAAAAACCTTTTCCGCCAAAGACCGCATTGCCTTCTACGACATGCTGGCCTTTCTGCTGGATAACAACAAATCATTGCAGCAAGCCTTTATCGATATGCGCAACGTGGTCACCGATTTTGGCCGCAAACATCATCCCTACGCGGTGCTATTGACCGATTGCCTGTCTGCGCTGGATGAGGGGCAAGGGGCGTTTGAAAAAGTGCTGCTCGAGTGGGTGCCGGTTCAGGAAGCCACCCTGATTGGCTCCGGCATCCTTTCCGGCAAGCTCTCCGATGCCTTGCGGCGCGCCAGCCAGATTGTCGAGGGCAAGAAAACCATGGTCTCCGCCCTGTTCGGCGCACTGGCCTACCCCTGTTTTCTACTAGGGATTGTAGTGCTGATGATGCATATGGTGTGTGAGAAGTTTATCCCCAAGCTGGCAAGACTGGTGCCGCGTGAGAAATGGGATGGACCTTTAAGCCTGCTCACAGGTATTTCTGAATTTATTGTTAATTTTGAGTGGTTACTGCTCTTTGGCCTGCTGGCCCTGCTCGGATTGATGGCATGGTCAATGGGCCATTGGGTCAATCGAAAAATTGCCGACAATCTGCCGCCGTGGTCAGTCTATCGCGCCGTGCAGGGCGTTTATTTTTTGCTGAATATCGCCGCCTTGCTGCGCGTCAATATTCCGGTCATGCAGGCGGTCAATATGCTTGGCGAAACCGCGAGTCCATGGCTGGAAAGGCGCATTAATGAAACGCTCCATTATATGCGACAAGGCGAACATCTGGGACTGGCTTTAAAAAGCACCGGCTACTACTTTCCCTCACGGGATTGTGTCAATCAAATGATGCTGTTAACCGAAGGTGCGGGGACAGAACACAGCCTTGAGCGTTATGCTGACCGTTGGTTGGCTATCACCATCAAACAGGTCAAGAAAAAAACGCTCTGGTTAACCGCGCTCTGCTTCTTATTGGTATTCGGTTATATGTTGCTGCTGTTATTAGCCAGCCGCGATTTAAATACGATGGTCAATCAAATGGGGTAAGCAATGAAAAATAATTCAATGGCATTTTATCAACACACCAAAGAGGAAAATATGAAAAAACAGTCAACACTTCACCGGGGATTTTTAAGTCTGGAAATGATGGGGGTACTGGCTATTATTGCCGTCGCTATCGTTCTCGCAGTCGGCGCGGTGTCCGGCATGTTTAACAAAAGCACCATTAACGACGAAATTGCTAACGTACAGGCATTAGTGACGCAATCACGCGGCATGCTAAAAACCCAGGGTGAATATCCCTTTACCAATGGCGCGAAAATGACCGGCACACTGGTACAATTTGGCGGTGTACCCGGAAATATGACCATTAACGGAGAGAAATCAAAGGGCGATGCGAAAATAGCCAATGGCTGGGGCGGTGATGTCATCATTGCCCCGGAAAAAGTGCAAGGCTCAACCAATAACAAAGGGTTTTCCGTCACGTATAAAACGTGCCACAGGAAGCCTGTAGCACAATGGCAACAAAACTCAGTGGCAGCGCCATGATACACGAGGTTTCCATATCCGGTAGTAATAACGTCGGCGCAGTGACCGCTGAAAGGCCGGCTCACAATGTAAAGCGGATAACGGCTCTGTCGGCGTCAATACCCTCATTTTCAAATCTAACAATTAATTCCCCCTTCTTTTTTAATTTTTAAAGCCTTTTGATGCAGAAAGGGCGAGTGTTGCTTTTTCTGCATTTAAGGAGCGAATATCGTGAAAATGATTACCTTGTGGCTTGCCATATGTTTAACCACGGCGGCAAAGGCGTTTTGTTTTAATGAGGCGGGCGCAATATACCAGATTGACCCCAAACTGCTTAAAGCCATCGCCCAGCAGGAAAGCAGCCTGTCTGCGAAAGCCGTAAATATCAATCGAGATAAACAGGGGCGTGTGTTAAGCGTGGATTATGGGTTGATGCAGATCAATTCCACCCATATCCCTAAACTCCAGAAAATGGGAGTGATCCGCAACCAGCAGGATTTACTCAATCAGCCGTGCCTTAACGTTAAAATCGGCGCGTGGATATTGGCGCAACATCTGCGTGAGTGCGGTGTTAACTGGGCTTGTCTGGGGTCATATAACGCGGGCTTTCATCCCCGCAATGAAAAGAAACGCTTGCGCTACGCACAACAGATTTATGCGCGCTACTGGCCGGTTATCAGCGGTGACAGGAGGAAACCATGAGCGCGGTCAGTCTCGTGTTGATGGGACTCTGCGCCGTCATCGTGCAAAGCAGCGTGGTCATTGTCGCAAGGCGATTTCTGGATTTTCATCAGGAGCGCCCGCTGTCAGCTATCGGTAGGCGGGTTACGGTAACGTCTATGATTTTTACCGGATTAACCTTTCTATTGACCATGCTAGCGCCCTCGCCGCTTCAGGGACTGTTTTCTTTGGTTTTCCTCGCGTTTTAGCCTTGTTTATCTATCTGGATGCGGCCAGTCGCTGCTTACCGCGCTGTTTTACGCTGGTGTTTGGGTTGACGGGCGCTGTCTTTCGTCTTCTGCTGTCCCCGGAGAGCGTATTGACCGCCCTACTCGCCGCGTTAATTATCTTTGGTGTGCTTTTGGGACTGCGAACCTTTGCTTATCGTCGCGATGGCTACGCGCAGTTTGGTTTGGGCGATGTGTACCTGATGGCAGGATTGGGCATGTGGTTTTCCTTCCCGGCTGTTCTCTGGGTAATCAGTGGTGCCGCCGTTTCAGGAGGGATTTTTTTGCTGGCAAGAAGATCACGCCATCCGATGCAGTGGCAAGAAAACGTCACTTATCGTTCAGCCCCGTTTGCGCCGTTTCTGTGTGGCGTAGCGGCTATTACACAGGTTGGGCAGATGGGAAGTTATTTTTAAGGAGGTCACATATTGAAAAAAACAATCAAGAAAAAAAAGCCAGAAATCCATCGCGGATTTGTCTCGCTGGAAATCATGGGGGCATTGGTGGTTGTAGCCCTTGCCGCCCTGTTGGGTGCAGAGAAATACAGTGACTATCTGGATGAACAGGAGTGGGTCGTCGCGGCCCGTCATGCCGGTCAGTTTAATGAAGCGGCAAAGCAGTATATTGCTGACCATCGTGATGAATTACTCAATAAACCCTGCCCTACCGTATTACGCCCTCGTTACTGATTAAAACGGTTATCTGCAACAGGGCTTCGCCGAGAAAAACGGCTTGGGTCAGCAGTACGTCACCGGCGTCGTGAAAACAGCGCCAAAGCCAGCCAGCATTACAGGCGCTCACCTGCAGCGTACAGGGAACGCACTTTCAGAAAAAGGAATGCGGCGGATTGCCGCTCAAATTAACGGTATGGGCGGTTATGTTGACGAAAAAAATATCGCTATCGGGGCTTACGGCGGCTGGACAAGCCAGCCAAGGGATTTTGGCCTCGATTGTCGATATGGACATATTGCCATTGCGTTGTCGTCAGAAATATTAGGCAGCGTATTGCAGGAAAGCGACCGGCTGTATCGCTTTCAGGTGAAACATAAGCCTGAGTTGAATCGGATGAACACCGCTATTGATATGGGTGGTAACAATCTCAATAACACGAATGCTGTTAATGCCAAAGAAGGGGTTTTCAGTAAAACCGTCACCGCAAACGGAGATATAAAAAGTCAGGGGGGATGGCTGGTCACGCAGGATAATAAAGGCTGGATGAATAGCAAACATAGGGGCGGATTTTATATGTCTGATGATGAGTGGATACGCGCTGTCAACAACAAAGTATTTATACTGGAGGACAGTTAAAGGCGGTACGGTACGCGCAGATGGCCGCTTATCAACCGGAGATTTTACAGCTCGAGAAAGTCGTCGTTGAAGGTTCGTCCTGCCCTCAATGGATTAGTGAGTCGGGATGTTAAAGGCGCACTCCTTTCCTGTCAAACCGGCAGGTGGACCAAAACGACTGGACTGGGTCCTGTTTCCTATCATAAAACCAATTCAGGTGCTAAAATATTGGCTCACACGATTTTTGTGCGATCGCAGGCTTTCACTTACCGGGCAGCCATTTTGATTATGTAGCCTGTCATGTGAAACCAGATGAGCATAAAAACTGGATTTTATCAGGTGGTCCGCAATTTTTGTTCGCTTCCAATGTGAAGCAATTTGCATTAATTAAAATTCTACTCATCCTGATTCACCCATATCAATTTATCAACGGGAAATTAAGTTCTCTGGCAAGATTTAGCAAAGACTCCGTTTCCGCCGTCTCGAGCCTAGGTGTGCGTGAAAGCAGCCAAAGATAGTTTCGACTTGGCCCTGCTACCAGCGCATAACGATATTCTGGATGGAGCGCTATCACATGGTAGCCACCATAGAACGGCCAGAAGAAGGAAACTTTCAGTGACCCCTTTTTCGGGGAACCTATAAATTTTGCTTTACCTATACTTTTTCGCCATTGATGCAGCTCGGGCAAAAATCCCCGATTAATGACTTTCACACTCCCGTCGGGATTAAGCATGTAATTGGCGGTAACCCGTTCTAGGCCACACTCAAAACGATTGTCTAGTCGGGCAATTTCGTACCAGAGACCGAGATATTGATTCAAATCAAAATTTTCTACAGCCTTTACACCCTTTGGCGAAGACATACTACAAGAGAGAGATAGCAAAGAAGATATTAGTAAATACAGGTTTCTCCATAATTTCATGTCACGTCAACCTTATAACCATTTTCAATAAATACTCAATCAGCGTAGTTCAAACCAACTTGATAGGAAAGTCATTATGAATAAAACCCTCTTCACTGCAACATGGCTATTACTTGCAGCCAGTATTCCTCTTTCTGCTCAAGAAAAAGTTGACTCAGGCGACCCGTGTACCGTTGTACTGTGCATGTACGGGAAGCTACAAGGCAGCAATCAAAGTGAGTGTAGTGGCGCTGTTCGTAAATTTTTCTCCCTTAGGAAATTTGGACGACACGGTTTTGACCCATGGAAAACCTTTGTTAAACGGCGTGATTTTCTGGACGGATGTCCCACGGTAGATCCGGCAATAGTCAGCGACATTATGAAACAATTTGGCAAACTGAGAGGTTGAAAAATGAACCTGTATATCGCAGAAAAAACCTCTAGAGCGAAGGATATTGCTACAGAGATGAATGGCAAATTCAATAAATCTGATAAAGAACGTTTTAATACGCGGATTGGTAGGGAAGTTATCCTATGGGACTATTTGAAAACAGATAAAGTAATAGCAGATATTGGCATAGACATTACAATAAAAGATCCTGATTTGTACGACCGCATCAGTAATTATGTGCTTTTGCATGGAGAGGATTTGCAAGGCATGTTCAAAAATGAGAAGTACCTGTATATGTCCTGCTTTATTCGTGATGTGCGCGCTTTCAGAAATGAATTTGAGTTAGAAGAACGCCTAAAGCCCCTCTTTAGTCACGGCAAAGGAGATGCTTTTGAATTTGTCATTAGCTTTCCAGAGAAAATGAATTTTGATGAAAAAGATATAATAAAAAGTTCTTTTGTGAATATCAGTCAACAACATGTTTTAACTATTAATGATGTGATCTGGGAGTGCTTTGTCCATCAAACAAAAAATGGTCAAATAGTTGATGCCCAGTTTGAGGCCTGTAGATCCAACATCGACAAGTACTCAAGGGCAGAGTTGGTAAACATCAATCTAATAGATACATTTCAGCCTAATTCTTATGTGAGGCAATTATTAAGGGGCGCCGAGAAGATTGGTAACATAGACGGTCGTTCAGTCTGGTTCAATCCACATGGATATTACTTTTGCTGGGACAAGGAAACGGAATACCTACTTGAAAGCTGGTTAACATTTCCGGCTTATCCTATTCATTGGTAAGGAACTCATTTATGAAAATGAGTTCAATTAACACCATCTATGATTTTATGCGGTACTGCCGGATGCCTCTTTATTTTCAGCGTTCAATCAGAGACATGAAGGTTGGTGATACCTTTATACTGGGTAAATACACACAACCTGCTTCAAAATATAACGTTAAATTTCATGTTCCCCATCGTGTCTCAGTAGATGGCGAAGCGCATTTTGTTGCTGAAGCCTGGATAGAAAAAGAGCGTGGTTTTTTCTCTTTTTATGCCACGTGGACATTTCCAACGAAAACTGAACGCAGCTTCATTATGGTTTCAGGTAAATTCAGAGTACGTCAATGGGGACTTATCGATTTTGATAAAAAAGATGATGGTGATGTCAAACATTTTGCTCTGGTTTGCCGATATCTAATGCATATACTTAACAAAATGACTTATGAAGCCAAAAAAGTTTATTTTGAAATGAAAAGTATTCCTTTATTCAATGGAGTCTGGCTGGACAGGGATTTTATTGAAAGAAGACCCATAGCAGTCGAAGTCGATGGCAAAATCAAGCCTGTTTGGGTTAGCTATAAGCATTACTTACCTACGCCCCAACTTTCAGCCATTGTAGAGGCTGCTTCTGCCTTAGAATTATTCGACATCTAATCTAACCATTCTACTCGTTTGAATTGATATCCCTTTTAGGAAAAAAGTATGAACCTATATATCGCAGAAAAGCCCTCTGTGGCGAAGGATATTGCTAAAGCACTGGGTGACCATTTCCAGAAAAAAGACGGCTATCTTGAATCAGCCGATAACGTCGTGACATGGTGCTACGGCCATCTCCTGAAATCGATTGAACCGGAAGCGTATAATCCAGATTACGCGCAGTGGAAAGCCAAGGATTTGCCATTGCTGCTTTACCCGTTGCGCTATGAGCCGATTGCCGGAAAGGAAGCGCATACCCAAACCGTCATTGACTTGATTAACCGGGCTGATGTGATTATCCACGCAGGCGACCCGGACGACGAGGGGCAATTACTGGTTGAGGAATTGCTGGAATATACCGGCAACAGCAAGCCAGTTAAGCGTTTGCTGATTAATGACAACACCAACGCCGCCGTTAAAAAGGCACTGTCCCAACTGAAAGATAATCACCATTTCAAAGGAATTTACCGCAAAGCACTCGCACGGGCCGCTGGCGATTTGATTTACGGTATGAGCATGACCCGTGCTTATACCATTGAAGGACGCAAAAACGGCTATCGGGGCGTCTTGTCCGTGGGAAGAGTGCAAACGCCGATCCTTGGGCTGATAGTACGCCGCTATCTCGCCAATCAGTCGCATACGTCGAGTTTTTACTACCCGCTTATCGGGGATTTTGCCGTTAACGGCCAGACATTCGCCGCCAACTGGAAGGTCAACGAAAATGCGCCGCAGGACGACAAGAAGCGCCTTACCAGCAAAAGTTATGCCGATGCACTGGCAGCACGTTTACGCGGCAAGGACGCCGATATAAAGGCCGCTGGCGTGCAGGAGAAAGAAACCGCCCCGCCGCTTCCGTTCAATCTGGTGAGATTGCAACAGACGATGAACCGCCAGCACAAAATGACGGCGGCCCGAACGCTGGAAATCACCCAGCAGCTACGCGAAAAATACAAAGCGATCACCTATAACCGCTCAGATTGCTCCTATCTATCTGACGAGCAGTTTAACGAAGCGCCACAGGTACTTGAGGCACTGCAAGGTATTAGCGATTTTAACGGACTTGCTCTTGATCGGAGCCGTAAAAGCAAGGCGTTTGACAGTGGCAAGGTAACGGCGCATACCGCGATTATCCCGACGGCCAAAGTACCGGAATTAAACGCCCTTAGTGAGCATGAAAGGTTAGTTTATCTAGCAATCGCACAACATTATCTGGTGCAGTTCATGCCCAACAAGCGTTATCTGGAAGCCTCAGTTGTCGTTGAGGTTGAAGGTGAAACCTTTAGCGCACGGGCAACAAAAACGATGGATGCCGGGTTTAGCGCCTTTCTCAAAGGTGAAGCGTCAGACGCCAGCGATGAGGATATGCCGGACAGCGCGTTTGGCGTGCTACAGGCATTACGCACCGGGGAAACCGGCCGTTGTGATGCGGTGACCGTGAATGAAAAGAAAACCACGCCACCGCTGCTATTTACCGAAGCCACGCTACTGGCAGCACTGGTGCGGGTAGCGGATTTCGTTGAAGATGCACAAATTAAACAATTGCTAAAAGAAAAGGATAAAGACAAAAAGGATGAGCACGGCGGCATCGGTACACCCGCCACACGTTCTGACATGCTGGAAAAACTAAAAAACCGCCAGTTTATCCGTGAAGAAAAAGGGAAGTTGATCCCCACTGAAACCGGCGTGGCATTTTTCCGCGCTCTGCCAGCGTCAGCGACACTTCCCGATATGACTGCGCTCTGGTCAGCACAACAAAGCGATATCGAGCAAGGCAGTAAAACGGTTGATGAATTTGTGAATACGCTTATCGATGATTTGCGCCAGCACGTCAATACAGTCAGCGTGGGTGAAATTAAAGGCGAAACAAAACCCAACAGTGGACAGGTAGAAAGATTAGCCACACCCTGCCCCAATTGTGGTAAGGATATTGTGGTGCGTCCCAAACTGTTTGCCTGTACCGGCTGTGACTTTAAAATCTGGTCTACGGTGGCAGAGAAAAAACTCACCGCTAAACAGGTTGAAATTCTCATTCAAAAGGGAAAAACAGGCATGATTAAAGGCTTTAAAAGCAAAGCAGGGAAAAATTTCAATGCCATGTTGATTTTACAAGATAAAACCACTGGAAAAGTGGGATTTGAGTTTAACCGCACTGAACCCTGTCGGAAAAGATTTTAAGTTGTTTTTTTAATTATCAAAATTTCTTCCTCATCCTTTATTTTCCCTCGCTATTTTATTGCCCCATTTTCAAAGGATGCTGTTATGTCCAAATTAAAAGATAAAGTGGTCGCTTTTCGTCTGTCTCAGGAAGATTTTTCGCATTTTGAGGAAAAACTGCTGACATCGCAGATGACGAGATCGGCTTTTTTTCGTGAAGTATTTTTACAGGCAAATGTAAATCTTACCGTGCAATCTTTACCGTCAAAGGAGTTAGGCCACCTCATGTTTCTCTACAACAAAGCCAGTAACAACCTGAATCAAATCGCCCATCAGGTCAATATTGCCCATCTCACCCAAAAAGTCTCTGAACGACTTTACCGGCAGGTGAATAACGGGCTGATTGATATCAGGGAACTGCTGTTATCAGGAGTCCACGATGTTAATTAGAGTCAAAGGCTATAACGATGGCGGTAAAGAATATCTTGAGGAAGGCAAAAAAAACGGGCGCGATTTATCACGTGAAGAATTGGATGAGCGGGTTATTCTTTATGGGGATCTGGATTTAACCCAAATGATTTATCGACAGATCCCCGATAAGGGACAAGAACGTTACGTTTCTTTTACCCTTTCTTTTCGTGAAGAGTGTGTAGCTAATGAAACCTTACTCGCCCTTACGCAAGAATTTAAAGATTTTCTCATGTACGCCTATGAAGCAGAAGAATACAATTTTTATGCGGAAGCGCATATTCCGAAAATCAAATTTTTGCCCGACAAAAAGACCGGCAAAATGATTGAGAGAAAGCCGCATATTCATATTCTGGTTCTCCGAAAAAATCTTTTATCCGGGCGAGAAATGAATCCTCGTGGCTGGTTCGATTCCCATGTTTCATATTTCGAGGCGTTTCAGGAGTACATTAACCAGAAATATCAGCTTCAATCCCCACGTGAACATATCCGCATCAATCCTACTAATGTAGCGGAGGTGTTATCGCGTTACAAGGGGGATGATTTTCTGAGTAAAAATCGCGATTTCAAACAGAAGCTCGTCACTGAGATTGTCGATAAAGCGATACATACGCGCCACGATTTTTATAACTTAGTGGCTGATTATGGCGAGACCCGCATTCGTAATAAAGGCAAAGAGAACGAATACATTGCCGTCAAGTTGCCGGGTAATGCCAAATTTACCAATTTGAAAGAAACCATTTTCCAGGAGGATTTTATTGTCCGTCGCGAACTGAAAAAACCCCCACTGGATAAACAGGTTATCCAGGAACGGTTAAAGGGCTGGCCGCAGCGCGCGAAAGAAATCAAATATGTCAGTAAAGCCTCATCCAAATTCATCAAACTTTACCAGTCTGCCGCGCCGGCAGAGAAACGATTATTACTGGCGAAACGGCAAATTGACTTTTACGAAAAATATAGGGGTCAGCATGAGTTACACCCTGCCAAACGGCAAAACTATCACCAGCGAAGTCTTGCTGAAACTCAAACAGGACGCATTACCGCATTTGCCGATGGCCTGCAAAGTATGTCCGGCGGCAATGTGGCAGCTCACCGGCACGGTCTCACAGCCGAGCATACGGTGTTTTTGCCGGGTGATGCACACCTTCACCTGGGACAGTCAACATCAGGACGAAGTGATGGATTGCGATCTGATTTATCAGGGGCAGGAAACGGAAGAAGATACACCGATGCAGACCGGTTTACCCACATTCCTGGCATCCCCAGTCTCACCGAATCCCTCGAGCGAGCCGGATATCGAATCAGGGAAGGAATGGGAGGAGCAGTCGCCGGCACGTTGACACTTCCACCTTATGCCTTAAATCCCCATGCAGTGGCCACCCTCGAACAAATACAACAGCGTAGCGACAGCTTCTTTCAGCAAAAAAATCATCAGAAAAAATCGACCGTCGTGTCCCTGGTTCGTAGGGTGATGCCAAAAACAAATAAAAATGCCTCCCATGTCGCCGCCTATTTTTTACGTCGCGCAACAGAAAACCGTATTGAACCCGCTCATCGTCAAGCAATCCATACCATTGATAATCAATTTTTCACTGTTCGTCGGACCATCATGCGGGATGCGCGTTTAACTCGCAAAGAAAAAAGTCAATTCCTGTCAGTGTTAACGTTCGAACGCCTGAAAGCGCATCAGGGTATCAGGCATCCTAATCTACCTTTTGAAATGGAGAAACCCGATATGGGGAGTAAAACTATTCGTCAATTAATTCCATCATCCCGTACGCCGGATAATTCAATTAGCGGCGCTATACCTGATGACAAAGCCATGCCGGCTAAATCGCGCTTTGAATTATTCATTCGGCATTTACAGGCGCAATTAGAGCGAAAAAGCGCGGATAATGAGAAACGCGCAATCTCAGCGTTCGATCTTTACACCAAACGCGCGAAGTTAAGTAAGAACGTACATTATTTGGATAAAAAAACCGATCGCACCTTGTTTGTCGATACCGGTAATGCCATTACGGTCAGAAAAGCGGCGATGACAGATTCAGCCATCATGGTCGCCCTGACACTTGCCAAAGAAAAGTTTGGCAGCACCTTAACGATTAAGGGCAGTCAGGCGTTTAAAGACCAAATAATTGAGGTGGTGGCTAAAAACAATCTGGATATTCATTTCACGGACAAGGGAATGAATCAGCAACTGGAAGCCAGAAAAGCAGAACTGGCGATTGAAAAAACGGGTTCACGTATTGAAAAACCTTACAATCCTGTTGATACAGAAAAAACAACGCTCGATAATCAAAAAGCAGCGTCAGGTGAGCCAGAAAAGGAAACGCAAGCACCCTCAACAGACAAGCTGGGTGTTTTTGAAGGCTATCTGGTTGAACACGGTGCTGCGCCCTTTAAATTTAAACCCGACATGAGCAAACCGGAAGAAAAACGCAATGACAGTTATTTTGTTAAATTGCAACTTGATGATGGCAACGTCAAGACCTTGTGGGGTGTTGGGCTGGAAGATGCCGTCGTGGGCCTTGAAACGAATGAGCCAATTAGACTTGAAGATAAAGGCGTTGTCCCGGTTAAGTGGACAGAAACACAAGCGGATGGCAAATCGGTGAACAAATCCGGTCAACGCCGCATTTGGCAAGCCACTCCTATCGATAGACACCATGAAAATGAAACCGAAACACCGCAATCGGACGCCGATTATGACGGGCCAGAGGTGGCCTGACCGTCGCCATTTTTCTGACAGAAAAATTAACTTGTTTTTGTCTGGGGTTTCAAAGGGGGTCCCCCTTTGGCACGGTCGATTTTACAGTGGGCTTTCGCCCATTGTAAACATCGGTCACGTGCCTCTGGTATTTCAATGACTGATCCAGGCATTCATTAATCTTCACTATTACGCAATAAAAAGCTTTAATACGCAATAGATGGAGGTATAATGCCACTAATAATCATTAGTACGCATTAATATGCTTTAATGAGCATTCTGACAAAAATCGATTAGTCTAAAGGCAAAACAATGAAGGACTGGAGATCAAAATCAAGAATTGGGCGCGCTGTCTTCATAAAACACCTTAATGAGATCAGAGAAAAACTTAACGAAGGAGAGACCAACCGACAAATCTATCTGCACTTAGTTAAAACCTATCAATTTTCTCTCAGTGAATCCCAATTTAACCGCTACATCCAAAAATATTGCGCTGATTTGCTCGCAAAAATACGGTTTGTACCTACAACCAAGAACATGAGTCAACCACAAAAGTTGGATAAAACAACTCAACCCGACACCGTAAAAAAATCCGCAACCCGTCAGATTTAAAAAAATTGAGAGAACAATCTATTAATCTGGAAGACTTAGAAAATTATCAGGAGCCTGAATAATGAAAATTGCCATACTTAATTATACCGGCACCGTTGGAAAAACCACGGTGGCCGCTCACTTATTATCGCCTCGGATGCAAGCACCAATTTTTGCCATCGAATCAATCAATGAAACGGCTCAGGGATTAGGGATTGACGTGGAAAAAATGGATGGCAATAAATTCAGAGCATTATTTAAGAAAATGATGCTTGAAGAAACGGCAATCATCGATATTGGCGCATCTAATATCGAAGAATTCATGAACAACATGATCAAGTTTGATGATTCACATGAAGAATTTGATTTATTTTTAATTCCCGTTACATCGGGCACAAAAGAACAAAAAGAAACGGTGTTGATGATTAATACACTTTCAAGTATTGGCATTGCCAAAGAAAAAATAAAAGTGATTTTCAACAGAGTGGATAATGACGTTGATGAAGAATTTTGTTTTGTGATTAATCATCATAAAAAAGCAAAAAATTTCACTCTGAATAAAGAGTGCGCCATTTTTGAAAATGAGCTGTTTGACGCCTTGTCTATCAAAGGATTAACGGTGGATGCGCTCCTTTCTGACGAAACGGATTACAAATCCTTATTAAAAAATAACAAAGAGGCCAGCGAAAAAGACAGAAATCATTGGGCGGATATGTTTGGCCTTAAAGCCCTGGCTAAAAGCGTTAAACGAAATCTGGATTCCGTTTATGAAAATTTGTTCAACCAAACCAACTAATCGAGATTGAATAGAATGGATGAAAAAGAACCTAATCCAAGAAGTGCCAGAGATGCGCTGATGATCGAGCTAATCGGCGATTTAGGTCGTGTGAACGACCAAATCACCGCATTACCTGCTGATATTAAGTATGCTATAGAAGGGTCATTAAGATTAATTGCCGATGCCGTTGAACAGACCGAAAAAAGTGTTGAGGAGGTACTTGAAAAATATCGGGCAGAAATAAATGCATCGGCTAAAACGGAAGCCCAAAATTTCAAAAAATTAATTGCACAGACGAAAAATGAAATGACCATCACGTTGGCAGAAAATGAGCGCGACAAGAATCACACCCTGTCTGTCATTATGGCGGTTTTGGTGATTTTTAGTACCCTATTTTGCGGTTGTATGTTAGGTTTTTTGTTTTACACGCAACAAAAACATGATGAAAGAATTGAAGGTTATATCGATGCTTATCAGATGCAACAAACCGTATTAAAACGGCTGCCTGAAAAAATCCAGAAGCAATTTGAAGAAGAAAAAAGAAAATTACTAACGCAGGGCAAGCCCTTTGTTCAATCCTGAAATGAATCCAAAAAAATTTGGATCCATTTCAGGATTCTATTTTTTAGATAAATAGCATTTTTCATATAAAAGGTTATAGATATGAAAAGGTTAGACAAACTATATCATCATGCAGTGTCATTACTATCTCGTAAGGATTATACCAACGGTGAAATGCGGAGAATTTTGAGTCAATTAACAGAGGACTCTATCGATGTTGAAGTGACGCTCAATAATCTAAGAGATGAGGGGTATATTAATGACCAGCGTATAGCTGAAAATATGCTCACTCGTTTTTTACGAAAACAGTATGGAGTGACAAGAATTCGACTCGAACTACGTCAAAAAGGGATTGCGAGAGAAATTACTGAAAATTTAATTAATTCTCTGGATATTGATTGGTTTGAGATGGCATCAGAGAGTCGAGTTAAAAAGTTTGGTGAAGATTTACCTATTGAGCCTAAGGAAAAAGCGAAGCAGATTAGGTATCTCCAAAGTCGTGGTTTTTCGATGGATATGATTATGGAATCACTCTCACCACGGACTGATTAATATCTTGTTTAACTCTAGTTTGATGATTAACGTTTGTTTGAAAAATAGTTTTTTGAATTCTATTGAGTTATTGATTGTTAGATATCAAGTTCAGTACCTAATCCAACAATCGCGATTAACAACGAAAAATAAATAATAAAACTGGGCGGATAGACCGCCCTTTATTTTCTCTTTAAGCAACACGCCGAGCACGCAAAGCGGCAATACGTTGTTGACCAATGGCATGATATTCAGCAAGAAGCTCAATACCAATATAACGCCGTCCTGAAAGCGCAGCAGCAATACAGGTAGAGCCAGAACCCGCAAACGGATCGAGTACAATTGCGTTAGGCTGCGTAAAAGACTCTATGAGCGGTTGTAAGCTACTAACGGGCTTTTGAGTTGGATGATAAAGATTACCTGTATATTGCCATGACTGTACGTCTTTCATTGGCTTGACGGGCATTACCGGACGGCCTTTCGCCAGCAGATAAGCATTTTCGTGGCTGTGCCCTAAAAACCCAGTTTTCGACGTATAGCGTTTCTTGAAAACGAGATGACCAACAATACGGAAGCCGGATTTTTTCCACGCATCAACAAATTTTTCAACCCGATTCCAGCCGTAAAAACTGACCATCAGACTATTGGGCTTCAATACGCGAAACATTTGTTGACAGGCGGGTAATAGCCATTCGTCAGTTTTGTCATTAGCAATTGAGCGCCCTGAGCGATCCGTGTAATCAACCAGATAGGGCGGATCGGTGAGGATAAAATCGATTGCATTATCAGGAAAAGTTGCCATAATTTTCAGGCTGTCGCCTTGTATAAATCGGGACATGGGAGTGTCTCCTATTTAGTGGGACAGCAGGAGGTGACCCCATGTCACCGTTCCCTTACTGCCGGATGTCACGCAGCCATTGACCATTTGGGGTCAAGTGGAACGTGGAATACCGGAGCCATGTATGGCGAGGATATGCCGCGAAAGCCACTTGAAGGCTTGCCGTCCCCTAAAAATGGGCGTATGGCAAGCTGGCATCGGGCAGTAAGGGAGTCCTTCAAAGTTGAAATTAATTCGATTGATAAATTTGATTTCTGTGCGGGAATTCAATCTATTTAAGCAATAGGCTTTTTTTCACTGTGTTTTTAACACCCTGTAAGGAAACATAAGCGGAGCCGCCATTAGCGGCGACATCCTTATTTTTATGAGTAACTACAATCTTTTGCTTGTTTTTCTGTGCAAAGAATAGGGTGAGTAATCATCTTTCCAGTGTTTTTTTCAAATTAAGATAAAGCTCTTCTGCCATGTCGTACAAATCTTCGCACTCATCTGCACAATCATCCAGATTAAGCTGATTGAGCTTATCTAAGAGTATTAATGTTTGGCTTTTTATAAAACCCGCAATATTCAGGGCTGTTAACTCTTGTTTGGTCATCGATTATAAAAACATTAAGTAAAATTAAAAAGGAAATAGATATTAGGTTATTCTACCCGATGATAAGGATTTTTTCTTTTCCGGCACTGCCTATCAATCGCATGGAGCCGTGCCACTCCGGTAAGTAAATCAGAAACAATTTTAGTTGCCCATTAAGTCGATTACCCAATCCGCCCCAACGCTGAATAAGCAACAAATCACCAAATAAATCATAACAGAGTTCCGCTTTGTCAACGATCATCGAAAACTGATCCACTTTTTATCTAAATCCGATCAATCAAAATTGATCCACCCAATTCTCTTTATGGTTTTTATACCGTAGGCATGGAAGTTACCGTCATAAGGAGTAAAAGCAATTGTACGACTAATCGGCTGATTTTTGAAAATCGCCTGTTGCAGTTTTGATATGGCGTAAAACCCCTATTTGATTTCGCACACTCTTTGGAGGATTTTAAATGTGGCGGCTTTTTGTTTCGGTGAAATGTTATTCCATTGCCGATACGAAGTGATGATATTATTTAAAAAACGGACTTCCCAATTTGTTAGTGTCGGATATTTTTTCCACAAAGTGGCATTTTCAGCATGAGCAATTAATTCAGATTCTTTCATTTGTTTTTATTTCGCCGTGCTAAACGTTGCAGATTATCCTCAACATCGGCTTGGGTGACAATTCCTGATATCTGTCCGGATTTGTCATAACGATTAGCACCTAACTGGATAAGTGCACGATAATCAGCGTGATGACCAATACTCCCTAAACACGCTCTTAAACGCCTTCTGGCTATTGGGAAATCGTTTTCCTTCACTTCTTGCCACATATCCTGCTGGATACCAATTTTCATTGGGCATAACTTGCCTTCAGGGAAAAGATAAGGCCAAAACGTGCTGATTTGTGAAATAGCTTCATCTAACGGCAATCGCTTTTTGGGCGGTGTTGGTGGTTTTGGTGTTTTAACCTTCACTTCCTGTTTAGGTTTTTCAACCAGCTTCTTGGGCTGTTGTTTTACTACCTTTTGGGGTTTCGGTTTTTTTGCCTGTTTTTTGGGCGCAGCATTGACCCAGACCTTTTTACCGTAAACAGAGGTATTTGAGGTCTGCCCTTCCTGTGAAGCCTTTCTAGGACGATTGAGGGTTAATTTCTGACGTTCGGTCATAATTTAATCTTTAAACAGGTTGCTCATTTCAGTATCAGTGAGACCTGTTGATAGTTTCACGATATCTCTTTCTACGCCTTTCTCAAGAAGTTGGCGCGCTATCTTCATCGAAGCCTGTTTTTCGCCTTCAAGTTTGCCTTTTTGTTCACCAATTTGAATACCTTTTTGAATACCTATTTCTTCAATTTGTTGAGCAATAGTCATAAGTGCTCCTTCATGTTTCTCTGATTGTTTGGCTATCTCAGTGATAAATTCCATTGGCTTTTTGGCGTTACCTTCCTGGATGAGATAATTAAACAGTGTAATGACCTGATTATCGGTATAATAATTATACGACAACAGCGTGACAATTTCATTCATAAGCTCTGTCATATCCCGTCGGCGAATGTGCTTCTGGATGAGTTCTAGTAGCGCTATTCGCTTGTGTTGCATAATTTCACCGTCATCAAGCGTGGTCACGTCGACGAGCCTAAACGGTTTGGTATAAATCTTTTCGGCAATATCCCGCCCACTAAAGCAATCGAGCCAATCTGTACTATAGGGGTAAGGACTCTTTTCACCTGTGTAAAACAGTATAGGAAACACTAAAGGTAACTTTTTGTGGCCAGCGTCTAAATGTTTTTGCATCGCGCCCATGCTATAGCGCATCAGTCGCCATGCAATGAGCTTATCAGGCGAAGATTGTGCTTCAATCAAAACATAAATATATCCACTTCCCTTTGAGGTGCTGACTGAATACAGGATATCACTCTGGTAATTTTTCATCTCACTATCGATAAAAGAGCCAGATTCCACTTTGAGGCTATCTAAGTCACACAGCGACTTAATCTCATCCGGTAGCCAGACAGTAAAGAAATCTTTTGCCGTCTCTTTCTCACTTAAAAACTGCTTGAATATCGCGTCATGTGGCGTTGGGGTGAATTTTTTACTCATCCGATATCTTCAATAATTGCTCGCGTCAGATTGAATTATGGCAAACAAACCCGCTATATTAAATACGCTATTTAATCATTACATTTCAGACATCATAATCCAGCCATACAAAAACGCACCCTATCTTCTCAGGGGCGTTTATTTTTTGTTACTAGCAATCCTTTGGCTAATCACAGGAAAATGGCTTGTATCTTGTTTTTTGTGATAGTTAGCTACTATCGCATGAAACAGAGTGAGCTTGTAAAATCGCTAATGGGACAACCTTGTTTCTGAGTTAAAGCCCTCTGTTTCCCCTTTCATGCCAGCATTTAAATTGAACGGTTACCAAGAGCATTGACTCTGTATGTACAAGCAGAATAGGCATGATGGTTTATTATGTGAAAGGAGTATTCTCATGTATCAAGTCGGAATAGATGTCAGTAAAAAAAAGTTAGATATCTGCCTGTTAGCTAAAGTTATTGAGGGAAAACAAAAAACTAAAGTCATAAAAAATGATCAGCATTCAGCTAGGACATTGATTGAGTGGCTGAAAAAACAAAAATGTTTACTCGAAGATGTAAGGATTACTCTTGAGTCCACAGGGACTTATCACGAACAACTCTGCATTGAACTTTATGATATGGGTATTCATATTTCCATCGTAAACCCTTATCGTATAAGAGAATTTGCAAAAGGCATGGGTATTTTAACTAAAACAGATAGAGTCGATGCCTTCGTTTTAGCGTGTTATGGGGAGTTAAAAAAGCCTTCAGCATGGATAGCTCCATTGCCAGAAATTCGAGCATTGAAATCATTGATCAACCGTCGAGAGGCACTTTTAGCTGATTTATTGCGTGAACAAAACCGTCAGGAAAAGACGTTAACAACGTCTACACCAAAGATTGTTAGACAGTCACTTGTTAAGTGCATAAAAATATTAGAAAAAGAGTTGCTGGCTATTGAATCTGAAATTTCTAATCATATTGATAATCATCCAAAATTAAAGCAAGACATGGAATTGCTGACATCAATCAAGTCAATTGGTAATCAGGTAGGTGCCAACATGCTTATGGTGTTAAGGAGCCATGACTTTACTAGTGCAGAACAGGTTGCCTCCTATCTGGGATTAGTCCCTGTAGAACGGCGTTCTGGCACATCTGTTAACGGTCGGGCTCACTTATCCAAAACAGGATCGTCCCAAATTCGCGCAAAATTATACTTCTCAGCCATAACAGCAATACGCCATAACCCACATATCAAGTCATTGTATGATCGTCTATTAGCAAGAGGTAAGTCAAAAATGTCCGCTCTAGGTGCGGCAATGAGGAAATTAGTTCACTTGTGCTATGGAGTATTAAAGACGGGTCTAGCTTATGACCAAAACTACGCCCGCCAAATTTTCGCTTCATAAAATCGATTTTAAGGCATTTTAAATTTTAGTTGGTACGTTTTCATGTCTTACATAGAGAAAATAGCGCTACGGGCTTCCTAGGTGTCTTAAAATCGATTTACAGATGATAACGCAAACTCAGTTTTGGCTTTAATCGACAAACCATCCTCTAAGCTAACTCTATCCGCTCACCGGAGTCTGAGAGCAAGCGAACGGACGAGGAAGCGGAGTTAACCTAAAATTACAGAATAAATAGGTTAATTTTTTGTTAAAAAATTTTTGAAATTCTTAGACGTTAAATTCATGGATTTTAAGGTTGACTTTAAAGACGGTAACTCACAATCGATTACAGGCTGTTTTACAGGCATTCCTGAGTTAAGCTTCTGCCATTTTTTTATTCTCAGCAACGTTAGCCAGAATATTTACCAACAATTTGTTGATGATAAGTGTCTTTTTTGCTCGGGTTACCGAGACATACAGCAAATTCACTTCATCTCTAAAAGCTGCTTTGTCCATTTTAGGGTCAAAAAGATTATTCGGAAAGTCATTATTGATTTCGACAATATCCCACTCTAATCCCTTTGCGCGGTGGGCAGTGGTAACGGTAATACTGGCTTCCTCTTCAGTATCTACGGTTCGTTTACGTAACACATCGACTTTTTTTGGTAATGGCGTGAATTTTTCGATGATTTTGATAGATTGCAACATCTCCTGGTCACCACTGGCATTCGCCATACGCTTATAATTCGAATAATCATGATATTCTGTGTAAAGTCGTTGGTGACTCATCTTTTTTCGCTTGCCGAGTGAAAACCAGTGAAGGTTAATTAATTCATCGATACGATAAGCCTCTATCCCGTTGACCCAGTAGATAGTTGCTTTTTTGCTACTGGCTTCCAGCGCTGAACCAATTACGCCGGCTATCGTTCGACTGAGGATGGCGCGGTGACGAAAACCTTGCTTAGGAACATCAATAAGAATGTCATCTTTTTCACCTCTGCCAACCACCTGATGCGTTTCACCGTTCATGGCTAGTAATGCATTCGCCATATCCGCGATACAGGCACCAAAGCGAAAGCTATGCGTTAACCAGAGTCGGTCAGCATCACTAAGCAAAGGGGCTTTTAACGCATCGACCGCCCCTCGAAAACGATAAATCTGTTGATGGGTGTCAACGATCACCGAAAACTGATCCACTTTTTATCTAAATCCGATCAATCAAAATTGATCCACTGTTTTACTCAGTTATTGCTCCTGAGCGCCGCTTATCTTTCAATCGGTAGCTTTCACCGCTTAATTGCAGTACATGCGAATGATGAAGTAAACGATCAAGCATAGCGGCAGTTAATGTTGCGTCATCAGCAAAAGCACTTGGCCATTGCCCAAATGATAGGTTACTCGTCAATATGACACTGCCATGCTCATAACGCTTGGCAATCACATTGAAAAACAGGTTTGCTTCTTCTCGCCCAAACGGCAGGTATCCAATCTCATCGATAATCAACAACTTCGGGGCCATCACCGAACGTGATAGATATTGTTTGAGCTTATTTTGTCGTTTGGCAGTTGAGAGTTGCAACATCAGTTCAGCTGCCGTGGTAAAGCGGGTTTTCTTCTTGGCCTGTACTGCTTTTAATCCTAACCCAATAGCTAAATGCGTTTTGCCTACACCGCTTGGGCCAAGCAACACGACATTTTCATTACGTTCAATAAACGTTAATGCGCTTAATTCCTGTATGTGTTGTTTGGGGATCCCCGTTGCAAACTTAAAATCGAACGTATTAAGTTCTTTATGTGCTGGGAATCCTGCCATCCGACTCAAAAGATTACGAGTTCGTTCATCTCGTTGTTGTTGCTCACATTTTAACAGGGACAGTAAAAACTCTCCGTAGCTTTTGTCTTGGGCAATGCATTTTTCGGCAAGTGATGACCAATGAGTCGGAATAGAATTTAATTTCAATGACTCACACAGGTGTTCAATTTGTTCATGCAATAACATGTTCACCTCCCAGTAATGCTTTGTATACGCTGATTGAGTGTTGCAAACTGACAGATTCAAGGGGCGGTACGATAGGGATATTAAGCGTATTAGTCTGTGGGATAGATTGGCAAACCCTTGCTGGTAAGGGTAGAAGATACTTAACTTCCTTAGCTAATCTATCTGCTGGCTTCTCTAACGTTGTTCCATGAATTCGCTGATGGGCAACGCGTTGTAACCATGGACCCACTTTTGCATTAGCTATTTCAATATCCAGTTCAAGATTATGAGCACGAAGGTCGGTGTTTAATGGCACGATAAAGCTGTTTTTTAAATAGTGGTTAAAGCGCTCTACTTTCCCTTTCGTTTTTGCCCTGTAGGGCTTGCAAGCCTTCAATTTAAACCCGTAATCTTTCGACATTTGAAGCATTTCGACATGTAATTTATGATCACCTTCTGCATAAGCATCCCGTTCGATGATGAGGGATTTTGCGTTATCACACAATACTTCCTGTGGTACACCACCAAAGTAGTCGAAAGCTTCTCTTAAACCTTGCTGCCACGATTCTGCTCGTTCATTATCAAAGAACGTAGCACGCTACGCGTGAGCGGCGCAGCGGTGCTGCTTCGGGGATGTTAATGAGTTAAGTACTGTTTTATACTCTGCAGTAGGTTAATTTTTTTCAGGGATTCATCTCGATGGCTCGCAATAAATCTCCCAGAAAGCGTAAACCGGTTAAATCAGGCAGGCTGCCCGTCACTTCACGTGCCACAGCGCCTGTTTATCCGAAACGTTTTATGCTCTCTCTCCCACCCGAAAATGATGATGACAGACCGCCTGAATTTTTTTATGACACCCTAAAAGAAGCCATACGCCACTGCCTCCGACTCGGCCCCAATTTTTTCTCGACGCGAGTATTACCGCCGCTAGTCACGATTATCAGGGGTTTTAAACAACGCCAAGACCAAGCCGATGACGCTGGATACGACTACACTGAGGGGAATAACTGAAAGTCTGCCTGCCGATGAATTCATCACCTATGCGGAGCTAGGAATAATCCCTGTTTCCTTTGAACCCTGGGATAAACACACCGATAACTGGGCTGACGAATCTGGCAATTTCTGTTTCTTTGGCAAGATGCCCATAAGGTAATTGAGTCAGATGTATATCCCTCGTCCTGCTAAACTACTTTTCACCATTGATGACGGTTGGAATAAATTCCTCGAAAAATACGGCGATAGCGTTAGTTCGTGGACGAGTTTATCTGTGGAGCGCATGCTTGCCTGCGGCACTTGTGCCATGGGTGTCCGGCGCTATTGTTGCGCTTCGTCTGATTGTTCTCACAGCCGTTTTTTTCTGCCAAAGCTGTAAGTCAAAAGCCTGCAGTTCATGTGGCTTTTAAAGCCACCGAGCAGTGGTTAGCACAGCAGGTTCATATTTTACCCGACTGCGACTGGCAACACATTACTTTCACCATGCCACATCTCCTTTGGCCTTTTTTAACAATAACTGGCCGCTACTTAATGCTCTGTTTCGGGCAGCCACTCGAGCTATGCTGCAGTTGGCTCGCAAACAGGGTATCGAAATTGGTATTTTCTGTGCCTTGCATACTTATGGCCGGCAACTCAATCAACATCCGCATGTTCATGTTTCCGTCACTCGAGGGGTTTGGATAGTAAACATAGTGTATGGCGTGTTTTTCAAAAAAAAGGATGTCGAAGAAATCTGGCGAGGGGCTGTTATCCGACTACTGCGTCACAGTTATGATTTAATTAACCCTGGCCTTCTTCCCGGTCTTGGCCATATCCGTGACAAAAAACATTGGCGGCGTTACTTGAGGGCGCAGTACGGACGTTATTGGAAAGTGCACTTTGCTAAAAAAACGAAAGGGCATGGCATAG
>NZ_CP038620.1:0-120926 GCF_004768525.1 Arsenophonus nasoniae
AGAACGTAGCACGCTACGCGTGAGCGGCGCAGCGTTGCTGCTTCGGAGATGTTAATGAGTTGAGTACTGTTTTATACTCTGCAGTAGGTTAATTTTTTTTAGGTATTCATCTCGATGGCGCGCAATAAATCTCCCAGAAAGCGTAAACCAGGTAAATCAGGAAGACCACCAGTTACTTCACGTGTTACACCGCCTGTTTATCCGAAACGTTTTATGATCTCTCTCCCACCCGAAAACGATGATGACAGACCGACTGAATTTTTTTATAACACCCCAAAAGAGGCCATACAGCATTGCGTCCGACTTGGCCCTCAATTTTTTCTCGACACTCAGTATTATCCGCCGCTAGTCACGATTATCAGGGGTTTTGAACAACGTCCAGACCAAGCCGATGACGCTGGATACAACTGCACTGAGGGGGGAATAACTGAAAGTCTGCCTGCCGATGAATTCATCACCTATACGGAGCTAGGGATAATCCCTGTCTCCTTCGAACCCTGGGATAAACACACCGATAACTGGGCTGACAGACCTGACAATTTTTGTTTCTCTAGCAAGATGCCCATAGGGTAAATTAGCCAGATGTATATCCCCCGCCCTGATAAACTACTTTTTACCATTGATGACGGTTGGAATAAGTTCCTCGAAAAATACGGCGATAGCGTTAGTTCGTGGACGCGTTTATCTGTCGAGCGCATGCTTGCCTGCGGTACTTGTGCCATGGGTGTCCGGCGCTATTGTTGCGCTTCGCCTGATTGTTCTCACAGCCGTTTTTTCTGCCAAAGCTGTAAATCAAAAGCCTGCAGTTCATGTGGTTTCAAAGCCACCGAGCAGTGGTTAGCACAGCAGGTCCATGTTTTGCCAGACTGTGAATGGCAACACATTACTTTCACCATGCCCCATCTCCTTTGGCCTTTTTTCAACAATAACTGGCCGCTACTTAACGCCCTGTTTCGTGCTGCTACCCGAGCGATGCTGCAGTGGGCGAACGAACAGGGTATCGAAATTGGTATTTTCTGTGCCTTGCACACTTATGGCCGGCAACTCAATCAACATCCGCATGTTCATGTTTCCGTCACGCGCGGCGGTTTGGATAGTAAACATGGTGTATGGCGAAAGCTGTTCTTCAAAAAAAAGGCAGTCGAAAAAATCTGGCGAGGGGCTGTCATCCGACTACTGCGCCACAGTTATGATTTAATTAATCCTGGCCGTCTTCCCGGTCTTGGCCATATCCGTGACAAAAAACATTGGCGGCGTTACTTGAGAGCGCAGTACGGACGTTATTGGAAAGTGCACTTTGCTAAAAAAACGAAAGGGGCCTGGCATAGTGTTAAGTACCTCGGCCGCTACCTTAAACCCCCACCGGTATCTGCGTCAAAACTGCGGCATTACCGAGGGGGTGCCGTTGTCCATCATTACCATGACCACCGGACTGGCCAGCACCGGCAGCAAACTCTGCCGCAGGAAGAGATGATTAGGCGCTATATTGTCACCGATCATGCAAAACTGATCCACTAACGATCATCTAAAACTGATCCACTTGGTATTATTCGCACATTTTTGTACGGATAATTTATGTTAACCAAGGAGATATTTGTGGATATTCATGTTCGCTTTGCACAAGGACAAAGCCTTCGAAAAATTGCCAGTGAGTTGGGTATATCCCGTAACACCGTAAAACATCATTTACAACAACCGACTAAATTATCCCCCTTTAAACCTTATTTGCTTCAGCGAATTGAACTGGCTAAACCTGATTGGATCCCTGCAACAGTCTTATTTGATGAGGTAGTTGAAAACGGCTATCAAGGTGGTATTGCTCAATTACGCCGATTTGTTTGTCAATTTAAACCAAGCATTGTTCCCGAAGTAGTCGTCCGTTTTGAAACACAGCCAGGTCAACAAATGCAAATCGACTTCACCAGCATCCGGCGAGGTAAAAAATCGCTGAAAGCGTTTGTTGCAACGCTAGGCTATTCGCGTGCGAGTTATGTAAAGTTCTTTGATAATGAACGAGCAGAATCGTGGCAGCAAGGTTTAAGAGAAGCTTTCGACTACTTTGGTGGTGTACCACAGGAAGTATTGTGTGATAACGCAAAATCCCTCATCATCGAACGGGATGCTTATGCAGAAGGTGATCATAAATTACATGTCGAAATGCTTCAAATGTCGAAAGATTACGGGTTTAAATTGAAGGCTTGCAAGCCCTACAGGGCAAAAACGAAAGGGAAAGTAGAGCGCTTTAACCACTATTTAAAAAACAGCTTTATCGTGCCATTAAACACCGACCTTCGTGCTCATAATCTTGAACTGGATATTGAAATAGCTAATGCAAAAGTGGGTCCATGGTTACAACGCGTTGCCCATCAGCGAATTCATGGAACAACGTTAGAGAAGCCAGCAGATAGATTAGCTAAGGAAGTTAAGTCTCTTCTACCCTTACCAGCAAGGGTTTGCCAATCTATCCCACAGACTAATACGCTTAATATCCCTATCGTACCGCCCCTTGAATCTGTCAGTTTGCAACACTCAATCAGCGTATACGAAGCATTACTGGGAGGTGAACATGTTATTGCATGAACAAATTGAACACCTGTGTGAGTCATTGAAATTAAATTCTATTCCGACTCATTGGTCATCACTTGCCGAAAAATGCATTGCCCAAGACAAAAGCTACGGAGAGTTTTTACTGTCCCTGTAAAAATGTGAGCAACAACAACGAGATGAACGAACTCGTAATCTTTTGAGTCGGATGGCAGGATTCGCAGCACATAAAGAACTTAATACGTTCGATTTTAAGTTTGCAACGGGGATCCCCAAACAACACATACAGGAATTAAGCGCATTAACGTTTATTGAACGTAATGAAAATGTCGTGTTGCTTGGCCCAAGCGGTGTAGGCAAAACGCATTTAGCTATTGGGTTAGGATTAAAAGCAGTACAGGCCAAGAAGAAAACCCGCTTTACCACGGCAGCTGAACTGATGTTGCAACTCTCAACTGCCAAACGACAAAATAAGCACAAACAATATCTATCACGTTCGGTGATGGCCCCGAAGTTGTTGATTATCGATGAGATTGGATACCTGCCGTTTGGGCGAGAAGAAGCAAACCTGTTTTTCAATGTGATTGCCAAGCGTTATGAGCATGGCAGTGTCATATTGACGAGTAACCTATCATTTGGGCAATGGCCAAGTGCTTTTGCTGATGACGCAACATTAACTGCCGCTATGCTTGATCGTTTACTTCATCATTCGCATGTACTGCAATTAAGCGGTGAAAGCTACCGATTGAAAGATAAGCGGCGCTCAGGAGCAATAACTGAGTAAAACAGTGGATCAATTTTGATTGATCGGATTTAGATAAAAAGTGGATCAGTTTTCGGTGATCGTTGACACTATATCAGCCATATTCCGGCCAGGCATTTTAAAATGGTGCGTTACTCTGGTTTTTTGTCGAATCGTAAACGAGGAAAACTATTGCCGAAAGTGTATAAGGCACTTGAGATGACGCCACGTAAAAAACCGGAAACCCCGGGTTTTGCTGTGTTGATGAAAGGATTTCTGCGCACTGATCCGTACAAATGTATTCTGTGTGGTGACAGGCTACTTTTCACCAGTGCTCAGATGGGTAAAAAAGCAACGGAATTGTTATCAGAAAGACTACACCACATGGAAAAAAAACGATGGTTACGCAGCTAAACGCAGGATCAATATGTCTAAAATCAGGAAATTAGGTTAGAAATTACACTATTTGAGGAAATATTAACTGGCACCAAACACAATAAATCGATTTCCTCTCCTTTTTGCAATAAGGGATGGTTTTTGCTCCTCACTTTAAAAGCGATTCAATTTCCTAACCATGAACTACGGGGTGACTGTAGTTCGGAATCACTGCCCCTTTAGTTCCTTTCAGGAAAGCCCCTATTAGGTAGCGTTGCATCGTTAGACAAAGGCAGGGAATGTTACCGTAATGAGATTAAGCCTGTTGCTAAATAGTGGAATTAGTTATGACTTACAAAAAAGTTAGGAATTGATTATAAAAAAAACATACATTAAATTAAAAATAACCTATATTAGATTAATAAACATACTGATTTTGTGTTTTTTAGATGTATCTGAGTCGTTTTTGTTTAAAGCCGATTAATTTCACTATTTAGCAACAGGATTATTATAGTTTCTAATTTAATTGTGCCTATTCATCTTTTGAAAGAATAGCTTTTATTGAAGCTTTTACTTTATTTGATGAAAATACCTCATTATCTCTAACTAAATATGGAATAAGCTTAAATTTCAAATTCTTTTTATTTCCATCAAGTTCAAAACTTAATGTTTTTTTATCATTAATTAATTCCTGTGACTCATCATTCCATACACCAATTCCAAAATTTTCAAAATTAGTTTTAAAATATGCTTGATCAGCAGTAAATGGGGTTCCAACAAAATTTAAATTAATTTTTTCATTAGGAAGTGTTTTTTTACAAATAATGTTAATTTGAAACCCATCAAATTTTTTTTCATGAGAAAAAATATCTTGTGATATTATATCATTTACATTAAATTTCATAGGTAAGTTACTAATATTACATATTTTATTTACATTAATTTTAGATTCTTCAAATTTAATTAAAACAAGAGGTTTATCAGAGTATTCTTTTGTTTTACTTGCAAATAAAGTATATAACTTAACATAAAACTCTGGGACAACAATAGTCCCATCAAGGATGCTCTTTTTTAGTCTAATATTAACAATTCCCTTTGATCCCGTATCAAATGCTTCTACTTCATGGAACATATTTTCAGCATTATTCGATACATTATAAAAAGGAACTTGCTTATAACCTTGACTATAAACATGTATTTTTGTTTCTACTTCTACAAAATCATTTAAACTGATATACCCAGATTCACTTTCAACGCTATTTATATTTTCGTAAACGGCTTTATAATAAAAAGGTCCGAGTGTATCATCGAACTTATCAGCTTTACATGTTCCATTATAACTTTTATTCATATTATATTCGCTATTATAAACAACTCCTTTTGACGGGTATTGTTCAGATGATTTTCCAAGTTTAACAATTATTTCTTCATCACTGAAACACGTATAATTATCATTAGCCCATACGTTTACTGAAATAAATATGGTAATGGGAAAAATAGTAAATAATTTTTTTATTAAGTTTGATAAATGCATTATATTCTCTCTATATTGAAAATATATAAAATCTTTCCTTAAAAGCTTAGTTTTTTACATATTCACATTTAATTCTAAATCAAATTTATTTGGTATATAAATTATTTTTATACTCTTCTCATAAGAAGATGATTCTGTTTTTGCATTTACTTTTACTTCTCCAAAAGTATCACTTTTTAACTTAATATTATAAATTCCATTAATATCTGTATTAATATCTTTTTGAAAACTAATTTCCGGTGCATTAACATGAACTTTAGCAAAAGGAATCGGATTGTCATATTGATCAACAACTGAAATTTTAACTTCATTTTCTTCTTTTTTGTCTGCAACAGCTGGTTCTTTTTTATTAATCCACTCCAGATTGATTTCTGCCGTTTCCTTATCGCCTCTAAAGGTGGTCTTATTGATGGTGTCTTTACCATTAACCGTGGCCGTTACGGTATAAGAGCCGGCTTTTTTACTGGTTATCTTGGCGGTTGCTTTACCGTCTGCGTCGGTTTTACCTGTTACCGGCTCAATAGTTGCCCCGTCGCTAACCGTAAAGGTAACGTCAATATTAGATACCCGATTACCTTCGCTATCCGTTACCGTGGCCGTCACCACATTTTCGGCTTTTCCATTTGCTGGGGAGTTATCCGGATCAATTACCAAATTGGCCTCGGTAATTTCTGCCGTTTCCTTATCGCTTCTAAAGGTGGTCTTCTTGGTGGTGTCTTTACCATTAACCGTGGCCGTTACGGCATAAGAGCCGGCTTTTTTACTGGTTATCTTGGCGGTTGCTTTACCGTCTGCGTCGGTTTTACCTGTTACCGGCTCAATAGTTGCCCCGGCGCTAACCGTAAAGGTAACGTCAATATTAGATACCCGATTACCTTCGCTATCCGTTACCGTGGCCGTCACCACATTTTCGGCTTTTCCATTTGCTGGGGAGTTATCCGGATCAATTACCAAATTGGCCTCGGTAATTTCTGCCGTTTCCTTATCGCCTCTAAAGGTGGTCTTCTTGATGGTGTCTTTACCATTAACCGTGGCCGTTACGGCATAAGAGCCGGCTTTTTTACTGGTTATCTTGGCGGTTGCTTTACCGTCTGCGTCGGTTTTACCTGTTACCGGCTCAATAGTTGCCCCGGCGCTAACCGTAAAGGTAACGTCAATATTAGATACCCGATTACCTTCGCTATCCGTTACCGTGGCCGTCACCACATTTTCGGCTTTTCCATTTGCTGGGGAGTTATCCGGATCAATTACCAAATTGGCCTCGGTAATTTCTGCCGTTTCCTTATCGCCTCTAAAGGTGGTCTTCTTGGTGGTGTCTTTACCATTAACCGTGGCCGTTACGGCATAAGAGCCGGCTTTTTTACTGGTTATCTTGGCGGTTGCTTTACCGTCTGCGTCGGTTTTACCTGTTACCGGCCCAATAGTTGCCCCGTCGCTAACCGTAAAGGTAACGTCAATATTAGATACCCGATTACCTTCGCTATCCGTTACCGTGGCCGTCACCACATTTTCGGCTTTTCCATTTGCTGGGGAGTTATCCGGATCAATTACCAAATTGGCCTCGGTAATTTCTGCCGTTTCCTTATCGCCTCTAAAGGTGGTCTTCTTGGTGGTGTCTTTACCATTAACCGTGGCCGTTACGGTATAAGAGCCGGCTTTTTTACTGGTTATCTTGGCGGTTGCTTTACCGTCTGCGTCGGTTTTACCTGTTACCGGCTCAATAGTTGCCCCGTCGCTAACCGTAAAGGTAACGTCAATATTAGATACCCGATTACCTTCGCTATCCGTTACCGTGGCCGTCACCACATTTTCGGCTTTTCCATTTGCTGGGGAGTTATCCGGATCAATTACCAAATTGGCCTCGGTAATTTCTGCCGTTTCCTTATCGCCTCTAAAGGTGGTCTTCTTGGTGGTGTCTTTACCATTAACCGTGGCCGTTACGGCATAAGAGCCGGCTTTTTTACTGGTTATCTTGGCGGTTGCTTTACCGTCTGCGTCGGTTTTACCTGTTACCGGCTCAATAGTTGCCCCGGCGCTAACCGTAAAGGTAACGTCAATATTAGATACCCGATTACCTTCGCTATCCGTTACCGTGGCCGTCACCACATTTTCGGCTTTTCCATTTGCTGGGGAGTTATCCGGATCAATTACCAAATTGGCCTCGGTAATTTCTGCCGTTTCCTTATCGCCTCTAAAGGTGGTCTTCTTGATGGTGTCTTTACCATTAACCGTGGCCGTTACGGCATAAGAGCCGGCTTTTTTACTGGTTATCTTGGCGGTTGCTTTACCGTCTGCGTCGGTTTTACCTGTTACCGGCTCAATAGTTGCCCCGGCGCTAACCGTAAAGGTAACGTCAATATTAGATACCCGATTACCTTCGCTATCCGTTACCGTGGCCGTCACCACATTTTCGGCTTTTCCATTTGCTGGGGAGTTATCCGGATCAATTACCAAATTGGCCTCGGTAATTTCTGCCGTTTCCTTATCGCCTCTAAAGGTGGTCTTCTTGGTGGTGTCTTTACCATTAACCGTGGCCGTTACGGCATAAGAGCCGGCTTTTTTACTGGTTATCTTGGCGGTTGCTTTACCGTCTGCGTCGGTTTTACCTGTTACCGGCCCAATAGTTGCCCCGGCGCTAACCGTAAAGGTAACGTCAATATTAGATACCCGATTACCTTCGCTATCCGTTACCGTGGCCGTCACCACATTTTCGGCTTTTCCATTTGCTGGGGAGTTATCCGGATCAATTACCAAATTGGCCTCGGTAATTTCTGCCGTTTCCTTATCGCCTCTAAAGGTGGTCTTCTTGGTGGTGTCTTTACCATTAACCGTGGCCGTTACGGCATAAGAGCCGGCTTTTTTACTGGTTATCTTGGCGGTTGCTTTACCGTCTGCGTCGGTTTTACCTGTTACCGGCTCAATAGTTGCCCCGGCGCTAACCGTAAAGGTAACGTCAATATTAGATACCCGATTACCTTCGCTATCCGTTACCGTGGCCGTCACCACATTTTCGGCTTTTCCATTTGCTGGGGAGTTATCCGGATCAATTACCAAATTGGCCTCGGTAATTTCTGCCGTTTCCTTATCGCCTCTAAAGGTGGTCTTCTTGGTGGTGTCTTTACCATTAACCGTGGCCGTTACGGCATAAGAGCCGGCTTTTTTACTGGTTATCTTGGCGGTTGCTTTACCGTCTGCGTCGGTTTTACCTGTTACCGGCCCAATAGTTGCCCCGTCGCTAACCGTAAAGGTAACGTCAATATTAGATACCCGATTACCTTCGCTATCCGTTACCGTGGCCGTCACCACATTTTCGGCTTTTCCATTTGCTGGGGAGTTATCCGGATCAATTACCAAATTGGCCTCGGTAATTTCTGCCGTTTCCTTATCGCCTCTAAAGGTGGTCTTCTTGGTGGTGTCTTTACCATTAACCGTGGCCGTTACGGCATAAGAGCCGGCTTTTTTACTGGTTATCTTGGCGGTTGCTTTACCATCTGCGTCGGTTTTACCTGTTACCGGCTCAATAGTTGCCCCGGCGCTAACCGTAAAGGTAACGTCAATATTAGATACCCGATTACCTTCGCTATCCGTTACCGTGGCCGTCACCACATTTTCGGCTTTTCCATTTGCTGGGGAGTTATCCGGATCAATTACCAAATTGGCCTCGGTAATTTCTGCCGTTTCCTTATCGCCTCTAAAGGTGGTCTTCTTGGTGGTGTCTTTACCATTAACCGTGGCCGTTACGGCATAAGAGCCGGCTTTTTTACTGGTTATCTTGGCGGTTGCTTTACCGTCTGCGTCGGTTTTACCTGTTACCGGCTCAATAGTTGCCCCGGCGCTAACCGTAAAGGTAACGTCAATATTAGATACCCGATTACCTTCGCTATCCGTTACCGTGGCCGTCACCACATTTTCGGCTTTTCCATTTGCTGGGGAGTTATCCGGATCAATTACCAAATTGGCCTCGGTAATTTCTGCCGTTTCCTTATCGCCTCTAAAGGTGGTCTTCTTGATGGTGTCTTTACCATTAACCGTGGCCGTTACGGCATAAGAGCCGGCTTTTTTACTGGTTATCTTGGCGGTTGCTTTACCGTCTGCGTCGGTTTTACCTGTTACCGGCTCAATAGTTGCCCCGGCGCTAACCGTAAAGGTAACGTCAATATTAGATACCCGATTACCTTCGCTATCCGTTACCGTGGCCGTCACCACATTTTCGGCTTTTCCATTTGCTGGGGAGTTATCCGGATCAATTACCAAATTGGCCTCGGTAATTTCTGCCGTTTCCTTATCGCCTCTAAAGGTGGTCTTCTTGGTGGTGTCTTTACCATTAACCGTGGCCGTTACGGCATAAGAGCCGGCTTTTTTACTGGTTATCTTGGCGGTTGCTTTACCGTCTGCGTCGGTTTTACCTGTTACCGGCCCAATAGTTGCCCCGTCGCTAACCGTAAAGGTAACGTCAATATTAGATACCCGATTACCTTCGCTATCCGTTACCGTGGCCGTCACCACATTTTCGGCTTTTCCATTTGCTGGGGAGTTATCCGGATCAATTACCAAATTGGCCTCGGTAATTTCTGCCGTTTCCTTATCGCCTCTAAAGGTGGTCTTCTTGGTGGTGTCTTTACCATTAACCGTGGCCGTTACGGCATAAGAGCCGGCTTTTTTACTGGTTATCTTGGCGGTTGCTTTACCGTCTGCGTCGGTTTTACCTGTTACCGGCTCAATAGTTGCCCCGGCGCTAACCGTAAAGGTAACGTCAATATTAGATACCCGATTACCTTCGCTATCCGTTACCGTGGCCGTCACCACATTTTCGGCTTTTCCATTTGCTGGGGAGTTATCCGGATCAATTACCAAATTGGCCTCGGTAATTTCTGCCGTTTCCTTATCGCTTCTAAAGGTGGTCTTCTTGGTGGTGTCTTTACCATTAACCGTGGCCGTTACGGCATAAGAGCCGGCTTTTTTACTGGTTATCTTGGCGGTTGCTTTACCGTCTGCGTCGGTTTTACCTGTTACCGGCCCAATAGTTGCCCCGTCGCTAACCGTAAAGGTAACGTCAATATTAGATACCCGATTACCTTCGCTATCCGTTACCGTGGCCGTCACCACATTTTCGGCTTTTCCATTTGCTGGGGAGTTATCCGGATCAATTACCAAATTGGCCTCGGTAATTTCTGCCGTTTCCTTATCGCCTCTAAAGGTGGTCTTCTTGGTGGTGTCTTTACCATTAACCGTGGCCGTTACGGCATAAGAGCCGGCTTTTTTACTGGTTATCTTGGCGGTTGCTTTACCGTCTGCGTCGGTTTTACCTGTTACCGGCTCAATAGTTGCCCCGGCGCTAACCGTAAAGGTAACGTCAATATTAGATACCCGATTACCTTCGCTATCCGTTACCGTGGCCGTCACCACATTTTCGGCTTTTCCATTTGCTGGGGAGTTATCCGGATCAATTACCAAATTGGCCTTGGTAATTTCTGCCGTTTCCTTATCGCCTCTAAAGGTGGTCTTCTTGATGGTGTCTTTACCATTAACCGTGGCCGTTACGGCATAAGAGCCGGCTTTTTTACTGGTTATCTTGGCGGTTGCTTTACCATCTGCGTCGGTTTTACCTGTTACCGGCCCAATAGTTGCCCCGTCGCTAACCGTAAAGGTAACGTCAATATTAGATACCCGATTACCTTCGCTATCCGTTACCGTGGCCGTCACCACATTTTCGGCTTTTCCATTTGCTGGGGAGTTATCCGGATCAATTACCAAATTGGCCTTGGTAATTTCTGCCGTTTCCTTATCGCCTCTAAAGGTGGTCTTCTTGATGGTGTCTTTACCATTAACCGTGGCCGTTACGGCATAAGAGCCGGCTTTTTTACTGGTTATCTTGGCGGTTGCTTTACCATCTGCGTCGGTTTTACCTGTTACCGGCCCAATAGTTGCCCCGGCGCTAACCGTAAAGGTAACGTCAATATTAGATACCCGATTACCTTCGCTATCCGTTACCGTGGCCGTCACCACATTTTCGGCTTTTCCATTTGCTGGGGAGTTATCCGGATCAATTACCAAATTGGCCTCGGTAATTTCTGCCGTTTCCTTATCGCCTCTAAAGGTGGTCTTCTTGATGGTGTCTTTACCATTAACCGTGGCCGTTACGGCATAAGAGCCGGCTTTTTTACTGGTTATCTTGGCGGTTGCTTTACCATCTGCGTCGGTTTTACCTGTTACCGGCCCAATAGTTGCCCCGGCGCTAACCGTAAAGGTAACGTCAATATTAGATACCCGATTACCTTCGCTATCCGTTACCGTGGCCGTCACCACATTTTCGGCTTTTCCATTTGCTGGGGAGTTATCCGGATCAATTACCAAATTGGCCTCGGTAATTTCTGCCGTGTAAGTATTTGCGATAAAAGTAAGATCTGCTTCAGATTTGCTATTATTTGCAGCTGCTGTAATCTTAACACTTTCAGCTTTAGTATTGGTGACGCTGAAAAAAGCATCACCATTAACGTCCGTTAAGATTTCATCTTTTTTGGGTATAGCATTATTATTAGCAGTAAAGCCTACATAAATACCAGAAACTTTGTTCCCATACTCATCAATAACTACTGCTTTTACTTTGTTTTGGTTTTTACCGTTAGCCACCTGATTATTAATGATAATTTCTAGTTTTCCTGCTCTTATTGTGGCTGTTTCTTTATTTGCCTTAAATTTAATTTTCGCATTTTTACTATTACCATTATCCATCAGTGCAGTAATCCAACCTTCACCAGCAGCTTTACTACTAACATTAATAGATGCTTTGCCGTGACTATCTGTTTTTACGATTAATTTTTTATTATCAGTATCATTACCGGAGAATAATGTCACACCTGATTGTCCGTTTGACAAATTAAGACCACTTATATTAAAAGCAATATTTTCATTCTTAAGTGGAGATCCATTCTTGTCATTAACAATCGCAATAACTGTATAATATTCAATATCATTTGCTAATAAAATCGACTGAGGGCTAATAGTCAGATCACCACTAAAATCATTTGTAGACCGATTAACCCTAATGATCGTTGTTGCCTTATTGGACTCATTGCCATTATTATCAGTCCCTATAGCACTAATATAATATTCCGCGGGGAGGTTGTTTTTTTCATTGAGACTGTTATAGATAGGAAAGGTTATGATCCCTTCTGTTTGTGAAATTTGCTTAAAATGTCCTTTATCTTCAATAAGTTTAGGATCAATAATCCATTTGATATTCTTTAAACCATATTTCGTCTTATTTACGGTAACATTAATCCGATGAGTATCTCTGGCTTCACCTACTATCTCCCGGGGTAAAAAGATATTCAATAAATCTTGTTTACGATATTGCATCACAATATCGTAATTTCGGTCAACAAAATCATATTTATTCCCAACTAAACTACGCATAACATCAACTGCATCAGGATTCAATTGTTGAGAAAGAGGCACGCCAAAACGATAATTCACATCTAAACTAATTTTTGTATCATTACGATCACCGATTGAACGTTCAGCTTTTAAAGTAAGTAATGGTATAGGGGTATAATTTAATCCCATTATCAACGATTGCGCATCATCCTTTAGATATTCGGGATTTACCCCTGTTCCAAGATGAATCCCTTTGCCAAAATATTTTTCATACTTAATACTACTACCCAACTGAGGGTATTTTGGTAAATAGGCTTCTGCGCGAACATCAAAACCGGTAGCAGGGCGCTCATCATAATCATCCATTACAGATATTTTTGATTGATGCCAGTCAGTTAATCCAAAATAACCATTAATTGCCAATTTTAGATAATCGATCCAGGCTTCACCCCCAACACCCAATCGAGCATTACCGCCCGTATAATCATAGTCATAAAAGGTATTAATTCCGAACATCCAATTTCGCCAATATTTTCGATATCCTAAACCCAGATTTATCGTATTTCTATCAGTATTGTTTCTGAGTCCTAATTGGGTAAACAAAAGATTATTGGGTTCATCAATAACAGGTAATAAAAAATCCCCAGAAATATTTTTATCTGAACTAAAAGAAATTCTTGCTTTTCCATACTGATTTAACCAATCATTAATTTGTTGGTTAACTAATCCTTGTCCTATGCTTTTAGCATAATTAATGGAATTATCGACGAAATTATCACTTGATAGAATATCACCCATTAATGTAAAAGATGAAGCAAATTTCTCTTCATTATTATTTTCTTCTGGTAAAATTTTAGTACTACCTAAATTTGGTAAATATTTTGTTATGTTTTCTACATTATCATTATTTTTTATATTCTCTGGGAATGAATCCTGATATCCATGCTTTTGTTCTACAATAGAATGATTATTTTTTCTATCATTGTCGATCAAAGACTGTATACCTGCTATTGTTTCAGCCATCTCTGCATTTTCAATAGCTTTTGCTACATGAGATAGAGGAAAAAATAAAATAGAGAACAACTGAAAAAACAATAAAAAATAAGCAGGGATTTTATTAAAATCACCTTGTTTTACTAACATAATATTTACCTAAAAAGGAATGAAATATTTCGTATTTATGTATTAAATAATAGATTTAATACATATTATAATAAATATTAGAAATAATATATATATATTTTTCATTAATTTTTTTGTAAGTTAATTTTATTATATAAAATAATAAGAAAAAATTAATATGTTAACTTATATTTTTTTAATTTAAAATTAATGTTATATTTGATAATTATTTTATTTAAAATAATAATATGTTTTTACATAAAATATGTCATTAATTAACAATAAAAACTATTAAGTTAAATATTTTAACAAAAAATAATTAAATATTATTTTTATATTTTGAAAAATAATGAACGAATCAGCCTACGGCTGCAAATCGATAACTTAAAATACTGTGGATTCACACAAACCAATTAAAACACGTTGTAGGCTATTCTGAGCGCATCTTAAATTTTAAACATATCTTCCCTATCCACCTTCACTTATCCATTAAAAATTCTTCACAGAGCGATTGAGTGAGTTTTATTAGGTGTATTGAGTATGAATGAAGGTTATATTAAGCCTATTGCTAAATAGTGGAATTAATTATAACTTACAAAAAAGTTAGGAATTGATGATAAAATAACCATACATTAAATTAAAAATAACCTATATTAGATTAATAAACATACTGATTTTGTGTTTTTTAGATGTATCTGAGTCGTTTTTATTTAAAGCCAATTAATTTCACTATTTAGCAATAGGCTTAATTAACGCAGGGATTATTGTATTAATTTCAATTATTTTATCTGTCGTAAAAGTAAATGACGTGAATTTATATACGTCATCTTTGGGATTGGCTAATGCCCTCTAGATTTTCACTGGGAGAAAATTCGATTATTTTAAAATAAAAATCCGTGTTGAACTAGCGGGCACAGCCTTATCAATGGCCGGCATCTTAAATCATTTCGTTAATTTCCTTATAACCCCAACAAATTAAGTTTATATTTATATATTACTGATAAGCAATTGATTATTATGTTTACTCATAAATTTAAAAACGCTCTTATCTAATAACACCTAAGACTTAGGTGTTTTTTTTATTTTTTAATATTACTTATATTTAAGTTAAATAAAATTTATTCAAATAAAAATACTTTGAACTTTAATTCCAACACTAGGGAAATATCGGAGCATAGTAATTTAATATCTTCATGTTTCTATTATTAATATAGATAGTCATTATTATAATTATAAATAGAGGAGAATAATATGTGGGTATTAATTTTTACTATGTTTTCAACTCCTTATTCAACAAATAACTTTGCCAGTATTCATACTCCGGAATTTAAAACGGAACAAGGTTGCCAGCTTGCAGCAAAGGAATTTAGAAATAATTTTGAGAATGAATCACTAAACTACCTTAAACCTGTTGCTAAATAGTGAAATTAATTGGCTTTAAACAAAAACGACTCAGATACATCTAAAAAACACAAAATCAGTATGTTTATTAATCTAATGTAGATTATTTTTAATTCAATGCATGGTTATTTTATCATCAATTCCTAACTTTTTTGCAAGTCATAATTAATTTCACTATTTAGCAACATGCTTAAGGATTTGACAGCCTAGAACGTAGCACGCTACGCGTGAGCGGCGCAGCTACGCTGCTTCGGGGGTTTTCATGATTTAAGTACTGTTTTATACTCTGCGATAGGTTAATTTTTTCAGGTATTCATCTCGATGGCTCGCAATAAATCTCCCCGCAAGCGTAAACCGGGTAAATCAGGCAGACCTACGGTGACTTCACGTGTTACATCACCTGTTTATCCGAAACGTTTTATGATCTCTCTCCCACCCGAAAGTGATGATGACAGACCGACTGAATTTTTTTATAACACCCCAAAAGAGGCCATACAGCATTGCGTCCGACTTGGCCCTCAATTTTTTCTCGACACTCAGTATTATCCGCCGCTAGTCACGATTATCAGGGGTTTTGAACAACGTCCAGACCAAGCCGATGACGCTGGATACAACTGCACTGAGGGGGTAATAACTGAAAGTCTGCCTGCCGATGAATTCATCACCTATACGGAGCTAGGGATAATCCCTGTCTCCTTCGAACCCTGGGATAAACACACCGATAACTGGGCTGACGAATCTGGCAATTTCTGTTTCTTTGGCAAGATGCCCATAAGGTAATTGAGTCAGATGTATATCCCTCGTCCTGCTAAACTACTTTTCACCATTGATGACGGTTGGAATAAATTCCTCGAAAAATACGGCGATAGCGTTAGTTCGTGGACGAGTTTATCTGTGGAGCGCATGCTTGCCTGCGGCACTTGTGCCATGGGTGTCCGGCGCTATTGTTGCGCTTCGTCTGATTGTTCTCACAGCCGTTTTTTCTGCCAAAGCTGTAAGTCAAAAGCCTGCAGTTCATGTGGCTTTAAAGCCACCGAGCAGTGGTTAGCACAGCAGGTTCATATTTTACCCGACTGCGACTGGCAACACATTACTTTCACCATGCCACATCTCCTTTGGCCTTTTTTTAACAATAACTGGCCGCTACTTAATGCTCTGTTTCGGGCAGCCACTCGAGCTATGCTGCAGTTGGCTCGCAAACAGGGTATCGAAATTGGTATTTTCTGTGCCTTGCACACTTATGGCCGGCAACTCAATCAACATCCGCATGTTCATGTTTCCGTCACGCGCGGCGGTTTGGATAGTAAACATGGTGTATGGCGAAAGCTGTTCTTCAAAAAAAAGGCAGTCGAAAAAATTCGGAATCACTGCCCCTTTAGTTCCTTTCAGTAAAGCCCCCTATCAGATAGCGTTGCATCGTTAGCCTTTTTGGAAAAAAAGGCAGGGAATGTTACCGTAATGAGATTATTTAATTGCCTAATCAAATCAGTTCTGGTAAAGGTTAACTGCATCGAACCTTTTTTGAACCAGCGCACAAGAAAATATTCAGTCTCGAACGTCCGTATATCTCTCGATACCTTGTAGTTGATTTCATTGCCTAATCTTTTTTGTGTATCGGGTACTCTTTTGCCGTCCAGCAGTGAAAATATGCTGTGCAATTGGTTTATTTCAGACCTTTTTAGAAATGTAGCTGTTCTACCGGAGGTTGATGTAAGATGAATAGCATCTTCAATAACAAGTTTTTTTTCAAACAGACACGGACGGTCGGATTCGCTATGCCATGACAACCCTTTTACTACAGACTTGAAGTTGTCTATCAGTAGTGTTTCCCTGTTGCATTCTTCCTCGATGAAAAAACTTTTTACATTTTCAGAATTAAATAAAGGGATTGCTTTATCTATGCCACCCAAGGTTGCCTGTAGCCTTTTGATTTGTTCATCAGAAGCAAACTGATGTAATTCAGATTTTTCTACAGTTAAATTCCAAAGCCGAGTATCTAGGTTCTTGTCGAAGTTAAAAAAATGTGCCCCTAACCCCTCCTGTTTCCTATATTCTTTATCCGTTCCTGTCAATGAATCAATGTTAAAAATGTCGGAATTGATTGCTTCATCTGGATAGTACAAGGTTACGCCAGTCTTGCTTACAGCTTCTTTAGCTAAGCTGACTGATTCAGCTATGAGTTTTAATCCTTGCGTGTAGAGGTCAACAGCCCTGTCACGAATTGCAACAATATTATCTATCTCATTGTAATTTAATACTTCTGCACTATCATGGTGGATTAAACTTTTCATGGTGATGGTCATATATTCCTACCTTTTTATGGATAATACGATGATATAAATATCAACGTAGACATATAAAATTAAATGTTTCTTGTTAGGCAATGATAATTGTATTACACACAGAATTAAAATCAATAAAATAAAGGTGTGAGATAGCATTTATTTTGTTTTTGAATAATTCACATTTCAATCGCAATAATATTAAATCACATTTCAAAAAAGAATAATTAAATATAAGTTTATTTTAACCTTAACTGGAATCAATTAGGTAATGATTTAAACATAATTAAATTAACAGGAATCATTCGTTTATTATTTGCTTATTCATTTTATCTTTTGTTTTTATTTTTTCTCCGATTCCTCTACCAAATGCCACACCAGAATAAAAAGAATTTTTGAGCCATTAATATTAAATTGAGAATGAAAAAAGCATTTACAGAATAGAAAAAACAATACGGATATCTGTTATTTTTTTTGAAAAAAAACATTCCATTTTTATATTCAGTATAGGATTATAAAAAAATATACCTTTTAATGATTTATAAAACTACCCTAAAAGCCATTTTCGATTTGACTGCTTCGCACTAGCTTCTCTCCAACTTGACAGCCTCCAAAGGGCAGGACTTTACGGCGCACTAGGTAAAAACTTCTGCCACACAGATCTTTGGCGTGATAGCGTGGCGAAGTGAGTTTCAATCGATTGATTATGTTAATAAAAAAACAAAATGAGATGTGCAATTTCTAAAGACTGAGTTTTCATCGGGTTTACCGTGTCAGATTATGGAAAAAACACCCTTAAATTCGCACTGTACGCCACTGAGGGAGGTTTTTCTGATGAACGAAGCAGTCTAGAGGATGCAAATCGACACCTGGCAGATTTTCGCCAAAGGTCTGGTTCAGAAATCGATTTTAAGGCGTATGTAAGCTCCGTGACGGCATTTCCTGCCATCAAGCCAGAGAAGAGCTACCGTCACGTTCACAGAATCGCTTATAATTCGTTGTAGGACTTTTACGGTTTGATGTGATTTGATAGTAAGTTCAAAAGAAAGGGATCGCCTACGGCTCACAGGACAAGCGCCAACACTTAATCATCTAAGCTGTGTAGAGCTATTTCCCCTATTTTTGTTTTTCTTACCCCCTTCACAAGTATGTTAATTCTACTATTGAGGCTTTTTGTAAGCTCTTTGGTTTGCTTGATGCTTGTTCTCAATATCCTAAACTTAGTTTCGTACTCGCTAATTAACTCCCGTAATTTTGCGTTCCGCATAGAGAATTTCGACACCATGTAATGCCCGTCTTCTGTTTTTGGTGCATCCCTGACCGCAACGACCTTGCCTGTTTCAAGATCTCTTTTGATTTTTGTCCATCTGATGCGGTGACTTACACCATTCAAAGCATAGGTTGGCAGGTAGGGCGTAAAAATGCCGAGTGTTTTCACCTCGGTAAGAAATTCCTGAATCAATTGCCGCGCCACACTTGCATCAAACTCGACCATAGTCTCACAGACCTTGAGAGCATTTTGCAGTTTTTCCAAAGCTAACTTCTCGTATATCATACCCATAAAACCTACCTAAAAAAACGTTCCTTACGATTATTAACTATAGCCTAAAGCCCTATGCATGGACTTATTGGGAATGATAACCTCAAAAATCCAATAAGTCCATACACCCCCTATATGGACTTATTGAAAACCTCTATCATAGAATACAATAAGTCCATATACCCCCTATGTGGACTTATTGAGAATGAACGCCACCAGAAACCAATCAATTCAAAAACCCTCTTCTGTATGCTGATCATTTAACCAGTAAATCACCCCTTAAAATATTGACATGTGTCACGAAACATGATCATATAATATATACCTATTTTTAAATAAAATTAAAGAAAAGGTATAAATTTTAAATTATTCCCGATTGCGTTATTTGATTATCTGACAGGAATATAAAATTGAAAAATAAAATACTCATTGTAATAAGTGCTTTGATGACTTCCCCTTTCGGTCATTCCTCGATGGTTGATTTGAAAAATACAGCATGGGAAAAATACGCCAAGATTTGCGATATTGACCCACTGCTTCTATATGCTATTGCACTTAAAGAAAGTTCTCATCGGATAGGTAGTGGTAGCTTTGTTGCGCCTTACAAATATGCACTGAATAACCCTGTTTTAGGCTCCTACTATCCCAAAAATAAGGCAGAAGCCGTCCGAAAAGTTAATGAGTTCGTTAAAGTTTCCAACCTCACGGACATTGGTATTACACAAATAAATTGGAAGTGGAACGGGAGTAGATATGTTTCAACTCCTTCTGAATTGCTAGATTTAGACAAGAACATTGAAGTATCAGCAAAAATATTGTGCGCTGCCATAGCACTATCACCAAATGATATAGCGCAAGCGATTGGTAATTACCATACACCGAATCCAGCTATGCGAAAAAAATCTAAGGCATACGGTGAATCCGTCCTATTAATATGGCAAAGGTTGAATAGCTATGAATAAAAAAATAAAGGAATATAATACTTTAATGTGTAGCGTTTTCCTTGATTCAATCAAGATCGGAAATTGTAAAAATATTTCACTATCTGCTAATGATAAAAGCTATTTCTCAGAAAGTTATGAAAGTGTATGTGATTTTATTGAGCAACAAAAAAGCCCAGCTTTTATTATTTCTTACAGTGAAAAAAATAAAAGGCAAAGTTTAACCCCCCATACTGATGATATTATTAGAGAAGCTATCAATAATGTTTATTATTTAAAATTTCATTCCCTGATTAACACAGCTATAATTAATAGCATGGAAAGTTCAAGTGGAAATTATTTCTTTTGGTTCTCTGATAATAAATCTTTTCAAAAAATAAGCTCGTTATCATTTAAGGAATTAATTCATGCTATTTGTAATTATAGCATTCAAATAAACCTAATTTACCGACCATCAGAAATATTGATTATGGATATTAAAAAACTAAATAGGAGTGATGTAATTGCAATTTATCTGAAATCAAGAATGGCTATGTGCTGTAAGGAAAAATAATGTTACTTATAATGCCAGATGAAGCTGGATTAGCAGTGGAAATGATAAAGCTCGGATTCAGGAAAGCTATTATATTATCTGAAATACCTTCACTCTCTTCTTCTGCTTTTGATTGTCTTAAAAATGAAGCAGGGTTAAGCGGTAACGGTTACGATGAAAAACGGTTAAGGCGGTTAAAGAAAGTTAACAGGGTTTTCGTAGACGATAATTTGAAAAAACATGGTTCTCTTTTTCTTTATGTTTATTTGATAATGGCTTCAAATCCAAAAAATAAAATGAACATTGAAGAACTCGTGAGTGCCTACAGCTCCTATCGTGAGTTGTACAATGTTCATTGCAATAGCTACAACGATACTTTGAAGTCAGAGATGATTGATGCAAATATGGCTTGGCAGATAGCCACAGCATACCGTAGTGATGTGATAGATTTGGTAGGCTGTTTTTATTGCAGAAATAAGTATATGTATTTGACTTGCAATGCTGATACGGTCTGTAACATGAAATGCGCGTTTTGTGGAAAAAGCCATTATTAATCATAATGGTATAAGGAGAAAGGATTTGAAAATGAAAAAAACGAAAATAATTTGTTTTCTGGCTGCGCTTCTGCTTTCAGGGTGCGCCTCTGAACCTAAAATATTTGGTTACAATTACAACGCCATCGCTACTGATCCCGTTTACCCGACTGGTAGTAATGCCAAAAAATTTGCTAAAGCCATGCTGCTCGATGATTTGGACGATGATGGCGATAACTACAAAATCTACGCAGCCTATGGAGTTACCCAACAACAAACGTTTCGTACTAAACTCAAAAAGCCTGTACGCATTAAAGATATTGAAAATGCTAAGAAAATCGAAGGCAGAAACCCTATTGATTTGGGGCAAATTGGTTTAGGCATGGTAATCAATCCTGTATTTGGTTTTTTTGCTTTGGATACTCGTAGTCAAAAAGAAAAGGCTTTTCCTTATGAAAGTTCCATCAAGATTGCTCACTGGAATGAACAGCTTAGTTCTCATCAACAGTTAATAGCACAACGCAATTTAATCGCACCAATTTTTAAACGTCACTTAGATGGACCTATGAATGATATAGCCCCCGCATCAGGATTAACTAATTGTGATAAAGGGATAGATATAGTTACTATTCCTCTTGGTATGAAAAGTGAAACAGAATATAAAACGGTAAATAAACCTCCATTTGAAAATAAACAATATCTGAATCTTTTTTCTTCCAACAGGTGCTACCTTATGGCGCATGATACAGGTAAGTATTTGCCACAGTTTATTGAAATCAGTAAAGATCTTGGTCGAACTTACGCCATGTATCTTCCCGCAACATTGAAAAGTGAACCGATGATCTTGCACGATGGTAAAGTGATGAAATTCAGAATGTGATGTAAGATAGATTGGTGTTACCTAGATTATAGATAACGCCAATCTGCTAAAGAAAGTCCTATTCCTGTTGCTCAGTTACCTTCAAGTTGTCTTTGGCTTTTTCTCTGACCTTTTCCATATCCACACCATCTAGCCCCTTTTCAAAGCGCTCTACTGAATTTAAACGTTCTCCGTTGGCGTTCAACGCACTACCTTTTCCTGTGTATTTATCGAGGTCAAATTTGTTGAAGTCTGGCAACATGTCAGCTTCTTTCAGTGTAGCGGTCCATTCTGAAAAATCTATTTTAGTGAAGTCTACATTTTTCAAATCTCCTAGCTTAATTCCTTCACAATTTGGATTTTTTTTATCACCGTAACCACCCTGTTGATTGTGGTTGTAGTCATTGATTATCCTCGCTACTTGAGAGTTGTAGGCACAATAACTACTAGTTTTCTCTATACATGCCCCTAACAACTTTTTGGAACACCAACTACCCACTTTCGTTGCCAGTTTTGTTTCTTTTTTGACCGCTAATTTAAACTCGTCTTCGCTACAAGACCATATAATATGAACCAGCATATTTGCAATCTGGTATGCCATGTATGCGTAGCCGACAACGGAGATAGCAGTAGTAATAGAGGACGATAACTCTACGACCGCTTGACCGCCTTGCTGTGCTGTATTATCAGCCAATGCTTGAGATGCAGTTTGCGCTCCTTCATTAGCAGCACCTTGAAATATGGCATTGGTTACTCCTTCACCAAATGTTTTCAGCGTCCATTCAGCCACTTTCGTTGTCAGGTCATTAATTGCGGCATTTGCCAGACTCACAATCCCTTGTTCAGTCGCTTTTTTGGCTACGTCTGCTCCCGCATTACCGATAAAGGAGTTAAATGCGGAAATAGCGGGTTTGGTGATAGCGTCCACAGCTTGCAAAGCAGCGTCACTTGCCATGTCGAAGACGCCTTTTCCACTCTCAAACAGTCCAGCTTTTGCAGCAAGCGCATCGGCAGCTTTCATCGTCATCATTGAGAGTTTGACATATTCTATCCAACTGACCCCGACAGGCTGATCGCAACAGTCAACCCACCCGCCCATCGCGGTACGACACGTTAATGCTTCACCTTGGAAAACTACGCATGAATTGGTATTGAGTGAGGATTCACCGTTTTTCACGGCTTCTGCATCTTGGCAAGAGGTATCGCCCAGTGCGAATGTTGCAGCGTGTAGCATAGCTGCTGCCGTTGCAAAATCACCGTTTGGCGGTGTAGCTGGCGTAAGGCATTTACCGTCTAAACATTGCATCTCTCCATCGCATACGGTCTGCTCGTTTGACCGCCCGTTGCTGATAGGGACATCTTTTCCGCAATCCCATACTTCGGAGGATTGCCAGCAACCAGATTCCCCCCCTTCTTTACCCACAATGCAGGACGATTTGATGAATGCACAACCCTGTTTTTCATAATTTTTACAGGTGTTGTTTACGCCGAAGTCTTTACCACAGTTGGTAATGACTTCGGCTCGTTTGCAGAAAGGGGATATTTGAGGAAGTGGAGGCGGGGCAAAATCGGGATCACAAATTTTTACGCCATCAATCGTGGTACAATGGTTTTCATCTGGCACAATCTTATCATGGCAAATGACCTGATAATCTTGACAGTACCCTTCTTTGATAGCTTTTACTGCTTTATCAAATTCATTCTGATTTGGGGAAGTCCAAACGTCATTAGTGATAGCCCGTGATTTGTCGAACTCAATACGCAGTTGTGCAAACCCTTCACCTTTACCAGTAACAGACACCCTATTTTTGAAGAAAATTTCTTCATTTGGTTTTGCATCTTTGAAATATTTTGTCACATCTACATTGAGCTTCTGATCCCAACTGGTACTTAACTCACAGCGACCTTTCGTTTCAGGCGGAAACACATCTTTTCCGGTTGGTCCACCCCATACTTTTTCGAGGCGATCTTTTGAGCCAACATAAATTTGCATGTAATCATCCCACTTAGCGCGGGTAATTGTTGCTTTTTTGACCGCCTCGGGATTAATCACATTAACAGACATGAAATCTTCAAATATTCGACAATGACCATACCAATAGTCATCTCCTACCTTACCCAACCAAATATCCACGCAATTATCTCCGCATGATTTGATATTGGCTGGTCCTGCATTGTGTGACACCAGACCCGCGCTGAACGGATGATCTACGATGTAGCGACCCGTAACATCAACTGTCTTGGTGCATTCTTTGTAGTCTGGTAGATGCTTTTTATCGGTGAACTCGTCAAAGACGTATTTCGTTTCGCATTTTGACAAACCATTGACAAATTTCTGTTCGTTCTCAATGAAATTATTATGACCTTTGAAAATTGGATCTTCTTTTTTCAAATCAATAGACGTGTGGCGGGATGCGCCTATCATCGTGCGGTAAGCTTCTCCCTTTGCGCTTTTTTCGGTTTTTAGCGTTTTCGACTCTTTGATACCGATGGCGTTTGTTCCTTTATCGTCTCCGTAAACGCCTGAAATATCACTCAGTGTTGGGCTGGTTTGGTCTTTGGGATATATTGTATTAAAATCAACGGATTGACCGTTACCAAATTGTGATTTACCAGAAGCATCAAAGTTCATGTTCGGCAGTGACTTGTAGAAGTCCATCGCTTCTTGTGAAGTTTTTGTGCCAGCTTTTGCCCCGTCTAGGTTGATTTTGTCTGACTGGTATACGCTTGGATTTGTGGGCGTTGTCGGTACTGTATCTGCTGAAAACGCATAAAGTGGTGTAAACAAAACGGAAAGATACGCAACCAGCGATATGTTTGTGATTATGGCAGAAGTGCGCTGACCTCTCATCCAGTGGAACATGAACACTCCTGATTTAAAGTAATTGTATTTTTGGCTATACTATCGGTAAGCAAAGTTTTTTTCTTGTCGGATAAAGAAAAAAACGATACGAAAATGTGGCAGTTTTTTCAAAATACGCAAAAACCGCCTTTGGAGGGATTATGGATTTTGACGATGATTATCAAATATTAAACGACATAAATAATCTGGTTGAATATCCACCTGAAATGTTGGAGGCTTTTCCTAATAACATTCATTATCATGACTATATGGACTGGGTGATTGATGAAGTTGACTTACCACATGATAGTGTAAACAGTATACCGTTAAGAAAAAGCAGACAACAAATTGAAAGGGAACGCGCTATTGAACGCGAAAAAGATTTGGCTTTGTATGGAAGGGCTTATGTCAGAAAGCGTGACAACGCCAATAAAATGTTTGCTGGATTGGGATTAGACGGCTTTATTGAAAATTATGGTATTGTCGCTATTTGTGCTGTTGTATTTTTCTTGTTGTTTACTCCTATTTAATAGATTTCAGTGCAGAATCAGGGCTTTACTTTTTCTACCAATACATTAGCTGAAAATGTTAATACACTCATTCATTAAATAAATCTCAATGCTTTCCTGTTCACTCAAATCGGACAAATTTATCATCATCCTTGACGTCTAGGAATTTCAAAGTGATTTTGGTTAAAATACAGTCAAAAATATAAGTCAGATCATACTAACTGATTGATTATGTCGGTAAGCCCCTAGACGCGATGCTGAGCACTAGGAGACTAAATAAGTGGGTTGATGGGAGAAAACATCGTAGAGAGGCTTACAGGCACCTTAAAATCGAAAAAGAAGACGTTGCTGTAACTTCCACCGCTCGGCGCAGTCTTTGGCTGAGGCGTACCGCAGGAGCGAAGCGACGAGGAACGAACAGCCAAAGCGAGGAAGCGGAAGATCATCAAATGCTGATTGAAGCACGTTCACACTGATGCCTGAGACTGACACGGAGAGTCTTATCAGGAAAGAGCAAAATTAGGGATCTGATGGGTTTGTCAGATGTGAAGTTATCCACAGGCTCAAGGGGGGGAAACTCGGTTAAAAGACTAGTTATGTATAAGTTAAAAGAGTTAAAGGAAAAAAACTGACACAACTATATAATAAATAAGATTTTTTTTCGCCTAGCTATGTGTGAAAGTCGATTAATTATGTGTGAAAGTCGATTTCTTATGTGTAAAAGTCGAATCTTTTATGTGTAAAAGTCGAACTAATGAGTGGTTATCCACACAAATCTAGTTTTTTTAAGATGCCTCAGCTATCTTTTTTTGTTTTTATGTTTAAAAGTCGCTATTATATGTGTAAAGGTCGATTTTTTTGCTATGTGTGAAAGTCGAATAGATGTGAACAGCGAAGCAACCACATGATGAGAACATGTAGTTGCTTCTAACCAACAAACCTAGACTAGATAGGATTGAGGCTATGACCGATCATACTGACAAAGTGAGAGCAAGCAAGTTGAAAACGTTACGCCCCCGCAAACATGAGCTAGATTTTTTTATCGCCGACGAGATAGAGCTTTCCAGCTTTCGTGATGAGATGGCTACTATGGAACACCCTTTTTTTGCACTGAAAGCTGGAGATACGAAAGTTCGAGAGTACAAGAATGGAGTGACATCTGTGACAATTCGTCCTGCTGCGGAAATTGGTTTGGCAACTGTCTTTGATAAAGATGTCTGGATTTATTCTATTTCAAAGTTGCAGGAATCGATGAATAATAATGAGCCAATTAGTAGAACAATTTGCTTTACGCCTTATGATTTTTTTGTCACAACGAATAGAGCTAAATGTGGCAGGGCATATAATGATTTGGAAAAAGCATTGGATAGACTATCAGGAACAAGAATAACGACAAATATTGTTTATTCTGATGAAAAGCAGGAATCAATCGGATTTGGCTTAATAGATGAATGGCGTATTATTGATGAAAAGAAAGGCAAGCTCGATATTGGTATGGTTGAGGTAACATTACCCAACTGGCTTTATCAGGCATTACATAAGAAAAAAATGCTAAAAATAAGCCCTGATTACTTCCGTATCAGAAAGGCGGTAGATCGACGAATTTATGAGATAGTCCGCAAGCATTGTGGTAATCAGGGGGAGTTTACCATATCTCTTGAAAAACTGCATTTGAAAACAGGAAGCACAGCGAATAAGGCAGAGTTTAAGAGAATGTTAAAGAATTTAGAAAAAGCGAATGACTTGCCAGATTACAGTATTCGTTACGATGCAAAAACGGATATGGTTATTTTTAATAACCGTAATCTGACGCCGGATCAGGAAGAGAAAGAGCAACAACGGGAAAAAGGGAAACGTGAGATTTATAAGTTAAAAAATTCACTGGCAGAAAAAAGGGCTAAAAATTGAGTAAACTATCCCACCACGACAGCCTGTTTAAGAAATTCCTCGGTGATATCACGATTGCAAGGGACTTTCTGAAAATTCATTTACCTGAAAAACTTCGTCAATTGTGTGATTTTAGTACACTGGCGATGGAGTCCGGCAGTTTTATTGAGCCAGACTTGCGTAGCCAGTGTTCGGATATGCTCTATTCGGTACAGACGACAACGGGAATGGGGTATATCTATACTCTCATCGAGCACCAAAGCCGCCCCGAAAAGATGATGGCGTTCAGGCTGTTAAGGTATGCGGTTGCTGCCATGCAACGGCATCTTGAGCAGGGCAATGATACCTTACCCGTGGTGATACCGCTGCTGTTTTATCAGGGTAAAACCTCGCCCTATCCCTACAGCACCCACTGGTTGGATTGCTTTGGTGATCCAGAACTGGCAAAGTCTGTCTATATGCAGACGTTCCCACTGGTTGACGTGACGGTTATCCCTGACGAGGAGATTGTCACGCATCGGCACGTTGCGCTGATGGAGCTTGTGATGAAGCATATCCGCAGCAGCGATATGCTAGAATTAAGTCAGGAGATAGCGTCCTTGCTCAATCAGTGGGTATTGGAGCCTGAGCTATTTCGAGGATTAATATGTTATATTGTAGAACGAGGAAATACTTCTGATGCAAAGCAATTTTTGTATCAGATTGCGGAGAAAGCGACTGATTATCGGGAGGTAGTGATGACCATTGCAGAGCAGCTACGGCAAGAGGGCGAGAAACAAGGTATAGAAAAAGGTATCTTGAAAGGTCGTGAAGAAGGTATTCATCTTGGCGAACAAAGGGGCGAGAAACAGGCTTCGATGAAGATAGCGCGCCAAATGCTGGAAAGTGGCATGGACAGGCAATCTGTGATGAAATTTACGGGCTTGACTGATACTGAAATGACTAACCTGTTTAAAGATTAACCATGACAGAACGCAAGAAATTAACGCTCAATCGCCCAAGAAAGATTTCACCGGAAGAACAGACCTCAAGTAACCCCGTTTACGGTAAAAAGGTCTGGGTGAACGCTACGCCCAAAAAAAAGGTAAAAAAAGAGAAACCCCAAAAGGTAGCAAAACAGCAGCCCAAGAAACCGGTTGTTAAACCTAAACAGGAAGTGAAGGTTAAAATTCCAAAACTGTCCACACCGCCTAAAAAGCGATTACCGTTACATGAAGCAATTTCACAAATCCGCACTTTTTGGCCTTATCTTTTCCATGATGGCAAGTTGTGCCCAATGAAAATTGGTATACAGCAAGATATGTGGCTAGAGGTGAAGGAAAAGTCATTACCGATAGCGAGAAAGCGTTTGAGAGCCTGTTTAGGGAGTATAGGCTACCATACCAGTTATCGTTGGCTTATTCAGTTAGGCGCGTTTCGTTATGACAAAGAGGGTCAGATAGTTGGAGAGGTCACTCAAACGGATGTTGACGATAACCTGAAACGTTTAGCAAAGCGAAATAAATATAAATGAAAGAGTCTGAATTAATTGCTCATGCAGAAAATGCGACTCTGTGGAAAAAATATCCTAAATTAACAAATTGGGAAATCCGTTTTTTAAATAACGTCATTACTTCGTATCGGCAATGGAATAAGATATCTCCAAAACAAAAATCTGCTGCATTTAAAATCCTCCAAAGAGTGGGGAAAATAAATCACTGATTAGGTTAGGTAAAAATCAGAATATAAATTGTTGAATGTGTGAATACAATCAATGATGAAAAAACAAAATTGCTAGTCAATGCGATGCCAAAAGAAGACCGCTTATCAGCCATCAGAGCCAGTTTTTCTGGCGTGATGGTGTTGCACCTGTACCGCAATCTGATGAATTAAGAGTCAGACGCACATTGAAACCGCAGCCTATCGGCAATCTTTGCTTTGCGAACGGTAAGAAGCGGTGTGTCACCGCGCCTATGCCTTTTATTGTATTGCAGGATGAGCAGTTCCAGTACGGCCCGTTAGCGCTTTACCATACGGATCAGAGCCTCCAGCGTAGGAAAATAGATGATGAAAAAAACATTTTCAAATATCACTGCCGTCTCTCTTGTGGCTTTGTTGAGTGGTTGCGGAACGCTGCCAATCATCAACTCACTGAAAGAACGCGAGAAAGCTGCGTATGAGGCTGTGGTGAAAGAGCCGAATGACGAGAATATTAAACGCTACATGGAACTGGCAGATAAGATGCAGAAAAAGAATGCGGAAGAAGCCCAACGGGAAGCTGACAAAGCTACCAGAGAGAGCGACAAGGGCTTTATCGAATATTTCAAACAATACGCGAGGAACAAAGACCAATGAAAACCAATTTCGATATACATCACGCTATCGTTGAGGATATCAATAGAAACTTCAAACCGTCCTATAAGGAAAAAGACCAACAGCATTTTTTCGTACGCGCCCACGGGCAGGACAAAATCGGTGAAATTTTTAACGAGATCACACCAACGGACTACCTACGGATGCTTGAGAATCCCGTACCACTGCTGTTTGATACGGAAGGTGGTAATTACAAACTGATTAAATCATTTTCAAAATCAAGGGTTTCGATGGACTACATACCAAGTAACAAACAGTATTGCTTTGGGATTGGTCTTGAGTACCCGAAGAAACCCAACACGCTGATTTTGCTCCTGACGTTCGATCAGGAACCCGTTGGTGACTTGGCTGTCGCATGTTGTGAGTACATCAAAAAAAGCAAAAGATACTTATCAATACTGTTTGATGCTACGTTGATTCCCGATGAGGTGGGTGAACCAGAAGAACTCAATTCGTCTGCGCTTGTGTACCTGTACGGTTAAGGGGAGAAAATCGGTGGTAAGTTGAAAAAAATACCTTTTTCTTTGTGATATGGTGGACGCGCATAGTCCATTGGAGAGAGGAATAATGAGAAATAATACGCAAGCCACTGAAAATAAATTAAATAAAGACACTATCGTCGCCATGAACAAAGATACGGAAGCGACAGAAACGAAAGTAACGACTGACGAAACGACAATTATACCGCTTAAAAAATACGCATCCTCCCATAAAGAGAGCGTGAGCAATGCCAGCAGCATTTTCAATGTACCGCCTGACAGTCTGTATATCGAAGAAGGCTTTAATCTGCGTGATATTGATGAAGAACATGCTAGAAATTTCCTCAAATCATACCAATCTGGCGTGTATGTTCCGCCATTGTCGGTGAAAGTCATTCTTGTTGACGGTGAGCAACGCTTAAAAATCATTGACGGGCATCACCGTTACCTCGCACTCCAGATGGCAAAAGCGGCAGGGGTTGATATTGGGTTTGTCCCGGTTTCCGAGTTTATAGGGTCAGTACAGGACGAAGTGATTAACATGATCACGTCTGCCGAAGGGAAGCCACTCACGCCATTGGAAAAGGCGGAAGGGTTTTACCGCCTGATGAATTGGGGATGGAACAAAAAACAGATCAGCAAAAAAACAGGCAATACGTTGGTCACGATAGAACGCCTGTTACGCCTTTATCGCTGTGGAGATGCGAATATTACCCAACTAGTGAAATCGAACCTGATTACCGCAGATTTGGCGATAGAAATCATCGTGGAGTGTGAGGGTAACGGCAAAAATGCCTACGATGTGATGATGAAAGGTTTGCAGAAAGCTCAAGCGACGGGGAAATCCAAAATTACGCGCCGCAGCGTACCGTCCAAAAACAAAGTGCCTTTTACCAAAAAGGAATTGGTATCGTGCTTTTCATCCCTGAGTGCGATCCAAAACGAAGTTGAGAATGCGCTCAACAGCGTCGATGAGAAGGAAGAAAAGGTCAGTCTGATTGTGCCGAAAGATGTGCTTACCCTACTGAATGATGTGTTAACCAAGTGGGAACAATCGGCACGGGAGACAGAAGAAAAGGTGGAAGAAGTTGCGTTTGCTGTGCCAGCTGTCAACGATCACCGAAAACTGATCCACTTTTTATCTAAATCCGATCAATCAAAATTGATCCACTGTTTTACTCAGTTATTGCTCCTGAGCGCCGCTTATCTTTCAATCGGTAGCTTTCACCGCTTAATTGCAGTACATGCGAATGATGAAGTAAACGATCAAGCATAGCGGCAGTTAATGTTGCGTCATCAGCAAAAGCACTTGGCCATTGCCCAAATGATAGGTTACTCGTCAATATGACACTGCCATGCTCATAACGCTTGGCAATCACATTGAAAAACAGGTTTGCTTCTTCTCGCCCAAACGGCAGGTATCCAATCTCATCGATAATCAACAACTTCGGGGCCATCACCGAACGTGATAGATATTGTTTGAGCTTATTTTGTCGTTTGGCAGTTGAGAGTTGCAACATCAGTTCAGCTGCCGTGGTAAAGCGGGTTTTCTTCTTGGCCTGTACTGCTTTTAATCCTAACCCAATAGCTAAATGCGTTTTGCCTACACCGCTTGGGCCAAGCAACACGACATTTTCATTACGTTCAATAAACGTTAATGCGCTTAATTCCTGTATGTGTTGTTTGGGGATCCCCGTTGCAAACTTAAAATCGAACGTATTAAGTTCTTTATGTGCTGGGAATCCTGCCATCCGACTCAAAAGATTACGAGTTCGTTCATCTCGTTGTTGTTGCTCACATTTTAACAGGGACAGTAAAAACTCTCCGTAGCTTTTGTCTTGGGCAATGCATTTTTCGGCAAGTGATGACCAATGAGTCGGAATAGAATTTAATTTCAATGACTCACACAGGTGTTCAATTTGTTCATGCAATAACATGTTCACCTCCCAGTAATGCTTCGTATACGCTGATTGAGTGTTGCAAACTGACAGATTCAAGGGGCGGTACGATAGGGATATTAAGCGTATTAGTCTGTGGGATAGATTGGCAAACCCTTGCTGGTAAGGGTAGAAGAGACTTAACTTCCTTAGCTAATCTATCTGCTGGCTTCTCTAACGTTGTTCCATGAATTCGCTGATGGGCAACGCGTTGTAACCATGGACCCACTTTTGCATTAGCTATTTCAATATCCAGTTCAAGATTATGAGCACGAAGGTCGGTGTTTAATGGCACGATAAAGCTGTTTTTTAAATAGTGGTTAAAGCGCTCTACTTTCCCTTTCGTTTTTGCCCTGTAGGGCTTGCAAGCCTTCAATTTAAACCCGTAATCTTTCGACATTTGAAGCATTTCGACATGTAATTTATGATCACCTTCTGCATAAGCATCCCGTTCGATGATGAGGGATTTTGCGTTATCACACAATACTTCCTGTGGTACACCACCAAAGTAGTCGAAAGCTTCTCTTAAACCTTGCTGCCACGATTCTGCTCGTTCATTATCAAAGAACTTTACATAACTCGCACGCGAATAGCCTAGCGTTGCAACAAACGCTTTCAGCGATTTTTTACCTCGCCGGATGCTGGTGAAGTCGATTTGCATTTGTTGACCTGGCTGTGTTTCAAAACGGACGACTACTTCGGGAACAATGCTTGGTTTAAATTGACAAACAAATCGGCGTAATTGAGCAATACCACCTTGATAGCCGTTTTCAACTACCTCATCAAATAAGACTGTTGCAGGGATCCAATCAGGTTTAGCCAGTTCAATTCGCTGAAGCAAATAAGGTTTAAAGGGGGATAATTTAGTCGGTTGTTGACTTCTTTTAGCATAAGTTGGCATTGTCTGTTGTTGTAAATGATGTTTTACGGTGTTACGGGATATACCCAACTCACTGGCAATTTTTCGAAGGCTTTGTCCTTGTGCAAAGCGAACATGAATATTGTAATGGTCAACAAATTCTGTAGAAGATCTAAGCGGCATTTTTTAGTTCATGATATTTTTGATGTGGCGTTAAATAACCAATCGTTGAATGGCGTCGATAATAATTGTAAAACTGAATATAATTTTCAACTTCACAGACAACAGATTGATGATTCATAAACGATAAACGGTTAAGTCTTTCTGTCTTTAAACTCCTAAAAAATCTTTCCATCACGGCATTATCGAGGCAATTACCTCGCCGACTCATGCTTTGAGTTATTTTCCGTTCAAAGAGGTGCGCCCTAAACTCCTCCGATGAATATTGGCAACCTTGATCTGAATGGAACATCAAACTTGTCGTATCCGGTAATTGCCGTTCAATTGCGTTATCTAAGGCTTCTTTCACTAATTTCGAATCCGGTTTTGTTGATAAGGCATAACCAATAATTTCTTTGGTGGCTAAATCCAACACACAGGCTAAATAGCTCCACCCATAGTGATGTCTAATATACGTGATATCCCCGACATAATAGTGATTATGCTGTTCAGGGGAAAATTGTCGTTTAAGCAAATTAGGGGCATATCGATGTTCGTTACCCGATGAGTGATAGTAGTGCTTTTTCGTTGGTCTAATTGCAACTAATTGATTTAATTTCATGATGTTCGATATTTTATAAGTGCCAATTTGGTGCCCTAAACCCTTTAACTCGGCTTGAATACGTCTTTTGCCATAAATTTGACCCGATGTATAAAAAATACGTTTGATTTCGCCACACAGTCTTTCATTTTCAACTGTCGGTATTTTCGTTTCATAATAAAAACTACTGCTGCTTACTTCAAAAAGATGGCATAACTCAGTGACCGTAAAATTGGGGTACATGATTTTCAGTTGCTTCACGATTTTGAGTTTTGATTGTCGAGGATGAAGTAAGCCGCGGCTTTTTTTAATATGTCATTATCCCTCTGAGCACGCTTAAGTTGAACTTCTAATTCTTGTATGCGCTGTTGCTCGGGTGTTAACGCTTTTGATTTTACAGGCGTATTCCCATTTAACTCGGCAAGATATTGTTGCTTCCATCGTGATACGGCAGATTTACCCGCACCGGATATTTTTTCAACTTGGATATTGCTATATCCACCTTCAACCATGAGTTTTGCATATTCCAGTTTTTGCTTTCCGCTAAAGGTTACTTTTACTTTTCGGGTCATATTTATACCTATAAGATTTTGCTTAATTATAAGCTATAAATCTCTACAGTTTTATTAGACCACTACAATATCCACAAATATCTCCTTGGTTAACATAAATTATCCGTACAAAAATGTGCGAATAATACCAAGTGGATCAGTTTTAGATGATCGTTAGTGGATCAGTTTTGCATGATCGGTGACACCAGCCGATACGGGAGAAGCTGTTGTTGTGTTGTCTGACGATGCCAGCGAGGGCGTGATTAAGCTGTCTGGCGATACAGAATTAGAAGTACCAAACCAGCCTGACGATGCGAAAGAGCCGTGATCCCACTGGTAGTATATTAGAATAGTCAGCCTAGTTAATGAACTGTCTTACAAAGTCAGAAAACGTAAAAAACAGTATTTTAACTTTTCATTCCAACAGTAAGCAATCGGGGAAAATGTAACTGTTAAAAAAGGACATTTAAAAATGAAAAAGACAGAATCATTTAATGCTCATACTGCTTCATCACAAGAATTAATTGAGCGAAATCTCGTACTGAGAGAAATGGTTAAGCACTACATGATGATTACCCAAAATATCGATTATGCGGTATCTGACGGTAGAAAAGTCGATATTAAAGCGCTCCTCGCGCAATACACGCCAACCCATCTCACTGATATGCCCCTCATCAGTGAAGAAGTTGACTTTTTACGGGAACGGGTAAGAGCTACGTTTAAGGGCTTTGAACAGGAGTTTCGGGCTGCGTTAAAAAAGGAGAATATGAACGCTGGCGAGGTGGAGAAACGTCAATTCCTACGTGAACAAGCGATGCTGTCGTTTGCACTAGTAAAAGCACGGTCAAAGCTGCAAGAGGCATCCCACATAGCGACTTACCTTGCACCGTTAGGGATCACAACCCATGAAGAATCGCTGATGTATCATGGTGTGCTGGATATGCTGAATTGTCTGTGTGATGGATACGAGAACAGCCGTATAGAAGTTTACACCAACATGCTGATGGTGGGTACGCGAATACTAAAAGGCATGTTGCTGGAAGAAAAAATGCAGGATGTATTGCAAGCCAAAACGCCGGAAGAACTGGAAAAGGTATTAGATACTGCCGAACAGCAGATTGAAGAAGACATTCGTTATTTAAACGCCACAAAGACCAATTAATTCGCACGAAAATGAAAATGAAAAAGACAAAATTAATTCTGCTTTTCATTCTCCTTTGCGCTGGCATCGGGGCAGCAACTGTAGAAGACTATTCTCAAAAACAAGGTACAAAGGGGTATACCTACAAGGATTTGACCGCCTACAAGCAAAGCTGCCCTGAATGTATGAGCGTAGTAAACGACATTATTCAGATCCGCAGTCGGGTTTGCGGTCAAACCCTGAGTCCAGATGATGTGATTGTGACTGACGCACTCTACGGGTATCTGAACAGCGTCAAGCATATGGTCGGTGCGAGTGTCTACAGCAAGGTGTTACGGCTCGTGGTTGCAGAAAACGATTGCGGTAACTCCGAAAATTGGGCTAATAAGGTGCAGAAAAAAATAGAGCTAATACTTAATTAATGGGGGGCTGTATGAAAAAATATTCTATCGTTTATCTGCTCTTGCGTGTATCCTAATGCTTGCTATATACATATGCTATATGGCAAGCATTAGGAGGATGTGAACTATGATACAGCAAGGTAAAGTTTTTATGAGCAATCGAACTCAAAATGTTCGACTGCCAGCAGACACACGTTTTCCTGATGATGTTAAAGACGTTATTGTTCGAGTGAAGGGTAAAGAACGCATCATTTCTCCTGTACAAAACGCATGGGATAGTTTTTTCTTATCAGAGCAGTCTGTAACGGATGATTTTTTATCAAACAGAACTGAACAGATAACAAGCGAAAGAGAATCCTTTGATTAAATATTTACTCGATACAAATATCGTTATATTTACGATTAAACGGAAACCAGTATCGCTATTGCCTAAATTCAATCAACATACTAATCAACTGGCTATATCTGCGATAACGTTTGCAGAGCTAATTTTTGGTGCTGAAAAAAGCATGAACTCTGCTAAAAATTTAGCAACAGTTAATGACTTTGTTTCTCGATTAACCGTTTTACCTTATGACGAACAAGCTGCATTTCATTACGGTGATATAAAGGCTAATTTTGAAAAAAAAGAAAAACCAATTGGTGACAATGACTTACATATAGCCGCTCATGCCAGAAGCAAAGGGCTTGTTGTAGTAACAAACAACACTAGAGAGTTTGAAAGAGTTGAGGGGTTAAGAATCGAAGACTGGACACAATTATAAGAGATGTTACGCAGAGCTAACATCATCAGTATTTTTGTTTGAAATCGGTTTTTACCATCGAGTCCGCCAACGATGCGAGGATGAAGGTGCAATATTTAAGAAAGTAAATTACATTATTATTTAATGTGAGTGGTTGCAACAGCACGAAATTTAAAAATGCTTTTTACGTTTTCAAACTATGTGAGACATTGACCGATTGGATTAGCTGCCATAGTGGTTTTATTTTTGTTGATAACAGTTAACTGCGAAAATAGTTTACAGGGTGACAACTCCGTTTTTTTTGACGGATTTTTAAAAGCAACGTTACTTGGTTAAATATGTATTTAATACAGTAAGGAAAATTCTATGAGCGTTTTAGGGCGGTAGTAGAGGAATATTAGCGAATTTATACGACAAAAATTTTCTTTTTTTTCGAGTGAAGATTTCGGGTTCACGGAGAGCGTTATGAATGAGTTGATTTTATGTGATGCTGTAACAACAATCGGTTATGTAAAAAACAAAACGAAATCACCGAACAATCCTGCACTGAGTTATTTGTTACGGTTGAGATCGAAGAAGAGCCAAAAAACGATGCGTTCCTGTCTGACTACCGTTTCTTCGATGTTCGGGTGCAACGAACCGTTGCATTTTGACTGGTCCTCGCTGACGAGGGATATGATACAGGTGGTTCTCCAACGGCTACTGAACGAACACAAAGCCCCAAATACCATTAACCTCATTCTCTGTGCTATTAAAGGGGTTGCCGAAGAAGCTAGAGCGTCACGACTGATGGATGCAGACAATTACCATGATGTAAAAAACATAAAGAGAATTAGGGGCGCACGGATAAGTCGGGGTAGAATGCTGGAATGTACTGAAATTAAACATCTTTTTACTTTTTTGGATATTCAGACTACGGGAGCTGCGATACGGGATGCTGCGCTCATATCGCTCATGTTCGGCTGTGGGTTGAGGCGTTCAGAAGTGGCTGACCTCGATATAGACCATATTGATTTTGAAAATAACAAAATCGACATACACGGGAAAGGCAACAAGGAACGGATCAACTATATGCCGCCTGAAACTGCCAAGCGAATGTCTCTGTGGGTAGACACGGTGAGGGGCGATCATAGTGGACCACTATTTACTCGGATCCGAAAAAACGATGATGTAACCAGTGACAGGCTTACCACAAACGGAATTGGCTTTATTATTAAACAACTCGTTACAAAACTGTCACTTAAATTATTCACACCGCATGATTTACGGCGATCCTACGCTTCATTACTACTGGAAAATGGCGAAGATATACTGACAGTAAAAGAAGCTCTGGGTCACGCCAGCGTGGTAACGACTCAACAATACGACAAACGGAGTATCAAGCGTTTAGAGGCTGCTGCGCTAAACTTTTCGTTTGGAAAAAAAACATGAGAGATATAATGTTGTGGACGGCATCAGAACATACGAAACGGTTTAACACCCTGAGAGCACCGTTTTTTGTCGAAAAAATAGCAAGTTACACTGAAGCGCCTCGTGTGGGACGTTTGTCAGATCATCGTCAATCCAGCGCTGATAGTGTCCATTAAAATTTAAGTGGACACTATCAGCGGTGACAGACACCCTACGCCCTACAACATGGCGCTTAAGTATATCTGGTTGGTAAGTTTAACTGAAAATAAATCTGAAAAACCAAGAGTTATTGAAATGTCGCTGTTTTTTGATAAACCCACCCACACCAAAAGAAACCTGATTAAGCACGGATGGCAAGTGGACGGTCACAATTTGATTTCCCCTGAGTGGTGGAGTGAATGACATGAAAGTTTTAAAAATGTATTTTTCATTATTTGTTTTTTCGTATGGGGCGTTTTGGTCTATCCCAACCGCGAGAGTCATTTCCCGTCAGATATTCTATATTGCGCTGATATTATACTGTGTGGGTACGATTTTTCATGTGCCTATTTTTGAGTTTATGGCGAAAAGCACCACACTGGTTCTGGCTTTTGTGCCTCCAATTTGTTGCTATTCCTACTTCATGCTGCCAATTAAGCGCGAGATCCCGAATATCATTCGAGCCTCTACACATGAGGACGCGAGGAATTTTTCACTGACGCTGGAGAATAACGGAAAAATCAGAACACTTAATCTAATCCACGTAAAGCCTGTCATATTAACTTTTTTCATCAAATATATTGAATATATTGTTGACTACGCAAAACATAGAAATCTAATCATTAAGGGCAAAGATTAAGCGGTAAACCGCCAGAAAACAAAAAAACTATTCGGTACTATCGTATGATTGAATCATCAACTGAAAAATATTCTCATGTATGTGCTTGCCGTTGCGGTGATCCTATTTGAAATGAGGCGTTACCTGAAAAAAAAGAAAATACATTTTTTTTCTATCGCACTATTAGTTTGCATGGCAGTTGTAAGCATCGTTAAATCATTCTTTCTTGATTTTTACATTGTGCCGACAGCCTCAATGTCTCCAACCATCCATTCGGGCGATTTAACGCTCTCCTTACCCTACAAAGATCGCCGTGACAAGCTATACAGGGGAGATGTTGTGATATTTCATCCTTCTGCGTTTCCTAGCTTTATTTATGTTAAACGCATCGTTGGAGTTGCGGGGGATACCGTTTCTTTTAATACGAACAAAGAAATACTGGTTAATAGAAAACCCGTTAGAATTGAAAAAGAAAAAAACAATTTCAATATAATATACGAAGGAATACAAGATCGTGACGGTAAAACATATCAATATATGACCGACAGGAATAAACCGTTTGTTGAGCCTATATACACCACTTGGCACGTTCCAGACGGGTATGTTTTTGTCATGGGAGACAACAGAGATAATTCTTGGGATTCTCGCTATTGGGAAAATCCAGTGGGTACACCGAAAGAATTGAGGGGCTTATTGCCGACAAAAAACATAATCAGTCGCTACATGGAAACCGCGATTAACATCCCCTTTTTTAAAGAGGATTTTGATTTTGGACGCTTGGGATTAAATATAATGGGTGATGCTCAAAAAAAAGGAGAGAAGTAACAATGATTTCATTAACCTTTAAAACCAGTAATAAAAATCTGGTGGAAAGGTATAAAGACGCTCTGAACGTCTATGACGACTGGAAAACCAATACAAAAATATCATGTGTTGGGGCTGGGTTTGGTAAATTTATGGGGATTGATTTAATGATCCCAATATTTTTTTTTCGCTCACAATCACTGGGTATTGTGAATGTAAATGATTTTGTGGAAATTTCCAAAGTCGGTTCAATCATGTCTTTTACAGAACAGGGTAAACATTCAGACTTCTACCAAAAACTCTCAGAATATAGTCAGTCCGCCTTACATTCGATGAAAGTAAAAGACACTTACGGGAACAAGGAAAATCACTCGTTCAGCCATGCTGTGACATACACCTTAGATGCGTTTTCGATAGCGAAGCACATTGGCATCGAAACGCATAGTCAGGCGTGGTTGGTGGAAGACGAGCTTATTCTTATTTATCCAACTCTGATTTTGGATAATGACATAAATTACAAAAAGTTAGATGAAAATGACTGGTGGGAGATAAAAGCGAGCGAGTTTAAAAAGCTCTACATGAAGGGATTATTGAGTGAAGTTAGGCATCCGATCTAATTTAACGGTTATATGCGGTGTTGTTTGTCTGTTGTTAACGGGCTGCGGGGCAAACACAAATACCCGCAATACCGAATTGGCTTACGCGAACAGCAAATATCAAGATTTTACTGGATTCAGTAAAAAAAGTGATGAATTGTTGATAGTGAGAAACGAACTGAACCTAGATAACCGAAAAATAAAAGACTTTTATTTTTTGGATGGGAGTCAGGAAACTATAATGAAAGTAAGCCTTTCAACTATGCCGTGTTCCATGCTGCTGAAAAAGCATAATACATCATCGGGTCTGATGTGGTCCGTATTTGACATGAGTTGCTATGAAAACGAAGGTGATTATGCCAATTGAACACTTAATCACCAGCACGGTATTGTTCACCGCATTATCCGCAACAGCAATGTGAAAACTGCTTTTCATAGGATATTCACTCACCTATTTGCTAGCAAAAACATACAGTAAAGTCGCTTCTGCGGATATGAGGACTGTGCTAGGAACGGAATATATTCAATACATGAACGGGCAACAAATAATCACCAATGAAGGCATACATGTGATCGATGCGAGTGCTAGGTTGACTTTTCAAACACTGACGTTCATGCAATAAAATCAAGGTAAAAAATGAAAAGAAGACGTTACAGGAAGAAAACACCGCCACTGAATATACATCTGTTTCTGTGTGCTCTTTATATCGCGGGTGCTGTTTTCATGGATTTTCACTTTATCGTTTTATTGATTGGATTGGTGATCCCTTACTTGGGGGTGATAACCCTATCCCCGTATGCGAAAGTCGTTCGGCTTTACAAAAAAGGGAACCCTGAGTGGGCGACAATCAACGTTAAAATAAAATCTCCTTTTTTAAATCCGTATATGACGATACCTATTATTATCATTACGATATTAGCAATATTTTTTATGGGCTATGACTATGTTTTTGCACGGCTTATAGTTCATTACGGTGTTTTTGAGGTTAGAGATGCACTGGCGATATTTCGTAGTGAAAACATCATTAATACCTACTTCAATCGCGATCACATAAATGCCTATGGCTATTTTATAGTAGGCTTGATTCACGCCATCACGCTATATCTGATCGCCCTCTATGCAACAACCTCCCTGTACCGATATAAGCAACAAACCATGTTCACTGGCGTTATTAGGCAAGCCACGCAAAGCAAAGAAACTTTGGAGTTTATCCGAACGCTCTCTTGGCGTGAGTTTGAGGAATTTGTCAGGGAGTTGTTCAAAAGCAAAGGGTTTGAAGCCCAAACGACAAAGTACGGTCTAGACAACGTGAAAGATATTATCCTGCAAAAGGACGGCATGAAAGCCATTGCACAATGTAAACACTGGAAAACAGAACAGGTTGGAATCGCAGTGGCAAGGGAAATGATTGGCGTATTGGAAGCAGATAAAGAAGCCACTCACGTTTTTTTAGTGACTTCGGGATCGTTCTCGAATGACGCTATTCTATTCAGGCAACAAGTCGCTGACAGGCTCACGTTGATAGACGGTAATGAGATAGTGAATCACTTTTTGAACTCGAAAAACTAAAATTAAGGGATTAAAGCCATCCTATGACGCTTAACTCAATAAAACGACATTTTATTTAAGATACCATCACAACAATATTAACAGATTGTTTAAAAGGCTGAGGCACGATGAAACCAGACGAAAACAAAAACACAATAGGTAGCTCATTTATTGCTGGCAAAGAAAAAAAATTTAAGCTAGATAAGAAAAAAGGGCGATACCTCATTGTACTGATAGTGGTTCTCGTTGCAGTTGCCGCTTTACTCTATTTAAAACCGACAACATCAGATAAAGAAATCCCTGAAACTGTAGACTTCTACAGTGATCTTGATAGCTCCGTAGCTGTATTCAAGAGCGAGGACAAGAAAGATCCACAAGCGCAAACGGCAACCAGTGAGTCAACTCCTGCACCAGAAGCAAATGCGAGTTCAACTGAGCTACCTCCTGCACTAGAGGCAAACAAAGCCGCTGAGAGCGCATCAGAAGCAAATGCGGGTTCAACGGAGTTAACTCCTGATCCTGACGCATTTAAAAAAGATTATGTCACAACCAAAGAACAGCAAGAAAAACAATTATCCGATCTATACCACAATGCAATTAACGGGAAAACATCGGAACAAGACTCACAACAAAATATCAGTTATGAAGGTCAACAGGTAATGATCCCTTACAATGAGGGTGAACAAACCAAAATATATTTGTACAAAAACTTTTCTGTGAAAATATTTCTTGGTAAGCAAAAAAACCAGAAAGATATTACGACTCTCGATTACTTTATTAACGGATCGGATGATAGTGATTCATATAAACTTCGTCTGTTACCAAACAACGTCTTGTTGCTGTCAAAAAACACAAATGTTGAGAGTTGGGGCGGTACTGACCTGTTTGTAACGACTGGGGGCAAAAACTATACTTTTATATTATTGAATGCGACTACGCCCTCTGAAAGAACAGACTCTATCCGATATATCAGCAACACCAAGAAATCAACAATCGCCAAAAAGTAGATTATGTACCCATGTAGCATTCAACATTGTAAGTCATTTTTTTATGCCCCCGTTTGGGGCTTTTTTTTACCACAAGAGTTCTCTCTATGAAAAATAAAATTAATATCATCGAAGTGACTGATGAAGTAATGATGATCCCTTACTCCTACGTCCTATGTCGTCACTTGACCGACAACCGCCTTGTGCGCGGGGAATCGGTGATAGGAACATACCAAAAAGAGCTTATTACCGCGCCAGAAACCAATCTGCCGTTTGCTACTGAGTACATAGAGTATGCTTGGATAGAAACGGAAGATGGGATGATTGTTGATCCGTGCGAGAATGTACGGTTGAACATGGCGGATATTAATCTGACAAAAAAAGAAAAAAACCATAATTATTTTGGGGCAGTCAACCCAACCGCTATCAACAGAAAACAGCTACCAAAACATTGCACCGCCAATGAAGTATTCACATTAAAGCAAGGTGCAGAGTCCGAAGCAGTTAGACGTATTTTAGATTATGAAAAAAACGTGACCGGATTAACTATGACGGAAGCTGCGTACATCGCTAACCTTCATCATTCGGATTATCTTGGTTATGAAAGAATCATTTTGAAATTGCTAGTTAACCGACACTTAGAAAAAATCATCAACAAAGATAACCTACAGAACCTGTTTTAAGTTTTCAGGCATTGATCCACTAGTGATAAAAAAACGCTTCTAAAGGGAAAAATAACAACCAAATCCGTACTCATCAACCTACGGAAACGAAATCATCAGGAGATGGGATAGACAACAGTACATTAAGTGTTGAAGAACAACCGGAATTATCTGCAAGGCTGAATGAAATTACGGCTAACGAATAAAATAAAGATCATGGAAGTCACCAATAGATTCAATAGGATCATCTATCTTTAATAAAAAAATATTGGTACAGAAATAAAACTGTACCAATAAATTAGATATTGAAAGTTAAAAAGTCAGGAGGTGACTAACAATATCTATTTTAAATTCAATCAAATAACAATTTATTATTTACTTGTATTTACATCATCTTTAATACAAAAGGCTTTGGAATCAAGGTAGTTTAGTGATTCATTCTCAAAATTATTTCTAAATTCCTTTACTGCAAGCTGACAACCTTGTTATGTTTTAAATTTCTGAGTATGAATACTGGCAAAATTATTTGTTGAATAAGGAGTTGAAAACATAGTAATAATTAATACCCACATATTATTCTCCTTTATTTATTATTAAAATAATTATTATCTATATTAATAATAGAAATATGAAGATTTTAAATTACTATGCTTCGATATTTCCCTAGTGTTGGAATTAAAGTTCAATTAATATTTTTATTTAAATTAAATATAAGTAACATATACAAAATAAAAAACACCTAAGTCTTAGGTGTTTTTAGATGAGAGCCTTTTAAAATTTATGATTAAATATAATAATCAATTGTTTATCAGTAAAATATAGACTTAATTTGTTGTGGGCACTAGACTATTTATTCAACTTGCTTCCTAAATTTCATTAATAGCCAATAAGTAATTCCAGCCACCAGAATAGAATTTAAAGAAGGGATGCCAAATCTAAAGATTACACCAACAAAAGTTCCAACAATACAGGCAATAATAGCCGACCAGCCAATGAGATGAGTCGATGAATCATTCGGCAGTAATCCTTGTTCTCTAGTTTCGTCTAATAATTTCCGACTCGTTTTCAAAATATAGTAGTCAACCAGCATCACACCTGCTATTGGGGGGAAAATAACGCCAAGCATGGAAAGGAAATCAACGAAATAGTTTAAAATACCAAACACCGATAATGATGTTCCTATCATTCCTAAAGATACTGTCAAAAAAACATAATTTGTTTTTTTCTTGCTAATTATTTTTATTGTATTAGATAATCCAAGTGATGAAGAATATAAATTAATATCATTTATTTTTATTGCGGATAATATTACTGATAGTAGACCTATCCATCCTGCGCTATGTGTCATTATAGTTACAATATCAGCGGTCTCTAATGCATGCGCCATTAATATGGCAATTGCATTAATAATAAATTCACCAACAATAACTGATAATGTTATCATCCAAAACACATGATTATTATTTTTACAGTATCGGCTTATATCGGGCGTAATTAATGCGCCAATAATAACTACTCCTGATATGATCGTAGTTCCTTCTCCAAGTGTCAGTGGATTACCTTTTGGTGAAGAATTCATTAAATCTAAATAGCATCCATCTTTAAATAAGTAAAAAATAATCCATCCGACAACCAAACAAAACAAAGGAACTGAAATTTTTGCTGTCCAACTCAATGCTCGAAAACCAAAAGCGACTAATACAGTTAATAATATTCCTGAAAAAGCAGTTATCCACCCAAAGTTAATTTTGTAATCTAATGCATAAGATAGTCCTTCCGCAAGAATTGAATTTTGCACGCCAAACCAACCAAGAAGGCTAATTGCTATTGCCAACCCGATTAATGCTGACCCTAAACGCCCAAATCCAGTCCATCTTGCAAGAAGACTAATTGATAATCCTTCTTTCATCCCTGCAAGACCAAGGCCAAGAGCAACAAATTCCAAAAGTAAACTACCTAAACATGTCGCAAGCATAGCGTTCCAGAAGGTCATTCCATGGCCTAAAGTGGCGCCTAACATAAACTGTGATAAAGCTGTTGCCATTCCCATACGCACCAAAGTTACATTAACTAAACTAACTCTTGCTTCCTTTGGAACTCTATCAAGAGAGTAAGTATCCTCCGATATTTTTCTTTTTATCATTTTTCTTCATCCTTGGTTATATGGTTGCATCAGAAAACATTTTCTTATTGGAAATAAAAAACATTCTAAAATTTAACCTTAGTAAGAAACTTATAACAAATACACCTAATTTTTAGGTGTGTTATCCTTATTTAATTAACTATTCTTAAGTTAGAATAAGTGAAATGGAGAATCAATATTATGACTAGCATCCAAAATAGCATTAAACGATATTCATCGTCGCCTCAATCGCTTATATCTTTTATGGAACATAGCGAAGAACATTGGTTCATAAAGGATACTGAATCACGATATATTTACATGAATAATACTGCATTAAGTTATTTTAATGTACCTAGTGGATTTAGTATGGAGGGTAGGTTAGATAAGGAAGTTCCATTGCAATCAAGTCAAGATCTTTGGCCTGAGCTTGTTGAGCATGATAAAAATGTTATTGAAAAAAACAAAATGTTATCAGCCATCGAAATTCATTATTATGGAAAGAGTAATAATCAGGTTCCCCATCTTTGCAATAAAAGCCCTCTTTATGATGATAAAAATCAAATAATTGGTCTTGTTTGTCATGGAAGAGCTATCGAGATCCCTACATGTTTGTATTATATGAATCGGTTAAATAGAAACACTATTCAATTTGATGCGCCTAATGACACCTTCACCAAAAGAGAATTGGAAGTTATTTTTTGGGCACAACAACGGCTCACTGCTAAAGAAATAGCGAAAAGATTAGACATTTCTTATCAAACAGTTGAAGGGCATTTGAAATTAATCTATAAAAAAGCTGATGTTCATAGTAATTTTCAGCTAATTGAATATTGTAAACATACAGGGCTAGATAGATATATTCCTACTGATTTTATTCGCAAAGGCGTACAGTTAATCAATTAGTGATTTATTTTTTATAGCTAAACACCTAATATTTAGGTGTGTTTTTTTAAAAAAAAGTAAGTAATCTAAAAATGTCTCTGAGAAGTTAGAGATCGGGATTATCACCCCGTAGAATCAAGACCGGCATGTAGTATAGTGCCGGCATCCTTCGCTCATCTCTTCTATGGTGGGCTGGATGGGGCAGCTGAAAAGCTGGCCGTTATCTTGATTCCGGTTGTGATAACCCTGTCCAGTCTACCGCCCAATCTCAATTCAAATCTGGGTGTCTAGACTTCTGCCTCAATTCTTTTTTTCAAGAGGAATGATGATGCACGAGTACGCTTTAGATTTTTTAAATAAAAATAAAAGAATTTTAATAATGAAACACCCTCAAAAACGGGGCTTTGATAGCTAATTTTGGCTGGCGAACTGGCCAATATCAGGGAAAAACCAAAAGGGAATATGTAGCGTCAATGACGCATATTCCCTTTTCTTTAATAAAAAAAAGATTTTTGATATTTCTATTTTTTCGTTTGAGAACAAGGGGAAATAATCATGATTCAACCCAACAAACACAGAACCACCTTTCGGCGATTAAAATCTGGTATGTTCGTTTTTCATAACGACGAAATTCTGAAAATCATCAAATTACGGGAGCGAAAAATGACCGAGAAAGGCTTGATGTATCATTTTGATGTTAATGGTGGTAACGGAAGTCTTATAGGTGAAAGTGGCAAGCGAATATTTGTTAAAAATAAATGAAGACCTTCAGGCTATCTATTGAAAGATAAGTGTCGTTCAGGAGCAATAACCGAGTAAAGCAGTTGATCAATTTCGAGTTATCGTATTTAGCTAAAAAGCGGATCAGGTTTCGGTGATCATTGACACAATGAACCTGTCTTTATAAAAAAAGGGCTTATGATAGATAGGGGGCCCTAGATATAACCTTATAATTATTGAGTTACTGTAGTTGAGAAAAAGAAACAAGCGGTTTAAATTTGTTCGCCTTTTGTAGCCTTTGTATGTGCATGATAAGTTCCATCACACAAGCACTTATGCCTAAGGTGTCGATTGCGCGGGTTACAGCCACATACAGTAAGTTTAATTCATCATTGATATACGCATAATCTATCTGATCTGTCTTATTGCCAATTCTCTCTAGGTACTCAATCATTGAAGGGAAATCACCGTCAATCTCTACCACATTCCAATCTAAACCTTTTGATGAATGAGCAGTAACAAGTATTAAATCGGCTTCATCCTGAGATTTTATGGATGATTTAGTAATTGAATCAACAATATCGGTAACGTTGCTCCCGTGCTCGTCAATCAAAACAATAGCTCTGGTGAGAGTGGAATCAGTCGTAATTTTTGCAATTTTAACTAGAGCATCCCACGATGGGTATTTTTCCAAAATTGCTTTGTTTTTGATTTTTTCTTTTTCATTCAGCTTCAGATAGTAATAATCAACAATATCCCATAACGAATACTTCTCCACGCCGCCTACAAAGCAGATTTTTTTCCCTTTACTGCCAGCATCTATCGCATTGAAGATAACAGAAAGGTTACTCCGAGATATGATGGTTCTAGGGTATATTTCCTGAATGGTCTTTTTTGGTAGCAACCTATCCTCTTTGTACGCACGGAGAGGGATATTTTCACCTTTCAACCGCAAAACTACATTGGCAATGGCAGCAACTTTTCTCCCGAAGCGATAAGATTCAGTCAAACGCAACACCTTTGCGCCCTCACTGGCAGCAGCACTCAACACATCAAATGAGCCACGCCAACGGTTAATCATCTGGTGCGGATCACCAACATAAATCCGCATACAGCTACATTTATCCAGTAGTGCTTTCGTCACCATGTTTACGTCTTGAGCTTCGTCTAAAAGAATAATGTCGTACCATTTGTCTAATGATGGACCTGTTAATTGGTAATGTTTAATGAAGAAGTCAGGGGGGCATGGAAAATCATTTTCAGGATCAGCCTGTAAGCAGTATGCCTTTATTGCAATAGACAAGGCTTCAATCCTTTCAGGTTCTTTGTAAACCGTTTTCTTGTTTTGGCTTTCCTTTGGAACATGCGATATATTGATGCTTTCATCAGCAGAAAAGTAAAAATTTGAGAGCGTTTTATACACAATGAAACGCAAAGAGAATGACGTGATGTTAAATTCTTTCGCCAGATCAAAGATGCCAAAATTTAACTTAATCTTTTGCTTTAAGTCAGCAAAATAGCGATATGCGAGTGCGTGTGTCGTAACCACTTTCACGTTGTCAGGGAATTTGCGCTGTGCCTCTTGCTGTACGCCTTTGTTGTACGCTAAATACAAAATACGATGCTCTTTGTACTTTTCGGAAAACTTCTTAAGAATAAACGTCTTACCCGAGCCAGCATACGCCATACAGCAAACATAATTTGATTGGCAATTAAGGAAGTCTTGCTGTTCTCTCGAAATGGTAATCACATCACTCATATCATTTCCCGTGTAAAAACGTAAAAAAAAATTTTCCAACATACTGAAAGATGATTTTAAATTGGTAAACATAGAATTATTTTAAGTTTACAATTATCAATTAACGCAAAATATGGCTGTTTTATCATCACCATCTTGAAGAAGAAGCCACATTTTATGTGACTTCTTGCATGGAGAGAGTATTTTGAAACTTACAGAACTGGTAGGATAGTTGTAACTGCTTCCGAAGAAGACATAATACCGTTGACGATGTCAGGCGCATAGTACAGACCGATGGCAGCACCAACAGCAACCGCGAAAGTCATCAGAGATTGACGAACTACCGCAGCAGCGATACCAACAACCACAATCAGACCAACCAACACACGCCCCAACGAACCTTGCATGTATTGAGTGATTTGCAGCCAAACGTCTTTAAAGCCTGTTTGTTCAGTACCCTTCCCATAAGCAACTACGAGAGCCAGAGCAGCAACGGTGGCGATAGCGAGTACGATTAACATTACGTTCTTAGCATTGAACGATTTCATCAGTGGTGTCTTTACAGCTTGTACAGATTGACTCATGTTTCTTTCCTTTTTTCATTTTTACGAAAAGAGACGTAACCAGATTGGTTACAAAGTAAATATACGAAAAACCATACTATAGATTGCTTCATTACATGAAAGAAACGAACCAATAGTTTTTCAAAAACATACCAGTGCAGTAATAAAATATTGACCTATGGTTATTCTTTCGCCATTTCTTCGATGGTATTAATAAACTGTTCCATCGGTAATGCACCGATAATCGGTTTCATTTTTCCAGTTTTATTGTCAATAATAATGGTAGTCGGTGTTGCGGAAATACCTAACGCTTGGCTTTCTGCTTTATCATTTTCAATAATATTTTTTATTTCACCGCTTGCATCTTTCAAACATGCTTCGTATTTAGCAAGATCAAGTTTGTATTTTGCGGTAATCGCCGCATCCGTCAAATCGAGGTTTTTACTTCCCCAACTTGCAATAATATCCCAATAGTTCTTTTCGTCCTGTTTGCCAGCGCAAATGTATTTCTTCGCCTGTTCAGTCGCCATCGGTTCGTGCATTGGTAACGGGCTGTTTTTCCACTTCCAGTTCACCAGTCCTTCATTAGCAGAATCTACCAGAGATCTTGGGGTAGCAGCGAGGCGTTGGCAGTACGTGCATTGAAAATCCATGTACGTTACCAAAGAGAACCGTGCATCTTTGCTACCGTAGGTCAGCACGTCTTTGTTGATTTTGACGGTCTCGATATTCAAACTCGAATCCCTTGCTGGTTGCCTTTTCTGTTGTGGATGGCTAGGTACATTACTATTTTCAGAAAGTTCAATGATTTTATTAAAAGAAGATCTGAGTTTAGCTAGTTCTTTATTGCTAACCTCTTGCTGTTTCACAAGTGATGTCAATAATGCGTTGGTTTTCGTATTTGCTTGGTATAGCTTCCATATACCAAATCCAACTACTCCTATAACACTCACCACCAGTAAATACAGTGCAATAGGTAATTTAGTAGATAATGTATTATTCTTTTTTGAATCCATTAAAAAATACCTTTTTGATATAAGTTAGTTGACTGAATGCTGATAGGTTCACGTTGGTTGTCGATATACATTTTAAGGCGATAATCCCTCAAACTATTTGGTTCACCGCGAGTCAAAATGCTGAGTTCTTCTTCGGTAAGTCGGTAATTTGGATCTGAGCAATATTTGTTTTTGACTCTGATATATTCATCACGGATTGATTTGTTTTCAGGCGTTTCGTTGAGTAAATAACCATGCCAGTTTTCACCACAAAATGAAGGTGATTGGGTTTTTGTAAGATAACGGCCTTTGAAGTTCTTACCCGTTCTCTCTACGCTGGATAAGAGTAAGTCGGTATGAAAACTACGGTCGATAACAAGATGCTTTTTACCTTGTTCATAAATTTCATAGGGCGATGCGATAACATGCCGATAACCTTGTTCTCTCAAGGCTGCACCGCCCCTGTCTACGTTCTTCCAACTTTCGCGGTAAGTGTAATCAGGTGGATAATTCACTTTTACAGGTTTTATCGCAACGTTCTGACTGATTTTGCCTTTTTGTGAGCTATCAAAGTACGGTCCAGCAGAATCAATGATGATAGTGGATGTTTTGGCATAGTCACCGTTTTCTAGCCGTGAATTATTTGAATTACAGCCTGCAACCGCTAAGGTAAAGAACGTAGCACGCTACGCGTGAGCGGCGCAGCGGTGCTGCTTCGGGGATGTTAATGAGTTGAGTACTGTTTTATACTCTGCAGTAGGTTAATTTTTTTCAGGGATTCATCTCGATGGCTCGCAATAAATCTCCCAGAAAGCGTAAACCGGTTAAATCAGGCAGGCTGCCCGTCACTTCACGTGCCACAGCGCCTGTTTATCCGAAACGTTTTATGCTCTCTCTCCCACCCGAAAATGATGATGACAGACCGCCTGAATTTTTTTATGACACCCTAAAAGAAGCCATACGCCACTGCCTCCGACTCGGCCCCCAATTTTTTCTCGACACGCAGTATTACCCGCCGCTAGTCACGATTATCAGGGGTTTTAAACAACGCCAAGACCAAGCCGATGACGCTGGATACGACTACACTGAGGGGGGAATAACTGAAAGTCTGCCTGCCGATGAATTCATCACCTATACGGAGCTAGGAATAATCCCTGTTTCCTTTGAACCCTGGGATAAACACACCGATAACTGGGCTGACGAATCTGGCAATTTCTGTTTCTTTGGCAAGATGCCCATAAGGTAATTGAGTCAGATGTATATCCCTCGTCCTGCTAAACTACTTTTCACCATTGATGACGGTTGGAATAAATTCCTCGAAAAATACGGCGATAGCGTTAGTTCGTGGACGAGTTTATCTGTGGAGCGCATGCTTGCCTGCGGCACTTGTGCCATGGGTGTCCGGCGCTATTGTTGCGCTTCGTCTGATTGTTCTCACAGCCGTTTTTTCTGCCAAAGCTGTAAGTCAAAAGCCTGCAGTTCATGTGGCTTTAAAGCCACCGAGCAGTGGTTAGCACAGCAGGTTCATATTTTACCCGACTGCGACTGGCAACACATTACTTTCACCATGCCACATCTCCTTTGGCCTTTTTTTAACAATAACTGGCCGCTACTTAATGCTCTGTTTCGGGCAGCCACTCGAGCTATGCTGCAGTTGGCTCGCAAACAGGGTATCGAAATTGGTATTTTCTGTGCCTTGCATACTTATGGCCGGCAACTCAATCAACATCCGCATGTTCATGTTTCCGTCACTCGAGGGGGTTTGGATAGTAAACATAGTGTATGGCGAAAGCTGTTTTTCAAAAAAAAGGATGTCGAAGAAATCTGGCGAGGGGCTGTTATCCGACTACTGCGTCACAGTTATGATTTAATTAACCCTGGCCTTCTTCCCGGTCTTGGCCATATCCGTGACAAAAAACATTGGCGGCGTTACTTGAGGGCGCAGTACGGACGTTATTGGAAAGTGCACTTTGCTAAAAAAACGAAAGGGGCATGGCATAGTGTTAAGTACCTCGGTCGCTACCTTAAACGCCCACCGGTATCTGCGTCAAAACTGCGGCATTACCGAGGGGGTGCCGTTGTTCATCACTACCATGACCACCGAACTGGCCAGCATCGGCAGCAGACTCTGCCGCAGGAAGAGATGATTAGACGCTATATAAGCCATATTCCGGCCAGGCATTTTAAAATGGTGCGTTACTCTGGTTTTTTGTCGAATCGTAAACGGGGAAAACTATTGCCGAAAGTGTATAAGGCACTTGAGATGACGGCACGTAAAAAACCGGAGAACCCAGGTTTTTCTGTGCTGATGAAAGGATTTCTGCGTACCGATCCGTACAAATGTATTCTGTGTGGCGACAGGCTGCTTTTCACCGGGGCGCAAATGGGTAAAAAAGCAACGGAATTGTTGTCAGAAAGACTGCATAACCTGGAGAAAAAGCGATGGTTACGCAGCTAAACGCAGGATCAATGTGTCTAAAATAAGGAAATCAGGTTAGAAATTACACTCTCTGAGGAAATGTTAACTGGCACTAAACACAATAAATCGATCCCCATCTCCTTTTTGCAATAAGGGATGGCTTTTGCTACTCACTTTAAAAGCGATTCAATTTCCTAACCATCAAGCAGAATGAACATTGGCTTTTCCGTAGATAGCCTTCAAATAAAATTCAACCGTTGAGGGGAAAATGCCTAACTTTCTAGCAATTTGCTTGCTACTTAAGCGGCGCATCGTGAAAAACAAGACTTGCCACTCCCTTTCAGTAAACAGCTTGCTAGGCTTTTCGGTGGTAACCGCATAAGGCTTAATCCCATCGACATACTCCAACGGCGACAAAAACAGGAATTCGTGGGCATGAAAGAAAGTACCTAGGTAGCCATTTTCACTACAAAAAAGCGGTAAAAAATGAAATTGCCAAATTTTGGGTGCTTTCTTGAAGTCAGAAACCAGATTAATAATGACAAAAAACGGTGATTTTTCAGTGCGGATTTTCTCTAATAAAATCACCATTTCAGGTGCATCTTTATTCAAACCGAGAAAATCTACCATTTTAGCATTGGCATTAATTTCCCCTTCACTATCTGCAAAACCACAGGGAACACCACCACTCAAAAAGAATTTAATCATCTCGGCGTTCATACTGCACCCCCAATACTACGAAGGTACTCACGCTGACGGGTTGTAAGGTATTTTGACGTATTAGCAAAGCTCAAAAGCTGCTCGATTGATATGCCACACGCTTTCATTATGCGTGCAATGTGCGTACTATTTCGCATAGTCCGACTCCTAGATTGCTTAGGGTTTGGGTTAGCTAGCTGTCGGGATCACTACTCCCTTCAGTTAGCGACTTTTTACTTCATTTTATTTCTATACATTTCATAACCAGCAAGGAGCATTTCAGTAATTGTTATTCCTTGCTCAGCCGCATATGTTTTCATCTCTTTATGTTTATTAATAGAGACCTTTATTTGAATGGGTTTTATAATTGTATCAGGCTGAATATTCTTCCCTGTCACGTTTAACGTTGGTTCATTGTCCGGCGGTGGAGCAATTTTAATTTTTTTACTAGGTAATTTCATAAAATCTAACCATATTAGCAATAACATGATTTCATCTTAACATGAAATCATGAATTAATTAAATCATGAACTTCTTCAACCATAGCTCTAGCAATTAAATTTAAACTTTTAAATGGTGTTTCATATAATGCCCGTCCTTCATCAAGAGCATTTCCATAGCTAGTTTTAAGAGGTATAACAGTATCAAGAACGTGAAACCCCCATGCTTTTATAGTTTTTTGCGCTTTAGATCCCTCTGATTCTGATGAGGCTTTAGAAACAAGAAAAACTATATTATCTTTATTAATTCCTTTTTTTGTTAATTCTCTAGCTAGTTGAACGTAGCACGCTACGCGTGAGCGGCGCAGCGGTGCTGCTTCGGGGATGTTAATGAGTTGAGTACTGTTTTATACTCTGCAGTAGGTTAATTTTTTTCAGGGATTCATCTCGATGGCTCGCAATAAATCTCCCAGAAAGCGTAAACCGGTTAAATCAGGCAGGCTGCCCGTCACTTCACGTGCCACAACGCCTGTTTATCTGAAACGTTTTATGATCTCTCTCCCACCCGAAAATGATGATGACAGACCGCCTGAATTTTTTTATGACACCCTAAAAGAAGCCATACGCCACTGCGTCCGACTCGGCCCCCAATTTTTTCTCGACACGCAGTATTACCCGCCGCTAGTCACGATTATCAGGAGTTTTGAACAACGCCAAGACCAAGCCGATGACGCTGGATACGACTACACTGAGGGGGGAATAACTGAAAGTCTGCCTGCCGATGAATTCATCACCTATACGGAGCTGGGAATAATCCCTGTTTCCTTTGAACCCTGGGATAAACACACCGATAACTGGGCTGACGAATCTGACAATTTCTGTTTCTTTGGCAAGATGCCCATAAGGTAATTGAGTCAGATGTATATCCCTCGTCCTGCTAAACTACTTTTCACCATTGATGACGGTTGGAATAAATTCCTCGAAAAATACGGCGATAGCGTTAGTTCGTGGACGAGTTTATCTGTGGAGCGCATGCTTGCCTGCGGCACTTGTGCCATGGGTGTCCGGCGCTATTGTTGCGCTTCGTCTGATTGTTCTCACAGCCGTTTTTTCTGCCAAAGCTGTAAGTCAAAAGCCTGCAGTTCATGTGGCTTTAAAGCCACCGAGCAGTGGTTAGCACAGCAGGTTCATATTTTACCCGACTGCGACTGGCAACACATTACTTTCACCATGCCACATCTCCTTTGGCCTTTTTTTAACAATAACTGGCCGCTACTTAATGCTCTGTTTCGGGCAGCCACTCGAGCTATGCTGCAGTTGGCTCGCAAACAGGGTATCGAAATTGGTATTTTCTGTGCCTTGCATACTTATGGCCGGCAACTCAATCAACATCCGCATGTTCATGTTTCCGTCACTCGAGGGGGTTTGGATAGTAAACATAGTGTATGGCGAAAGCTGTTTTTCAAAAAAAAGGATGTCGAAGAAATCTGGCGAGGGGCTGTTATCCGACTACTGCGTCACAGTTATGATTTAATTAACCCTGGCCTTCTTCCCGGTCTTGGCCATATCCGTGACAAAAAACATTGGCGGCGTTACTTGAGGGCGCAGTACGGACGTTATTGGAAAGTGCACTTTGCTAAAAAAACGAAAGGGGCATGGCATAGTGTTAAGTACCTCGGTCGCTACCTTAAACGCCCACCGGTATCTGCGTCAAAACTGCGGCATTACCGAGGGGGTGCCGTTGTTCATCACTACCATGACCACCGAACTGGCCAGCATCGGCAGCAGACTCTGCCGCAGGAAGAGATGATTAGACGCTATATAAGCCATATTCCGGCCAGGCATTTTAAAATGGTGCGTTACTCTGGTTTTTTGTCGAATCGTAAACGAGGAAAACTATTGCCGAAAGTGTATAAGGCACTTGAGATGACGGCACGTAAAAAACCGGAGAACCCAGGTTTTTCTGTGCTGATGAAAGGATTTCTGCGTACCGATCCGTACAAATGTATTCTGTGTGGCGACAGGCTGCTTTTCACCGGGGCGCAAATGGGTAAAAAAGCAACGGAATTGTTGTCAGAAAGACTGCATAACCTGGAGAAAAAGCGATGGTTACGCAGCTAAACGCAGGATCAATGTGTCTAAAATAAGGAAATCAGGTTAGAAATTACACTCTCTGAGGAAATGTTAACTGGCACTAAACACAATAAATCGATCCCCATCTCCTTTTTGCAATAAGGGATGGCTTTTGCTACTCACTTTAAAAGCGATTCAATTTCCTAACCATCAAGAGATGGCTCTAAATCATCAATTGTCGTTCCTGTTGAAATAATAATGAGATCAGATTCCATTGCTACATCAAATGATGTAGTTTCAGCTGCTGGTCGACCATCAATTACAATTAAATGATAATGATCTTTCATCCTTATTACGGTATCAACCCTGCGGTAAAGAGCACAATCTATAGTACTTAAACCTAAATCCTCTCTTCTTTTACACCATTTTAAAGAAGTTTGCTGTTTCTCATCTATATCTGCTAAATGAGTTCTCCAATTTGCTTCGGTAAAACCAGCCACAAGTGTTCTGGCAGTTGTACTTTTTGATCCGCCGCCCTTTTGTCCAATACAACTTATGATAGCCATCACCACCTCATTAAATCATGATTTAATTAATTCATAATATCATTATTAATGATACTCTATTTCATGAAAAAATTAAAGCATTAAAGCATTAAAGCATTAAAGCATTAAAGCATTAAAGCAATATTTTAACGGCAATAAAAATTTATTTGTTAAATAATTTATTTTTCATTTTATGAATTTCCTTTTTACCTTTTTCTCGCTTACGTGAAGCTTCTGCTTGTGGAGTATTTTGATTACGGTTTTTGAAAATAACCTTATCTGTGATCGAATCAAAAAGAATTTCATAATCAGGAAGATCATTCGTTTTAGCTAATTGCTTAATATTAAATTTGAATTTAGATAAAGCGGCTGTACTACCTGTTTTAGCATATAATTTATCGAGTGAAATAATAAATTCATGCTGATTGCCACAGTGTTTACGGGCTATTTCATATAATCGTCTATCGATAGCTTTCCGTATACGAAAATAATCAGGACTAATTTGTAACACCTTGGTTTTAGTAATAGCCTGATAAAGCCAGTCTGGTAAAGTCACTTCAACCATACCGATATCAAGTTTTCCTTTTTTTTCTTCTAAAATTCTCCAACTATCAATTAATCCAAAGCCAATACTTTCTTGTTTGTCTTCCGAATAAACAATATTAGTAGTAATACGAGTACCCGAAAGCCTGTCCAATGCTTTTTCTAATTCTTTATAAGATTTACCCCCTTTATCTCTGTTAGTCGTTACAAAAAAATCATACGGGGTAAAGGTGATAATACGGCTAATAGGTTTACCGTTATTAATTGCCTCTTGTAATTTCGATATGGCATAAATCCAAATATCTTTATCAAAAATTGTGGCTAATCCAATTTCAGCTGCTGGCCTAACCGTGACAGTCACGTTGCCATTTTTATATTCCCTGACTTTGGTATCACCACCTTTTAGAGCAAAAAAAGGGTGTTCCATACTGGCCATTTCATCGCGAAAAGTTGAAACATCAATCTCATCAGCAATAAAAAACTCTAATTGATTATGTTTTTGTGGGCGTAACGTTGTCAAATTGCGTTTTCCTATTTTTTTTGTATGATCAGCCATAGCTTCACTCCTAGCTTATTTAGGATTGTTAGTTAGAACCTGTTAAATGCGAACATCATTTAACAGGTTTGTTTTCGGGATTTAGGAATCCCCCTAAACATCGGGATTTAAGAAAATAATATCGGGATTTAAGAAAACAGTCAAATATGTTTAAACTTTAATCACAAAAAACTAGCTTTTTTGTGGATAAGTAATAGTCCTAATCGGGATTTAGGAAAAATTTATCGGGATTTAGGAAAAATTTATCGGGATTTAGGAAAAATTTATCGGGATTTAGGAAAAATTTATTTTATTTTTTATATTAAAAACAAATTCTTATATATCTTTTTTTGGCCTTTAACTCTTTTAACTTATACATAACTAAATATAACTACGCGCGCGCGAGGTTTTTCTGTGGATAACTTTTCTTCTAACAAAGACCCTGACCCGAAAAATATGTTACTACTGAGTGACCGTATTTCTTTGTTACTAAAGTTATATTCCGCTTCCTCGTCTGCTCACTCGCTACGCTCGGTCACAGACTTGTGGCGAGCGGCGGGATTTTAATTAAAAATATTTTCTGAGTTAATTAAAGCTGAAACATTGCTCTATTCAGTTACTACAGCTAGCATCACTAAGATTAACGTAATCCACTAATTCAGGCACATCATGAACAAAAAAAGATTCAGAGAAGGCACTGAACGCCTTCATTGAAACCGTGACAGAAGCGCTAAAGGCCGGAGATGACGTACAACTCGTTGGTTTTGGCAGCTTTCAGGTTAAGCAACGTGCAGCCAGAGATGGACGTAATCCAAAAACGGGTGAAATACTTAAAATTGCTGCTGCAAACGTACCGAGTTTTAAAGCAGGTAAAACGTTGAAAGAAGCGGTCAAATAACCTGACCGAAAAAAATGTACGAATTAAGACACCTGTACGGAACATAATTTACCTATTTTTGTACAGGCGTTTTGGATAATGTACGAAAACGAACGATTTTGAACAGCAAGAATCACCTCACCTATCAGAAACGAAAAATCGTTAAATCTAATCATTTTTGAAAATTAAAATAGAAATCACCGTCACAAACCCCTCTAAAATGCGCTGTAATCGATTCTGAGTTACCGTCTTTAAAGTCAACCTTAAAATCCATGAATTTAACGTCTAAGAATTTCAAAAATTTTTTAACAAAAAATTAACCTATTTATTCTGTAATTTTAGGTTAACTCCGCTTCCTCGTCCGTTCGCTTGCTCTCAGACTCCGGTGAGCGGATAGAGTTAGCTTAGAGGATGGTTTGTCGATTAAAGCCAAAACTGAGTTTGCGTTATCATCTGTAAATCGATTTTAAGACACCTAGGAAGCCCGTAGCGCTATTTTCTCTATGTAAGACATGAAAACGTACCAACTAAAATTTAAAATGCCTTAAAATCGATTTTATGAAGCGAAAATTTGGCGGGCGTAGTTTTGGTCATAAGCTAGACCCGTCTTTAATACTCCATAGCACAAGTGAACTAATTTCCTCATTGCCGCACCTAGAGCGGACATTTTTGACTTACCTCTTGCTAATAGACGATCATACAATGACTTGATATGTGGGTTATGGCGTATTGCTGTTATGGCTGAGAAGTATAATTTTGCGCGAATTTGGGACGATCCTGTTTTGGATAAGTGAGCCCGACCGTTAACAGATGTGCCAGAACGCCGTTCTACAGGGACTAATCCCAGATAGGAGGCAACCTGTTCTGCACTAGTAAAGTCATGGCTCCTTAACACCATAAGCATGTTGGCACCTACCTGATTACCAATTGACTTGATTGATGTCAGCAATTCCATGTCTTGCTTTAATTTTGGATGATTATCAATATGATTAGAAATTTCAGATTCAATAGCCAGCAACTCTTTTTCTAATATTTTTATGCACTTAACAAGTGACTGTCTAACAATCTTTGGTGTAGACGTTGTTAACGTCTTTTCCTGACGGTTTTGTTCACGCAATAAATCAGCTAAAAGTGCCTCTCGACGGTTGATCAATGATTTCAATGCTCGAATTTCTGGCAATGGAGCTATCCATGCTGAAGGCTTTTTTAACTCCCCATAACACGCTAAAACGAAGGCATCGACTCTATCTGTTTTAGTTAAAATACCCATGCCTTTTGCAAATTCTCTTATACGATAAGGGTTTACGATGGAAATATGAATACCCATATCATAAAGTTCAATGCAGAGTTGTTCGTGATAAGTCCCTGTGGACTCAAGAGTAATCCTTACATCTTCGAGTAAACATTTTTGTTTTTTCAGCCACTCAATCAATGTCCTAGCTGAATGCTGATCATTTTTTATGACTTTAGTTTTTTGTTTTCCCTCAATAACTTTAGCTAACAGGCAGATATCTAACTTTTTTTTACTGACATCTATTCCGACTTGATACATGAGAATACTCCTTTCACATAATAAACCATCATGCCTATTCTGCTTGTACATACAGAGTCAATGCTCTTGGTAACCGTTCAATTTAAATGCTGGCATGAAAGGGGAAACAGAGGGCTTTAACTCAGAAACAAGGTTGTCCCATTAGCGATTTTACAAGCTCACTCTGTTTCATGCGATAGTAGCTAACTATCACAAAAAACAAGATACAAGCGATTTTATCGATAAAAACGTAAATTCATGCAGCCAAAAAATTATCGTTTCGCACAATGCGTTATCGGTGGTTTTAACTTTAACGTCTATGCTAACGTCAAACGCAATATCAAAAAACTGCACAAAACAACAAGCTGTCATTGATTGGCAGGGCGATAAGTGTAGTGGTCAACTAAAATTGAAAGAATAAGAGGCGATCAGGAGCAATAACCGAGTAAAACAGTGGATCAATTTTGATTGATCGGATTTAGCTAAAAAGTGGATCAGTTTTTAGTGATCTTTGACCGGATACCTCTACTTTCTTAGTCCTTATTCTATTTGTAATAAAATTGAGCGAAATTTGGTTTTTTTGTTTACAGCTTATGTTTATATTTTTTTATAGAAAATAAAAACAAGAGTTAGCGTTTGTGACACCCAATTATAACGTTTTTTGTTACTTACTAATCACTTCTTTTGCACAATCAGCGACAATGGATGCGACCCAACAACAGCAAAAAGCGTTATTAGATGAAGCAAATCAGCAAAGAAACGCGTTGCAAAAATCCCCTTCATTTTTAGTGCCGTTGCTGCCGCCTGTTGCAACTGATTCACATCCCGCACCGTGTTTTACGCTTCGCACTATCCAGTTTGAAAATGCTCGTTCGCTTTCGCCATCAACCCAATCTGCGTTAAAAGCCGCTTATCTTTACCGTTGTCTTACATTGATTGACATTCAGCAACTGGTACGCGATATCACGAATACCTATATTGAAAAAGGATATGTCACGTCTTAAGCTTATTTACCGGCGCAGGATATTCGTCAGGGGACGCTACGAATTGCTGTCATGGAAGGATTGACTGAATCGGTGGAGATTGAAGGGCAACCGCTTCGTATGGTAAATATGGTTTTTCCAAACTTGACCGGTCAGGTATTAAACCTGCGGGATATTGAGCAGGGATTAGAGCAGCTTAATCGCTTGGCCTCTGCCCGTTATACGATTGATATTCAGCCTGGGATGCATCCAGGCTATTCACGGGTCTTAATTCGCCGTCAGGTCGACGGCTTGCCCGGTAAAATAAATTTCAGTGTGGATAATAGCGGCCAGAAAAGCCCCCCCGAAACCAAAATGCAGGTCGGACTGGTCTTCGATACGCCTTTAGGACTGGGAGAGCAGTGGCAGGCTTCCTTATCGCGTGATGTTGATTTTAGTGCATCCAACTCTACACGGAATCTGTCTGCTAGCCTTAGTCTCCCTTATGGTTATTGGACGGGACGGTATAGTTATCTTCATAGTACGTCACCGCAATCCATGACGGTGATGAAAAAATCCTATCTTTATCTCGGGAAGAATGAAACCCATCAACTGGATGTGAACCGCACAATGTACCGTGATAGGCAGCAAAAGCTGACCTTACAAGTCGGCGGGCGCCACAAAACGGTCAAAAACACGCTTGCTGGACAAACTTTAGTGACCAGCAGTGCTACTTTTAATACCGTGTTTTCGCAAGTACAGTACAGTTCTGTCGTTGCGGGTGGTTACCTGACGGTAAATCCGGGTGTTGAATACGGTCTGTCTATCTGGGACACCACAGCCCGTCACGCCAACCGGATGGCCCCGCAAGCGGATTTCCTGAAATTCACGTTAAGCAGCAGCTATTTTACTTTGTTAACCGACAACATGAGTTATTTGACCAGTTTTTATGGTCAGATGACATCACATAACCTCTTTCTCTCAGAACGCCTATCCTTAGGTGGGCTTTATTCTGTCCGTGGTTATAAGGAGCAAACACTCAGTGGTAATCAAGGCTTTTACTGGCGCAATGAGATGAGCTACCCCGTGATACGCCAGGGAGCATTAACCGTCAATCTCACCGGCGCGGTCGATTACGGTTATTTGCATCACCAGCCTAAGTATGGAATTGAACGTGCTCATCTTCTTGGTAGTGGGGTTGGTCTCTCTGCCTCCGCCAGGCTGTTCAATACCCAGATACTGCTGGGTAAGCCGCTTTATTATCCCACTTCATTACAGCCTGACCGGTGGAGTGTTTACTGGTCTGCGGGGATTGAATGGTGATTTTGTTTTTTTCTTTTTCTTTGAAAATTGTTGGACAAACCCATGTTAACTGAGCCCCCGTCTTTTCGAATGAAAATCATCAGCTACTTGCTGACTGGCTTAACGGCATTTTACCCGCTTCATCCTGCCATTGGGGCGGGCATCAGTGTGGCGGGGAATCAGACGCAGGTGATACAGCAAGGTCAAGTGCCGGTGATTAACATTGCCACCCCGAATGCGGCGGGTGTTTCTCATAACCAGTATCAAGATTTTAATGTTGCCCCCACCGGGGCGGTGCTCAATAACGCCGTCTCGTCGGTGACATCACAACTGGCCGGACAAATGAGTGCTAACGGTAATCTTAACGGTAAATCGGCCGACCTGATTATCAATGAGGTGGTTAGCGGTAATGTGTCTAGCCTGCAGGGTAAACTGGAAGTGGCCGGACAAAAGGCAAATATCCTGATTGCTAACCCAAACGGGATTACCTGTGATGGCTGTGGTTTTATTAACTCGCCATCGGTGACCTTATCAACCGGTAAACCGGTATTTGACAAACAGGGGGCGCTTGAGGCGCTGGCGGTGAAAAAAGGTGCCGTGACCATTGGTGATAAGGGATGGGATGCAAAAGCACAGGATTATGTCGATATTCTTAGTCAGGCCACCGTGTTAAACGGAAAAATACAGGCAAAAAACCTATCATTGACGCAGGGGACGAACCGAATTGATTTAAAGCAGGGAACTATCACCCCGATAAAAGGGGATAGTCCGGCACCGAGCTTGGCCGTTGATAGCGCAGCGTTAGGGGGTATGTACGCCAACAAAATCCGTTTAGTCGCCACCGAAACTGGGGTGGGCGTCAATTTAGTGAATATCGTCACTGACCAGAGCGCGATTACGATGACGGTGAAAGGCGAAATCACGGTCAATAACGCGAATGCCAAAACGGATATCAATGTTAGCAGTCAAGCCTTTATAACGCCCAAGCCGACCGCCACCGTGAAGGCGGGTGGCGATATTACGCTGGCGACCGACAGGCTGAAAAACAGCGGTAAAATAACCGCTGGACAGGATATGCGTTTATTCACCGCCCGTTTGACCAATATGGGTCAACAAGCCGTCATTCAAGCCCATAATCATTTATGGATACAAAAAGATGCAACGGGCAATTACAACACTTCTGTTTATAATCACGCCGCAACCTTAAAGACCAATACCGGTGACCTCATTGTTAGAACAAAGATGCTCAGTCTCGTTAACGGACGAGATAGACAGGTATCTGACCCCATTTCGACACTCTCTGCCGGGCGTCATGCTTACGTGAATGCAAGCAACCTTAATAACGAGCAAGGTCAGCTCAGTGCCGGTAACAATATGATTTTAAGCGGTATATATCTCAATTTTAAAGAAGATATCAGCGCCCTGCCAGGCGCCAGAGGCGGTATTCATGCGGGGGGCAATCTGGTGGCTGATTTTTCGAAAGGCGTGAAGCTACTCGCTGAGACCCCTCATCAGGGTGACCATAAACACGTTGCCGTCAGCGGAAAGAATGTGGTACTCAAAGGCCAATATATCCGAAACAGTATTTATGCAACAGCAAAAGATAACCTGTCTATTATTGCGGAAGATGACCTAGAAACAAGTCACGGCAAACTGGAAGCGGGTAACGATTTGTCGGTCATGGTGGTTCGTGACATTGATGCTTATCAAACTGAGTTACGGGGCAAAAACGTGAGTCTGGTCTCCCGAGAGGGACACATCCAGATGGGGACATTAGACAAATCGCGTTATTTTAATACCGATGGCGGTCGTTTGGTTCCGTCTATCACTGCGACGAATACCTTATCTCTCTCTTCCGGCAGAAACATTAGTTTGCTTGACACCTTAGTCAACAAAACCAACCATGTTTCTTTACATGCCGGACAGAATATTAAAATCGGTCAGACGCCGGAAGCTTATCAGATAGGTAGTGCACTACAAAACGCTAACGCCCTAAAAAGCGGTTTGATTAATCAGAAATATACCCTGCTCAATAAGCTTGAAGCAGCAGAAGAAATCAGCCTGGTGGCCGGCAATGATTTAATTTTACGCGGCTCACAATTAAATGCAGGTAAACACCTGATACTGCATGCAGGTCATGATATCGACATGCATGGCAAAGCATCTCCGCCGGTTCCGGCCCCTTTATTTGCCTTATCTCGCCTGTCGGAAGCGGGTACCAGGGTGACTTCCGGTGACGACCTGTCTATCTACGCAGGTCGCGATATTGTTGCCCAAGCCTCGACGTTATCTTCCCAAAAAGGCAATGTGATGGTCAATGCGGGGCGAGATATGATGTTATCGGCACAGCAATACTCGCCGGTTAACGATGCGCAAAAAAAATCGGTTTACGCCACCACCCACATTAAATCGGCAAAAAAACTGAATCTTTCCATCGGCGATAAGTTTTCAGCGTATGCATCGGATTTAACCTCAAACGGTCATCTCTTTTTAACGTCGAATGGGAACATGACCTTTAATGCCTTACAGGAATACCAAAATGAGGGGAATACTGAAAAAACCACCCAACACATCACCCAGCTTAACAGCGGCGGAAACCTGACCGTTCTCTCTAATGGCAGTATCTTGTTCCAGGCGACCAAACTGGTTGCTAAAGGCGCAATGGACATTGCGGCGAAAGGGGGATTTCTCTTCGCTCAGGCGATGGAAGAAACCTACAGATGGGAAGAAACAAAGAAAAGTTGTAACCGTTTTTTAGGGATTAAATCTTGCCGCGTTTTTGGCTCCGAAACGCAAACTCGCCAAAAAAGCAATGCCACCAATAAAGTCACCGAGTTTACCGCCGACGGCAATATCACGCTAATGGCAAGAGATGATATCACCCTCGAGGCAACTAAGGTTAATACACAAAAAAATGCCAAACTAACCAGTCAAAAAGGGAAAATTAATTTTAAAGCGGTTAACAATACGGCCTTTGAACAAACGATTACCGATAGCAAAGGCTTCTTTATTACCCATCAGGATAAAGGCTTTGCCGAAAATAAATGGGTGCTACCGAGTCTCCATTTGGGCGGTAAGCTGGTCTTAGAGGCGGCAAACGGTCTTTCAGCAGATGTAAAAGTAAAAGAAGGCCAGTCATTTGAGCAGGCGGTGGCGGTATTAAGCCATACCAAGGGATATGAGTGGCTTAATGAAATCAAAAATAACAAAAACGTAAACTGGCGGGTTGTAAAAGAAGCTTACAGCCAGTGGGATAAGAAAAGTGAACATCTCAACCCCGTGGTGAGTGCCGTGATTACGATAGCGGTGGCGGCGGCGACCTACGGCACCGCTGCAGCGGCCAATATCGGGGGACTGGTGAGTTCGGCGGTGACCAGCGCAGGTGGCTTTCCGACCACCGCGGCGATTCTCTCAGCGTCGGCGCAATCGGGCTTTTCAGCGCTTGCCGCGCAGGCCGCTGTGGCGCTAGTGGAAAACAAAGGCAACCTGTCGAAAACGTTATCTGCGCTCGGTAAAAGCGATAATGTCAAATCGCTGGTTACCAGTATGGCGATGGCAGGGGCATTTCAAGGGTTTGATATGGCGTTATACGGTAAAGCCACTGACCCCGCCATCGTCCGTTTACCGCAATTAAGTCATGGTGACTGGAGTCAGGCAGCGCAAAGGGTTGCGGGGCAAAGCGTGATTAGTGCAACGTTAGGCACGGCTATTCAAGGCGGAAGTTTTACTGATAATTTTAAAGCGGCCCTCTTAAGCCAGGTATCCGGTCAAGTCCATACCGAAGGGGCTAATTTTATTGGCACTCAGGGGGAAATACTCGGTTATCCAGGCAAAGCCCTTAGTCATGCCGTCCTTTCAGGCTTAACCGCTGAAATCAGTCGGGGAAATGTTAAGGGCGCGGTGGTGGGTGGATTAGCTGCTGAGCTGGCCGCCATTTCGTTGGGGAATAACCTGATTAACGCTGAGCAGTGGCAGAAAAAATCCGAAGCACAGGCGCAGTTAGCGCGGGCATTTGGAGGGATTGCCGGCGCAGTGTTTACGGGTCAGCCTGGAGGCGTGTACAGTGGCGCGACCGCTGCCGAGAACAGTTTTCGTTATAATTATTTATCCCATCACCAGCAGGCATTAATGGAAAAAGAGCTGACGGCAACATCGAATGATTTTAAAAAAGCGCTGATTTCCCTGAAATGGGGATACACGTCCCTTGACCAGGATGTCAGTCTTGGGGCGGGGATGGTGGCTGGCGCGCCAGTTGGGCTTTATGAGACCATAGACGGGTTAGCGAACCTGGCCAGTAACCCGAAAGAAACGTATACGGCCATAAAAGCAGTTTTGCAAAGCGATGACACATTAGGCATCATAAGCGATGCAGTGAAACAGTCGTATATCGTGCGTCTTGAGCGAATGGAGGCTGAGTATCAAAAAGCAGGAACCGCTGGGGCCTTTAACGCGGGCATTGAAGGCGGTAAAATCATTTTTGATATCGCCAGTACCCTTGCCGGGGTGGCAGGAATCGCCAAGGGTGGTGCGATACTAATAGATAAAGTTGTGGCTAAAGTTGCTGCGGGTAAAGTCGAGTCGGTAGCTGCATCAGTCTATAACCAACAACTGATTAAAAATGCAGAAAAAATCTCAACCGCTAAACCAGGGCAACAAACAGCAGTACCAAGGGATCTTAATGAACAAACATTCTGGAAATCAGTTCAATCTAAACCATTACAAGGTAAAGAGTTACCTGGACTAAATAATGATCCTAGTTTTCCAACATCAGCAGGTTTTCAAAAAATGGAAGCAAAACATAAACTTCCCGATGGCCAAACTATAACCATACATTATCAGTATAATTCAACTACTGGTAAAGCTTATGATATGAAAATTACTACACCTCAAAGAGTTCAACAAGATCCGAAACAAGTTGTAGACACAATAAAGGACAAAGTTAAATGAGAATAAAAGAATCGGATGGTGAATCTATTGATGTGTTTGCTATTTATTGGATAAATAATAAATCATTATGCCTTGGTTTACCTAAAGGATATGGTGGATTATCTGTTTATGAACTGTCAGAAGTTGATTTAATAGAATCATCACTGAATGGCAAGTTGGTTTACTTCCAAAATGATGGAGCAGGTTCAGGTGTATATCATTGGGCTCTAATCGAAGAGTCATTATTAGATGACTTGCTTGAATTAGATGAAATTGCCTATAAAAGGTTTTTAGATATATTAAAATCTGAAGGTCAATTAGACGATGATTTTTACTGAAAATAAAGATCCTAAATTTCGTTTAGTCTTTTCAATGTATAAGAAATTAATACCCTAAATGGTTACTAATTAAACTTATTCCGCTCAAAAAGCGACTTTAATGGTCGGGGTTGGAAATCTGTTTTCATAGGAAAGGTAGATTAAATAATAATCAAAAGAAGCAAGTTTAACGTAGATTGATAATATAATCTTAATTCAAGTTTAAAAAAATCCCTAAAACATCTTCAATCTCTCTTTAACAAGAAAATTAACAAAAAGGCGATTTTTAAGTTGAACTGCAAATATTATCTCACCTCACTGTTAAAATGCCGTTTAAAACGCAGCATTTTGCTCTGTATGAAGAGATCTTATGTTAGGTAATGCCCAATGGTAGCGCTTTTGAATTTGGTGGTCTTAGAATGCAATACAAGACGTTTTAATAACCATGGGCACAGGCTATCGATTTGCAGCCGTAGGCTGATTCGTTCTTTCTAATTTATCAAATATCGACTCATGGCAACTCAATCATAGACTTTCAACAAAGATTTTCAACTCCATATTTCACAAGCAAACCCATCCAAATTATTATATTTTGCCAACTAATTTTACAGGCTATGCGTTTCGGCAAGTGTAGACGTTTTATCTACAAAACTATTTATTGGATTCTCTGGTAAACTTATAGCATTAAGTTATGCAGGAGAAAATTTTGATAAATCCAACGCCAGAACAACAAGCCGTCATTGACTGGCAGGGCGATAAGCTTGTGGTTAATGCTTTTGCCGGAACAGGAAAAACCTCAACCCTAGTGAAATATGCTGAAAAGCATCCCGAACTCCGGATGCTCTACATCGCGTTTAATCGCTCAGTGAGGGAGGAGGCAGACGAGAAATTTCCCGCTAATGTGCTTTGTAAAACATCCCATCAACTGGCATGGCCTGGTTTTGGTAGAAATTATGCTAATCGATTAACCAATTCTCTGCGGCTTTTTGACATTGCTAATGCCACTCAGAGCGATGACTGGCTATACGTAAAAGCGATTCAGGACACCTTAAAGAACTTTATGTGCAGCGTGGATAATCAGATTATGTTACGCCACTGTCCCTCAATATTGATGGGGGAAGTTAAAAAATCATTTACCGCTAATGATGTTGTCATCCAGAGTGAACGGCTCTGGCATCGAATGATTGACCTTGCTGATAATTTCCCTGTTATTCATGATATGTATTTAAAACTGTACCAACTCTCCCAACCTAACCTTTCCCCTCGTTTTGACGTTATTTTGTTTGATGAAGCACAGGACGCTAATCCGGTTACTCACGATATTGTGTTTCGTCAAAGCACTAAGTTAGTGATGGTGGGGGATGCCCATCAACAGATTTATCGTTTTCGAGGGGCGGTCGATGCGTTAAAAGCCCCTTTGCTTAGTGATGCTGACCGACTCTGGTTAACGCATAGCTTTCGCTTTGGTGCCTGTATCGCGGATATGGCGAATGCATTACTGGCCATGAACGGTGAAACGCATCAGGTGGTTGGCAGAGGTGAAAAAGATGACATTCTCATTGATATTCCTAAGCAAGGTTTTCCTCACCGCGCCATCCTCAGTCGAACGGTAGCAGGGGTGATTGGTTCAGCGCTGGAAGCCAGTAGCAAAAAAGCGACTATCTATTGGGTCAATGGGATAGAGGCTTATCGTATCGATGAATTAATTAACCTTCACTGGTTTTCACTCGGCAAGCGAAAAAAGATGAGTCACCAACGGCTTTACACCGAATATCGCAATTATTCGAATTATAAGCGCATGGCGAATGCCAGTGGTGACCAGGAAATGTTGCAATCTATCAAAATCATCGAAAGATTTACCCCGTTACCGAAGAAAGTGGATATTTTACGCAAACGAACGGTAGACAGTGAAGATGAAGCAACGGTTACGGTTACCACTGCCCACCGCGCAAAGGGACTGGAATGGGATATCGTCGAAATCAATAATGACTTTCCGAATAATCTTTTTGACCCTGAAATGGACAAAGCAGCCTTTAGGGATGAAGTGAATTTGCTGTATGTTTCCGCGACCAGAGCGAAGAAGACACTTATCATCAATAAATTGTTGGTAAATATTCTAGCCAACGTTGCTGAGAATGAAAAAACGGCACAGGATTAATTCAGTAATACCTCTAGAAGAGCTTGTAATCGATTGTGAGCCATTTTTCTGTGGTTGGCCATGAAAAATACCAGTAACAAAAAATAGACGCACCTGAGAAGATAGGGTGCGTTTTTGTATGGCTGGATTATGATGTTTGATAGATAATGAATAAATAGCATATTTAATATAGCGGGTTTGTTTGCCATAATTCAATCTGACGTGAGCAATTATTGAAGATATCGGATGAGTAAAAAATATACACCAACTCTCCAAAAAAAGAATGCCGTTAACGGAAATTTTTCACAAATAAGCAACTTTTGATATTTATAATACTATCCGACTTTGAACAGATAACTGAAAAAGTTACTATTTATTATGATTCATTTTATTTTTCTTCCATCATAAGGTAATGGTATGCAAACTAAATTGTTCCGAGAACTGAACAGGGTACTAAAAGCATTTCCGCAGTTTTGGAACGGTGAGGAATTACACCGAACGATGGTAATTGAAGCTATCAATCGCAAACAACCGGAAGTCATCAAAGCGTTAGTGAGTAATGAAAAAATAAAATCAGTTTACGGCACGGATATTGACGGAATTTTTATTTTTGATTTTGGAAAGCTTTGTAGCCTACTGAAATACAAAGAATACTGGGCAAATAGCTTCACCAAATACCGCAACAAAGTCGGATTAACCAGTGAAGGGAAATACCTTGATTACAGCTCCGACGTAGTTTTAGACTTCCCGTTTAAAGATTGCGTGCTCGAAGGTGGAATGACGAAAGAAGATCAGGGTAAAGATGAGGTTTATTACAATGAAATTATTGCCCGTGATGAGATAGATTGCCTTTTATCACCAAAGGTATTAACTAATGCAAAACGTTACACTAAAGATAACATTGAAGAAAACATTATTGATTTTCACAATAACGATAATTTAATCATCAAAGGTAATAATTTAATTGTATTGCATTCACTAAAAGTTAAATACCAATCATCAATAAAATGTGTTTTTATCGATCCACCATATTATTTCCATGATACCAAACCTGCTGATACCTTTATATATAATTCAAACTTCAAGCTATCTTCTTGGTTGGTGTTCATGAAAAATAGATTAGAGATAGCCAAGGATCTAATGTGTAGTGATGGGGTAATTTATATAACAATATCTGATGATGGGGCTCATTATCTCAAAGTTTTAATGGATCAAGTTTTCTCACCAGAGAATTTTATTGCAGATGTAATATGGCAATCAAGAAAGTCAATCTCTAGTGATGGATTGATATCAATATCCAGTAACCACGTTCTAACTTATGCCAAAAACAAAAAAAGCATAAATAAAAATAGTTTTAGGATGGCTTTAGATGTCGAAGGGTTTAACTTAGAAGATGAGTTTGGTAAATACAAAGTAGAACCGTTTGACGCTCCAAATGAAAGAAAAAATCTTTCATATAAAATAACCAATCCTACCAATGGGAGTGTTCATATCCCACCAAAGGGTCGACATTGGAGAACGACAGAAAATGAATTTTTATCTTTGTTAAAAAACAACCGGATACAGTTCGGTACTAGTGGAATAGCAAAACCTCAGCTCAAAGTTTACTTAGAAGATGCGATACAGGCAGGTAAAGGTAAATCAGCGTCAACGATCTGGGATACCATAAGTCCTGACATAATTCTATGGAACTCTACAGATACAACAACTAATGCGACAAAACATCAACAAAAAATCTTTGATGGCATCGTATTTGAAAACCCAAAACCAGAAGGGCTTGTTCAACGAGCATTAGAACTAGCAAGCAGTAAAGGGGATATAGTTTTAGATTTTCACATCGGCAGTGGAACAACTGCAGCTACAGCTCACAAAATGAGCCGCCGTTACATTGGTATAGAGCAGATGGATTACATTAATGATATTACTGTTCCACGATTGCAAAAAGTTATTGATGGCGAACAAGGCGGTATATCCAAAGACGTCCACTGGCAAGGTGGTGGCAGTTTTGTTTATGCTGAACTGATGGAGTTGAATGCGTATTTTGTACATCAAATCCAGAAAGCGCAGTTTTACACCGAACTTGATGGTTAGGAAATTGAATCGCTTTTAAAGTGAGTAGCAAAAGCCATCCCTTATTGCAAAAAGGAGATGGGGATCGATTTATTGTGTTTAGTGCCAGTTAACATTTCCTCAGAGAGTGTAATTTCTAACCTGATTTCCTTATTTTAGACACATTGATCCTGCGTTTAGCTGCGTAACCATCGCTTTTTCTCCAGGTTATGCAGTCTTTCTGACAACAATTCCGTTGCTTTTTTACCCATTTGCGCCCCGGTGAAAAGCAGCCTGTCGCCACACAGAATACATTTGTACGGATCGGTACGCAGAAATCCTTTCATCAGCACAGAAAAACCTGGGTTCTCCGGTTTTTTACGTGCCGTCATCTCAAGTGCCTTATACACTTTCGGCAATAGTTTTCCTCGTTTACGATTCGACAAAAAACCAGAGTAACGCACCATTTTAAAATGCCTGGCCGGAATATGGCTTATATAGCGTCTAATCATCTCTTCCTGCGGCAGAGTCTGCTGCCGATGCTGGCCAGTTCGGTGGTCATGGTAGTGATGAACAACGGCACCCCCTCGGTAATGCCGCAGTTTTGACGCAGATACCGGTGGGCGTTTAAGGTAGCGACCGAGGTACTTAACACTATGCCATGCCCCTTTCGTTTTTTTAGCAAAGTGCACTTTCCAATAACGTCCGTACTGCGCCCTCAAGTAACGCCGCCAATGTTTTTTGTCACGGATATGGCCAAGACCGGGAAGAAGGCCAGGGTTAATTAAATCATAACTGTGACGCAGTAGTCGGATAACAGCCCCTCGCCAGATTTCTTCGACATCCTTTTTTTTGAAAAACAGCTTTCGCCATACACTATGTTTACTATCCAAACCCCCTCGAGTGACGGAAACATGAACATGCGGATGTTGATTGAGTTGCCGGCCATAAGTATGCAAGGCACAGAAAATACCAATTTCGATACCCTGTTTGCGAGCCAACTGCAGCATAGCTCGAGTGGCTGCCCGAAACAGAGCATTAAGTAGCGGCCAGTTATTGTTAAAAAAAGGCCAAAGGAGATGTGGCATGGTGAAAGTAATGTGTTGCCAGTCGCAGTCGGGTAAAATATGAACCTGCTGTGCTAACCACTGCTCGGTGGCTTTAAAGCCACATGAACTGCAGGCTTTTGACTTACAGCTTTGGCAGAAAAAACGGCTGTGAGAACAATCAGACGAAGCGCAACAATAGCGCCGGACACCCATGGCACAAGTGCCGCAGGCAAGCATGCGCTCCACAGATAAACTCGTCCACGAACTAACGCTATCGCCGTATTTTTCGAGGAATTTATTCCAACCGTCATCAATGGTGAAAAGTAGTTTAGCAGGACGAGGGATATACATCTGACTCAATTACCTTATGGGCATCTTGCCAAAGAAACAGAAATTGCCAGATTCGTCAGCCCAGTTATCGGTGTGTTTATCCCAGGGTTCATGGTTAGGAAATTGAATCGCTTTTAAAGTGAGTAGCAAAAGCCATCCCTTATTGCAAAAAGGAGATGGGGATCGATTTATTGTGTTTAGTGCCAGTTAACATTTCCTCAGAGAGTGTAATTTCTAACCTGATTTCCTTATTTTAGACACATTGATCCTGCGTTTAGCTGCGTAACCATCGCTTTTTCTCCAGGTTATGCAGTCTTTCTGACAACAATTCCGTTGCTTTTTTACCCATTTGCGCCCCGGTGAAAAGCAGCCTGTCGCCACACAGAATACATTTGTACGGATCGGTACGCAGAAATCCTTTCATCAGCACAGAAAAACCTGGGTTCTCCGGTTTTTTACGTGCCGTCATCTCAAGTGCCTTATACACTTTCGGCAATAGTTTTCCCCGTTTACGATTCGACAAAAAACCAGAGTAACGCACCATTTTAAAATGCCTGGCCGGAATATGGCTTATATAGCGTCTAATCATCTCTTCCTGCGGCAGAGTCTGCTGCCGATGCTGGCCAGTTCGGTGGTCATGGTAGTGATGAACAACGGCACCCCCTCGGTAATGCCGCAGTTTTGACGCAGATACCGGTGGGCGTTTAAGGTAGCGACCGAGGTACTTAACACTATGCCATGCCCCTTTCGTTTTTTTAGCAAAGTGCACTTTCCAATAACGTCCGTACTGCGCCCTCAAGTAACGCCGCCAATGTTTTTTGTCACGGATATGGCCAAGACCGGGAAGAAGGCCAGGGTTAATTAAATCATAACTGTGACGCAGTAGTCGGATAACAGCCCCTCGCCAGATTTCTTCGACATCCTTTTTTTTGAAAAACAGCTTTCGCCATACACTATGTTTACTATCCAAACCCCCTCGAGTGACGGAAACATGAACATGCGGATGTTGATTGAGTTGCCGGCCATAAGTATGCAAGGCACAGAAAATACCAATTTCGATACCCTGTTTGCGAGCCAACTGCAGCATAGCTCGAGTGGCTGCCCGAAACAGAGCATTAAGTAGCGGCCAGTTATTGTTAAAAAAAGGCCAAAGGAGATGTGGCATGGTGAAAGTAATGTGTTGCCAGTCGCAGTCGGGTAAAATATGAACCTGCTGTGCTAACCACTGCTCGGTGGCTTTAAAGCCACATGAACTGCAGGCTTTTGACTTACAGCTTTGGCAGAAAAAACGGCTGTGAGAACAATCAGACGAAGCGCAACAATAGCGCCGGACACCCATGGCACAAGTGCCGCAGGCAAGCATGCGCTCCACAGATAAACTCGTCCACGAACTAACGCTATCGCCGTATTTTTCGAGGAATTTATTCCAACCGTCATCAATGGTGAAAAGTAGTTTAGCAGGACGAGGGATATACATCTGACTCAATTACCTTATGGGCATCTTGCCAAAGAAACAGAAATTGTCAGATTCGTCAGCCCAGTTATCGGTGTGTTTATCCCAGGGTTCAAAGGAAACAGGGATTATTCCCAGCTCCGTATAGGTGATGAATTCATCGGCAGGCAGACTTTCAGTTATTCCCCCTCAGTGTAGTCGTATCCAGCGTCATCGGCTTGGTCTTGGCGTTGTTCAAAACTCCTGATAATCGTGACTAGCGGCGGGTAATACTGCGTGTCGAGAAAAAATTGGGGGCCGAGTCGGACGCAGTGGCGTATGGCTTCTTTTAGGGTGTCATAAAAAAATTCAGGCGGTCTGTCATCATCATTTTCGGGTGGGAGAGAGATCATAAAACGTTTCAGATAAACAGGCGCTGTGGCACGTGAAGTGACGGGCAGCCTGCCTGATTTAACCGGTTTACGCTTTCTGGGAGATTTATTGCGAGCCATCGAGATGAATCCCTGAAAAAAATTAACCTACTGCAGAGTATAAAACAGTACTCAACTCATTAACATCCCCGAAGCAGCACCGCTGCGCCGCTCACGCGTAGCGTGCTACGTTCATGGTTAGGAAATTGAATCGCTTTTAAAGTGAGTAGCAAAAGCCATCCCTTATTGCAAAAAGGAGATGGGGATCGATTTATTGTGTTTAGTGCCAGTTAACATTTCCTCAGAGAGTGTAATTTCTAACCTGATTTCCTTATTTTAGACACATTGATCCTGCGTTTAGCTGCGTAACCATCGCTTTTTCTCCAGGTTATGCAGTCTTTCTGACAACAATTCCGTTGCTTTTTTACCCATTTGCGCCCCGGTGAAAAGCAGCCTGTCGCCACACAGAATACATTTGTACGGATCGGTACGCAGAAATCCTTTCATCAGCACAGAAAAACCTGGGTTCTCCGGTTTTTTACGTGCCGTCATCTCAAGTGCCTTATACACTTTCGGCAATAGTTTTCCCCGTTTACGATTCGACAAAAAACCAGAGTAACGCACCATTTTAAAATGCCTGGCCGGAATATGGCTTATATAGCGTCTAATCATCTCTTCCTGCGGCAGAGTCTGCTGCCGATGCTGGCCAGTTCGGTGGTCATGGTAGTGATGAACAACGGCACCCCCTCGGTAATGCCGCAGTTTTGACGCAGATACCGGTGGGCGTTTAAGGTAGCGACCGAGGTACTTAACACTATGCCATGCCCCTTTCGTTTTTTTAGCAAAGTGCACTTTCCAATAACGTCCGTACTGCGCCCTCAAGTAACGCCGCCAATGTTTTTTGTCACGGATATGGCCAAGACCGGGAAGAAGGCCAGGGTTAATTAAATCATAACTGTGACGCAGTAGTCGGATAACAGCCCCTCGCCAGATTTCTTCGACATCCTTTTTTTTGAAAAACAGCTTTCGCCATACACTATGTTTACTATCCAAACCCCCTCGAGTGACGGAAACATGAACATGCGGATGTTGATTGAGTTGCCGGCCATAAGTATGCAAGGCACAGAAAATACCAATTTCGATACCCTGTTTGCGAGCCAACTGCAGCATAGCTCGAGTGGCTGCCCGAAACAGAGCATTAAGTAGCGGCCAGTTATTGTTAAAAAAAGGCCAAAGGAGATGTGGCATGGTGAAAGTAATGTGTTGCCAGTCGCAGTCGGGTAAAATATGAACCTGCTGTGCTAACCACTGCTCGGTGGCTTTAAAGCCACATGAACTGCAGGCTTTTGACTTACAGCTTTGGCAGAAAAAACGGCTGTGAGAACAATCAGACGAAGCGCAACAATAGCGCCGGACACCCATGGCACAAGTGCCGCAGGCAAGCATGCGCTCCACAGATAAACTCGTCCACGAACTAACGCTATCGCCGTATTTTTCGAGGAATTTATTCCAACCGTCATCAATGGTGAAAAGTAGTTTAGCAGGACGAGGGATATACATCTGACTCAATTACCTTATGGGCATCTTGCCAAAGAAACAGAAATTGTCAGATTCGTCAGCCCAGTTATCGGTGTGTTTATCCCAGGGTTCAAAGGAAACAGGGATTATTCCCAGCTCCGTATAGGTGATGAATTCATCGGCAGGCAGACTTTCAGTTATTCCCCCCTCAGTGTAGTCGTATCCAGCGTCATCGGCTTGGTCTTGGCGTTGTTCAAAACCCCTGATAATCGTGACTAGCGGCGGGTAATACTGCGTGTCGAGAAAAAATTGGGGGCCGAGTCGGACGCAGTGGCGTATGGCTTCTTTTAGGGTGTCATAAAAAAATTCAGGCGGTCTGTCATCATCATTTTCGGGTGGGAGAGAGATCATAAAACGTTTCGGATAAACAGGCGCTGTGGCACGTGAAGTGACGGGCAGCCTGCCTGATTTAACCGGTTTACGCTTTCTGGGAGATTTATTGCGAGCCATCGAGATGAATCCCTGAAAAAAATTAACCTACTGCAGAGTATAAAACAGTACTCAACTCATTAACATCCCCGAAGCAGCACCGCTGCGCCGCTCACGCGTAGCGTGCTACGTTCAGAGCTAGAAGAGATCCAAAGGATTAATATCAGCAATTCAATTTAAATATAGCAAAATTTCTTTACTCATGATTTTACCTTCATTAATACCCAATAAGCCAAGCCAGCCACCAGAATAGAATTTAAAGAAGGGATGCCAAATTTAAGTACTACACCAACGATAGTACCTATAATACAGGCAATAATAGCCGACCAGCCAATGAGTGGCGTAGAGGAATCGTCAGGTAATAACCCTTTTTCTCTGGTTTTATCTAGTATTTTTCGACTCGTTTTCAAAATATAATAATCAACCAGCATCACACCGGCTATTGGTGGAAAAATAACACCAAGCATGGAGAGGAAATCAACGAAATAGTTTAAAATACCAAGGACTGATAATAACGTACCAAATAAACCAAGAATAATAGTCACTACAGAATAATTAGATTTTCTTTTTGTAATAGCTTCTAGAAAAGCTGATATGTGAATTGATGAAGAGTAAAGGTTTGTGTCATTAACTTTAATTGCGGATAAAATAATTGTAAGTAGTCCAATAAATCCAGCGCTATGTAACATTATTTCTACAACATTATCAGTCCCTAATGCATGAGAAACTAATATAGCTATACCATTAATAAAAAACTCGCCGACAAGAATAGAACTAAATATCATCCAAAATACATGTTTGTCGTTTTTACAATATCGACTAATATCAGGGGTAATTAACGCCCCAACAATAAATAATCCAGCCACCATTGTAGCTGCATCCCCTATAGAAAGTAATTTACCATTAGGATGCGAAAAATTGAAATTATTAATTGGACTGAAAAAAACTTCTTTTAAACTAACAAATAATATTACCATCAAAAATAATGGTACTGCTAGCTTAGCTGTAATACTTAAGCCATTAAAACCAAATGAGACTAGAATAGTAAAGAATAATCCCGTCATAACAGTAATCAATCCTAAACTAATATTAGGAAAAACTGTATTAACAAATCCTTGAGAAATAAGCGATATATTAATACCAAACCACCCTAATGAACTGATGGAAATAATAAATCCTATTAATATAGAACCTATTTTTCCAAAGCCACACATTTTTGATAACACACTGGTTGATAAACTTTCTTTCATGCCAGCATAACCCAAACCAAAACTAACAAATACTAAAACTAAACTACCGAGCGTCGTAGCTATCATAGCTTCGATAAATGTCATTCTATGACCTAATGTGGCGCCCAACATAAATTGAGCTAACGAAGTCGCCATACCAATACGAACTATTGTAATGTCAAACAAACTTACTTTTTTTTCTTCTGGTAATCGGCTAAATACATATTCATCTTTAGAAATCTTCATTATCGTTTACTTCCTTTTAATTTATTTTCGATATTAAAAATACCACCCTTAATACTATACTTAAACCGTCCAATTAATTTTTTAATTAAAGGTGATACCATGAATATTTATGAAAATAAACTGTCATCAATTCGCTCTATAATATCATTCATAAAAAATAGCAAAGATCACTGGTGTATAAAGGACAATGACTCAAAATATACTTTTATAAATAATGCCGCATTTGAATTTTTTAGATTTCCTAAAAAATTCAATCCAGAAGGGAAGTCAGACAAAGAAGTACCAACTGAAATATGTGAAGAGCTTTGGCCTGACTTTATAAATCATGACCAAAAAGTAATATCTCAAAATAGGAGAATAACATCTATAGATATTCACCGTTACGGATATGGAAATACAGGTTATTTAATACCCCATTTATCAGAAAAATCACCTCTTTACGACGATAAAAATAATATAATTGGGTTGGTTTGTTATGGTAGACAAATTGAAATACCAACACTACTTTATTACATAAATAGATTTAATCGAAAGATAATACAAATAGATGCGCCTAATGACCTCTTTACTAAGAGAGAATTGGAGGTCATATTTTGGGCACAACAACGGCTCACTTCTAAAGAAATAGCTAAAAGGTTAAATATTTCTCATCAAACGGTAGAAGGACATTTGAAGGCAATTTATAAAAAAGCTGATATTCATAGTATCTTTCAGCTTATTGAATATTGTGAACATACAGGGCTTGATAGTTATATTCCCGCTGATTTTATTCGTAAAGGTGTACAGTTAGTCAATTAATGATTTATTTTTTCTTGTCTACACCTAATATTTAGGTGTATTTTTATTAAAAAAAGTAAGTAATCTAAAAACTCCTATGATAAATCATAGGTCGGGATTGATACCCCGTAGGCTTAAGACCGGCATGTAGTATAGTGCCGGCATCCTTCGCTCATGTTATCAATGGTGGGCTGGGTGGGGGAGCCGAAAGGCTCGCCGTCTTCTTAAGTCCGGTAGTATCAACCCCATTCAGTCTGCCACCCGATCTCAATTTCAAATCTGGTGTCTAGACTTCTGTTTCTCTTGTTTTGATAAGGGAAGGCTGATGTACGAATACAAATTAGATTTTTCAAATAAAAATAACAGAATTTTAATAATGAAAAACCCCGAGAAACGGGGATTTTATAGATGATTAAGGCTGTCAAGTTGGCCAACATCAGGGAAATACAATAATAATTATTTTGCTTTAAAGATTAATTTTTACTTACCAACACCAGGGAAACACCCAAAGGGAATATGTAGCAAAAAAGTAGCATATTCCCTTTTTTTAAATAAAACAAAAGATTTTTGATATTTCTATTTTCCGTTTGATAACAAAGAGGAAATACTCATGATTCAGCCCAGAAAATACAGAACAACCTTTCGACATTTGAAGGCTGGCATGTCCGTTCTTCATAACGAAGAAATGTTAAAAATCGTGAAATTGAGAAAGCGAGAAATGACAGAAAAAGGATTGATGTACCACTTTGATGTTATCGGCGGAAACGGGATTTTGATAGGAGAAAGCGGAACCCGAATATACACGCCCAAAAATTGCTAAATTAGAAAAAAATTCAACTCATCCCACCCCTACCAATGTAAAAATAAAAATGCGCTGAAAATGACGACAGCGCATTGAATACAGCAATTTCATATAGTTTTTACGTTAAAGAAATCTGGAAGAAGAAAAGAATTACCCTAACGATAAAATTTTACTCAATTGTGATAAATTGTTAAATACCCTATTGTTAGGTAAAACAAGGCATTAACATTAATGACCAAAAAATTTACTCCAACGCCCCATGATGCCGTATTCAAGCAGTTTTTAAGTGAGAAAGAAACGGCTAAAGATTTCTTCGATATCTGGCTACCGGATGAGATTAAAGCGCTGTGTGACTTGGATAGCCTCAAAGTAGAATCTGGCTCATTCATCGATAGCGAAATGAAAAATTACCAGAGTGATATTCTCTATTCAGTCAGTACAACGAAGGGAAGTGGATATATCTATGTTCTCATAGAGCACCAGTCCACCCCTGATAAACTCATTGCGTGGCGATTGATGCGCTATAGTCTTGCTGCCATGCAAAAGCATTTAGAAGCCGGAAACAAACAATTACCGTTGGTATTTCCAATACTCTTTTACTGTGGTGAACAAAGTCCTCACCCCTATAGCACGAATTGGTTGGACTGTTTTCATGATAGAAAACTAGCCGAAAGTATCTATACGCAACCGTTTCGGTTAGCAGATGTCACCACACTTGAAGATGGTGAGATTATGCAACATAAGCGAATGGCTTTGTTAACGCTGATACAGAAGCACATTCGCCGACGGGATATGACAGAGCTTATGAATGAAATTGTCACGCTGTTGTCGTATAATTATTATACCGATAATCAAGTTATCACCCTGTTTAACTATCTCATCCAGGAAGGTAATGCTCAAAAGCCAATGGAATTTATCACTGAGATAGCCAAACAATCAGAGAAACATGAAGGAGCACTTATGACTATTGCTCAACAAATTGAAGAAATAGGTATTCAAAAGGGTATTCAAATTGGTGAACAAAAAGGTGTTCAAAAAGGCAAACTTGAAGGCGAAAAACAGGCTTCGATGAAGATAGCGCGCCAAATGCTAGAAAGTGGCATGGATAGGCAATCTGTGATAAAATTTACGGGCTTAAGTGATGCTGAAATGAGTAACCTGTTTAAAGATTAAACCATGACCGAACGGCAGAAATTAACCCTCAATCGACCTAGAAAGGCTTCTCAGGAAGAGCAGACTTCAAGTACCCCTGTTTATGGTAAAAAGGTATGGGTAAATCCTGCGTCCAAAAAAAAGTTAAAAAAACCGAAATCCCAAAAGGTAGCAAAACAGCAGCCCCAGAAATCGGTAGTTAAACCTAAACAGGAAGTGAAGGTTAAAATACCAAAACCACCTACACCGCCTAAAAAGCGATTGCCGTTAGAAGAAGCGATTTCCCAGATAACCACTTTTTGGCCTAGTCTATTTCCTGATGGCAAGTTATGCCCAATGAAAATTGGTATACAACAAGATATGTGGCAAGAAGTGAAAGAAAAGGGCTTACCAATAGCCAGAAGGCGTTTAAGAGCCTGTCTAGGCAGTATTTGTCATCATGCTGATTATCGCGCACTTATCCAGTTAGGCGTGTTTCGTTATGACAAAGAAGGTCAGATAGTCGGAGAAGTCAACCAAGCCGATGTTGAGGATAATTTGCAACGTTTAGCACGGCGAAACAAAGATAAATGAAAGAATCTGAATTAATTGCTCATGCTGAAAATGCCACTTTGTGGAAAAAATATCCGACACTAACAAATTGGGAAGTCCGTTTTTTAAATAATGTCATCACTTCGTATCGGCAATGGAATAACATTTCACCGAAACAAAAAGCCACCGCATTTAAAATCCTCCAAAGAGTGGGCGAAATAAAATAAATCCCTTATTAAAAACAATACCAAAATAAACCCAGATTGGTTTTTAATTTTATTATTTTCATTAATTGGTTTTATTTAATTAACCAAATTGGGTTTATTTTGTGTTTTTATTTTGATTTTTTTATTTTTGGTTTACTATTGGTAATTAAATTAATACCAATAAGGATTATTTTATGAAAAAGATATTTTGTGATGATGGCTCTACTTTCGTGAAGCTGGCTTACGCTGATGAGCAAAAAAAGCTAGTGACAAAAATAACAGAAACCTCATTTTTAGCGGGAAACTGGAATTTTGCTTTTGGACAAAACATTTATAACTATGAAATAGAGGGCAAACGTTATTCTTTTAACGATGGAATTAATAACGCTAGCGAAACCACAACGGTTAATTATCAATATAGCGATGAAAATTTGCTCTCTGTTCATGGTTAGGAATCTCAATCAATACAGTAAGGCATTAATGGAGGTGTTTTGAACTTAATATTTCTATTAAATTCTGACAGTTTTCTCGTTGATTAACCATGAGAACAGTAATTCGGTTAAATTATCATCTAAAAGCCTAATAATAGGCACACTGCTCCTAGGCTGCGGTTTGTAACCATCGTTTTTTGACCATTTTATCCCGCCTTTCTGACAGTAAAGTGACGGCGTGTATTCCTTTTTCCGCACTCATAAACCGCAATCGGTTTCCACATAAAATACATTGGTACGGGTCAGTATTTAAAAAACCTTTGATAAGGGCCCCAAACCCAGGTTTTTCAGGCACATTAGGAGATATCATGTCTAACGCCTCATACACCTTCGGTAATAAGCACCCGCGTTTGCGATTGGCTAAAAAACCGTAATAACGGATCATCTTAAAATGTCGCGCAGGGATATGACTGACATAACGCCGTATCATTTCTTCTTGGGATAAGGTCTGTCGTCTGTATTGTTGGCTGTGGTGGTCATAGTAATGATGAACCACGGTGCCGCCGCTGTAGTGTTTCAATTGAGAAGCGGAGATAGGGGGACGTTTAAGATAACGGCCCAGATATTTCACATTATGCCAGGCCCCGCGTGTCTTTTTGGCAAAATGTACTTTCCAATAACGTTGAAACTGGGCATTAAGGTAACGGCACCAGGTCTGATAATTGCGAATGTGCCCGAAGCCAGGCAATTTATTGGGTTGTAACTGAAAATAGTTATCCCTAAGGAGTCGAATGACCGCACTGCGCCAGACCTTTTCAACGTCTTTCTTTTTAAAGAAAATCGGTTTCCAGGTGTCATATTGAGTGAGTCCCCCACGCGTGACGGATAAATGAATATGCGGATGTTGATTGAGTTGGCGACCGTAAGTATGCAGCGCACAAAAAATGCCAATTTCGAGGCCTTGGCGCTTGGCGTGTTTGAGTATGGCGCGGGTTGCACAGCGAAAGAGTTGGTTGAGCAAGTACCAGTTATTGTTAAAAAAAGGCCAAAGTAGGTGAGGCATAGTGAGGGTAATATGTTGCCATTCGCAATCCGGCAAAATATGGCGCTGCTGGGCAATCCACTGTTCGGTGCCTTTGAGGCCACACGCACTGCAGGCTTTGGATTTACAGGTTTGACAAAAGAAGCGTGAATGAGAGCATTCAGGTGAAGAACAGCAATAACGGCGAACGCCCATAGCGCAGGTGCTGCAGGCGAGCATCTTTTCGACAGAGAGTAGTTGCCATTGTCAACGATCACCGAAAACTGATCCACTTTTTATCTAAATCCGATCAATCAAAATTGATCCACTGTTTTACTCAGTTATTGCTCCTGAGCGCCGCTTATCTTTCAATCGGTAGCTTTCACCGCTTAATTGCAGTACATGCGAATGATGAAGTAAACGATCAAGCATAGCGGCAGTTAATGTTGCGTCATCAGCAAAAGCACTTGGCCATTGCCCAAATGATAGGTTACTCGTCAATATGACACTGCCATGCTCATAACGCTTGGCAATCACATTGAAAAACAGGTTTGCTTCTTCTCGCCCAAACGGCAGGTATCCAATCTCATCGATAATCAACAACTTCGGGGCCATCACCGAACGTGATAGATATTGTTTGAGCTTATTTTGTCGTTTGGCAGTTGAGAGTTGCAACATCAGTTCAGCTGCCGTGGTAAAGCGGGTTTTCTTCTTGGCCTGTACTGCTTTTAATCCTAACCCAATAGCTAAATGCGTTTTGCCTACACCGCTTGGGCCAAGCAACACGACATTTTCATTACGTTCAATAAACGTTAATGCGCTTAATTCCTGTATGTGTTGTTTGGGGATCCCCGTTGCAAACTTAAAATCGAACGTATTAAGTTCTTTATGTGCTGGGAATCCTGCCATCCGACTCAAAAGATTACGAGTTCGTTCATCTCGTTGTTGTTGCTCACATTTTAACAGGGACAGTAAAAACTCTCCGTAGCTTTTGTCTTGGGCAATGCATTTTTCGGCAAGTGATGACCAATGAGTCGGAATAGAATTTAATTTCAATGACTCACACAGGTGTTCAATTTGTTCATGCAATAACATGTTCACCTCCCAGTAATGCTTTGTATACGCTGATTGAGTGTTGCAAACTGACAGATTCAAGGGGCGGTACGATAGGGATATTAAGCGTATTAGTCTGTGGGATAGATTGGCAAACCCTTGCTGGTAAGGGTAGAAGAGACTTAACTTCCTTAGCTAATCTATCTGCTGGCTTCTCTAACGTTGTTCCATGAATTCGCTGATGGGCAACGCGTTGTAACCATGGACCCACTTTTGCATTAGCTATTTCAATATCCAGTTCAAGATTATGAGCACGAAGGTCGGTGTTTAATGGCACGATAAAGCTGTTTTTTAAATAGTGGTTAAAGCGCTCTACTTTCCCTTTCGTTTTTGCCCTGTAGGGCTTGCAAGCCTTCAATTTAAACCCGTAATCTTTCGACATTTGAAGCATTTCGACATGTAATTTATGATCACCTTCTGCATAAGCATCCCGTTCGATGATGAGGGATTTTGCGTTATCACACAATACTTCCTGTGGTACACCACCAAAGTAGTCGAAAGCTTCTCTTAAACCTTGCTGCCACGATTCTGCTCGTTCATTATCAAAGAACTTTACATAACTCGCACGCGAATAGCCTAGCGTTGCAACAAACGCTTTCAGCGATTTTTTACCTCGCCGGATGCTGGTGAAGTCGATTTGCATTTGTTGACCTGGCTGTGTTTCAAAACGGACGACTACTTCGGGAACAATGCTTGGTTTAAATTGACAAACAAATCGGCGTAATTGAGCAATACCACCTTGATAGCCGTTTTCAACTACCTTATCAAATAAGACTGTTGCAGGGATCCAATCAGGTTTAGCCAGTTCAATTCGCTGAAGCAAATAAGGTTTAAAGGGGGATAATTTAGTCGGTTGTTGACTTCTTTTAGCATAAGTTGGCATTGTCTGTTGTTGTAAATGATGTTTTACGGTGTTACGGGATATACCCAACTCACTGGCAATTTTTCGAAGGCTTTGTCCTTGTGCAAAGCGAACATGAATATCCACAAATATCTCCTTGGTTAACATAAATTATCCGTACAAAAATGTGCGAATAATACCAAGTGGATCAGTTTTAGATGATCGTTAGTGGATCAGTTTTGCATGATCGGTGACACCATTCATCCACGTGATTATTTTCGATGAAAAGGTTCCATCCGTCATCGTATTGAAATAGCAGTTTTGCAGGTCTGGGGATGTACATAGAGCAGAGTATAAAAGACGAGAAGGGAATTGCCTAGAAATAGAGCGCCTTTGCCGCGATGCTCACGCCAAAGGCGTGCTTATGTTCTGCGAATTTGTGCACTTTTATGCAAATTCATGCACTTATTTTTTTATCAGTTTAAAGGAACTTTTGACAAGCGTTACAATACACTTATACTGTATAAATGAACAGCATTGAGGGTGTTATGTTAAACATTGATATTAAATTCACAGAAAGAGACATCCAGGGAATGCCAAAGGGTTCGATGTCAGCGCTGGAAAAAGAAATTATAAAAAAAATAGGTATTCGTTATTCTGATATGATATTGAGGGTTAGAAAAAGCTCATCTCAGGGGATAAATATATCTGGAGTTAAAGGTGAAGAAAAAAAACAAGTAATGAAAGCGATAGAGAAAATTTGGGAAGATGATAGTTGGCTCCCTCTTTAGACATTAACACCATTGAAAATATCGTATGAGTAAAAACCGCAGTTTGAAAAAGTTAAACATCAAACGCAAAGACCATGTCTTTGTAGCTAAACCGTTTTTGGTATTTGATGTTAAGAATCAGCATTCTTCACAATTTTTTGATACTTACGATGAAGCAGCCGATTACTGTATTGATAAGGGATTATCAACATTTCTGGAAGTCGGAGAAGTGAGTTACATTAATTCTAATGAGCTTTCGCTATCTCCCGTTAATTTTTATTTTGTGCCAAAGAATTCATCAACAATCTATGTAATTGATGTTGATGATTTTGAGGAAGTGAGCAAAGAGATAATGGAAGGTAAGGTCTTTTTACCTTGTCCTTCAAACTCTCTTCATTGATATTTTTCTAAGTTAAAAGCGAATATTACAAGATGAATAAGAAATTCACCCCAACGCCACACGATTCGGTATTTAAGCAGTTTTTAAGTGAAAAAGAGACGGCAAAAGACTTCTTCGACATTTGGCTACCCGATGAGATTAAAGCGCTGTGTGACTTAGAGAGCCTAAAAGTGGAATCTGGCTCATTTATCGATAGTGAAATGAAAAATTACCAGAGTGATATTCTCTACTCTGTTAACACCAAGAAGGGAAACGGATATATCTATGTTCTCATAGAGCACCAGTCCACACCTGACAAGCTCATAGCATGGCGATTAATGCGCTATAGCCTTGCTGCCATGCAGAAACATCTAGAGGACGGAAACAAGCAATTACCCTTGGTGTTTCCCATCCTGTTTTATTGCGGTGAGCAAAGCCCTCACCCCTATAGCACGAACTGGTTAGACTGCTTTGAAGATAGAAAACTGGCAGAAAGTATCTACACCAATCCTTTTAAGTTAGCCGATGTTACCATACTTGATGGTTAGGAAATTGAATCGCTTTTAAAGTGAGTAGCAAAAGCCATCCCTTATTGCAAAAAGGAGATGGGGATCGATTTATTGTGTTTAGTGCCAGTTAACATTTCCTCAGAGAGTGTAATTTCTAACCTGATTTCCTTATTTTAGACACATTGATCCTGCGTTTAGCTGCGTAACCATCGCTTTTTCTCCAGGTTATGCAGTCTTTCTGACAACAATTCCGTTGCTTTTTTACCCATTTGCGCCCCGGTGAAAAGCAGCCTGTCGCCACACAGAATACATTTGTACGGATCGGTACGCAGAAATCCTTTCATCAGCACAGAAAAACCTGGGTTCTCCGGTTTTTTACGTGCCGTCATCTCAAGTGCCTTATACACTTTCGGCAATAGTTTTCCTCGTTTACGATTCGACAAAAAACCAGAGTAACGCACCATTTTAAAATGCCTGGCCGGAATATGGCTTATATAGCGTCTAATCATCTCTTCCTGCGGCAGAGTCTGCTGCCGATGCTGGCCAGTTCGGTGGTCATGGTAGTGATGAACAACGGCACCCCCTCGGTAATGCCGCAGTTTTGACGCAGATACCGGTGGGCGTTTAAGGTAGCGACCGAGGTACTTAACACTATGCCATGCCCCTTTCGTTTTTTTAGCAAAGTGCACTTTCCAATAACGTCCGTACTGCGCCCTCAAGTAACGCCGCCAATGTTTTTTGTCACGGATATGGCCAAGACCGGGAAGAAGGCCAGGGTTAATTAAATCATAACTGTGACGCAGTAGTCGGATAACAGCCCCTCGCCAGATTTCTTCGACATCCTTTTTTTTGAAAAACAGCTTTCGCCATACACTATGTTTACTATCCAAACCCCCTCGAGTGACGGAAACATGAACATGCGGATGTTGATTGAGTTGCCGGCCATAAGTATGCAAGGCACAGAAAATACCAATTTCGATACCCTGTTTGCGAGCCAACTGCAGCATAGCTCGAGTGGCTGCCCGAAACAGAGCATTAAGTAGCGGCCAGTTATTGTTAAAAAAAGGCCAAAGGAGATGTGGCATGGTGAAAGTAATGTGTTGCCAGTCGCAGTCGGGTAAAATATGAACCTGCTGTGCTAACCACTGCTCGGTGGCTTTAAAGCCACATGAACTGCAGGCTTTTGACTTACAGCTTTGGCAGAAAAAACGGCTGTGAGAACAATCAGACGAAGCGCAACAATAGCGCCGGACACCCATGGCACAAGTGCCGCAGGCAAGCATGCGCTCCACAGATAAACTCGTCCACGAACTAACGCTATCGCCGTATTTTTCGAGGAATTTATTCCAACCGTCATCAATGGTGAAAAGTAGTTTAGCAGGACGAGGGATATACATCTGACTCAATTACCTTATGGGCATCTTGCCAAAGAAACAGAAATTGCCAGATTCGTCAGCCCAGTTATCGGTGTGTTTATCCCAGGGTTCAAAGGAAACAGGGATTATTCCTAGCTCCGTATAGGTGATGAATTCATCGGCAGGCAGACTTTCAGTTATTCCCCCCTCAGTGTAGTCGTATCCAGCGTCATCGGCTTGGTCTTGGCGTTGTTTAAAACCCCTGATAATCGTGACTAGCGGCGGGTAATACTGCGTGTCGAGAAAAAATTGGGGGCCGAGTCGGAGGCAGTGGCGTATGGCTTCTTTTAGGGTGTCATAAAAAAATTCAGGCGGTCTGTCATCATCATTTTCGGGTGGGAGAGAGAGCATAAAACGTTTCGGATAAACAGGCGCTGTGGCACGTGAAGTGACGGGCAGCCTGCCTGATTTAACCGGTTTACGCTTTCTGGGAGATTTATTGCGAGCCATCGAGATGAATCCCTGAAAAAAATTAACCTACTGCAGAGTATAAAACAGTACTTAACTCATTAACATCCCCGAAGCAGCACCGCTGCGCCGCTCACGCGTAGCGTGCTACGTTCATGATGGTGAAATCATGCAACACAAGCGAATGGCGCTATTAGAATTGCTGCAAAAACACATTCGCAGAAGGGATATGACAGAATTACTGGATAGTATTGTTAAACTGTTGTCGTATAATTATTATACCGATAATCAAGTCATCACGATGTTTAACTATCTCATTCAAGAAGGTAACGCCAAAAAGCCAATGGAATTTATCACTGGGATAGCTAAACAATCAGAGAAACACGAAGGAGCACTTATGACTATTGCTCAACAGATTGAAGAAATTGGAATTAAGAAAGGCATACAACAAGGTAAAATTGAAGGAATTCAAGAAGGAATTCAAAAGGGTATTCAAATTGGTGAACAAAATGGGGTGCAAAAGGGCGAAAAACATGCATCGATGAAGATAGCGCGCCAAATGCTCGAAAGTGGTATGGACAGACAATCTGTGATGAAATTTACGGGCTTAAATGATGATGAAATGATCAACCTGTTTAAAGATTAAGTCATGACTGAACGCCAGAAATTAACCCTCAATCGTCCTAAAAAAGCTTCACCAGAAGAGCAGACCTCAAGTACCTCTGTTTACGGTAAAAAGGTCTGGGTAAATCCTGCGCGCAAAAAACAGGCAAAAAAACCAAAGCCCCAAAAGGTAGTAAAACAGCAGCCCAAGAAGCTGGTTGAAAAACCTAAACAGGAAGTGAAGGTTAAAATTCCAAAACCACCTACACCGCCCAAAAAGCGATTGCCGTTAGATGAGGCTATTTCCCAGATAACCACGTTTTGGCCTAATCTATTTCCTGAAAATCAATTACGTCCAATGAAAGTAGGTATACAGCAAGATATGTGGCAGGAAGTGAAAGAAAAGAGCTTACCAATAGCCAGAAGGCGTTTAAGAGCCTGTCTAGGCAGTATTTGTCATCATGCTGATTATCGCGCACTTATCCAGTTAGGCGTGTTTCGTTATGACAAAGAAGGTCAGATAGTCGGAGAAGTCAACCAAGCCGATGTTGAGGATAATTTGCAACGTTTAGCACGGCGAAAAAAATCAAACCCATAACCCTGTCACCGATCATGCAAAACTGATCCACTTGATGGTTAGGAAATTGAATCGCTTTTAAAGTGAGGAGCAAAAGCCATCGATTATTGCAAAAAGGAGAGAGAATCGATTTATTGTGTTTGGGGTCAGTTAACATTTCCTCAGATAGTGTGATTTCTAACCTAATTTCCTAATTTTAGACACATTTACCCTGCGTCTAGCTGCGTAACCATCGTTTTTTTTCCATGTTATGCAGTCTTTCTGACAACAATTCCGTTGCCTGTTTGCCTGCCTGGGCGCAGGTAAAAAGTAGCGTGCTACGTTCTTGACCACTACAGTAGCTGTCAGCTCAAGTCTGAGCTACTACAAATAAACTGCTTTAAAAACAGATCAATGCGTATATTCAATTTAAATAGAGATATGGTTACGCCATCTTGTTTTTCAAAATAGACTTTTGCTTTCACCTTATCTACCGATTCTTTTAATGCGTCGAAGCGACCAAAATCGTTTAGGTTTTTCTCATTAACACTATTAACCATTAATGCTATGAGTAGTTCTTTATCTAAACCAAGAGCATTAACAACGGCGTTTAATTGTGCGTTTTCAGCGTTATCTTTGTAGATGTTGATGTAGTCTCTGAAAGTATGGCCTTCAACTAGCTGCACATCGCCGCGCTGCAAGTCGTGCAAGAAGAGTTTGGCGTACTTTTGCTCAATTTGGGTGAGCGTTGCAAACGACTTGTGCAGTTCATTTAATGTGGATTCAATGCTCGCAGGGTTTTGGTGTTTGTTCAGCTCTTTTAAATATTTATCAAAGCGGCTGTTCATATAGTCGGCATCGATTTTGCCGGTATCTATCTCAGTTAAATAACCACTGATATCAAAAGGCACATCGCTGCCACCTGCAACATCGTGATCACCTTTGCCTACTAACTCTTTATAGCGCAGGGCCAGGCTCAGGTAAGTTTGTTCGTCTATAGCCAACGTTACCTCATGTTCTACATCATTTTCAGTAAAGGAATAGACCGACTGTTCCCAATGCAAACCTTGTACTTTAGCCGCTTCCAGGTGCTGGCTAAAGGTGTTAAACAACTTGGCAAATTGGGCACAGGCTTCTATATCGTCTGGTAGTTTTTCAAAATTCTCAACACTGGTGCTAACAAACAGCTCGGAAATGTTATCCACTAATTCATTCATGGCTTTAATATTGCTTTCTAACTTGTCAACAAACAAGCCGATAGGCTTATCGCCGGAATAGAGTTTTACCGCAGCATTAATGTGCTGCTCCATGGTATGTGGATAGCGATAATAACGAATGATGCCGTGGGGTTTATCAGGACCAAACAAGCGATTGGTGCGTGAGAATGCTTGAATTATATGTTGGTATTTAATTACCTTGTCTAAATACAAGGTATTAAGCCATTTAGAGTCAAAACCCGTGAGCATTTGATCCACTACAATCAGTAAATCTAATTGCTTCGAAGGATCGGTATGAATGCGCTCGTAAGGCTTTTTGTGGGCAAGCCGCTTGGCTACATCTTTTTTAAAAGCTGCATGGCGCGCAAAATCAAAATCCTGACCGTAACGCGCGTTATAGTCGGCCATAATTTCGTCTAAGCCATCACCTTTAAAGGTGGAGCCATGGTCGCCACTGCCGTCGTTATCAATATTAGGATCAAATAAGGCTGAGATTTTTAGCTCAGGTTTAGCCGCTTTTAAACGCCGGTAATAGTCAATCGCTTCAGCGATACTATTCGTGGCTAAAATCGCGTGAAATTTATTGCTTTGGCTGAGCACATCCCATTTATCTAAGATGTCACTAACGACTTTTTCCTGGTGGGTGACAGTTAAATATTGGCTTTTAGGTACATAGTCTTCAATGCCTTTGTGGTATTTGCCTGTGGCATCTTTGTAGCCAGCCATAGGTACATCTTTTATAAAGTGATTAAATTTTTTCTTTTTAGCTGGATCCGCCATCGCATCAGCAACCGAACCAGCTTTGGCTTGTTCTAATGCAACTTCTTTCCTTAGGTCACTATCTCTAAAGGTAGGCACTTTGTAAGGATCAAAGCCCAAAACGTTACCATCACGTATACCATCTGCTATGCTATAGCGGTGTAGCTCGTTGCCAAATACAGTACTGGTGGTATTGCCTTTTTTTTCGTTTTCTTCCTGAATAGGTGTACCTGTAAAACCAAAAAATAAGGCGCGTGGAAAAGTATGCTTAATCTTAATCAGCATATCGCCAAAGGTTGAGCGATGCGCTTCATCAATAATAAACACCAAGCGCTTAGCTCGTATTTTTTCAATATCTGCAGAGTTTGTGGCTGTGCCTTGATTGTCTACCTCTTCAAAAATATTACTCATTTTTTGAATGGAGCTAACAATCAAGGTGTTGGAGGTGTTGGTGCTTTTTAATTTGGTGAGCAGTACGTGAGTATTTTCAGTAGTTTGTACGTCTTCGCTATCGCTAGCAAAATTGCGATATTCCGTCAGCGACTGGGTACCCAGCTCAATCCTGTCCATTAAAAAAATCACTTTATCGGCATCTTTCGATTGTGCAATTAACTGTGCCGATTTAAAACTAGTCATGGTTTTGCCCGAACCGGTAGTATGCCACACATAGCCCCCGAGACGATCAGGGTTATTGGCAGCGCTACCCAGTTGCTGCCAGTTGGTTTTAGCCACTTTGTCAGATATCGCATTGGCGGCGTAATACTGATAACTGCGCATAACTTTAAGCACGCCATCGGTATCGTCGGCGACGGTATAAAAACCAATCAACTGGTGCGCCATAGGGATAGAAAGCAAGGTAGAGGCGATGTCTTTCCAATAGTTCATGGGTTCGTTATTAAAATCGGCCCAGTTAAACTGATAGTCGGGGTTAAACTTGCCGTCTAGCCCGGGGTTGGAAAAGTATTTGGTCTCGTTTGGCTCCACAGCCACAAATACTTGGATAAGCGAAAACAAACCACTGAATATGCCCTCTGCGCTGTACTTTTCAATTTGGTTCACTGCTTGGCTAACCGGAATACCGCTACGCTTTAGCTCGACATGGATCACTGGCATACCATTGATCAGTAATAGTACATCGCCACGTCGGTCGTTACGCAAAGGGCTCCCGCGTTCAAATTTGGGCTGCTGAACAATTTGGTAGCGGCTTTGTCCTGCGGCGATTTCTTGGCGATCGTATATTTTTAAGCTGATTTCTTTGCCAAGATGCAAGGTATCGGCAGGGTTGTCGCGTTTAATGGCGACGGTTTTACCATTAATTAACCCGTTGAGTTTGAGCGGCGTTTTCAGTTCTTTGATTTGCTCAATAATTTGCTGCATTTCGGTGTCAGTTAACGGCACATCGTTTAATCTGTCTTGTTGGCGGTTGTTTTCAAACAAAATGGTTGCCCAGTTATGCAATAACTCCGCTTCAGTTTTGTTTTTTAGAATCTCTGGTTCCCAACCCTTTTGGGTAAGTACCTCAATAAAGGCCTGCTCAAATTGTGCTTCAGTTTTAAAGGTGGTCATACTTACTCCTAGACAAACATTTTGCTCAAGCAGGCCTGCTTGATATTATTGAGTTTAGTGATTTGTTGCTGGTGCTGGTTGATTAATGCGTCGAGCTTTTGGAAGTAGTTGCCGATGGCAGACTGTTCGACCAAATCAGTGGGTATAGAAACGTTTAGATTAGCTAAAACTTTTTGACTTACCCCTTTAGCGGTACCACCACTAGATAGTGCAGAAAGCTCTCGAAACACTTTAGAACTTCTAAGTAAAACTGCCAGGAAATCTTCCGCAATAATTCCATATTTAACTATAAAAGCGATTGTTCTCTGACTTAAAATGTATTTATCAGTATTAGGAACTTGAGCCACATTGCCCATTGGCGCTTCTGTAGTAAAAAGCACTTGGCCCTGATGGAGTTCAGAACCACTCATCCATTTATCATACAGCTCTTGATCACCGAAATGCGGATCAATTGAAAAATCAATATAGCCTTGCTTAACATTTAAAGCCGACAGCGCTCTGTGCCCTGAAGAGCTCCAATCTAAGCCTAGCTTTTTAGGCGTGCGGCCTCGAAAGTCAATAATCCGTTCAATGCTATCAAGCAAGCTGATCTCATCCCACTCCCTACTAAACCCTTTAAAGCGGATTTCAGGTATGGTTTCACCTTGTTTAGGAAACATTTTTTCTAACATGGCTTTTTTAATGTTGTTGAGTTTGTCATGCTTTTGTTGGTGCTGATTGATTAGGCTATCGAGCTTTTGGAAGTAGTTGCTGATCATGATTTGTTCATTTTTCTTAGGTATACTTACTTTTGTATTTTGTACAACACTTATATAGTGTCGGGCATGCCCCATTACCTCAATTTGTGCGGTATTCAGTAAATGAAATGCGAATATAAGGTCATCTTCTCTACTGTTTTTTACCGTAAGAATTTTAATCGCTGACGATTTTACCATATAAGGGAAATCAACAAATTTACAGTCAAGAGTAAAATCATCAAAAATAATACTCGGATCATTATATGTCGATTTCTCATGAGTATAGCCAAGAAGAAACCCCTTGTTAGCAGTTAGTACTGGTGTATGATACTCATCAGAATATACAGATGATTTAACAATGTAATTATCAGGTCTCTCATAAGTAAACACCTCGCCCAGTCCCTTTTCCTCCCACTCCTCACTAAACCCCTTAAACCGAACCTCAGGCACTTTATTATCCATACTCATCTTATTCACCCTTCAATAAGTTGGTAAGTTCGGTTAAGCCCTGCATATCAAATTCGTTGCCAGTGAGTTCACCCATCATTTGTGCCAGTTCTTGCTCGGTGGTTTTTATTTCATTCGCCACTTGCGAATAGGTCACGGCGTATTTTTCGGCAAGGGCTTGCACTTGTCTGGTGAGCTGGGTAATTACTGTGTTTGGCATCGCCGCAAGTTCATTGCACAGCGGTGTAATCCATTTCAAGTGCAGTAGATTATTCACTTGTTCATCACTGAAGGCTTCAATGGTGGTTTTGGTTTTTAAGTGCAGGGCAGTAGTGGCATCTTTGATCGTTTTTTTCAGGGCTTTTTCTTCATCAATTAATGTGTTCGCGCGAATGACTTTTGCTTCATAGCTGTCTTCGGCAAATTTAGCTTTAAGATCTTTTTGCTCTTTTAAGAACACTTTGGCAGCTTTACCGACTTCGACATTAGCAAAGCCGTCTTTGCTTTCTTTAACCGTATCTTGTTCTTTTTCTTCTTCACTTAGTGATTCTAGAATTTCTTCCAACTCGTTGGCGATTTCCGCTAGGCGAGTTTCTTGATCTTTCAATGCTTGTAAGTCATCACTCAAATAGGTTTGTTGAACTAAATCAAACGGCAGTATGTGACCTTTCCAACCCTCCTGAACTTCTATGTCTTGGCCATTTTTCTTCTTAATAACCATGTTGGGGTCAACTTGTTTGGTGACGGCAAACTCTTCGGTTTGCATCATTTCTAGATCAGCGCTGATAATTTGCCATTGGTTACTCAAAAATTGATAAGCTTGGTATCTGTCGATTAAGGCTATGGGAGCTAAGCGAGTAAATAACTCGGTACTTAATACCTCCTCTTGCTGGTTACGTGGTACGTTTTCCCAATTTTGAATTAACTGGCGGTTTAGAAGGTCATCAAGGCCATTAAAAGCATGGTGATAGGCGCTGATAAACGCTAGCACTTGAGGGTGCTCACTAATACAGGTGTTAACAGCTTGTTTGTCAATGTGTAGTTCACTATAAGCGGCGGATTTTGGTGTAAACAGAGCGCCGTGCAATTGCGGAAACGCTTGCCAAAAATTGTGTAGCTCGGCAATTTCGCTATTGGGAATACCGCCGAGCATGGTGGCGTGTAAATCCCAGCTTTCTGCTGTCGCAAAGGAATCCACATAGCGCGATATGTTGAGGTTGTAACCGTTGTCGCGCAGGGTTTGTTTGCTCACCAGTTGCGAGAACTTGTCGATACTTTCGCGGTTAATCACCGCATCAGTAATGCGCTTGATATCACTGGCTTGCAGTTTGTTGTTTTTGCTATCTTTTATAAAATGTTTAGAGGCATCGACCACCAATATATCGTTGTTTTGGCGTTTTTGCTTGAGTGTCAAAATCACCGTGGGAATGCCAGTACCAAAAAAGATATTAGCTGGCAAACCGATAATCGTGTCAATGTGATTCTGTTCAATGAGTTGCTTGCGAATTTTACCTTCTTCACCGCCACGGAACAAAACACCATGAGGTAGTACGATAGCCATAATGCCATCAGGTTTTAGATGGTAGAGATCGTGTAGCAAAAAAGCAAAATCGGCTTTGGTTTTAGGTGCCAGGCCAAAACGTGAATAGCGTGGATCGCTTTCTTTAAAGCTGGGGTCCCAGTTTTGTGAGTAAGGGGGGTTGGACACCACGGCATCGACATGCAAGGCGTAGTATGAGCCTTGCGGGTCGCTGTCATCAAAATACGGCCAATCGTCTTCTAGGGTGTCGCCATTTCGGGTTTTAATGTTGCTAGCTTTAATACCGCGCATGATGAGGTTCATACGGGTTAGGTTGTAGGTATTGGCTTTTAACTCTTGAGCGTAATAGGTAATACAGTCTTTATTTTTCGCGTATTTCTCGAATGCCTCACCGATATTGATCAGCAACGATCCAGAGCCGGAAGTGGGGTCGTAAATTTTGATGGTATCTTTGTGTTTTAACTCATGAGCGATGATGTTCGACATAAGTACCGAAACTTCATGAGGCGTGTAAAACTCACCGGCTTTTTTACCTGCATTGGCAGCAAATTTTTCAATCAGGTATTCGTAAATGTAGCCCAGTACGTCATACCCTTGATTGCCATTCATGGGGATGCTTTTGATCAGGTGTAGTAAGTCGCTGATGGCTTTGGTGCGTTTGCCTGCACTTTCACCCAGTTTGCTTAAACCTGTTTCCAGTGTGGTAAAAATGCCTTCAAACAGTTTTTTGTAAGTTGGCGAAATCAAACGGCTAAAGGCCGAGAGCGCATCACGCACGTTAGATTCATCAAATTCGGATGTTGGATCAATCCATGTAGAAAACAGATTATCGTAGGCAATAAAGTAGCCCAAGTTGCTTTGTACGTATTTAACGGTGTCAGCGTCTTTTTCATTGAGCGCTTTGATGTCTTCGGGCGTCATTCCCTGTCTGGTGACAAACTGCACCAACTGGTCGCTTAGATACTTGTAGAAGATAAAGCCGAGTATGTAGTCTTTGTATTCGTTGGCTTCAATTTTAGAGCGCATCTGGTTGGCAGATTCCCATATTTTTGCCGCAAGCTGTTGTTTATTCACTATAATTCCTGTTTAGAGCAATTCTTTTTGAAAAGGCTATTTTAGGGTTTGATTGTACGTTTGATAAAAGCTTCTTGCTAGGGTCTGTCATCAAATGCGTAAGCTCCCAGTGTAGGACAGTACGTCTGTCAGATCATCGTCAATCCGGAGCAATTGTTAAAAAATTAATGTCATGTAGTGAAAAGATTGCTCATTCAATATAGCGCTTTCGTTTGTTATGATGCAATTTGTTATGTAAACAGTGAAAATATGAGATGAGTAAAACCCGCAGTTTGAAAAAGTTAAACATCAAACGTAAAGACAATGCTTTTGTAGCTAAACCGTTTTTGGTATTTGATATTAATAATCAGCATTCTTCACAACTTTTTGATACTTACGATGAAGCAGCCGATTACTGTATTGATAAGGGATTATCAACATTTCTGGAAGTCGGAGAGGTGAGTTACATTAATTTTAATGAGCTTTCCCTCTCTCCCGTTAATTTTTACTTTGTACCAAAGAATTCATCAACAATCTATGTGATTGATGTTGATGATTTTGAGGAAGTGAGCAAAGAGATTATGGCTGATAAGGTCTTTTTACCTTGTCCTTCAAACTCTCTTCATTGATATTTTTCTAAGTTAAAAGCGAACATTACAAGATGAATAAAAAATTCACCCCAACCCCACACGATGCTGTGTTTAAACAATTTCTAAGCGAAAAAGAGACGGCAAAAGACTTCTTTGATGTCTGGCTACCGGATGAGATTAAAGCACTATGCGACTTAGAGAGCCTAAAAGTGGAATCTGGCTCTTTTATCGATAGTGAGATGAAAAATTACCAGAGTGATATTCTCTATTCAGTCAGTATCTCAAAGGGAAGCGGATATATCTATATATTAATTGAGCACCAATCCACTCCTGATAAGCTCATTGCATGGCGATTAATGCGTTATAGCCTTGCTGCCATGCAGAAGCACCTAGAAGCCGGACACAAGCAATTACCGTTAGTTTTCCCAATGTTATTTTATTGTGGTGAACAGAGTCCTCACCCCTATAGCACTGATTGGCTTGATTGCTTTGAAGACAGGAAACTAGCAGAACGTATCTACACCAATCCTTTTAAGTTAGCCGATGTCACCACACTTGATGATGGTGAGATTATGCAACACAAGCGAATAGCGTTGCTTGAGTTACTCCAAAAGCACATTCGCAGAAGGGATATGACCGAGCTACTGGATAGCATTGTTAAATTGTTGTCGTATAATTATTATACCGATAATCAAGTTATCACCATGTTTAACTATCTCATCCAAGAAGGTAACGCACAAAAGCCCATGGAATTTATCACCGAGATAGCCAAACAATCAGAGAAACACGAAGGCGCACTTATGACTATTGCTCAACAGATTGAAGAAATTGGAATCAAGAAAGGTATGCAACAAGGTATGCAACAAGGTAAAGCCGAAGGTCGCCAAGAAGGTAAAATTGAAGGCATTCAAGAGGGTATGCAGAAGGGTGAAAAACAGGCTTCGATGAAGATAGCGCGCCAACTTCTTGATAAAGGCGTAGAAAGAGATATTGTGAAACTATCAACAGGGCTTACTGATGCTGAAATGAGCACCCTGTTTAAAGATTGAATCATGAAAGAACGCCAGAAATTAAACCTCAATCGCCCTAGAAAGGCTTCACCAGAAGAACAGACTTCAAGTACCCCTGCTTACGGTAAAAAGGTATGGGTGAATGCTGTGCCCAAAAAACAGGTAAAAAAGCCTCATCTTCCCAAAGTAGCAAAACAGCAACCCAAGAAACCTGTCGTTAAACCTAAACAGGCAGTGAAGGTTAAAACACCAAAACCACCGACTCCGCCAAAAAATCGATTGCCGTTAGAAGAAGCCATCTCACAGATAACCACGTTTTGGCCTTATCTTTTCCCTGATGGCAAGTTATGCCCAATGAAAATTGGTATCCAGCAGGATATGTGGCAAGAGGTTAAGGATAAGTGTTTACCGATAGCCAGAAGGCGTTTGAGAGCCTGTTTAGGCAGTATTGGTCATCACGCTGATTATCGCGGACTCATTCAGTTAGGCGCGTTTCGTTATGACAAAGACGGTCAGATAGTCGGAGAAGTTACCCAAGCGGATGTTGAGGATAATCTGCAACGTTTAGCGCGGCGAAACAAGAAAAAGATATAACCAAAGACAATAATCTCAAAGTGAGCAAGATTGTTATTATCTTAATATGATAAAAAGCATATCTTTTCTTGTGTGGTCTCAATTTGAGGTTTTGTTATTTTTTGTTTCAATTTGAGTTGGTTAATGCTCTACATTTGCTTATTTATGTTTAATTTTATTTTTATTGACACTCATAATGAGTTTTTATTTGAAATTTAACTCGTTTTGAGTTAAGTTGTGCAAATATAATCACTCTTATTGAGTTTTATTTATGTTGAAAATTGCCTGTGATGATGGTTCTACTAGCGTTAAATTAGCCTAGCTAGAAAATGAAAAAATAGTGACACATATATCACCAAATAGCTTTAAAGAAGGTTGGAATACTGAGATATTGAGTAATAATCCCGTATTCAATTATTTAGTTGACGATAAAAAATATACTTTCGATATCGGGAGTAGTTCTGTTATTGAAACCACGCACGTGTCCTATCAATACAGCGCGCTTAACCGACTCGCCATTCACCATGCGCTTTTAACTTCGGGTTTACTCCCCCAAGATATTGAGTTGACTGTGACGCTTCCTGTTACTGAATTCTTTACGGAAGATGCGCAAATTAACGAAAAAAACATTCAGCGAAAAAAAGAAAATATTTTAAGGAAAGTTAATCTAAATAAAGGGGAAAACTTTAACATCGTTAACGTGATGGTGATGCCTGAGTCTATTCCTGCAGTGAGAGAAGTATTAATAAAAGATAATATTTCTTCTTTAGAACGAAGCTTAATTGTTGATTTAGGTGGCACAACATTAGATTGCGCGGTAATTCAAGGTCTGTTAGATAATATTTCAGAGATTAAAGGTAATTCTGAAATAGGCGTATCAAAACTGACTAAATCTGTTATCAATGCACTTTATCTTGCCTCATCACCGAGTAGTTATTACATTGCCGATGAAGTTATTAAAAATGTGAATAATATGGCGTTATTAAAAAAAGTCATTAATGACCCGAAAAAAATCACGCATATTACTGAAGTTGTGATTGAAGGTTCTAAAAATTTAGCGGACAGAGTTATCTCTGAGATTGAGAAAATTAATAATATTAATCGAATTTATTTAACAGGTGGGGGGGCTGAAATTATTTATTCTTATGTTAACGATTATTTTAAAAATCATAAGGTAGAGAAAATTTTTGAACCGCAATTAGCCTTAGTTAAAGCGATTGCTTTGTCTTAACTGAATAAGGTTAAAACTTTATGAATAATAGTCGAAAAAAAATCACTGCTTACCTTCATCCTTCAATATATCAACAGGATAAAAAGGCCATTGACTTTATTGAAAACTTACCTAGTCAACTGAAAGGCGATTTTTATCGTCAGGCAATAATAACGGCGGCGGCCTTATCCGAGATTGATAGTCGTTTGTTAGGATTGATTAGTACTTTCTATTCTAAAGAGTTTGATATTAATAATTTTTATTCAATTTTAGAGCAGACAACAGGCAGAGAAAAAATCAGTCAATCTGTAGAACTTAAGCATGAGGCGACTAATGAACTTTCTTCTGAAAAAAATGTGTCTGCTATGTTATCAAATCTGAAAAGATAATTGGCGATATCAACTCTCTCATTAATGTATTAATTCTTTTAACAAACGATGAACAAACAAGAACTATCAGCCCTCAATATGGCGGGTTTTATCAAAAGCCAAACATTAATACTCTTAGATAAGCTCAATCAACTTAATCTGGATGATTGTGCAGATGAGTGCGAAGATTTGCACGACATGGCAGAAGAACTTTATCTTAATTTGAAGATAACACTGGAAAGATGATTACTCACTCCTATTCTTTTCACAGAAAAACAAGCAAAATACTGTAGCTATTCATAAAAATAAGGATGTCGCCGCTAATGGCGGCTCCGCTGATGTTTCCCTACGGGATGTCAGAAGCATAGTGAAAAAAAGCGTATCGCTTAAATAAATTGAATTCCGCCTGTAAATCAGATTTATCCATCGCATTAATTTAAAATTTGAAGGATTTCCCTTACTGCCCGATGCCAGCTTGCCATTCGCCCATTTTTAGGGGACGGCAAGCCTTCAAGTGGCTTTCGCGGCATATCCTCGCCATACATGGCTCCGGTATTCCACGAAAGCCACTTGACCCCAAATGGTCAATGGCTTCGTGACATCGGGCAGTAAGGGAACGGTGACATGGGGTCACCTCCTGCTGTCCCACTAAATAGGAGACACGACCATGTCCCGATTTATACAAGGCGACAGCCAGAAAATTATGTCAACTTTTCCTGATAATGCAATCGATTTTATTTTAACTGACCCACCATATCTGGTTGATTATACCGACAGGTCAGGGCGATCAATTGCCAACGATAAAAACGACGACTGGTTATTGCCAGCCTGTCAACAAATGTTTCGTGTATTGAAGCCCAATAGTCTGATGGTCAGTTTTTACGGCTGGAATCGGGTTGAAAAATTTGTTGATGCGTGGAAAAAATCCGGCTTCCGTATTGTGGGTCATCTCGTTTTCAAGAAACGCTATACGTCAAAAACTGGGTTTTTAGGGCACAGCCACGAAAATGCTTATCTGTTGGCGAAAGGCCGTCCGGTAATGTAATGGTCAACAAATTCTGTAGAAGATCTAAGCGGCATTTTTTAGTTCATGATATTTTTGATGTGGCGTTAAATAACCAATCGTTGAATGGCGTCGATAATAATTGTAAAACTGAATATAATTTTCAACTTCACAGACAACAGATTGATGATTCATAAACGATAAACGGTTAAGTCTTTCTGTCTTTAAACTCCTAAAAAATCTTTCCATCACGGCATTATCGAGGCAATTACCTCGCCGACTCATGCTTTGAGTTATTTTCCGTTCAAAGAGGTGCGCCCTAAACTCCTCCGATGAATATTGGCAACCTTGATCTGAATGGAACATCAAACTTGTCGTATCCGGTAATTGCCGTTCAATTGCGTTATCTAAGGCTTCTTTCACTAATTTCGAATCCGGTTTTGTTGATAAGGCATAACCAATAATTTCTTTGGTGGCTAAATCCAACACACAGGCTAAATAGCTCCACCCATAGTGATGTCTAATATACGTGATATCCCCGACATAATAGTGATTATGCTGTTCAGGGGAAAATTGTCGTTTAAGCAAATTAGGGGCATATCGATGTTCGTTACCCGATGAGTGATAGTAGTGCTTTTTCGTTGGTCTAATTGCAACTAATTGATTTAATTTCATGATGTTCGATATTTTATAAGTGCCAATTTGGTGCCCTAAACCCTTTAACTCGACTTGAATACGTCTTTTGCCATAAATTTGACCCGATGTATAAAAAATACGTTTGATTTCGCCACACAGTCTTTCATTTTCAACTGTCGGTATTTTCGTTTCATAATAAAAACTACTGCTGCTTACTTCAAAAAGATGGCATAACTCAGTGACCGTAAAATTGGGGTACATGATTTTCAGTTGCTTCACGATTTTGAGTTTTGATTGTCGAGGATGAAGTAAGCCGCGGCTTTTTTTAATATGTCATTATCCCTCTGAGCACGCTTAAGTTGAACTTCTAATTCTTGTATGCGCTGTTGCTCGGGTGTTAACGCTTTTGATTTTACAGGCGTATTCCCATTTAACTCGGCAAGATATTGTTGCTTCCATCGTGATACGGCAGATTTACCCGCACCGGATATTTTTTCAACTTGGATATTGCTATATCCACCTTCAACCATGAGTTTTGCATATTCCAGTTTTTGCTTTCCGCTAAAGGTTACTTTTACTTTTCGGGTCATATTTATACCTATAAGATTTTGCTTAATTATAAGCTATAAATCTCTACAGTTTTATTAGACCACTACAGTTTAGCAGCGCAAGGAGGAACTCCACTAGGAGAAGCCCTGATTCCTGTAATAACAGAAACAAGCCTCGCTAAACAAAAAAAGAAAATTATCTTTGTGATTACTGATGGTGAGCCTAACGATGTTTCGGTTGCGAAAAAGTCATATGAAACCGCAAAATCTCAAGGCATTGAAGTGATTTCATTAATCTTTCTACCTTCAGAAAAAAACAAAGAAATTACAGAAAAAATGATTAAACAGTTTACGTCAAACTTTGTGATGATAACAGACTTCAACCAAATTGAAGAGACTATCATCAATTATTGCGAGAAATATATCAACAATACGCTTTGATCCAAAACAACTATGTTTTGATTTAACGCCGTTGTTGTTGATTCCCTGCTTTACAGCCTCCTTCACGGGGGCTTTTTTTGCACTAAATCTCTGACCAAATGAAAAAAATAACAATTTTAAATTGATAAAATACAAAAACACACCGAGGTTATAAAAAATTGACTGCTCTCAGCCCGAAAAGATCAAGATTCCCACTTCACAGAGACGAACATGAAAACATATATCTGCAAAGATCTAAATAAAATACGCCCTTTTGATGTATTAACGCCATTTTGCTCTGACATAGAAATTTCGGCATATATTAACCTAAATCTTCTTATTATGAACTACGGGCGAACTATGACGCTGGAACAAGTCTGCCACGAACTGAAATACTCGAAAAACTATGTAACGAAAGCTATGTACACCAAAAACAACAAGTTGGGTGAATCTTTGAAAGCCGCACGTTTACACGACAACAAAAACAAACTGTTTTTAACGGAATTGATAAGCAACATCATATACAGCGAGAATGTTTGAAAATGAATAAGAAAAAATCAACTTTCACTTCTCTGTTCATCGCTAGTATGTTTACACTACCTTACTCATTTGCATACGAAAACAGCAAAACTGATGAGGAAATCAGCGTTATCGATAGAGGGGGGAAGGTAACAGGTGGTGGCGTAAAAGAGATAGAGAAAAAAAATGAAGGTTGGTTTTTTTACAATGAAAAGATAGAAGCGGAGAAAAAGCCTAAGCCAGAGTTAAAACCTAATCCAAAGCCAGAGCTAAAACCTAAACCCGAACAAAAGCCTAAACCAGAGCCAAAGCCTGTAGTAAAAAAAGGGTCTGTCAAGTGGTATAGAGAAAACATACAGAGAATCCGTGATGAGGCAATAGATGATCCTACACCAACAAACGTTAGGCGGTACTATTATGCTCAAAGGATTATGCTGGATAAGGCAAATAAGTACGCTGATACTGCCAGAATCGTAACCAGCACCGATCCTATCATCGATGAAAACAACAGGCGTTCTACATCTTCATTTGCTGCTCTGGAACAATCCCGTGTCGCAGAAGAAAAAAAAACAGAAGTTCTACAAACTATCGCAAAAAAAGCGGGAATCTTCTTTTTCTTTAAGGGGAGAGGTTGCTCATTGTGCGAAAAGCAAGTTGAGGTATTAAGAGCTATTAAGACAGAATCAGGGATTTCAATCATCCCTGTATCTATTGACTGTAGTGGTCTAATAAAACTGTAGAGATTTATAGCTTATAATTAAGCAAAATCTTATAGGTATAAATATGACCCGAAAAGTAAAAGTAACCTTTAGCGGAAAGCAAAAACTGGAATATGCAAAACTCATGGTTGAAGGTGGATATAGCAATATCCAAGTTGAAAAAATATCCGGTGCGGGTAAATCTGCCGTATCACGATGGAAGCAACAATATCTTGCCGAGTTAAATGGGAATACGCCTGTAAAATCAAAAGCGTTAACACCCGAGCAACAGCGCATACAAGAATTAGAAGTTCAACTTAAGCGTGCTCAGAGGGATAATGACATATTAAAAAAAGCCGCGGCTTACTTCATCCTCGACAATCAAAACTCAAAATCGTGAAGCAACTGAAAATCATGTACCCCAATTTTACGGTCACTGAGTTATGCCATCTTTTTGAAGTAAGCAGCAGTAGTTTTTATTATGAAACGAAAATACCGACAGTTGAAAATGAAAGACTGTGTGGCGAAATCAAACGTATTTTTTATACATCGGGTCAAATTTATGGCAAAAGACGTATTCAAGCCGAGTTAAAGGGTTTAGGGCACCAAATTGGCACTTATAAAATATCGAACATCATGAAATTAAATCAATTAGTTGCAATTAGACCAACGAAAAAGCACTACTATCACTCATCGGGTAACGAACATCGATATGCCCCTAATTTGCTTAAACGACAATTTTCCCCTGAACAGCATAATCACTATTATGTCGGGGATATCACGTATATTAGACATCACTATGGGTGGAGCTATTTAGCCTGTGTGTTGGATTTAGCCACCAAAGAAATTATTGGTTATGCCTTATCAACAAAACCGGATTCGAAATTAGTGAAAGAAGCCTTAGATAACGCAATTGAACGGCAATTACCGGATACGACAAGTTTGATGTTCCATTCAGATCAAGGTTGCCAATATTCATCGGAGGAGTTTAGGGCGCACCTCTTTGAACGGAAAATAACTCAAAGCATGAGTCGGCGAGGTAATTGCCTCGATAATGCCGTGATGGAAAGATTTTTTAGGAGTTTAAAGACAGAAAGACTTAACCGTTTATCGTTTATGAATCATCAATCTGTTGTCTGTGAAGTTGAAAATTATATTCAGTTTTACAATTATTATCGACGCCATTCAACGATTGGTTATTTAACGCCACATCAAAAATATCATGAACTAAAAAATGCCGCTTAGATCTTCTACAGAATTTGTTGACCATTACAGACGGAAGCCAATTAAAAAATAATATTTTTGAAGCCTCTCGGATTGATAGCGGTCAAGCAAAAAAACTTGGGATCACCAATGTTCCGGCACTGGCTTTAGCTATCCCGCCTAAAGAAATAAAGATACTTTCATTCAGCGCGATTAGCGGTAGTACTCTAAGAGACAGGATAATACTCGTCGCCAAAGATGCGGGGGGAATAACAGAGCAGGAATACGCCAGCACAAGACCTTTCAACGACAACGGCTACATAGACAGTAGACTACTTGAAGAAATGCCAGAAGGCGTATTAAACAACCCTGAAAAGTTTGTTGAGTACATTCGCAAAGCCGTTGAAAAAGACAATTTGAGAACAAAAAAATGAAAATGAAAAAAACATTTTTAGGACTGATGCTTGTTGTGATATTGGCGACTCCATCTATCACCTATGCGGATAACATTAATTCGCAACTCAATGAAATGTTTGGCTCTATGTCAAATTCAACTGGAAGTGGATCATACCAGAGCGTAACCCGTGATGGGTATATTGGCGGTGGATTTGTCGTTAGAAACCAACTAAGAACAATATCACCAATCAACATTTCAACGCCAAAAATTTCTGCGGGCTGTTCTGGCATAGATTTCTTTTCAGGTTCTTTTAGCTTCATCAATGCTGATGAATTTGTTCAGTTATTAAGAAACATTGCAGCTAACTCCGTAGGGCTTGCTTTTCAGCTTGCAATTAACGCAATGGATTCTGTTTTGGGTGGCGAAATATCAAAATTACAGGCTTTAATCCAAAAACTTAATGAATATAGTGCTAATTCTTGCCAATTATCCAAAGGGATATTAGTCGATATGGCGAGTGCCTTTAGTGAAAATGCAAAAACTGCGGTCGGTAATACGCTTGCTTCTGAGGGAATTATAGATTCGATAGAGTCAATAGCAAGCGAACCTATGGGGAGAAAACCTGTAGTCCAAACTGCGGAAAAAGCGGGGAAAATCACCCCTTGTACTCACTATGGAAATTTAATGTGGTGTGCGTTAAATCGGGGCGGGTTTAATAGTAATTTTATGGGTTCTGAGATAGAGCAAAAAGAGCTTGTGATGAGTATGGTGGGAATGGTGATAGTAGAAAAACCAACCAAAAACACAAGTGGCGAAATGCCTTTTAACCATACTGTAGCCACACCTATTCCAATGAATGAAATTTATGACAGTTTAATGAAAGGAACAAAGGATAATCCGAATTTTCGTATTTATGGTTGTGGTTCAGATACCGATATCTGCGCTCACCCGTCACCGAAACAAATAAAAATAGATGGATTAGAAAACATTTTTTTAAAACTATTTGATGATGGTTTTTTAGAAAATTATATCAGTAACGCCAAGACTTCAAATGCGCTATTACAAAAAGCATATCTGTTTAATGTGAACGGGGCGGTCACGAACGGCTATCAATTAATAGAAGGGCAAGACACCACAAGAGCCTTGCACTACTACCGTTCTATTGCGCCTATCATTTCCTATGAAGCAGTCTATGGGTATTTAAATGCCATGCTCAATGTTGCCGAAATGAGTTTAGGGAAGATGATACAGAGCAATGACGATCCCCTGATGGCATACACGAAAATTCAAATTGAAAAAATACAGGAAGCAAAAAAAGAATTAAGTGAACGTAGCACGCTACGCGTGAGCGGCGCAGCGGTGCTGCTTCGGGGATGTTAATGAGTTAAGTACTGTTTTATACTCTGCAGTAGGTTAATTTTTTTCAGGGATTCATCTCGATGGCTCGCAATAAATCTCCCAGAAAGCGTAAACCGGTTAAATCAGGCAGGCTGCCCGTCACTTCACGTGCCACAGCGCCTGTTTATCCGAAACGTTTTATGCTCTCTCTCCCACCCGAAAATGATGATGACAGACCGCCTGAATTTTTTTATGACACCCTAAAAGAAGCCATACGCCACTGCCTCCGACTCGGCCCCCAATTTTTTCTCGACACGCAGTATTACCCGCCGCTAGTCACGATTATCAGGGGTTTTAAACAACGCCAAGACCAAGCCGATGACGCTGGATACGACTACACTGAGGGGGGAATAACTGAAAGTCTGCCTGCCGATGAATTCATCACCTATACGGAGCTAGGAATAATCCCTGTTTCCTTTGAACCCTGGGATAAACACACCGATAACTGGGCTGACGAATCTGGCAATTTCTGTTTCTTTGGCAAGATGCCCATAAGGTAATTGAGTCAGATGTATATCCCTCGTCCTGCTAAACTACTTTTCACCATTGATGACGGTTGGAATAAATTCCTCGAAAAATACGGCGATAGCGTTAGTTCGTGGACGAGTTTATCTGTGGAGCGCATGCTTGCCTGCGGCACTTGTGCCATGGGTGTCCGGCGCTATTGTTGCGCTTCGTCTGATTGTTCTCACAGCCGTTTTTTCTGCCAAAGCTGTAAGTCAAAAGCCTGCAGTTCATGTGGCTTTAAAGCCACCGAGCAGTGGTTAGCACAGCAGGTTCATATTTTACCCGACTGCGACTGGCAACACATTACTTTCACCATGCCACATCTCCTTTGGCCTTTTTTTAACAATAACTGGCCGCTACTTAATGCTCTGTTTCGGGCAGCCACTCGAGCTATGCTGCAGTTGGCTCGCAAACAGGGTATCGAAATTGGTATTTTCTGTGCCTTGCATACTTATGGCCGGCAACTCAATCAACATCCGCATGTTCATGTTTCCGTCACTCGAGGGGGTTTGGATAGTAAACATAGTGTATGGCGAAAGCTGTTTTTCAAAAAAAAGGATGTCGAAGAAATCTGGCGAGGGGCTGTTATCCGACTACTGCGTCACAGTTATGATTTAATTAACCCTGGCCTTCTTCCCGGTCTTGGCCATATCCGTGACAAAAAACATTGGCGGCGTTACTTGAGGGCGCAGTACGGACGTTATTGGAAAGTGCACTTTGCTAAAAAAACGAAAGGGGCATGGCATAGTGTTAAGTACCTCGGTCGCTACCTTAAACGCCCACCGGTATCTGCGTCAAAACTGCGGCATTACCGAGGGGGTGCCGTTGTTCATCACTACCATGACCACCGAACTGGCCAGCATCGGCAGCAGACTCTGCCGCAGGAAGAGATGATTAGACGCTATATAAGCCATATTCCGGCCAGGCATTTTAAAATGGTGCGTTACTCTGGTTTTTTGTCGAATCGTAAACGGGGAAAACTATTGCCGAAAGTGTATAAGGCACTTGAGATGACGGCACGTAAAAAACCGGAGAACCCAGGTTTTTCTGTGCTGATGAAAGGATTTCTGCGTACCGATCCGTACAAATGTATTCTGTGTGGCGACAGGCTGCTTTTCACCGGGGCGCAAATGGGTAAAAAAGCAACGGAATTGTTGTCAGAAAGACTGCATAACCTGGAGAAAAAGCGATGGTTACGCAGCTAAACGCAGGATTAATGTGTCTAAAATAAGGAAATCAGGTTAGAAATTACACTCTCTGAGGAAATGTTAACTGGCACTAAACACAATAAATCGATCCCCATCTCCTTTTTGCAATAAGGGATGGCTTTTGCTACTCACTTTAAAAGCGATTCAATTTCCTAACCATTCAAGTACATAATAGCTATGTTGTCAAAAATGGTGGATTGGTAAGGATTCAGGAAATTTTCAATACCTATATGAGTGGCACAAGTCCGTTGAAGATGCCGACAAACATCAATGGCGCAAAATAGTAAGGATAGGTGATGGAATTTAAAGTATTTACAACGGGCGGTGCTGCCGACATGCTTTCAATGGTATTCAATGCGCTGGCGATGTTGAATACCGATGGCGTATTGACGAGTGCGTTTAAAATAGCTTTGTTACTTGCCGTTATAGGGTATGTCATAAAAGCAGCAGCAGACAGTGGGAGAACAATATCCTTTCAACATGCTGCGGTTTCAATCGTCCTGTTCCTTTGTTTCTTTCAGGTTACAACTAGGGTCACGATAGAAGATACGACAACGGGAGAGATTCGTGCGGTCGATAATGTTCCTTTCGGTGTGGGTTTCACCGCTTCTATCATTAGCAGAACAGGTTATGAGTTTTCAAAAAAGATAGAACAGGCTTTTTCTACTCCTTCAATGACCGAGTACGGTCCGATAGATCCACTGTATATGATGTCAGCAATGTATGACGCTGCACGAGATCCGTTAACGTGGACGAAATATTCTCATGGTGTAGATATTGACAAGGCAATTCAAACATTTACCAGCCAGTGCCTTTCGTTTGATATAGCAAGGGGTACACAAAGTTATCTGAGCATAATGAACAAGCCAATGAATGATGAATTTGCACAGAGTCCAAACCGCAAAATACTATTACCAAAAGCTGACGGTACTACAGGTACAATGGAAGTAACGTGTAGAGAGGCTATGAAAGCCATTAAATCGTTGGTTGCAAGGGAGAAAAATTCGTTAGCAGACGGAATAATGAATGTTCGTAACTCCTATAATAGGAGATGTAATCAAAACGCTGTAACCTCGAAAGACCGATGTACATCTGCCTTTGCCGAAGATAGTATGCAAAACACATTACTGTTTTACAGTAATTCGGGAACTGACTTACGACAATTCCAAACAATGTTGTTGATGTACCCGTATATGGTGAATATGCCTAGTACGGTGAATGAAAACGCCTATCACTATTATGCTGCGGTTGCCAAGAATCAATCGCAAATACAACAATCGTTTAAGTGGGCTTCTGAGGGATCGAGTTTCTTAATTTGGGTACAGTATCTTCAATCATTTGTGCAAGCTGCGGTGTACGGATTAGTACCGTTTGTGGCGTTTGCGCTGGCGTTTGGAATGATGGGGATAGGCTTAACCTTAAAATACATTTTGGTTTTGCTGTGGGTTCAAACGTGGCAACCGCTAATGGCAATTATGAACGCCATTTTACTGACGAAAACCCAATCCGATTTATCCGTGTTGTCGTCTGGCATAACCACATTCAATGACCTATATCATATCTTGGATGTGACGCAAAAAAATATCGCTCTAGCAGGGCATCTGATGGCTTCTGTGCCTGTATTGGGGGCTTTCGTTGTCTTTGGCTCGTCCTATGCGTTTATGGGGCTGACAAGTGGCTTATCATCCACAAGCGCACCAGACTCAGCACCTTTAGCTCCAGCAGCTACCGATGCAGCACCAATTAACACCACGTCTTCTCTATCATCACATTCAGCCTTTAATGCTGTATCAGCTATGACAGGGACAGACCAAACAGGACCGAGTTTAAATATTGGCAAGACACTATCATCCAATCTTCAATCATCAAGACAAAGACTCGAAAATGCACAAAAACAGTTTAATGCGGTAAGTGGCAGTAACGTAAATGTCGGCACGGGATTATCAGAAACAGGTGGTATAAACCAAGGTTCTAATTTTACTTTGGGTGATACTCATACACACAATCAGGATGTGGGAGTTACAAAACTAGAGTCTGGCGGGTCGGAACATAATAAAACATTGTCAACAAACTCAACTGGAACAATCTCTGCATCTGTGGGGGGGCAAGTTTCGACATCAACACCGAACAAAGGCGGTGGCGGGAAATCTCCAGTCTCAGGATCAATTACGGGTACAGTGCGTTCAGGTAGTTCAGTAGTAGATGCAAAAACTGATGCGACAGCAATTAAAACAGGAGATCAAATATCTAAGAAAACAGGAGATAGTTCAGTTGACGCAAATCAACTATCTGCTTCTCTATCCGATGGTTATCAATATAATAAACAAGGTCAAGTCAGTGGTTCGCATTCAAGAACCAGTGGTTATCAGGACGCGCTTACAGAATTACAATCAGCACAAAAAGCCTACAATGAAGCAGTCTCACTCAATAATTCTATTGGTACGCAACAAACCTTTAAGCCTTCTCAAGTGGCTTATTTGGCAGAAAATAATCAAGATACACTCACCAGTATTGATAATAAAAACTTGGGAAATCAAGAATACCAAAAATCGAAACAGCAATATGCACAACAGTTGTCAACAGCAATGAGTCGTTCAGACGCAGAACAAGCAGCGATTCTGTATGCAGCTAATGACAATGGTACTTTAGCTCCTTATGCAAATGATTTGTTTGGTCCTAGTGTCAATACCGAAAGTTTGTCTTCATCAAAAGTACAAGGAAACGCAAATCTTGCAAACGGAGTAGAAGGAGATGTTAACAGGGGAATACCAGCGCGTGTGGCAGACGTAAATAATAATGGTTCTTTCATAGACCAAAACGGCATAAATCAAAAAGATTTTGCCAAAAATGAAACCGACCTATATTACGGGAGTCTCAATCAACAACACTTTGAAAATTTGAAAGATAAATTCTCTCCAGCAGAAGAACACGGTCAAACCGCAATGTTTTATTCCGACCGAAATGCGAAAAGCGCAGAAGCACTAACACATTCTACTGTAAATACCTCTGAATCACTCACGCAGCTTGGAACAGGCATTACGAACGGAATGAAAAATATTACGGGAGATTACGAAAACATTAAAGCAACCGATCAACATGAATTGAGCAAAATAACAGACCGTTCAGTAGTAGGCTCAAGCCTCACACAAGAACAGGCTCGAAATATAGGCAATTCCTTTGCAGAGTTTGGAGCAGTAGCAAAAAATGCAGGAGGCATTCAAACAATAAACGATCAAGCGAGTCGTTTTATGAAAGTGTATAGAGAGAATGGGGGAACAGGTACTGATGCACAAGTGTACACCGCCTTGAATCAGACCCAACGATCAATGCGTCTAGGCGATGGAATGGCTACATTCAATCACGCTTCAAATGCGCTTGTCGGTGGCAGCGGGGATAAAATACCTCACAATTCAGATCAAAGAACCATATCAGGTATAGATATAACACCTTATGCTGTACAGGGATGGCGTAGTTTTATAGATAAAAATTGACATCCTACCCGCCCTAAAGAGGCTGTCGCAAAAGAGGTAATATCATGTTTTTAATGATTTAAATGTTTTGATTTTAAAGAAAAAATTAAATTATTTTTATTATAAATCCCTCTTTTTCGACAGCCTCTGAAGGACAGGGATTTACGGCGCACAGGGTAAATGCAGCAAAAAAAAGTCTGTAAAGAATTTTGTGTAAATGGCTCCATCGATTAATCCATCAGTGCATTAATCTCAGTATCAGACAGCCCCGTCGATATTTTGACAATCGCCCGATCAACGCCGTTGGCTAAAAGTTGGCGTGCTATGGTTCTGGCGGATTCTTGCCTACCTTTTTGTTCGCCAAGCTGAATACCTTCTTCACGACCTTTCAAGATACCTTTTTCTATACCTTGCTTCTCGCCCTCTTGCCGTAGCTGCTCTGCAATGGTCATCACTACCTCCCGATAATCAGTCGCTTTCTCCGCAATCTGATACAAAAATTGCTTTGCATCAGAAGTATTTCCTCGTTCTACAATATAACATATTAATCCTCGAAATAGCTCAGGCTCCAATACCCACTGATTGAGCAAGGATGCTATCTCATGACTTAACTCTAGCATATCGCGGGTGCGGATATGCTTCATCACAAGCTCCATCAGCGCAACATGCCGATGCGTGACAATCTCCTCGTCAGGGATAACCGTCACGTCAACCAGTGGGAACGTCTGCATATAGACAGACTTTGCCAGTTCTGGATCAGCAAAGCAATCCAGCCAATGGGTGCTGTAGGGATAAGGCGAGGTTTTCCCCTGATAAAACAGCAGCGGTATCACCACGGGTAAGGTGTCGTTGCCCTGCTCAAGATGCCGTTGCATGGCAGCAACCGCATACCTTAACAGCCTGAACGCCATCATCTTTTCCGGTCTGCTCTGGTGCTCGATGAGAGTATAGATATATCCCACTCCCGTTGTCGTCTGTACCGAATAGAGCATATCCGAACACTGGCTACGCAAGTCTGGCTCAATAAAACTGCCGGACTCCATCGCCAGCGTACTAAAATCACACAATTGACGAAGTTTTTCAGGTAAATGAATTTTCAGAAAGTCCCTTGCAATCGTGATATCACCGAGGAATTTCTTAAACAGGCTGTCGTGGTGGGATAGTTTACTCAATTTTTAGCCCTTTTTTCTGCCAGTGAATTTTTTAACTTATAAATTTCCCGTTTACCTTTTTCCCGTTGTTGCTCTTTCTCTTCCTGATCCGGCGTCAGATTACGGTTATTAAAAATAACCATATCCGCTTTAGCATCGTAACGAATACTGTAATCGGGCAAGTCATTAGCTTTATCTAGTTGCTTAATGTTATGCCTGAACATTTTCAATAAGGCGGTACTTCCCGTCTTTAAATGCAGCTTTTCAAGGGATATGGTAAACTCCCCTTGGTTGCCACAATGCTTGCGGACTATCTCATAAATTCGCCTGTCTATCGCCTTTCTGATACGGAAGTAGTCTGGACTGATTTTCAGCATTTTCTTTTTATGTAATGCCTGATATAGCCAGTCAGGTAAAGTTACCTCTACCATACCAATATCGAGCTTACCTTTTTTTTCTTCAATGACACGCCATCTATCAATGAATCCAAAGTTTTCTGTATCTATGTTTTCTTCAGAATAAATAATATTTGTTTCTATCGTTGTTCCTTTTAAACGCCTTAGAGCTTTCTTTAAATCATCATAGCTTTTCCCGCTTTTGCTTCTGTTTGTTGTGACAAAAAAATCATACGGAGTAAAACAGACAGTTCTACTTACCGGCTCATTATTATTTATAGATTCTTGTAATTTAGATATCGCATAAATCCAAATGTCTTTATCAAACACAGTAGCCAACCCAATTTGCGCAGCAGGGCGAACGGTTACCGTGGTAGATCCATTCTTGTACTCCCGAACTTTCGTATCTCCAGCTTTCAATGCAAAAAATGGATGCTCCATGCTCGCCATCTCATCACGGAAGCTGGAAAGCTCTATCTCATCGGCAATAAAAAAATCTATTTCGTGCCTACGGGGGCGTAACGTTTTCAACTTGCTTGCTCTCACTTTGTCAGTATGATCGGGCATAGCCTCAATCCTATCTAGTCTAGGGTTGTTGGTAAGAGCCGTCATAGTGTTGCATCACTTTGACGGTTCGCTTGTTTCGCACTTCAAAAACCGCTTTCGCACTTCAAAAACCAATGTTTGATAAAAAAAACATCGCACTTCAAAAACAAAATATAGTACTTTAAAAACCAAAGTCAATAATTTGATAGATTCGATTCAAAACTATCGGAGAATTTTTGTGTATAACCCTGCTTGACACTCGCACTTCAAAAACCAAACTATCGCACTTCAAAAACCAACTATCGCACTTCAAAAACCAACAAGTCGAAAAACTTATTTTATTTCATATACCTACAGCCAGAAAAATCCCTTTAACTCTTTTAACTTATACATAACTAGTCTTTTAACCGAGTTTCACCCCCTTGAGCCTGTGGATAACTTCACATCTGGCAAACCCATCAGATCCCTAATTTTGCTCTTTCCTGATAAGACTCTCCGTGTCAGTCTCAGGCATCAGTGTGAACGTGCTTCAATCAGCATTTGATGATCTTCCGCTTCCTCGCTTTGGCTGTTCGTTCCTCGTCGCTTCGCTCCTGCGGTACGCCTCAGCCAAAGACTGCGCCGAGCGGTGGAAGTTACAGCAACGTCTTCTTTTTCGATTTTAAAGCCCCTGAAAAGCCTGTAACGGCACTTTCTCGGTTTTAGATGCCCGTCAGGGCATGGAAGACGAGAAAATCGCTTACAGAGGTGTACAGGAGCTTTTGCGCGCCGATGCGTGAGCGGAGCGATCCATGTCATGTTTTGGTGATTATTCTATTTTGAAGGTTGTTAATATGAATAAAAATTATTATATCAGAAATGTATTTTGGGGGTTGGCAGGTTCATTTATTTTAGTCTTTGATAATCATAATAATTATGGTTTTTTATTCTTGGCTTTTGTTAATGCTTTTTTATATCCGTTTGCAAAGATGGCAATTGAAAACATAGCATTAAAATACACCTCTAGAAAATTTTGGGAACATGATTTTTTTACTAATCCAGTTGGTGGGAGTATGCAGGCTATTTATTATTTATTTTGTTATGTTTTTTCCATTCCATTAGGTGGTGGATATTTTTTGTTTTTGATTATAAAAAATAACCACTGATATTAACAGTGGTTTATATTTTTATATTATTATAATAATTTGTTGGCTTTTTCTATTAACTCATCATTTATTAAAGCTCCAACTACAGCAATAATAAGAGCATAACCTAAAGCGCCTATTGGTGATCCTAGTATAATACTAAAAGAGAATGCGGTTATTGCTACTGCTGCTTTTCCTGCAACTAAACTTTCTGTTTTGATAAAAAATGGCTGCCAATTATTTGTTTCTATAGATTTTTTTAGTTCTTGAAGCAGATCATGGAAGTCAATAAATGAACTTGTTAATCCAAATGCTTTACTGAATTTTTTTAGGTTTTTAGCTATTTCATCTCGCTTTAAGGATTCCAATGCTTTAGCTATTGCTTCTCGGTCTTTAACGCCAAACTTTTTATTAAGAGATTCTTTGTATTTATCAAATGATTTAAGCGCTTGCTCTGCATTACGAATTTGTTTACCTTTGGCAGCTTCCGCTAATTCTTTTGCTATTTTTGCGGATTGTTCACCATATTTACTTGTAACTTCTTTATAGAAGTCAGCCGTAAATTTGACAGCATCTTTTATTTCATTTTGTTTTTCATTGTCTAAATTCTGTTTTTTATTTTGAATATCTTTTTCTAGTTTTGGTAGATTTTTTTTGTCATTTTCAATCTTGTTTTTTATAGGATTTGCCTCCTCTAGTTTTTTATGAGCTGTGTCCCATGCTTTTTTCCATTCTCGTCTGTTTGATGAAGTTGGTTTTTCATATGAAAGAATCATGGCTTCTTCTGCCAGTCTACTGTATTCCGCCTCGATTCTCTTTACTTTTGCCATATCTAAGGCTATTTGAGCTTTAGTTTGCTCTAATGCTGTTTTTGCTATGTTTAACTCATGCTCTGCTTTTTCTGCAGGAGATAGAGATGCTACTTTTTTGTTATATTCTGTCTGTAACGATTGTTTTATTTGGGTGGCTGTCTGAAGCTTGTAATTAATATCTTGTTCTAATTCCTTATGATATTTTACGATATCATCCTTCTTTTTTCGTTCTTCGTTTTTGTAACTTTCAGTCAAAGGTGCGGGAGGGTCATCATCATCAAATATATTTGTCGTAGATTTGTTAATTTCTGAAATAGGGGTATCCCATATATGCGGTCTTTCTGGATTTTTAGGTGGTTTAAAATTGTTAGGAACAGGTCCAACCCATGCTTGAGTTAATATAGTATCTTGATTGATTTGGCTTCCTCTTTGCCATCCTCGATTTTTCCATTCGTAGCCCAAACTCTGCATAACATCCCGTTCAACTTTGTCGGTTTCTTCGTATTTTCTAATAGGATTCATATCTAGCCTCACTTAAAATAACTGTGTTTATATACAGTATTTTGGTTTTTTAATTGTTCTTGTCAAGGGGGTGTTAAAAAAATAAAATAAAATAAATCAAATAATTAGTTGATAAATATTGTTTTATTTTTTTGTTTATCACGTATGCTAATTTTTTACTGTAGGCAAGAAAAAACCAGCTAGGAGATGGTAATAGCTGGTTTAACATTTCCCTGGTGTTAGTAGGAGGTGGGAGGAAATTTTATAATTTTAAATTTGCATTATGATGTCTTGAATGATTAAGTATTAAATATTTAGAAAATTCATGCATGGGGGAAAATCCCCGTAGTTGATTGATCAGCGAGTTAAAGCAAAAAGACCAGCATAACAGCACTGGTCATTATTTTTACCATTGATAAATGGGAGTAAATTTATTGCTTTTTCACAAAACAGCCAGATAAAGCAAGAAATGATAAGCGAACTTGAAATATTGAAAGCATATCGTTTAGCGAATAAAGATCATATCTTGTTTTAATATCTTCAAGTGAATGCTCCACAGTTCTATACGCAACATTCCTCGCTGATGCTATCTCTTTTTTTGATAGTCCAAGAGAGAATAACATTGCTGTTTCAAGCTGCTCTTTAGTGGTCAGTTCAGGAAATACATTGCTGAATTGTTCTATTTGATTTAAGTCGAAGGTTCTCATACTGCCACCTCCTGCACAGGCTTACGCCCAGCCCATATCAGGCGGCTATCTTTGAACATGCTTTTGAAGATGCGGCGATCTTGGCGCGTGAGCGACACTTTGCCGTAGGGAGCGTCTGAATCTAGGGGAATAATCCAGTAGGTATTTGTAAATTTAGAGCGAGTTTGGGTGGTAGCCATAATTGTGGCCTCTCTTACGGTTATCAAACCTCACCAAACCGATGTCAAACGGGGTGGTGAGACGTAACAAGGTTGACATACCGATGTAAGAGAAACCGGCGAACGATTAAGCTCCCTCGCTACGCCCCACCATAATGCGGGTGTAATTATAGTTTTGACGAACATAAAAAAACCGCAATAAGCGGTAGTCCGCTCTTACATTAGGGATGTCAAACCCTGATTGCCCATTAGGGACAACAATATCACTATACCTCTTAGAATGCGGTATGTGCAAGTAAGGGTAGACATTTTTTGCTACAGGCGTATGATTAGATATACATGTATATCATTTGTGAGGTAGGAAAATATGTTGGCGATACGTCTACCGGATGAAATTGAAAATAGGTTAGATAATTTAGCAAAAAGAACAGGACGCACGAAGACATTTTATGCCCGTGAAGCAATTCTTACGCATTTGGAGGATTTGGAAGATTACTACCTTGCTGCGAGTGTTGTTGCTCGTGTGCGAAAAGGCCAAGATACGGTTCATAGTTCAGAGGATGTGAGGAAATCTCTTGGTCTGGAAGATTAAATACGCTGATTCTGCACTGAAATCTCTAAAAAAAATGGATAGGCAGAATGCAAAAAGAATTGTTGATTATCTCGATAAGCGCATAGCAAGTAGTGATGATCCTAGAATATTTGGAAAATCTCTTAAGGGTGACTTAGGTGAGTTTTGGCGATACAGAATCGGTGATTATAGGGTGATTTGTGAAATTCTTGACGAAGAGTTAATTATTTTAGCTGCAATTATAGGCCACCGTAGAGAAGTATATGAGTAGACTCTAAATAACATGTGTATCTTGGCAGACGTCATGAATATTTAGAGCCATACCGTTAATTGGCCTAAATCACAGGAGAATATTATCACATGTCAAAAACCTGAATCTACCGCGCAAGCCTTAATTATCCGTCATAAATATATCGTGAGCATTGCTTACAGCTTCATTCCTAGCATTGCTATCGCTATTGTCGCCACTGGACTTATCCGCTGCCGTAATCGTGGCTTCTCGCTGCTCTGCATGTTGAGTTTTTGGAATGACTTCATAGTGCTTAACGGAACCCTCAATGATGTGCTTTTCGCCCTCTTGTCGCGCCCACAGCACCCTTACTTCTGCATTGTCTGACGGTTCAGCTATGCTGGCGTTGTATTGGCTTTCACTTATCGGAAACCAATCCAGCCATTCGTTGTTTGGCGACAACGTGTTCCTTTCTCTTTTTTGCCACGCTACCGCGACTACTTGATCGGATAGCGTGTTCTCAATTGGACGTATCACGTTTAAAACATTTTGGACGGTAGCAAATCCTATATCCTGCGTTATCGCGGTAGCTAACAGTCTCGGTAGGCGTGGATCGACTTTTGCGAGACAAACTCCTGCTATTAAGCAATCACGTTGAAAATCAGGTCGTTGCCGAACAGGTAGTGACTCAATTTTTTCTAGTGCCGTCCGTTGGCTTGCCTCATCAGGATAGACGTAGAGGAGGATTTTTTTTCTGCTGTCATCGGTCATAGGGAACATCCTCTCACTGTTTTTTTACTGCTCTCATCGACGCAATTGACGTTACAAGGGCAGTTTGCGAGTCTTCCATAATAGTAATAATCTGGTTGGGATAGGCTGATTTGACGGCTGGATAGATGAGTGATGCGCCACCACCTGTCAGATAAATGCGGTTAAAACTCTTTTTGTATTCATGCTTGATGTGGCTAATTACTCTATCTGAAAGTAACTTTACAGCGTCATTGAAACTGTTTTTTACATCATCAATTTTGGACTTGTCATTGATTAATGTTTTGTACAATTCCTCATCATCGTTTTTTTTGACTAACTGGTCTGCCACAAGGTAACTGGTTGTTGTCGATGCTCTATCCAGTGCGTTGTAGACGGCATTGGTGACGAGTGATACCCCAATCGTTGAATCGCCTGAAACATGAGAGATATGTGCGTATTTTCCTGCAATCGTACCACAGTCAAGCGTTGTACCGCCCAAGTCAACGACTAGCGAAACCTCCATTTCATGGACATTATCTTGCTCAAGGCTGTTGGCTGCTGACGGTAAAGACTCTGGTACAACGTTGATTTTCTTGAGAGTAAAAACCATCCCTGAATCAGACTCGATTTTTCGTAATAGGTTTTTTTTCTTTTTAGCGATGTTATCCAGATTGGGTTTCATATCGCTTGTGTAGAACTCTGAGATAGGCAGTGTCACTATCAATTCGATTTCTTGTGGCTGGATCTTCGACTCTAATAAGGCGTGGTGAATCGCAAGGAGATTTTCTGTTGAGTACTGAAAATCTATATTGGTTGTTTTGATAGCGTCAGGTGAGTAAGGATCATAACTATATTGTTCACCGTCAACAGTGTAGTTGTAGGTAGCTTTACCATTCAAAGATACGTTCCAGGATTTCTTAAACGAGTTATAGGTGATGATTGACTCTATCTTTCCTTCATCATCGAACCAAGCCAACTTGATCGCTGTAGAGCCATCATCACAAAAAATTGTTTTCATTTTTCATTCCTTGCATAGGTATGTGTTGTGGTGTCATTATCACCCAAAATATACCATAATGTACAAATTTATCAAACAAAAATCCCAAAATATTACATAACTAATTATTGTGAGTATTTTTTTGTATTTTTAGGTTGATTTTAATTCTCAAAAAGATACCTATGCGTAGATTTGTCAGATTAAACGGTCTATTTATGTGAGTTT
>NZ_CP038621.1:0-51789 GCF_004768525.1 Arsenophonus nasoniae
TCCTTTTGCAATAGGGATGGCTTTTGCTACTCACTTTAAAAGCGATTCAATTTCCTAACCATAGACGTAGCACGCTACGCGTGAGCGGCGCAGCAGTGCTGCTTCGGGGATGTTAATGAGTTGAGTACTGTTTTATGCTCTGCAGTAGGTTAATTTTTTCAGGGATTCATCTCGATGGCTCGCAATAAATCTCCCAGAAAGCGTAAACCGGTTAAATCAGGCAGGCTGCCCGTCACTTCACGTGCCACAGCGCCTGTTTATCCGAAACGTTTTATGATCTCTCCCCCGAAAATGATGATGACAGACCGCCTGAATTTTTTTATGACGCCCTAAAAGAAGCCATACGCCACTGCGTCCGACTCGGCCCCAATTTTTTCTCGACACGCAGTATTACCGCCGCTAGTCACGATTATCAGGGTTTTAAGCAACGCCAAGACCAAGCCGATGACGCTGGATACGACTACACTGAGGGGTAATAACTGAAAGTCTGCCTGATGAATTCATCACCTATACGGAGCTAGGAATAATCCTGTTTCCTTTGAACCCTGGGATAAACACACCATCTTGGGCTGACGAATCTGACAATTTCTGTTTCTTTGGCAAGATGCCCATAAGGTAATTGAGTCAGATGTATATCCCTCGTCCTGCTAAACTACTTTTCACCATTGATGACGGTTGGAATAAATTCCTCGAAAAATACGGCGATAGCGTTAGTTCGTGGACGAGTTTATCTGTGGAGCGCATGCTTGCCTGCGGCACTTATGGGTGTCCGGCGCTATTGTTGCGCTTCGTCTGATTGTTCTCACAGCCGTTTTCTGCCAAAGCTGTAAGTCAAAGCCTGCAGTTCATGTGGCTTTAAAGCCACCGAGCAGTGGTTAGCACAGCAGGTTCATATTTTACCCGACTGCGACTGGCAGCACATTACTTTCACCATGCCACATCTCCTTTGGCCTTTTTTAACAATAACTGGCCGCTACTTAATGCTCTGTTTCGGGCAGCCACTCGAGCTATGCTGCAGTTGGCTCGCAAACAGAATTATCGAAATGGTATTTTCTGTGCCTTGCATACTTATGGCCGGCAACTCAATCAACATCCGCATGTTCATGTTTCCGTCACTCGAGGGTTTTGGATAGTAAACATAGTGTATGGCGAAAGCTGTTTTCAAAAAAAAGGATGTCGAAGAAATCTGGCGAGGGCTGTTATCCGACTACTGCGTCACAGTTATGATTTAATTAACCCTGGCCTTCTTCCCGGTCTTGGCCATATCCGTGACAAAAAAACATTGGCGGCGTTACCCGAGGGCGCAGTACGGACGTTGGAAAGTGCACTAAAAAAACGAAAGGGGCATGGCATAGTGTTAAGTACCTCGGTCGCTACCTTAAACGCCCTCGGTATCTGCGTCAAAACTGCGGCATTACCGAGGGTGCCGTTGTTCATCACTACCATGACCACCGAACTGGCCAGCATCGGCAGCAGACTCTGCCGCAGGAAGAGATGATTAGACGCTATATAAGCCATATTCCGGCCAGGCATTTTAAAATGGTGCGTTACTCTGGTTTTGTCGAATCGTAAACGGGGAAAACTATTGCCGAAAGTGTATAAGGCGCGAGATGACGGCACGTAAAAACCGGAGAACAGGTTTTCTGTGCTGATGAAAGGATTTCTGCGTACCGATCCGTACAAATGTATTCTGTGTGGCGACAGGCTGCTTTTCACCAGGGCGCAAATGGGTAAAAAAGCAACGGAATTGTTGTCAGAAAGACTGCATAACCTGGAGAAAAGCGATGGTTACGCAGCTAAACGCAGGATTAATGTGTCTAAAATAAGGAAATCAGGTTAGAAATTACACTCTCTGAGGAAATGTTAACTGGCACTAAACACAATAAATCGATCCCCATCTCCTTTTTGCAATAAGGGATGGCTTTTGCTACTCACTTTAAAAGCGATTCAATTTCCTAACCATGAACGTAGCACGCTACGCGTGAGCGGCGCAGCGGTGCTGCTTCGGGGATGTTAATGAGTTGAGTACTGTTTTATACTCTGCAGTAGGTTAATTTTTTTCAGGGATTCATCTCGATGGCTCGCAATAAATCTCCCAGAAAGCGTAAACCGGTTAAATCAGGCAGGCTGCCCGTCACTTCGTGCACAGCGCCTGTTTATCCGAAACGTTTTATGATCTCTCTCCACCCGAAAATGATGATGACAGACCGCCTGAATTTTTTTTATGACACCTAAAGAAGCCATACGCCACTGCGTCCGACTCGGCCCCAATTTTTTTCTCGACACGCAGTATTACCCGCCGCTAGTCGATTATCAGGGGTTTTGAACAACGCCAAGACCAAGCCGATGACGCTGGATACGACTACACTGAGGGTAATAACTGAAAGTCTGCCTGCCGATGAATTCATCACCTATACGGAGCTAGGAATAATCCTGTTTCCTTTGAACCCTGGGATAAACACACCGATAACTGGGCTGACGAATCCTGACAATTTCTGTTTCTTTGGCAAGATGCCCATAAGGTAATTGAGTCAGATGTATATCCTCGTCCTGCTAAACTACTTTTCACCATTGATGACGGTTGGAATAAATTCCTCGAAAAAATACGGCGATAGCGTTAGTTCGTGGACGAGTTTATCTGTGGAGCGCGTGCTTGCCTGCGGCACTTGTGCCATGGGTGTCCAGCGCTATTGTTGCGCTTCGTCTGATTGTTCTCACAGCCGTTTTTCTGCCAAAGCTGTAAGTCAAAGCCTGCAGTTCATGTGGCTTTAAAGCCACCGAGCAGTGGTTAGCACAGCAGGTTCATATTTTACCCGACTGCGACTGGCAACACATTACTTTCACCATGCCACATCTCCTTTGGCCTTTTTTTAACAATAACTGGCCGCTACTTAATGCTCTGTTTCGGGCAGCCACTCGAGCTATGCTGCAGTTGGCTCGCAAACAGGGTATCGAAATTGGTATTTTCTGTGCCTTGCATACTTATGGCCGGCAACTCAATCAACATCCGCATGTTCATGTTTCCGTCACTCGAGGGGGTTTGGATAGTAAACATAGTGTATGGCGAAAGCTGTTTTCAAAAAAAGGATGTCGAAGAAATCTGGCGAGGGGCTGTTATCCGACTACTGCGTCACAGTTATGATTTAATTAACCCTGGCCTTCTTCCCGGTCTTGGCCATATCCGTGACAAAAAACATTGGCGGCGTTACTTGAGGGCGCAGTACGGACGTTATTGGAAAGTGCACTTTGCTAAAAAAAACGAAAGGGGCATGGCATAGTGTTAAGTACCTCGGTCGCTACCTTAAACGCCCACCGGTATCTGCGTCAAAACTGCGGCATTACCGAGGGGGTGCCGTTGTTCATCACTACCATGACCACCGAACTGGCCAGCATCGGCAGCAGACTCTGCCGCAGGAAGAGATGATTAGACGCTATATAAGCCATATTCCGGCCAGGCATTTTAAAATGGTGCGTTACTCTGGTTTTGTCGAATCGTAAACGAGGAAAACTATTGCCGAAAGTGTATAAGGCACTTGAGATGACGGCACGTAAAACCGGAGAACCCAGGTTTTCTGTGCTGATGAAAGGATTTCTGCGTACCGATCCGTACAAATGTATTCTGTGTGGCGACAGGCTGCTTTTCACCGGGGCGCAAATGGGTAAAAAAGCAACGGAATTGTTGTCAGAAAGACTGCATAACCTGGAGAAAAAGCGATGGTTACGCAGCTAAACGCAGGATCAATGTGTCTAAAATAAGGAAATCAGGTTAGAAATTACACTCTCTGAGGAAATGTTAACTGGCACTAAACACAATAAATCGATCCCCATCTCCTTTTTGCAATAAGGGATGGCTTTTGCTACTCACTTTAAAAGCGATTCAATTTCCTAACCATCAAGCCGATGACGCTGGATACGACTACACTGAGGGGGTAATAACTGAAAGTCTGCCTGCCGATGAATTCATCACCTATACGGAGCTAGGAATAATCCCTGTTTCCTTTGAACCCTGGGATAAACACACCGATAACTGGGCTGACGAATCTGACAATTTCTGTTTCTTTGGCAAGATGCCCATAAGGTAATTGAGTCAGATGTATATCCCTCGTCCTGCTAAACTACTTTTCACCATTGATGACGGTTGGAATAAATTCCTCGAAAAATACGGCGATAGCGTTAGTTCGTGGACGAGTTTATCTGTGGAGCGCATGCTTGCCTGCGGCACTTGTGCCATGGGTGTCCGGCGCTATTGTTGCGCTTCGTCTGATTGTTCTCACAGCCGTTTTTTCTGCCAAAGCTGTAAGTCAAAAGCCTGCAGTTCATGTGGCTTTAAAGCCACCGAGCAGTGGTTAGCACAGCAGGTTCATATTTTACCCGACTGCGACTGGCAACACATTACTTTCACCATGCCACATCTCCTTTGGCCTTTTTTTAACAATAACTGGCCGCTACTTAATGCTCTGTTTCGGGCAGCCACTCGAGCTATGCTGCAGTTGGCTCGCAAACAGGGTATCGAAATTGGTATTTTCTGTGCCTTGCATACTTATGGCCGGCAACTCAATCAACATCCGCATGTTCATGTTTCCGTCACTCGAGGGGGTTTGGATAGTAAACATAGTGTATGGCGAAAGCTGTTTTTTCAAAAAAAAGGATGTCGAAGAAATCTGGCGAGGGGCTGTTATCCGACTACTGCGTCACAGTTATGATTTAATTAACCCTGGCCTTCTTCCCGGTCTTGGCCATATCCGTGACAAAAAACATTGGCGGCGTTACTTGAGGGCGCAGTACGGACGTTATTGGAAAGTGCACTTTGCTAAAAAAACGAAAGGGGCATGGCATAGTGTTAAGTACCTCGGTCGCTACCTTAAACGCCCACCGGTATCTGCGTCAAAACTGCGGCATTACCGAGGGGGTACCGTTGTTCATCACTACCATGACCACCGAACTGGCCAGCATCGGCAGCAGACTCTGCCGCAGGAAGAGATGATTAGACGCTATATAAGCCATATTCCGGCCAGGCATTTTAAAATGGTGCGTTACTCTGGTTTTTTGTCGAATCGTAAACGGGGAAAACTATTGCCGAAAGTGTATAAGGCACTTGAGATGACGGCACGTAAAAAACCGGAGAACCCAGGTTTTTCTGTGCTGATGAAAGGATTTCTGCGTACCGATCCGTACAAATGTATTCTGTGTGGCGACAGGCTGCTTTTCACCGGGGCGCAAATGGGTAAAAAAGCAACGGAATTGTTGTCAGAAAGACTGCATAACCTGGAGAAAAAGCGATGGTTACGCAGCTAAACGCAGGATCAATGTGTCTAAAATAAGGAAATCAGGTTAGAAATTACACTCTCTAAGGAAATGTTAACTGGCACTAAACACAATAAATCGATCCCCATCTCCTTTTTGCAATAAGGGATGGCTTTTGCTACTCACTTTAAAAGCGATTCAATTTCCTAACCATGAACTCGTGAGCGTGAAAGAAAGTGCCTAGGTAGCCATTTTCACTACAAAAAAGCGGTAGAAAATGAAAGTGCCAGACTTTGGGTGCTTTCTTGAAATCAGAAACCAGTTTAATAATGACAAAAAACGGCGATTTTTCAGTGCGGATTTTCTCTAATAAAGTCACCATTTCAGGCGCATCTTTATTCAAACCGAGAAAATCTACCATTTTAGCGTTGGCCTTAATTTCCCCTTCACTATCCGCAAAACCACAAGGAACACCGCTACTCAAAAAGCATTTAATCAACTCGGATTTCATGCTGCACCTCCGATACTCAGAAGGTACTCACGCTGACGGGGTGTAAGATATTTTGATGTGTGAGCAAAGCTCAAAAGCTGCTCGATTGATATGCCGCACACTTTCATTATGCGTGCAATATGCGTACTATTTCGCATAGTCCGACTCCTAGTAGAGTTAGGCTTTGGATTAGCTCTACGGCAGTGCGTTCAACACTGACGTGGAGCGTTAACTAACAATTTTCATATTCATAGCTAATCATTATTTTATGAGCTTTTCTGCCTTTTCTTTCTAAGATTTTAACTTCTATTTTTTTAAACTCAGTAATATTTAATATTTTCTTTATAGCGCGATCTATAAACTGACTTTTTAAAAATTTGTAATTTTTATATGTCTCATGCTTTTCAATGCCAAGATCTTCTCTTAGTTTGTCAACTTCAATCTCAAAGTATCTTGATTTACCTGATGATATATTTTTTCTTAAGTACTGATAAAAATTACTAGCGTTTGTATCTGCAATACGAACAGAACTTAAAAGTACCTGTGTGGTAAAATCTTTTTCTATCATACATATGTAAGGCTCTACTTGCCTACTAAACCTAACTTGTACAATGGCTTCCATATCGATATAACTACAAGAATCAGTTATATGCAGCAAACGCATACCTCTCCATTGTTTCTCACTCTCAAGAAATTCACTTGGTCTTCTGGTAAAAGCTTTTAGTAGTTCACTTTGCGGAATTTTCAATGATTGTGCATGAAGTTGTTCTGCTCCTTTTTTTAGTTGTTCATATGCAGTATCTATATCGATGGAACACAATGCTGAATAATCTTTAGCCGAAATTTCAAAAATTTGTCCTTCTTTTATTAAACGTTTTGAGTCTATTTGCGCCATGATCAAAAATAGAATTCTTCTAGCAGCCAAAGGCATAGAAGCAAACGTTTTATTTATACCATTTCGATGTCTAATCTTTGTTTTTTTAGTCACATTAAGCACATTTATTTTTACCCTTAATGAACATAGTAAAACAAATTTATCATCATCAATAAAGGTTGTCAATAAAATAAAGATATCTATTATCTTTTTTACAAAGAAATCCTTTATGTGTATAAATAATTATTTCGCCTGTTACATGCTAACCTTTTCCCTGTTACATGCTAACCTTTCCCCTGTTACATGCTAACCTTTTCCCTGTTACATGCTAACCTTTTCCCTGTTACATGCTAACCTTTTCCCTGTTACATGCTAACCTTTTCCCTGTTACATGCTAACCTTTTCCCTGTTACATGCTAACCTTTTAGAAGTTAAATTATTGATTACATTATTTATTTATTTTTATAGTATTAATTGACCTATATTTAGACCTTTAGCCTCTCTAAGTCTTTTGAAGTTAAAATAAGTTAAAAAAAAGTCTTTTAAGGTAAAGTGGCTGTGGATAACTTTTCTTCTAACAAAAACCCTGAACAAAAAATATATGTTACTACTTAGTGACCGTATTTCTCTTTTGCAATTGTGATATTCCGCTTCCTCGTCTGCTCACTCGCTTCGCTCGGTCACAGACTTGCGTCGAGCGGTGGGATTTTAATTAAAAAGATTTTTTGGTTAATTAACACTGAAACATTGCCTATTCAGTCGCTACAGCTAGCATCACTAGGATTAACGTATCCATTAATTCAGGCACACCATGAACAAAACAGAACTCATCAGCAAATTGCTGAAAAAGCAGACTTAACCAAAAAAGATTCAGAGAAGGCGCTGAACGCTTTCATTGAAACCGTGACAGAAACACTAAAGGCCAGAGATGAAGTACAACTAGTTGGCTTTGGTAACTTTCAAGTTAAGCCAAGAGCGGCAAGGGAAGGACGCAATCCACAAACAGGCAAGACCATTCAAATTGCTGCTGCAAACGTTCCCAGTTTTAAAGCGGGTAAAACTTTGATTGAAAGAAGCCGTTAATTAAAAATTCAAGCAAAAAAATAGCCAACAAGCTGGTGTTGGCTAGAAGCAATGAGTAAAAGTATTGATGTAATAATAACTATATCTTATTATAATTGAGAATTATTCTCAACAACTTTGCTTCAATACCTCATCTTCGACAATTAACATCATTATCGCTGTCATATCGTGCCAATAGGCTTTGCAGGGATGCTACGCATGGGTTACGGGCAATATATCAATCTCTCACTGCTTCGTAGGCTTCGGCGATTTAACTATTGTTATTCTCTGTCACTATTGAGTGTCGCCTTCCATGCCTGACGGCATCAAAAACCTAAAACCGCCTGTAATCGATTCTAATCGTATTAAATTGAAAATCGCTACGATTGGGTTACCTATATCAAGAAAACGACGTACATAGCGTTACAGGCTGCTTAAAATTGATTTATGAACCAGATATGAACTGCAATATCAAAAAATTCACCGATTTCTCTAAAATTCCCTGTAATCGATTTTTGGATTGTTTTAGATAGAAAAAATCCGATTTTACCCCAAAAATTGCAGTAGTAGCCCCGCCGCGCCTGCGCACCAAATGTGTCGTTTTTTATGCAGTTGTACAATACCACTAAGCGTAGACCAGTACTGGCCTTTACCGTGATTTAAGTGAGGCAAAAACTTGATGGTTAGGAAATTGAATCGCTTTTAAAGTGAGTAGCAAAAGCCATCCCTTATTGCAAAAAGGAGATGGGGATCGATTTATTGTGTTTAGTGCCAGTTAACATTTCCTCAGAGAGTGTAATTTCTAACCTGATTTCCTTATTTTAGACACATTGATCCTGCGTTTAGCTGCGTAACCATCGCTTTTTCTCCAGGTTATGCAGTCTTTCTGACAACAATTCCGTTGCTTTTTTACCCATTTGCGCCCCGGTGAAAAGCAGCCTGTCGCCACACAGAATACATTTGTACGGATCGGTACGCAGAAATCCTTTCATCAGCACAGAAAAACCTGGGTTCATGGTTAGGAAATTGAATCGCTTTTAAAGTGAGTAGCAAAAGCCATCCCTTATTGCAAAAAGGAGATGGGGATCGATTTATTGTGTTTAGTGCCAGTTAACATTTCCTTAGAGAGTGTAATTTCTAACCTGATTTCCTTATTTTAGACACATTGATCCTGCGTTTAGCTGCGTAACCATCGCTTTTTCTCCAGATTATGCAGTCTTTCTGACAACAATTCCGTTGCTTTTTTACCCATTTGCGCCCCGGTGAAAAGCAGCCTGTCGCCACACAGAATACATTTGTACGGATCGGTACGCAGAAATCCTTTCATCAGCACAGAAAAACCTGGGTTCTCCGGTTTTTTACGTGCCGTCATCTCAAGTGCCTTATACACTTTCGGCAATAGTTTTCCCCGTTTACGATTCGACAAAAAACCAGAGTAACGCACCATTTTAAAATGCCTGGCCGGAATATGGCTTATATAGCGTCTAATCATCTCTTCCTGCGGCAGAGTCTGCTGCCGATGCTGGCCAGTTCGGTGGTCATGGTAGTGATGAACAACGGCACCCCCTCGGTAATGCCGCAGTTTTGACGCAGATACCGGTGGGCGTTTAAGGTAGCGACCGAGGTACTTAACACTATGCCATGCCCCTTTCGTTTTTTTAGCAAAGTGCACTTTCCAATAACGTCCGTACTGCGCCCTCAAGTAACGCCGCCAATGTTTTTTGTCACGGATATGGCCAAGACCGGGAAGAAGGCCAGGGTTAATTAAATCATAACTGTGACGCAGTAGTCGGATAACAGCCCCTCGCCAGATTTCTTCGACATCCTTTTTTTTGAAAAACAGCTTTCGCCATACACTATGTTTACTATCCAAACCCCCTCGAGTGACGGAAACATGAACATGCGGATGTTGATTGAGTTGCCGGCCATAAGTATGCAAGGCACAGAAAATACCAATTTCGATACCCTGTTTGCGAGCCAACTGCAGCATAGCTCGAGTGGCTGCCCGAAACAGAGCATTAAGTAGCGGCCAGTTATTGTTAAAAAAAGGCCAAAGGAGATGTGGCATGGTGAAAGTAATGTGTTGCCAGTCGCAGTCGGGTAAAATATGAACCTGCTGTGCTAACCACTGCTCGGTGGCTTTAAAGCCACATGAACTGCAGGCTTTTGACTTACAGCTTTGGCAGAAAAAACGGCTGTGAGAACAATCAGACGAAGCGCAACAATAGCGCCGGACACCCATGGCACAAGTGCCGCAGGCAAGCATGCGCTCCACAGATAAACTCGTCCACGAACTAACGCTATCGCCGTATTTTTCGAGGAATTTATTCCAACCGTCATCAATGGTGAAAAGTAGTTTAGCAGGACGAGGGATATACATCTGACTCAATTACCTTATGGGCATCTTGCCAAAGAAACAGAAATTGTCAGATTCGTCAGCCCAGTTATCGGTGTGTTTATCCCAGGGTTCAAAGGAAACAGGGATTATTCCTAGCTCCGTATAGGTGATGAATTCATCGGCAGGCAGACTTTCAGTTATTCCCCCTCAGTGTAGTCGTATCCAGCGTCATCGGCTTGGTCTTGGCGTTGTTCAAAACCCCTGATAATCGTGACTAGCGGCGGGTAATACTGCGTGTCGAGAAAAAATTGGGGGCCGAGTCGGACGCAGTGGCGTATGGCTTCTTTTAGGGTGTCATAAAAAAATTCAGGCGGTCTGTCATCATCATTTTCGGGTGGGAGAGAGATCATAAAACGTTTCGGATAAACAGGCGCTGTGGCACGTGAAGTGACGGGCAGCCTGCCTGATTTAACCGGTTTACGCTTTCTGGGAGATTTATTGCGAGCCATCGAGATGAATCCCTGAAAAAAATTAACCTACTGCAGAGTATAAAACAGTACTTAACTCATTAACATCCCCGAAGCAGCACCGCTGCGCCGCTCACGCGTAGCGTGCTACGTTCATGGTTAGGAAATTGAATCGCTTTTAAAGTGAGTAGCAAAAGCCATCCCTTATTGCAAAAAGGAGATGGGGATCGATTTATTGTGTTTAGTGCCAGTTAACATTTCCTCAGAGAGTGTAATTTCTAACCTGATTTCCTTATTTTAGACACATTGATCCTGCGTTTAGCTGCGTAACCATCGCTTTTTCTCCAGGTTATGCAGTCTTTCTGACAACAATTCCGTTGCTTTTTTACCCATTTGCGCCCCGGTGAAAAGCAGCCTGTCGCCACACAGAATACATTTGTACGGATCGGTACGCAGAAATCCTTTCATCAGCACAGAAAAACCTGGGTTCTCCGGTTTTTTACGTGCCGTCATCTCAAGTGCCTTATACACTTTCGGCAATAGTTTTCCTCGTTTACGATTCGACAAAAAACCAGAGTAACGCACCATTTTAAAATGCCTGGCCGGAATATGGCTTATATAGCGTCTAATCATCTCTTCCTGCGGCAGAGTCTGCTGCCGATGCTGGCCAGTTCGGTGGTCATGGTAGTGATGAACAACGGCACCCCCTCGGTAATGCCGCAGTTTTGACGCAGATACCGGTGGGCGTTTAAGGTAGCGACCGAGGTACTTAACACTATGCCATGCCCCTTTCGTTTTTTTAGCAAAGTGCACTTTCCAATAACGTCCGTACTGCGCCCTCAAGTAACGCCGCCAATGTTTTTTGTCACGGATATGGCCAAGACCGGGAAGAAGGCCAGGGTTAATTAAATCATAACTGTGACGCAGTAGTCGGATAACAGCCCCTCGCCAGATTTCTTCGACATCCTTTTTTTTGAAAAACAGCTTTCGCCATACACTATGTTTACTATCCAAACCCCTCGAGTGACGGAAACATGAACATGCGGATGTTGATTGAGTTGCCGGCCATAAGTATGCAAGGCACAGAAAATACCAATTTCGATACCCTGTTTGCGAGCCAACTGCAGCATAGCTCGAGTGGCTGCCCGAAACAGAGCATTAAGTAGCGGCCAGTTATTGTTAAAAAAAGGCCAAAGGAGATGTGGCATGGTGAAAGTAATGTGTTGCCAGTCGCAGTCGGGTAAAATATGAACCTGCTGTGCTAACCACTGCTCGGTGGCTTTAAAGCCACATGAACTGCAGGCTTTTTGACTTACAGCTTTGGCAGAAAAAACGGCTGTGAGAACAATCAGACGAAGCGCAACAATAGCGCCGGACACCCATGGCACAAGTGCCGCAGGCAAGCATGCGCTCCACAGATAAACTCGTCCACGAACTAACGCTATCGCCGTATTTTTCGAGGAATTTATTCCAACCGTCATCAATGGTGAAAAGTAGTTTAGCAGGACGAGGGATATACATCTGACTCAATTACCTTATGGGCATCTTGCCAAAGAAACAGAAATTGCCAGATTCGTCAGCCCAGTTATCGGTGTGTTTATCCCAGGGTTCAAAGGAAACAGGGATTATTCCTAGCTCCGTATAGGTGATGAATTCATCGGCAGGCAGACTTTCAGTTATTCCCCCCTCAGTGTAGTCGTATCCAGCGTCATCGGCTTGGTCTTGGCGTTGTTTAAAACCCCTGATAATCGTGACTAGCGGCGGGTAATACTGCGTGTCGAGAAAAAATTGGGGGCCGAGTCGGAGGCAGTGGCGTATGGCTTCTTTTAGGGTGTCATAAAAAAATTCAGGCGGTCTGTCATCATCATTTTCGGGTGGGAGAGAGAGCATAAAACGTTTCGGATAAACAGGCGCTGTGGCACGTGAAGTGACGGGCAGCCTGCCTGATTTAACCGGTTTACGCTTTCTGGGAGATTTATTGCGAGCCATCGAGATGAATCCCTGAAAAAAATTAACCTACTGCAGAGTATAAAACAGTACTTAACTCATTAACATCCCCGAAGCAGCACCGCTGCGCCGCTCACGCGTAGCGTGCTACGTTCATTATCAAAGAACTTTACATAACTCGCACGCGAATAGCCTAGCGTTGCAACAAACGCTTTCAGCGATTTTTTACCTCGCCGGATGCTGGTGAAGTCGATTTGCATTTGTTGACCTGGCTGTGTTTCAAAACGGACGACTACTTCGGGAACAATGCTTGGTTTAAATTGACAAACAAATCGGCGTAATTGAGCAATACCACCTTGATAGCCGTTTTCAACTACCTCATCAAATAAGACTGTTGCAGGGATCCAATCAGGTTTAGCCAGTTCAATTCGCTGAAGCAAATAAGGTTTAAAGGGGGATAATTTAGTCGGTTGTTGACTTCTTTTAGCATAAGTTGGCATTGTCTGTTGTTGTAAATGATGTTTTACGGTGTTACGGGATATACCCAACTCACTGGCAATTTTTCGAAGGCTTTGTCCTTGTGCAAAGCGAACATGAATATCCACAAATATCTCCTTGGTTAACATAAATTATCCGTACAAAAATGTGCGAATAATACCAAGTGGATCAGTTTTAGATGATCGTTAGTGGATCAGTTTTGCATGATCGGTGACAACATAGTGTATGGCGAAAGCTGTTTTTCAAAAAAAAGGATGTCGAAGAAATCTGGCGAGGGGCTGTTATCCGACTACTGCGTCACAGTTATGATTTAATTAACCCTGGCCTTCTTCCCGGTCTTGGCCATATCCGTGACAAAAAACATTGGCGGCGTTACTTGAGGGCGCAGTACGGACGTTATTGGAAAGTGCACTTTGCTAAAAAAACGAAAGGGGCATGGCATAGTGTTAAGTACCTCGGTCGCTACCTTAAACGCCCACCGGTATCTGCGTCAAAACTGCGGCATTACCGAGGGGGTGCCGTTGTTCATCACTACCATGACCACCGAACTGGCCAGCATCGGCAGCAGACTCTGCCGCAGGAAGAGATGATTAGACGCTATATAAGCCATATTCCGGCCAGGCATTTTAAAATGGTGCGTTACTCTGGTTTTTTGTCGAATCGTAAACGGGGAAAACTATTGCCGAAAGTGTATAAGGCACTTGAGATGACGGCACGTAAAAAACCGGAGAACCCAGGTTTTTCTGTGCTGATGAAAGGATTTCTGCGTACCGATCCGTACAAATGTATTCTGTGTGGCGACAGGCTGCTTTTCACCGGGGCGCAAATGGGTAAAAAAGCAACGGAATTGTTGTCAGAAAGACTGTATAACCTGGAGAAAAAGCGATGGTTACGCAGCTAAACGCAGGATCAATGTGTCTAAAATAAGGAAATCAGGTTAGAAATTACACTCTCTGAGGAAATGTTAACTGGCACTAAACACAATAAATCGATCCCCATCTCCTTTTTGCAATAAGGGATGGCTTTTGCTACTCACTTTAAAAGCGATTCAATTTCCTAACCATGAACTCGATATTTCAGTGCTTAATAACCAGTTAACCCTGAGCGGTAAACCGAAGGTTGAGGAAACAGAGGCTAACGAAGAAAAAGATGGCATCAAATGGTTGCATCAGGGGATTAGAAAAAGCGATTTTTCCTTAAGTTTCAGACTTGAGCATCGGATAACCATCCAGCAGGCCAATCTGGATAAAGGATTATTAACCCTTCAATTTACTTATGATATTCCCGAACAGGAAAAACCACAGAAAATCGCCATTGGCGTTCAAAATGAATCAGGACGTATTCTGGAACACAATGCAGCTTAATATAATAGCGCCCCGAATTGGGGCGTTTAAAAATTAAACATTCATTAAAAAGCAGTACTCTGTTAAACAAAATTTAAAGTGGCTTGAAAAAGTACTCCTATCGATAGTGGATGTACAAAGTGATGATTTTTTGAATAAATATTAACTTTGAATTTTTTTGTACTTTTCGCATAAAGCAGCTAGTATCGATATGGTTTCCGTATCCATAACTCCATCATAGTTTTCTTGACGGAAATGTAGTTGAAAGGCTCTTGTTAACTGTTTAAAACCATCAGCGTTGTTTGCATTTTGGACTGAATAGCCATATTTATTGAATAAGTTTATAATAGCGTTACGCTCAGGTATACCTTGAGAAATAAACTTTTTCTTGTACTTCTCAATGGTATCTATATCTGGCCATGCGCCAATACCGGCCTTATAAAGATCTTCCCAAGGGAAAGCCGCTCCAGGATCACTTTTCCGCCCCGGTGCAATATCAGAATGCCCAATAACGTTGACTTGGGAGATGTCTGGGTAACGTTGTATAATATTTTTTGACAACTCAATGATGGCTTCTATCTGTTGTGGGTGGAAAGGTGGGAAAGTAAACTCACCATTATTGTCCGTCGCTAGATTAACTGTTTCAATACCAATGGCGGTATCGTTGAGGTTGTTACGACCAGCCCAATTACTCACACCTGCATGCCAAGACCTCTCGTTTTCATCAACCAGATTAAATATGCACATATTTTTAAATCCTGCATCAATATAAGTTTGGTCAGATGGATCAGGAACAAGATAATGCGCGCTAACTGAGCTACCGGTTAGCATATTGACTGAACTTTTAAAATTAGCCGCGGTATAATGCATGACAAGGAAACGTACACGGCGATTAAAGCTTTTTACAGAACGATACGAGTTGTAGTCAATTGGATACATAAGCTCCTCTCTTCTCTATATGTTAGATTAATTGTTAATTCAACAAAATCACATCTACATTATACTGTATAAATAAACAGCATTACAAACTGGTCATAAAGTCAACAATAAAAATGAGTGCGTAAAAACAGCATGCGGAATTCAGTGTGGGAGAGGATTTTATTGCGGTAACAACGTATAACTGTCTTCATCAATCGGGCAAATGAAATGCGCGGCCAGTGGGTCAACTTCTCCCGCATGGATGTAGTGCAGAACGTGCTGATTACGGGTCATGCCACCTAGTTTTCGATGCCAGTAGGTTTTCGCGGCCGCTTTACTTTTTGTCCGGTACAGTTCAAAAAATTGGGCATCCGGGGCAATCACTTCGGCTACCACAATCCGCCCGACAATCCCGTGATAACAGTGTTCGCAGCCTTCAAAATGGCGCATAAACACCTTTTCAGGCTGGCAATACTGTTCAATCAGGAAGGGTAGCCCAGACGAGGGTAGGAATACCGGCTTCCTTGGATACCGGCCACCCTTACGGGTGCCCCGCCTGAGCCACCATAATTTACAGGCATACTTAGGCTTTTTTCGACATAAAAAAGACGCGGGGCGCGTCATCTGTCGCCAAGGAAAAACTCAGGTTCCTACACCCGGTTAACCATTGAGGATTAACACCTCGATTATAGCGACTGAGAGGAAAATCGGCAAGGATATATTAATGAATGTAGGCACATATTGCGCTTGGTACTTAACGGTGTTTACATTGACTTAAAACGCCATAATTTATCAGTGCCAACTTTTATGCCTATTCTTGGTGTGGTCATATATTCTGGTCTGGCCGTGGTATCGTAAACACAAAAATAATTCGATTGTGTTAAATCAATCTGGTTATTATTTTTCGTGATATTTAATTTTTTGCAGAGTTTACCCGGCCCATCCAAAGAAAGACGCATCGGTTTTTCTAATTCTATACCTCGAATTAAAACCGCCGACGGAAATCCTTCACGTTCGGTCACAATATTCAGACAATGGTACATGCCGTAAATAAGATAAACATAGGAAACCCCGGCAGCACCAAACATGACTGCTGTTCGTGGCGTACAGCCTCGCGCGGCATGACAGGCCGGATCATCCTGCCCTATATAGGCTTCCACTTCGTTGATAACGCCATAATAATCAGCAAACTTTAAAACTTTTCCCAGCAAATCCTTTGCCACACAAAGCGTATCACGCTCATAAAATGAGCGAGGTAAAATAGTATTACTCGACACAGATTAATCCATCAGTGCATTAATCTCAGCATCAGACAGCCCCGTTGACATTTTGACAATCGCCCGATCAACGCCGTTGGCTAAAAGCTGGCGAGCTATTTTAACTGAGGCATTTTTCTCACCTTTTTGTTCGCCAAGCTGTATTCCTTCTTGACGGCCTTTCAAGATACCTTTTTCTATGCCCCGCTGTTCACCAAGTTTCTCACCTTCTTGCCGTAGCTGCTCTGCAATAGTCATCACTACCTCCCGATAATCAGTCGCTTTTTCCGCAATCTGATGCAAAAATTGCTTTGCATCAGAAGTATTTCCTCGTTCTACAATATAACATATTAATCCTCGAAATAGCTCAGGCTGCAATACCCACTGATTGAGCAAGGATGCTATCTCTTGACTTAACTCTAGCATATCGCGGGTACGGATATGCTTCATCACCAGCTCCATTAGGGCAACGTGCCGATGCGTGACAATTTCTTCGTCGGGGATCGCCGTAACGTCAACCAGCGGAAACGCCTGCATATAAACAGACTTTGCCAGCTCTGGATCAGCAAAACAATCCAGACAATGGGTACTGTAGGGATACGGCGAAGTGTTACCCTGATAAAACAGCATCGGGATCACCACAGGTAAGGTGTCATTACCCTGCTCAAGATGCCGTTGCATCGCCGCCACCGCATAGCGCATCAAACGAAATGCCATCAGCTTTTCTGGGCTGCTCTGGTGCTCGATAAGGCAATAGACGTAACTATCATGACCCGCTGTGGTCTTCATTGAATAGAGCATATCCGAACACTGGCTACGCAGGTCTGGCTCAATAAAGCTTCCGGACTCCATCGCCAGCGTACTAAAATCACACAATTGACGAAGTTTTTCCGGTAAATGAATTTGCAGAAAATCCCTTGCGATGGTGATATCACCAAGGAATTTCTTAAACAGACTGTCATGGTGGGAAAGTGTCTTTTTCATTAATGCATTATACCTATGAGGGATAACCCTCGCCATTCTTTCACATTAAAATTTGAATATCCCGACGCGAATACCCAGCTTTTGTTTCTCCTGAAGTTTAACTGTCGCTTCCTGATTTTGTTTAAACAGCGAAAAACCGCGCTGTTGCTTCAACAACTGCTCTGAGGTATCCAATGGTTTCAATTTATCAAACGGCGCGGGCTTTATGCCCATTGCACCCTGATTTTCGATGCGCCAGTTATTGCGCTTGTGATCTGACCATCCCTGCTGATTGCCCTGCCCGTCTGTCAACGGTACTTTTACTGTTGTTTCACCCTCCTTGCGCATTTTTATCACACTGCCGACTTTTACCCCTTCACGCTTGATTTCATCAGCAATATTGCTACCCCATCGTGTCATCTCTGTTTTGTTTTTCAGGGTGCGCAGCGTGATATAGTTTTGCTGCTTGTTTTTTGGATCAAACAGATAATTTGTCCGACCGAACTCAACCACTTCAAACAGATTGCGTAGACGATCAGGCTCACGTTTAAGCTGCTCTTTCTTCCCAAAATCATATTTATGGGTACATTTGACGTTATAGCCCATTTTTTGCAGGTTTCCGGCAAACTTCTCGCGTAACTCGCGCAGGTCTTTTTTACGAATATTAATCCGCTTACCGCCATTATCAGGAATGCGAAGCAATGCATGAACATGTGGATGATGTTCTTTATCAGTATGATATGCAATCAGAACGCGGTTTTCAGGATATTTTTCCCTTAGTGTCTCCTCTGCCGCTTTAATCATATCCCTTTCCGATACCTCCGCTATCTTCGGGGATGAAAAAACCATATTATGCACAAGATTAGGTGAACGGTCATGGGTGTACTGCTTTTTATCTTCATCATCGATAAGCGATTCATACGCTTCTTTTCGTTGCTCCCGGACAGCTATGTGATATTCTACGCCATTGTTATCACGTAAAGTTATTTCCCCTTCTCGTGCAATATAGTTTATTTCATTTTTAACCCCGCGAGGCCGGTTAGCGCTGCCGGTAATTTTTACCATTACCTCACGACTCGCCCCCTGCTGTAACATCCGGCTTTGGATGTTTTTTTCATATTTCGCGCCACCATTACGCATTTTAAAGTTATAAGGTGTCCGTCTGGCCTGCTCCTGTTGCCCCCGTAATTTACGAGCTTTATATTCATCATCCGATTTTTTACCTATTCTTTTTGACATAACATCACCTTATCATTTTGGCGTATTACGGATTTTTACACTACGCACATTCACAGCAGCATTAGTCAATTGCCGCACGGATTTTTTCACATCCTCAACGTCCTTATTGAGTTTTTTCACCGCTTCCCACAATTCTGTTTCTTTTACATCATTATACTGACGTTGACGAATAATCGTAGCCAGATTACGCCCCGCCGTATTGACGGCATTTCTTGCCCGGCGTAATTCTTCCACTTCCTCATCCAGAAGAACAGGCTCCGTGGTCATGGCAAGGTTTAACATAAATCTTATTTCTTTCGCCACTGACCAGTGCCGGGAATCCGCTTGCAGAGTCAACTGATTAAGCATCTCATCAGATAAACGGATTTGCCTCACATTTGATAATGTCGATTCTTTACAGGAGACGGTATCGACTTCTGTCGAATATTGAGAAATAATTTTATTGGCAAGAACAGAAAAAAAAGCGGCTGGCTTTTTACCACTTAATTTTATTATCACATCCTTTAATTTGTTATAATTATCACTCGATATTCTAAAGCTAATAAATTTCATCCTTCCTCCAAAAACCCGTGTAGCGGCTGGCGAGAGCTACAAATGTGCACATTTGTAGTGGCTACGACTATCCGGGTCTTGTGTTTTATGGTGGCTTTGTGGCATACCTCTATTCATCTTGATACTCAATATTCCAATCGTTACTGTTGGTATAGGTGGAGCAGATAGGCATACAAAACTACGCATAAGAAAAATGCTGTAGAGACATACGACGTTACCCATCATTCGCCACCTGTCTGGTTTTGTAGTGGTCTAATAAAACTGTAGAGATTTATAGCTTATAATTAAGCAAAATCTTATAGGTATAAATATGACCCGAAAAGTAAAAGTAACCTTTAGCGGAAAGCAAAAACTGGAATATGCAAAACTCATGGTTGAAGGTGGATATAGCAATATCCAAGTTGAAAAAATATCCGGTGCGGGTAAATCTGCCGTATCACGATGGAAGCAACAATATCTTGCCGAGTTAAATGGGAATACGCCTGTAAAATCAAAAGCGTTAACACCCGAGCAACAGCGCATACAAGAATTAGAAGTTCAACTTAAGCGTGCTCAGAGGGATAATGACATATTAAAAAAAGCCGCGGCTTACTTCATCCTCGACAATCAAAACTCAAAATCGTGAAGCAACTGAAAATCATGTACCCCAATTTTACGGTCACTGAGTTATGCCATCTTTTTGAAGTAAGCAGCAGTAGTTTTTATTATGAAACGAAAATACCGACAGTTGAAAATGAAAGACTGTGTGGCGAAATCAAACGTATTTTTTATACATCGGGTCAAATTTATGGCAAAAGACGTATTCAAGCCGAGTTAAAGGGTTTAGGGCACCAAATTGGCACTTATAAAATATCGAACATCATGAAATTAAATCAATTAGTTGCAATTAGACCAACGAAAAAGCACTACTATCACTCATCGGGTAACGAACATCGATATACCCCTAATTTGCTTAAACGACAATTTTCCCCTGAACAGCATAATCACTATTATGTCGGGGATATCACGTATATTAGACATCACTATGGGTGGAGCTATTTAGCCTGTGTGTTGGATTTAGCCACCAAAGAAATTATTGGTTATGCCTTATCAACAAAACCGGATTCGAAATTAGTGAAAGAAGCCTTAGATAACGCAATTGAACGGCAATTACCGGATACGACAAGTTTGATGTTCCATTCAGATCAAGGTTGCCAATATTCATCGGAGGAGTTTAGGGCGCACCTCTTTGAACGGAAAATAACTCAAAGCATGAGTCGGCGAGGTAATTGCCTCGATAATGCCGTGATGGAAAGATTTTTTAGGAGTTTAAAGACAGAAAGACTTAACCGTTTATCGTTTATGAATCATCAATCTGTTGTCTGTGAAGTTGAAAATTATATTCAGTTTTACAATTATTATCGACGCCATTCAACGATTGGTTATTTAACGCCACATCAAAAATATCATGAACTAAAAAATGCCGCTTAGATCTTCTACAGAATTTGTTGACCATTACACCCCTTTTTGAGCGTGTTTGTGTCTTTATGGGTAGTGGATGGCGAATCAATAAACTACATCAGGATGAAGAACACCTTATAAAATTGATGAATCCAACACTAAAGAACTATTCTATCGTTTGCAGAAGGGAAAAAGACCGGATCATGATTTATGGCAGTGTTGATTATTATCACTATCGCTACGGTAAATTAGCAAAATGCTCTGTTTCACTCACGAGAAATGCCAGCGCAATTGCGGAAGATATTAAACGAAAAGTATTAATCACCGCTGTTGATGAAATCAATAAAGCTAACGAGTATCACCAGAAAGAACAGGAGAAAAAAGAACAAAAAAGAATTTTAAAAGGAATGCTAGCACAGCAAGTTAAGTTAGAATCTTATTATAATGCTATTACGGTCATTGTCGCCTCAAGTGGTATTCATGGCAAGGTAAAAGAAGGTTATGACGGATATAATCTAAAGCTCTATAAACTAAACACCGAGCAGCTAATAAAAATTGTTGGTTTTGTATCGACATTATAAATCCGATTTACGCCAGTCTCATTGATGGCTGGCTATCATCAAAATACGCTAACCATCTTCTAATGTTAAGATGCCCGTCAGGGCATGAAAGGCGCGAAAAATGGTGATAGAAGAATACAAAGGGTTATACGCGCCGCTACGTGAGCGTAGCGAACTGCTAAACGATTATAGCCCCCGGAACTGCGCTTGCGCCCCCTGCACAGCGTTTTTCAGGCGTGACGAGCTGTGCGAGTCATGCAATTACGAACTATCCGCTACGCAATCGTTAAATGGTCGGAGACAAAAGAGAGTTAAAGCGATATGGAATTTTTAGTAATGAAATGTCACTAGGTAAAAATAAAATGAATCAAATCTATCATAGAAAAGCAGGTGGTAAATTAAGAAAAATGTTAACTGTGTATTCAGATGGCGAAAAATTTAAATTGCGGTTTTTAATTATGGATAGAACAGATCCAACACGTTCAGAAAAAGCTAAAGGGATTAAACCTAAAAGAATAATTTTAATGGATAAAGCGTTTTTTTTTGACAATATGGAAGATTTAAGATTAAACATTAAGCAGATGCCTTTGTCTGAGATGATTGTGGACTTTATTAAAATTTTTACGGCGAATAAAAATGAAAAATAATAATGTTATTGAAATAAATCCTACGCCAGAGAATGTAAAACGATTACGTATTGCTGCCGGTTTAACATTAAAAGAATGCGCGAATATATTTGGTATAAGTTTACGAGGCTGGCAGAAGAAAGAAGAATCGAACACAGTTAATAGTCGGGGGATTACAAAAGGTGAATACCTTTATTTGCTTTTACTCGCTGGAGAACACCCTGAATTCATCCTAAAGAAGCGACAAGAAATAGAGAAATAGCACTTCAAAAAAAGCACAGAACTACCATAAAAACACAAGACCCAGATAGGCGTAGTCACTACAAATGTGCACATTTGTAGCTCTCGCCAGCCGCTACACGGGGTTTTTGGAGGAAATCAAAGGAGTAAAATTTTGACAGAAAAACAACGATTACAGAATTTTTGGATAGAGGCTGATGCGTTATCCGGCGTAGGCTATTTTGATGTCGTTAATGCCGGTTTAGAGCCAGTAAAATATCACTATCCGGTAGCGTCAAAACAACAGGTATCGGCGCAACTTAACTTTAAAGTGTGGGAACGGTCAAAACTTTGTTGTTACTTTCGTTGCCTTGATTTAGGTGACTATTTTAAAATGAATTTGTTCTTCAATGCCAAGACAGGTGGGCACTATGCTTCACAACAAGGCAGTATTGATTTTAAATCATCGGGCCTTTTAGGGGAATGCTTTTTACTGGATATTGTGATAAGTGAAAAAGGTTACCCGATACTAAAAAGTGCACGAATGCTTGACGATCAGGGAGTGTTATGAATATTAAAGAACGTAGCCTGTTAAGTGAAGATGAATCTGAAATCTATTGTAACCTTAACCGCTTAATGCCAGAAGGTGTTGTTGTTTTTGTTAAAGTAAAACTGTCGGAATTTTTAACACCTATCGCTGAATATGGAACGGAACTATTTTACCAAGACTTCCTTGAATTGAACAATCTAACAGCCCCGTTTTTATTGTTTGATGTAAAGAATAGAAAAGTAGAAAAGGTAATTACATTTCACAATGATTCTAAAAAACAGACAACAGGTGAATTAAGGAAGATCCTTGAAATCTGCCAAATTCCTTTGATAGAAGTTGGCAGTATTGCCGAGTTGTATACACTTACTCTTTTTGAAAACAAAGAAGATTAAGTGTTGAATAATTTGTTAGCTTTACTGATGACTGAATTAGGCTTAGATGGAGTTGCTAATTTTTTTTCCGATAAAAGCGTTTTTGGATTTGAAATGTCATTGATAAGATCGCCATTAATCGCGCCAATTAAAGCTCTAACCTGAATTTCAGTATCATTTTTAACTATTAATGATGAGTATTCTGATTCTGTGATAGATATCCATGAACTCCATCCATTATTAGGTAGTAGTGGGTCGCGTACTCGTTTTTGCCACGCGACAACTTCGTTTTCTTTACCTTTATTTACCTGAGAAATATTATAGTCTGGAGAAAGAGCTCCAATAATATTTGCCAGTGTTGATAACGATGTCGGTTTTGCAAGGAGAGAAGCAACGAGTAAGGGTAAACGATCATCAATTTTTTTCAAACTAAATCCAGAAAGAATCACGTTTTTTATCGTTTCGCTTCTTTTTCCTTGTCCAAGTTGATCAAGATGTGCAATGGCCGTAGCTTGTTCATCTTTATCTGTATTAAGATAGAAATAATATTTCTTTGTCTTACTCATTGCTGTTTGCCCATTTCAGCAAGCGCCTTGACAAGAGCAAGCTGCGGTGTATCTAACTTTTTTACTTTGTTTTTGAGCGTACTCCAGTGTGCTTTAAATGCGGGATAAAGGTACTCGGCACCGCCGCCAGTTAGGTATATGCGATGAAATCCACGATAATGTTGCTCGACATGTTGGATAACTTTTTCTATTAATCTAGTCTTTGAGACTTCAAACGCAGTTTTCACGGTTGCTACGTGTTTAATATTATTGATTAGTGGCATGATATCATTATCATTTCCTGCCATTATTGCCCTGATGATAGTATCAGCTACATGATAATTACTTGGAGTATCAGCTTTTAACAAAGCGTCCTGTACGTGCTTGATAACCAGACTTACGCCTGTTCCTGCTTCACCGGATATCTTTGCGATGCTGTCAAATTGTCCTTCTATTACGCCACAGTCAAGCGTTGTTCCGCCCAAATCGACGACTAAGGATTGCTCTAATGCATGAACATTATCCATCTGTAGTGCTGATACTACGGCGGGAACAGATTCAGGGTATACGCGGATTTTCCCAAAGGTAAAAACGTGTCCTTTGTTCAGAGTAATCGGGCGCTGGAGATTCCTGATTTTTCGTTGGATATTGACTGTATTTTCCTGTGCGTCGTCGCTGTAGTACTCACTGATTGGCAACGTTACCCAAAGTTCGATCTCCTGTGGTGTGATGCCGGACAGTTGGAGCGCATGATGTACCGAAAGTAGGTTTTCTGTACGGTATTGAAAATCAATATTAGTGGTGGGTAGCACATCCGCTGATGCTTTGGAAAAGCTGTATTTTAGTCCATCTACTTCATAGTTATAGATGGGATCAGACGCGAATCCGCCCGGTTTCCACCCTTCGTTGAAGGTGTTTTGACTTACCAGTGTTTTTAGCTCCTGATTAGGTTCATCTTGCCAGCATAACTTGATAGCCGTGGAGCCGTCGTCGCAAAACACTTTTAGCATAAATTACCCCTTTTGTGGTGTGAAAATATGTCAATATTTTAAAAACGTACACCATTTTCGTGTGTTTTTCAATATTTTTTTACACCTTTTATGGTGTTATTTTTTGTTTTTTCTTTTTTTGGTGTTGTTTTTGATTTTATGTCGAAAAAATATACTAGAAGTGTTTTTTTTGGGTGTGAATTTTATTATTTTATGATTGATGTACACCTGAGTTTAGCTAAATGCCTCGAAGATCATATCCATAGAAAATCCTTTGTACTGAAGATAGCGGATCTGCTTAGCTTTCTCTTTTTGCTCTGCGGGGGGAGTATCAGAAAATTTTTTTATCCTTGCTTCTTTGGCCATCGAATACCAGTCTATGCCGGACTCCTCTATTTTTTGTTCAATTAATTCTTGCGGAAAACCTTTTTGCCTGATTTCCTGCTTTATTCGTGTTGGGCCATGGCGTTTTTTAATGTGTTTATCTATAAGGTTATTAATTAACTGTGTATCGTTGAGATAGTGATTATCGCTTAACCGCCGAACAACACAGTCAACGTATTCTTCTTTTTCTGTCAATTTGCTGAGTAGGCGACGTAAGCTACCAGAAGAATAGTCTTTTTTGGCTAAAAGGGTTATAGCGTAATCATATAATTCGTTTTCACTCATCATTCAAATCCGTCATTATATTACTCAATTAAATAAAAACCCTTCTGTTTAATGAAGGGTTTTTGTTTGTTAATTTTATTTGTTAATCAAAAACTCGTCAAGCTACGTTCGGCGCTAAGGGCTTCAGCAATGGGTTTGGGTTTGCATCCGAGTATCGTCTTAATTGGCGTAACCCTTCGATTTTACTTTTGGGTTGCATTATTTCCCGTTGTGGTTAAACTCAAATCCCACTTTTCCAGTGGTTTTATCTTGTAAAATCAACATGGCATCGAAATTTTTCCCTGCTTTGCTTTTAAAGCCTTTAATCATGCCTGTTTTTCCCTTTTGAATGAGAATTTCAACCTGTTTGTTAGTGAGCTTTTTTTCTGCCACAGTAGACCAGATTTTAAAGTCACATCCGGTACAGGTAAACAGTTTGGGACGCACCACAATATCCTTACCACAATTGGGGCAGGGGGTGGCTAATCTTTCACCCTGTCCACTGTTTGGTTTTGCTTCGCCTTTAATTTCACCCACGCTGACTGTATTGACGTGCTGGCGCAAATCATCGATAAGCGCATTCACAAATTCATCAACCGTTTTACTGCCTTGCTCGATATCGCTTTGTTGTGCTGACCAGAGGGCAGTCATATCGGGTAATGTTGCTGACTCTGGTAGAGCGCGGAAAAATGCCACGCCGGTTTCAGTGGGGAGCAGCTTGCCTTTTTCTTCACGGATAAACTGGCGGTTTTTCAGTTTTTCCAGCATGTCAGAACGTGTGGCGGGTGTACCGATGCCGCCGTGCTCATCCTTTTTGTCTTTATCCTTTTCTTTTAACGTCTAAGAATTTCAAAAATAAGTTAACAAAAATTTAACATTAATTATTAAGCAGAATAACGGGTGCGAAAGGTGATTTCCCCCTTTTTTGAGGTGAGAGAAAGATTTTTCAATAAGCGGTAATGATGTTTTTAGAACAATATGAGTTAACTTTGTACAATTTAGTCGATTTTAAATAGATCTCCCCTCACCCCAACAAAGGGACATAGCGCATTCGGGCAATCTCTAAAGCATGATAGACTAATTGAGATATCTTTAATCCTTTGATAAAACGAGAAAATCGCATCCTTCCACCACAAAGAATGCAGCTAAACGGATCAACACCTAAAAACCGCTGACTTAGCAGCGCAAAGGGAACAGACCCTTTTCTTTTGAATTCGGATTGGCCGACGGCGTTTCTAACAACATCCAGAAACTTTCCCACCACCCGATTGGCTAAAAAACCAAAATAACGGAGCATCCGAAAATGTTTTTCGGGGATTTGTTTGATAAGCCGTAAAATTAATTCTTTTTGGGATAAATCTAAATTTTTGTAGTGACCCGTATTATGGTCAAAAAATCGTAACGTAATACGACTTCCGCCATCGTAATGCTCAAGCCTCGCCCCGAGACAGGCGGTTTCTTCAGGTAACGCCCCAGATACTTTGCTGTCTTTTTGGCATTGGATGTCGGGTCGGCAAAATAGACATGCCAATAATCTTTACCTTCGGCATTTTTCCCTGCATTAAGAATAAACCGCTTCCACTCATCATAATCTCTTATGTGCTGTAAACTTTCAGGTAGGTAAATTTTTCCCCAGACAGAAAGAAGATATTGTCGAACATTCCACATCCAACGTTTTCTCACTTTAGCGAGGTCAAATTGCATCGACTTCCATTTTTCATTCTGATTGATGCCCCCCATTGTCCATGAGAGATGAATATGCGTGTTCCAGTTTAGTTTTCTCCCATAGGTATGTAGCGCACCAAAAATACCCATGGTTAATCCGCGTTTCTTCGCTGCATAAAGTAAATTGTCCGCAGCAAACGGGAACAGTTTCCCTAGTAACCATCGATTCAATTCAAAGAGAGGCCAAAGACTGTGCGGCATCGTAAATGTGCCATGCTGCCATTTGACATTAGGTAAACGTTTAATCGTGGTCTTTATCCAGTTATCCGTCAATTTTTTCCCACAGGATGGGCAACCCCGACCTTTGCAGGTAAAACAGACTAACTTTTGATGATCACAATTCTCGTTTTCACAACAATACTCACGGAAACCCATCATGGGTGTGCCGCAAGCCAACATTTTTGTGACTACTTCTATTTCTATCTCTCTGAGTTGAGTGGTTTCCATAATTTCAGCCCAGGCCTTATTCCGCTCAAAAAGCGATTTTAACGGTCGGGGTTGAAAATCTTTTTTCATAGGAAAGGACATAAATCAGTTTAGCTTTGATGGACGATATTACACTCAAGACACGGACTAAAGCTCCCTCAATCTTTCTGTAAGGCATTTTCAGTTTATAGGCCAAAAAAAGATACTTAAAAATTAAGAGCCAATCAGAATAGATTACCGCGCGTTTTATCACTAGATATCAGCGCACAGTGTTTCAGGTTATCGATTTGCAGCCGTAGGCTGATTCGTTCGCAATTGTTTAATTTGTGCATCTTCAACGAAATCCGCTACCCGTACCAGTGCTGCCAGTAGCGTGGCTTCGGTAAATAGCAGCGGTGGCGTGGTTTTCTTTTCATTCACGGTCACCGCATCACAACGGCCGGTTTCCCCGGTGCGTAATGCCTGTAGCACGCCAAACGCGCTGTCCGGCATATCCTCATCGCTGGCGTCTGACGCTTCACCTTTGAGAAAGGCGCTAAACCCGGCATCCATCGTTTTTGTTGCCCGTGCGCTAAAGGTTTCACCTTCAACCTCAACGACAACTGAGGCTTCCAGATAACGCTTGTTGGGCATGAACTGCACCAGATAATGTTGCGCGATAGCCAGATAAACCAGCCGTTCGTGCTCACTGAGGGCGTTTAATGCCGGTACGTTGGCGGTAGGGATAATCGCGGTATGGGCTGTTACCTTGCCACTGTCAAACGCCTTGCTTTTTCGGCTTTGATCAAGGGCAAGTCCGTTAAAATCACCAATGCCTTGCAGCGCCTCAAGCACCTGTGGCGCTTCGTTAAACTGCTCGTCAGACAGATAGGAGCAATCGGAGCGGTTATAGGTGATCGCTTTGTATTTTTCGCGTAGCTGCTGGGTGATTTCCAGCGTTCGCGCCGCCGTCATTTTGTGCTGGCGGTTCATCATCTGCTGCAATCTCACCAGATTGAACGGAAGTGGCGGTGCATTTTCTTTTTCCTGCACGCCAGCGGCCTTTATATCGGCGTCCTTGCCGCGTAAACGTGCTGCCAGTGCATCAGCATAACTTTTGCTGGTAAGACGCTTCTTGTCGTCCTGCGGCGCATTTTCGTTGACCTTCCAGTTGGCGGCGAATGTCTGGCCGTTAACGGCAAAATCCCCGATAAGCGGGTAGTAAAAACTCGACGTGTGCGACTGATTGGCGAGATAGCGGCGCACTATCAGCCCGAGGATCGGCGTTTGAACCCGACCGACGGAGAGTACGCCCCGATAGCCCTTTTTGCGTCCCTCGATGGTATAGGCGCGAGTCATGCTCATGCCGTAAATCAAATCGCCAGCGGCTCGTGCAAGTGCTTTGCGGTAAATGCCTTTGAACTGGTGATTATCTTTCAGTTGGGACAGTGCCTTTTTAACGGCAGCGTCGGTGTTGTCATTAATCAGCAAACGCTTAACCGGCTTGCTGTTGCCGGTATATTCCAGCAATTCCTCAACCAGTAATTGCCCCTCGTCGTCCGGGTCGCCTGCGTGGATAATCACATCAGCCCGGTTAATCAAGTCAATGACGGTTTGGGTATGCGCTTCCTTTCCGGCAATCGGCTCATAGCGTAACGGGTAAAGCTGCAACGGCAAATCCTCGGCTTTCCACTGCGCATAAGCCGGATTGTACGCCTCCGGTTCAATCGATTTCAGGAGATGGCCGTAGCACCATGTTACGACGTTATCGGTTGACTCAAGATAGCCGTCTTTTTTCTGGAAATTGCCCCCTAGCGCTTTGGCAATATCCTTCGCCACGGAGGGTTTTTCTGCGATAAAGAGTTTCATTTTTCACCTGTTAGATTATTTTCTTTGTTAAAGACAATAATGGTTAGCTTTTTTCTTTTTGGCTATTTGATAGATAATTCTACAATCCCCTGATACGCCGATGTGTTTTTTAATCGTCTCATCAGTTTGTTGTTGAATGAGAGAAAATACATTGTCTCTGTAAGGATTAATTATTCTTAAAAAACAGATAAAGAAAGATAGATTCGCTATTAAAATTATTAATGAATTAATATTTTCCTTTAAGGATTCAAAACAAGAGGTTATGACATCTGCGTTTAATTCTCTTATAACTGATGGTTCATAAATAAAGTAGCAACTCAATATTATTACAATCAATTTTGGTGTCATGGAGATGACATATTGAAATGAAATAAGAAATTCTTTAACCATATAGAAAAAGATATGAAATACGCGCCATGAGCTGTAATGGTCAACAAATTCTGTAGAAGATCTAAGCGGCATTTTTTAGTTCATGATATTTTTGATGTGGCGTTAAATAACCAATCGTTGAATGGCGTCGATAATAATTGTAAAACTGAATATAATTTTCAACTTCACAGACAACAGATTGATGATTCATAAACGATAAACGGTTAAGTCTTTCTGTCTTTAAACTCCTAAAAAATCTTTCCATCACGGCATTATCGAGGCAATTACCTCGCCGACTCATGCTTTGAGTTATTTTCCGTTCAAAGAGGTGCGCCCTAAACTCCTCCGATGAATATTGGCAACCTTGATCTGAATGGAACATCAAACTTGTCGTATCCGGTAATTGCCGTTCAATTGCGTTATCTAAGGCTTCTTTCACTAATTTCGAATCCGGTTTTGTTGATAAGGCATAACCAATAATTTCTTTGGTGGCTAAATCCAACACACAGGCTAAATAGCTCCACCCATAGTGATGTCTAATATACGTGATATCCCCGACATAATAGTGATTATGCTGTTCAGGGGAAAATTGTCGTTTAAGCAAATTAGGGGCATATCGATGTTCGTTACCCGATGAGTGATAGTAGTGCTTTTTCGTTGGTCTAATTGCAACTAATTGATTTAATTTCATGATGTTCGATATTTTATAAGTGCCAATTTGGTGCCCTAAACCCTTTAACTCGGCTTGAATACGTCTTTTGCCATAAATTTGACCCGATGTATAAAAAATACGTTTGATTTCGCCACACAGTCTTTCATTTTCAACTGTCGGTATTTTCGTTTCATAATAAAAACTACTGCTGCTTACTTCAAAAAGATGGCATAACTCAGTGACCGTAAAATTGGGGTACATGATTTTCAGTTGCTTCACGATTTTGAGTTTTGATTGTCGAGGATGAAGTAAGCCGCGGCTTTTTTTAATATGTCATTATCCCTCTGAGCACGCTTAAGTTGAACTTCTAATTCTTGTATGCGCTGTTGCTCGGGTGTTAACGCTTTTGATTTTACAGGCGTATTCCCATTTAACTCGGCAAGATATTGTTGCTTCCATCGTGATACGGCAGATTTACCCGCACCGGATATTTTTTCAACTTGGATATTGCTATATCCACCTTCAACCATGAGTTTTGCATATTCCAGTTTTTGCTTTCCGCTAAAGGTTACTTTTACTTTTCGGGTCATATTTATACCTATAAGATTTTGCTTAATTATAAGCTATAAATCTCTACAGTTTTATTAGACCACTACAAGCGGAGTACGCGATGGTAAATGGAAAAAAGCTCATGTCTTGGAATGTTTTTTATCGCTACCTCTTCGTTATCTCTGATTATGCTGATTTCTATTTTATCTTTTCGTTTCTCCATCATTGTAACGATAAACAAGAATGCATAGATGATAATGGGTGTAAGAAATGTATACATTTTATTCCTCTTTTGTTTTTTTGTGGCGATTGATGATGGGCGATCTTTTTATTCTTTTTTTATCCTCGCATTCTGCCAAATTGTTTCATGATATCGCTGACGATTGCTGGATCTGCCGTTGGACAGCCCCCCAGGAAATCACGCCGTTTAACAAACGTTTTCCACGGGTCAAAACCGTGTCGTCCAAATTTCCTAAGGGAGAAAAATTTACGAACAGCGCCACTACACTCACTTTGATTGCTGCCTTGTAGCTTCCCGTACATGCACAGTACAACGGTACACGGGTCGCCTGAGTCAACTTTTTCTTGAGCAGAAAGAGGAATACTGGCTGCAAGTAATAGCCATGTTGCAGTGAAGAGGGTTTTATTCATAATGACTTTCCTATCAAGTTGGTTTGAATTACGCTGATTGAGTATTTATTGAAAATGGTTATAAGGTTGACGTGACATGAAATTATGGAGAAATCTGTATTTACTAATATCTTCTTTGCTATCTCTCTCTTGATGGTTAGGAAATTGAATCGCTTTTAAAGTGAGTAGCAAAAGCCATCCCTTATTGCAAAAAGGAGATGGGGATCGATTTATTGTGTTTAGTGCCAGTTAACATTTCCTCAGAGAGTGTAATTTCTAACCTGATTTCCTTATTTTAGACACATTGATCCTGCGTTTAGCTGCGTAACCATCGCTTTTTCTCCAGGTTATGCAGTCTTTCTGACAACAATTCCGTTGCTTTTTTACCCATTTGCGCCCCGGTGAAAAGCAGCCTGTCGCCACACAGAATACATTTGTACGGATCGGTACGCAGAAATCCTTTCATCAGCACAGAAAAACCTGGGTTCTCCGGTTTTTTACGTGCCGTCATCTCAAGTGCCTTATACACTTTCGGCAATAGTTTTCCTCGTTTACGATTCGACAAAAAACCAGAGTAACGCACCATTTTAAAATGCCTGGCCGGAATATGGCTTATATAGCGTCTAATCATCTCTTCCTGCGGCAGAGTCTGCTGCCGATGCTGGCCAGTTCGGTGGTCATGGTAGTGATGAACAACGGCACCCCCTCGGTAATGCCGCAGTTTTGACGCAGATACCGGTGGGCGTTTAAGGTAGCGACCGAGGTACTTAACACTATGCCATGCCCCTTTCGTTTTTTTAGCAAAGTGCACTTTCCAATAACGTCCGTACTGCGCCCTCAAGTAACGCCGCCAATGTTTTTTGTCACGGATATGGCCAAGACCGGGAAGAAGGCCAGGGTTAATTAAATCATAACTGTGACGCAGTAGTCGGATAACAGCCCCTCGCCAGATTTCTTCGACATCCTTTTTTTTGAAAAACAGCTTTCGCCATACACTATGTTTACTATCCAAACCCCCTCGAGTGACGGAAACATGAACATGCGGATGTTGATTGAGTTGCCGGCCATAAGTATGCAAGGCACAGAAAATACCAATTTCGATACCCTGTTTGCGAGCCAACTGCAGCATAGCTCGAGTGGCTGCCCGAAACAGAGCATTAAGTAGCGGCCAGTTATTGTTAAAAAAAGGCCAAAGGAGATGTGGCATGGTGAAAGTAATGTGTTGCCAGTCGCAGTCGGGTAAAATATGAACCTGCTGTGCTAACCACTGCTCGGTGGCTTTAAAGCCACATGAACTGCAGGCTTTTGACTTACAGCTTTGGCAGAAAAAACGGCTGTGAGAACAATCAGACGAAGCGCAACAATAGCGCCGGACACCCATGGCACAAGTGCCGCAGGCAAGCATGCGCTCCACAGATAAACTCGTCCACGAACTAACGCTATCGCCGTATTTTTCGAGGAATTTATTCCAACCGTCATCAATGGTGAAAAGTAGTTTAGCAGGACGAGGGATATACATCTGACTCAATTACCTTATGGGCATCTTGCCAAAGAAACAGAAATTGTCAGATTCGTCAGCCCAGTTATCGGTGTGTTTATCCCAGGGTTCAAAGGAAACAGGGATTATTCCTAGCTCCGTATAGGTGATGAATTCATCGGCAGGCAGACTTTCAGTTATTACCCCCTCAGTGTAGTCGTATCCAGCGTCATCGGCTTGGTCTTGGCGTTGTTCAAAACCCCTGATAATCGTGACTAGCGGCGGGTAATACTGCGTGTCGAGAAAAAATTGGGGGCCGAGTCGGACGCAGTGGCGTATGGCTTCTTTTAGGGTGTCATAAAAAAATTCAGGCGGTCTGTCATCATCATTTTCGGGTGGGAGAGAGATCATAAAACGTTTCGGATAAACAGGCGCTGTGGCACGTGAAGTGACGGGCAGCCTGCCTGATTTAACCGGTTTACGCTTTCTGGGAGATTTATTGCGAGCCATCGAGATGAATCCCTGAAAAAAATTAACCTACTGCAGAGTATAAAACAGTACTCAACTCATTAACATCCCCGAAGCAGCACCGCTGCGCCGCTCACGCGTAGCGTGCTACGTTCTAGTATGTCTTCGCCAAAGGGTGTAAAGGCTGTAGAAAATTTTGATTTGAATCAATATCTCGGTCTCTGGTACGAAATTGCCCGACTAGACAATCGTTTTGAGCGTGGCCTAGAACGGGTTACCGCCAATTACATGCTTAATCCCGACGGGAGTGTGAAAGTCATTAATCGGGGATTTTTGCCCGAGCTGCATCAATGGCGAAAAAGTATAGGTAAAGCAAAATTTATAGGTTCCCCGAAAAAGGGGTCACTGAAAGTTTCCTTCTTCTGGCCGTTCTATGGTGGCTACCATGTGATAGCGCTACATCCAGAATATCGTTATGCGCTGGTAGCAGGGCCAAGTCGAAACTATCTTTGGCTGCTTTCACGCACACCTAGGCTCGAGACGGCGGAAACGGAGTCTTTGCTAAATCTTGCCAGAGAACTTAATTTCCCCGTTGATAAATTGATATGGGTGAATCAGGATGAGTAGAATTTTTTAATTAATGCAAATTGCTTCACATTGGAAGCGAACAAAAAATTGCGGACCACCTGATAAAATCCAGTTTTTATGCTCATCTGGTTTCACATGACAGGCTACATAATCAAAATGGCTGCCCGGTAAGTGAAAGCCTGCGATCGCACAAAAATCGTGTGAGCCAATATTTTTAGCACCTGAATTGGTTTTATGATAGGAAACAGGACCCAGTCCAGTCGTTTTGGTCCACCTGCCGGTTTGACAGGAAAGGAGTGCGCCTTTAACATCCCGACTCACTAATCCATTGGAGGGGCAGGACGAACCTTCAACGACGACTTTCTGAACGTAGCACGCTACGCGTGAGCGGCGCAGCGGTGCTGCTTCGGGGATGTTAATGAGTTGAGTACTGTTTTATACTCTGCAGTAGGTTAATTTTTTTCAGGGATTCATCTCGATGGCTCGCAATAAATCTCCCAGAAAGCGTAAACCGGTTAAATCAGGCAGGCTGCCCGTCACTTCACGTGCCACAGCGCCTGTTTATCTGAAACGTTTTATGATCTCTCTCCCACCCGAAAATGATGATGACAGACCGCCTGAATTTTTTTATGACACCCTAAAAGAAGCCATACGCCACTGCGTCCGACTCGGCCTCCAATTTTTTCTCGACACGCAGTATTACCCGCCGCTAGTCACGATTATCAGGGGTTTTGAACAACGCCAAGACCAAGCCGATGACGCTGGATACGACTACACTGAGGGGGAATAACTGAAAGTCTGCCTGCCGATGAATTCATCACCTATACGGAGCTAGGAATAATCCCTGTTTCCTTTGAACCCTAGGATAAACACACCGATAACTGGGCTGACGAATCTGACAATTTCTGTTTCTTTGGCAAGATGCCCATAAGGTAATTAAGTCAGATGTATATCCCTCGTCCTGCTAAACTACTTTTCACCATTGATGACGGTTGGAATAAATTCCTCGAAAAATACGGCGATAGCGTTAGTTCGTGGACGAGTTTATCTGTGGAGCGCATGCTTGCCTGCGGCACTTGTGCCATGGGTGTCCGGCGCTATTGTTGCGCTTCGTCTGATTGTTCTCACAGCCGTTTTTTCTGCCAAAGCTGTAAGTCAAAAGCCTGCAGTTCATGTGGCTTTAAAGCCACCGAGCAGTGGTTAGCACAGCAGGTTCATATTTTACCCGACTGCGACTGGCAACACATTACTTTCACCATGCCACATCTCCTTTGGCCTTTTTTTAACAATAACTGGCCGCTACTTAATGCTCTGTTTCGGGCAGCCACTCGAGCTATGCTGCAGTTGGCTCGCAAACAGGGTATCGAAATTGGTATTTTCTGTGCCTTGCATACTTATGGCCGGCAACTCAATCAACATCCGCATGTTCATGTTTCCGTCACTCGAGGGGGTTTGGATAGTAAACATAGTGTCAACGATCACCGAAAACTGATCCACTTTTTATCTAAATCCGATCAATCAAAATTGATCCACTGTTTTACTCAGTTATTGCTCCTGAGCGCCGCTTATCTTTCAATCGGTAGCTTTCACCGCTTAATTGCAGTACATGCGAATGATGAAGTAAACGATCAAGCATAGCGGCAGTTAATGTTGCGTCATCAGCAAAAGCACTTGGCCATTGCCCAAATGATAGGTTACTCGTCAATATGACACTGCCATGCTCATAACGCTTGGCAATCACATTGAAAAACAGGTTTGCTTCTTCTCGCCCAAACGGCAGGTATCCAATCTCATCGATAATCAACAACTTCGGGGCCATCACCGAACGTGATAGATATTGTTTGAGCTTATTTTGTCGTTTGGCAGTTGAGAGTTGCAACATCAGTTCAGCTGCCGTGGTAAAGCGGGTTTTCTTCTTGGCCTGTACTGCTTTTAATCCTAACCCAATAGCTAAATGCGTTTTGCCTACACCGCTTGGGCCAAGCAACACGACATTTTCATTACGTTCAATAAACGTTAATGCGCTTAATTCCTGTATGTGTTGTTTGGGGATCCCCGTTGCAAACTTAAAATCGAACGTATTAAGTTCTTTATGTGCTGGGAATCCTGCCATCCGACTCAAAAGATTACGAGTTCGTTCATCTCGTTGTTGTTGCTCACATTTTAACAGGGACAGTAAAAACTCTCCGTAGCTTTTGTCTTGGGCAATGCATTTTTCGGCAAGTGATGACCAATGAGTCGGAATAGAATTTAATTTCAATGACTCACACAGGTGTTCAATTTGTTCATGCAATAACATGTTCACCTCCCAGTAATGCTTCGTATACGCTGATTGAGTGTTGCAAACTGACAGATTCAAGGGGCGGTACGATAGGGATATTAAGCGTATTAGTCTGTGGGATAGATTGGCAAACCCTTGCTGGTAAGGGTAGAAGAGACTTCACTTCCTTAGCTAATCTATCTGCTGGCTTCTCTAACGTTGTTCCATGAATTCGCTGATGGGCAACGCGTTGTAACCATGGACCCACTTTTGCATTAGCTATTTCAATATCCAGTTCAAGATTATGAGCACGAAGGTCGGTGTTTAATGGCACGATAAAGCTGTTTTTTAAATAGTGGTTAAAGCGCTCTACTTTCCCTTTCGTTTTTGCCCTGTAGGGCTTGCAAGCCTTCAATTTAAACCCGTAATCTTTCGACATTTGAAGCATTTCGACATGTAATTTATGATCACCTTCTGCATAAGCATCCCGTTCGATGATGAGGGATTTTGCGTTATCACACAATACTTCCTGTGGTACACCACCAAAGTAGTCGAAAGCTTCTCTTAAACCTTGCTGCCACGATTCTGCTCGTTCATTATCAAAGAACTTTACATAACTCGCACGCGAATAGCCTAGCGTTGCAACAAACGCTTTCAGCGATTTTTTACCTCGCCGGATGCTGGTGAAGTCGATTTGCATTTGTTGACCTGGCTGTGTTTCAAAACGGACGACTACTTCGGGAACAATGCTTGGTTTAAATTGACAAACAAATCGGCGTAATTGAGCAATACCACCTTGATAGCCGTTTTCAACTACCTCATCAAATAAGACTGTTGCAGGGATCCAATCAGGTTTAGCCAGTTCAATTCGCTGAAGCAAATAAGGTTTAAAGGGGATAATTTAGTCGGTTGTTGACTTCTTTTAGCATAAGTTGGCATTGTCTGTTGTTGTAAATGATGTTTTACGGTGTTACGGGATATACCCAACTCACTGGCAATTTTTCGAAGGCTTTGTCCTTGTGCAAAGCGAACATGAATATCCACAAATATCTCCTTGGTTAACATAAATTATCCGTACAAAAATGTGCGAATAATACCAAGTGGATCAGTTTTAGATGATCGTTAGTGGATCAGTTTTGCATGATCGGTGACACATGCGGATGTTGATTGAGTTGCCGGCCATAAGTATGCAAGGCACAGAAAATACCAATTTCGATACCCTGTTTGCGAGCCAACTGCAGCATAGCTCGAGTGGCTGCCCGAAACAGAGCATTAAGTAGCGGCCAGTTATTGTTAAAAAAAGGCCAAAGGAGATGTGGCATGGTGAAAGTAATGTGTTGCCAGTCGCAGTCGGGTAAAATATGAACCTGCTGTGCTAACCACTGCTCGGTGGCTTTAAAGCCACATGAACTGCAGGCTTTTGACTTACAGCTTTGGCAGAAAAAACGGCTGTGAGAACAATCAGACGAAGCGCAACAATAGCGCCGGACACCCATGGCACAAGTGCCGCAGGCAAGCATGCGCTCCACAGATAAACTCGTCCACGAACTAACGCTATCGCCGTATTTTTCGAGGAATTTATTCCAACCGTCATCAATGGTGAAAAGTAGTTTAGCAGGACGAGGGATATACATCTGACTCAATTACCTTATGGGCATCTTGCCAAAGAAACAGAAATTGTCAGATTCGTCAGCCCAGTTATCGGTGTGTTTATCCCAGGGTTCAAAGGAAACAGGGATTATTCCTAGCTCCGTATAGGTGATGAATTCATCGGCAGGCAGACTTTCAGTTATTACCCCCTCAGTGTAGTCGTATCCAGCGTCATCGGCTTGGTCTTGGCGTTGTTCAAAACCCCTGATAATCGTGACTAGCGGCGGGTAATACTGCGTGTCGAGAAAAAATTGGGGGCCGAGTCGGACGCAGTGGCGTATGGCTTCTTTTAGGGTGTCATAAAAAAATTCAGGCGGTCTGTCATCATCATTTTCGGGTGGGAGAGAGATCATAAAACGTTTCGGATAAACAGGCGCTGTGGCACGTGAAGTGACGGGCAGCCTGCCTGATTTAACCGGTTTACGCTTTCTGGGAGATTTATTGCGAGCCATCGAGATGAATCCCTGAAAAAAATTAACCTACTGCAGAGTATAAAACAGTACTCAACTCATTAACATCCCCGAAGCAGCACCGCTGCGCCGCTCACGCGTAGCGTGCTACGTTCTGCAAATCCATGCACTTTTATGCAAAATTATGCACTTATTTTTTATTGAAAAATAAGTCTGAGGTTTTCAAAAAAAAACACCCCGTGTGGTTAACGAGGTGTTTTGATGATAAGGATTAATGTCATGTAATGAAAAGATTGCTCGTTCAATATAGTGTATTCGTTTGTTATGATGCAATTTGTTATGTAAACAACGAAAATATCAGATGAGTAAAAAATTTACCCCAACCCCACACGATGCCGTATTCAAGCAGTTTTTAAGTGAGAAAGAGACGGCAAAAGATTTCTTTGATATCTGGCTACCGGATGAGCTTAAAGCCTTGTGTGACTTGGATAGTCTGAAAGTGGAATCCGGCTCATTTGTCGATATCGAGATGAAAAACTACCAGAGTGATATTCTTTACTCAGTCAGCACTTCAAAGGGCAGCGGATATATCTATGTTTTGATTGAGCATCAGTCCAACCCTGATAAGCTCATTGCATGGCGATTAATGCGCTATAGCCTTGCTGCCATGCATAAGCATTTAGAGAATGGACATAAGCAATTACCGTTAGTTTTCCCTATCCTGTTTTATGCAGGTGAACAAAGTCCTCACCCCTATAGCACGAATTGGCTCAATTGCTTTGAGGACAAGGAACTAGCGAAGAGTATCTACACCAATCCCTTTAAGTTAGCCGATGTCACCACGCTTGATGATGGCGAGATTATGCAACATAAGCGCATGGCTTTGTTAACTTTGATACAAAAGCACATTCGCCGACGGGATATGACAGAGCTTCTTGATGAAATTGTGACACTGCTGTCGTATAATTATTATACTGATAATCAAGTCATCACGATGTTTAATTATCTCATCCAAGAAGGAAATGCAAAAAAGCCAATGGAATTTATCACTGAGATAGCGAAACAGTCAGAGAAACACGAAGGAGCACTTATGACTATTGCTCAAGCATTAAGACAAGAAGGTAAAATTGAAGGAATTCAAGAGGGAATTCAAGAGGGAATGCAAAAGGGCGAGAAACATGCATCGATGAAGATAGCACGGCAAATGCTAGAAAGTGGTATGGATAGGCAATCTGTGATGAAATTTACGGGTTTGACTGATGTCGAAATGAGCAATCTGTTTAAAGATTAAACCATGACGGAACGCCAGAAATTAAGCCTCAATCGCACTAGAAAGGCTTCACCAGAAAAACAGACCTCAAGTAATACTGTTTACGGTAAAAAGGTCTGGGTGAATGCTACGCACAAAAAACAGGCAAAAAAACCGAAACCCCAAAAGGTAGTAAAACAGCAGCCCAAGAAGCTGGTTGAAAAACCTAAACAGGCAGTGAAGGTTAAAATTCCAAAACCACCCATACCGCCTAAAAAGCGATTGCCGTTAGAGGAAGCGATTTCACAAATCAGCACGTTTTGGCCTTATCTTTTCCCTGATGGCAAGTTGTGCCCAATGAAAATTGGTATCCAGCAAGATATGTGGCAAGAAGTGAAAGAAAAGGGTTTCCCAATAGCCAGAAGGCGTTTGAGAGCCTGTTTAGGGAGTATTGGTCATCATACTGATTATCGCGCACTTATCCAGTTAGGGGCGTTTCGTTATGACAAAGACGGTCAGATAGTTGGAGAGGTCACCCAATCCGATGTTGACGATAATCTGCAACGTTTAGCTCGGCGAAATAAGCAATAAATCACTTAATCCTGAACGCTCTAAGAAATTAGAGTGTCTTGTGAACTGCTTTATCTATCACAATCACGTAATTTATACTTAAATATCACTTTTATAGTGTATTTTTTATATTTTATTGATTTTAGTTTTACATAAAATTACCTTATTATTTTATTTTATCACCTTTTTGGTTTTGTTTTTTTATGTTATTTAGTTTTAAGGTGATTAAATGGTTATTTTTTGTTTTAATTATCTTTTAAATTAGATATAATTTATTTTTTTAATTTTAAAAAGGAAATTCGATGAAAGTCTATTGTGATGATGGCTCGACAGCTACTAAATTAGCCTGGATTGAAGATGGAAAAATAAAGCTATTTGTTTTACAAAATGGGTTTGTAGAAAAGTGGAAAAACAATACCTTTGGCGAAGTTCACAATTATATTGTTAATGGCAAGAAATATTCTTACTCCCCCAATAGTGATGAAATTATTTCCACGACTAACATCAATTATCAGTATAGACCGATAAATACATTAGGTATTCAGGAAGCATTACAACAAAGTGGTTTAAAGCCACAAGAAATTGATTTGGTTGTGACTTTACCTATTACGGAATATTACAATACTGATGCTCAGGAAAATAAGGAAAATATCAGGAAAAAAATTAATAACTTAAAAGAAAAAGTCGAGTTAAATAATGGTGATGTTTTTACTTTTAATGATATCAAGGTGTTGCCGGAGTCAATTCCTTCTGTAGCGCCCATTTTATCCATTGATAATGTTCAAGAAAGGGAATTATCGCTGGTTGTTGATTTGGGCGGTACAACACTTGACTGTGGTTTAATACGTGGGGTTTTTAATGATGTCATTAAGACTACCGGAAATCAAAACTTAGGGGTAGGTCAAATTATAAAACAGGTTCAAAATGCCTTAATGATGGCAGATACTGAACTGAATTTTAATGATACGGATAGTCTTATTAGGGACATGGTAAAAAACCGGAATATAGCACAATATATTAATAATAAATCGATGATTTCCCATGTCAAAAAAGCATTGGAAATGGCTATGATGCAATTATCGGATAGTGTTATCGGTCATATTGAGGAAAATTACAAAAGTTTTCACCGTATTTATTTAACCGGAGGAGGCGCAGAATTTTTACTTTCTCCATTTAAAAAACATTGGCACGTATTGGGGGATAAGGTCAAGAAAATAGATGAACCACAAACTGCTTTAGTCAAAGCGTTGGGCGCACTGGATAGTGAAGATAATTAATATGAGTAATAAAAAGTTTTTTTTCTACCTAAATGAAGACATTGTGGGACAAAGAAAGGTCGTAGAGGCGCTTGAATCATATCGCAAAAAAACACCTGTTATTCGAGATGCTTTAATGTTGTATTTTGGTTTACGTGAGTTAGATGCAAGGTTGCCGAGTTTTTTATCAACGACGATTGAAAATGATGGTAATTTACATGATGTTCGAGCTGTTTTTGATGCATTTGCTGAAAATAATGAGGAAGTTAATGTTAATGAAATTGTTGCTTGGCAGAAAAGGACAATTAATCATTTAGATCCTAATGGTAAATGGTCTGAATGGATGCCAATAACGGAAGAAGAATATAAAAATAGTTTAATGGATCCTCAAAGTCATATTCAGGTTAGAGCACTACAGGGGAAAATTTATGGTGATGGCAGTTTGCAAAAAGAAATTATTGAACCAGTGATTGAAGGAAATAAAGAAGGTAAAAATGAGAAAATAAATCCGGAAAGTTTAAAAAACGCCAATCGATTTTTTTCAAAATAAATAGACTTTTTTTGATACGGATATAAAAAATGGAAAATAATTTTATTGTATTTTTTATTGTTACCCTCTGTCGTTAATGCAAAAGAAATTGAAGTGGGTTTTTCAACAACGGGGACGGCGTTAAATATTATTTTAAATGCGATTTATCAGGCAAAAAGGGATATTCATGTTGCTGCGTATAGTTTTACGAGCAAACCTGTTTCGTTAGCCTTATTAGAAGCCAAAAAAAGAGGCGTTAACATTAAAGTCGTTGCGGATAAAAAGGCAAATGGAAACAAATATACCGCCGTAACTTTTTTGAAGAACCATCAGATTGAAACTTGCTTAACAGATCATTACGCCATAATGCATAATAAATTTATGGTCATTGACACCAATACTGTTCAAACAGGTTCATTTAACTACAGTGCCAGCGCAGCAAAAAGAAATGCTGAAAATGTCATCGTGATAAATAACAAAGATGTCGCTAATGCTTATCAGCAAGAATTCAATCGACTTTACAACGAATGTTTGACTGGTTAATTTTTTTATCTCTCTAGCTCCTCCATCAATGTAATGCATGGAGGATTATTTTATCTTTGCTTAATATTTTTTTGATACGAACTCCACTACTTACATTCGTTTATTGATTATTTACTCCCCATTTTGTTTTTTATGCGAATATGTCTTAATTGACATTCTTATCATAAGTTATGAATAAAATGCCTTTATTCAACTAAAGAATAGAAAAATGCATTAAATGCAAGGTATAATTAATGCAGGATAGGGATTATGATGCAAAATAGTACCATTTTGCTCATAATCCCCAAAAAACAAGGTTTTGCCTGAACTTGCAGTTGGCTCTCTTGGAGGAAAGATGAAACAAATAAAATTTTACTTAACAGATGAGCAATATGTACAAGCTGAGGTGATGGCAAAATCAAAAGGCTTTAAATCGGTTAATCAAATGGCTAAAGAGAAAACTCTTAAATTGGATAATGTAAAGACGAGTTTTGAGGTATCAAAAGAACAAAAAGTAACACGTACTACTGTCTCTTTGTATGAGTATGAAAGTACTGCACTAGAGTCATATGCAAAAGCGCACGGTAGAACATAAGCACACCTTTGGCGTGAGCATCGCGGCAAAGGCGCTCTATTTCTAGGCAATTCCCTTCTCGTCTTTTATACTCTGCTCTATGTACATCCCCAGACCTGCAAAACTGCTATTTCAATACGATGACGGATGGAACCTTTTCATCGAAAATAATCACGTGGATGAATGGCAACTACTCTCTGTCGAAAAGATGCTCGCCTGCAGCACCTGCGCTATGGGCGTTCGCCGTTATTGCTGTTCTTCACCTGAATGCTCTCATTCACGCTTCTTTTGTCAAACCTGTAAATCCAAAGCCTGCAGTGCGTGTGGCCTCAAAGGCACCGAACAGTGGATTGCCCAGCAGCGCCATATTTTGCCGGATTGCGAATGGCAACATATTACCCTCACTATGCCTCACCTACTTTGGCCTTTTTTTAACAATAACTGGTACTTGCTCAACCAACTCTTTCGCTGTGCAACCCGCGCCATGCTCAAAAACGCCAAGCGCTAAGGCCTCGAAATTGGCATTTTTTGTGCGCTGCATACTTACGGTCGCCAACTCAATCAACATCCGCATATTCATTTATCCGTCACGCGTGGGGACTCACTCAATATGACACCTGGAAACCGATTTTCTTTAAAAAGAAAGACGTTGAAAAGGTCTGGCGCAGTGCGGTCATTCGACTCCTTAGGGATAACTATTTTCAGTTACAACCCAATAAATTGCCTGGCTTCGGGCACATTCGCAATTATCAGACCTGGTGCCGTTACCTCAATGCCCAGTTTCAACGTTATTGGAAAGTACATTTTGCCAAAAAGACACGCGGGGCCTGGCATAATGTGAAATATCTGGGCCGTTATCTTAAACGTCCCCCTATCTCCGCTTCTCAATTGAAACACTACAGCGGCGGCACCGTGGTTCATCATTACTATGACCACCACAGCCAACAATACAGACGACAGACCTTATCCCAAGAAGAAATGATACGGCGTTATGTCAGTCATATCCCTGCGCGACATTTTAAGATGATCCGTTATTACGGTTTTTTAGCCAATCGCAAACGCGGGTGCTTATTACCGAAGGTGTATGAGGCGTTAGACATGATATCTCCTAATGTGCCTGAAAAACCTGGGTTTGGGGCCCTTATCAAAGGTTTTTTAAATACTGACCCGTACCAATGTATTTTATGTGGAAACCGATTGCGGTTTATGAGTGCGGAAAAAGGAATACACGCCGTCACTTTACTGTCAGAAAGGCGGGATAAAATGGTCAAAAAACGATGGTTACAAACCGCAGCCTAGGAGCAGTGTGCCTATTATTAGGCTTTTAGATGATAATTTAACCGAATTACTGTTCTCATGGTTAATCAACGAGAAAACTGTCAGAATTTAATAGAAATATTAAGTTCAAAACACCTCCATTAATGCCTTACTGTATTGATTGAGATTCCTAACCATCAAGCCTAAGTCGTGAAATGGCCTTACGTTTAAGGCAAACGCTATTTCCAAAACATCCTTGTTTGTATCCATTTGAAATTGAAGCATTACGTAAAGTGAATAGTGAAGCAAAACGGATTGGTCGCAATATTGCCTATATCATTAAGGGAGGCAGATATTGTACGGTGAACGATACGGAATTTCGCCAAGACATTCGTCAGTTAATGGGTGTTATGTCTGATTTAGTGTCACAAGTAGAATCACTTCGTGACCATGCATTAAATCGTTTTGGGTGATTAAGATGGGCATTAAGACGGATTACGATTACCGGATAAAACGTGCAAAAGGGCAAGCTGAAAAGTCAGCTTTTCGTAGTCGTAGAGCCTCAAAATCTGCCTTTAACTATAAAGTTAAACAGGGTTATCAGCCAAAATCATGGGGTTATAAACCCAGTAATGAAGTCGCTTTTAAAATTACAGGCGCAGGGACAACGTTAGCCGGAATAAGCAACAGTATTGAGTACATTACTCGTGAAGGTGAACTTCAAGGTTATTGTTATGATGGTCAAGGAACCGAGTTTAGTGGACAAGGTAAATCGTTCAATCAGATTGCGACTGACACGTTAGCTGAGGGAAATAATTATAATAAAAAATATGCGGGTGAGAATATCGCTCATGTTGTCACCGATCATGCAAAACTGATCCACTAACGATCATCTAAAACTGATCCACTTGGTATTATTCGCACATTTTTGTACGGATAATTTATGTTAACCAAGGAGATATTTGTGGATATTCATGTTCGCTTTGCACAAGGACAAAGCCTTCGAAAAATTGCCAGTGAGTTGGGTATATCCCGTAACACCGTAAAACATCATTTACAACAACAGACAATGCCAACTTATGCTAAAAGAAGTCAACAACCGACTAAATTATCCCCCTTTAAACCTTATTTGCTTCAGCGAATTGAACTGGCTAAACCTGATTGGATCCCTGCAACAGTCTTATTTGATGAGGTAGTTGAAAACGGCTATCAAGGTGGTATTGCTCAATTACGCCGATTTGTTTGTCAATTTAAACCAAGCATTGTTCCCGAAGTAGTCGTCCGTTTTGAAACACAGCCAGGTCAACAAATGCAAATCGACTTCACCAGCATCCGGCGAGATAAAAAATCGCTGAAAGCGTTTGTTGCAACGCTAGGCTATTCGCGTGCGAGTTATGTAAAGTTCTTTGATAATGAACGAGCAGAATCGTGGCAGCAAGGTTTAAGAGAAGCTTTCGACTACTTTGGTGGTGTACCACAGGAAGTATTGTGTGATAACGCAAAATCCCTCATCATCGAACGGGATGCTTATGCAGAAGGTGATCATAAATTACATGTCGAAATGCTTCAAATGTCGAAAGATTACGGGTTTAAATTGAAGGCTTGCAAGCCCTACAGGGCAAAACGAAAGGGAAAGTAGAGCGCTTTAACCACTATTTAAAAAACAGCTTTATCGTGCCATTAAACACCGACCTTCGTGCTCATAATCTTGAACTGGATATTGAAATAGCTAATGCAAAAGTGGGTCAATGGTTACAACGCGTTGCCCATCAGCGAATTCATGGAACAACGTTAGAGAAGCCAGCAGATAGATTAGCTAAGGAAGTGAAGTCTCTTCTACCCTTACCAGCAAGGGTTTGCCAATCTATCCCACAGACTAATACGCTTAATATCCCTATCGTACCGCCCCTTGAATCTGTCAGTTTGCAACACTCAATCAGCGTATACGAAGCATTACTGGGAGGTGAACATGTTATTGCATGAACAAATTGAACACCTGTGTGAGTCATTGAAATTAAATTCTATTCCGACTCATTGGTCATCACTTGCCGAAAAATGCATTGCCCAAGACAAAAGCTACGGAGAGTTTTTACTGTCCCTGTTAAAATGTGAGCAACAACAACGAGATGAACGAACTCGTAATCTTTTGAGTCGGATGGCAGGATTCCCAGCACATAAAGAACTTAATACGTTCGATTTTAAGTTTGCAACGGGGATCCCCAAACAACACATACAGGAATTAAGCGCATTAACGTTTATTGAACGTAATGAAAATGTCGTGTTGCTTGGCCCAAGCGGTGTAGGCAAAACGCATTTAGCTATTGGGTTAGGATTAAAAGCAGTACAGGCCAAGAAGAAAACCCGCTTTACCACGGCAGCTGAACGTAGCACGCTACGCGTGAGCGGCGCAGCGGTGCTGCTTCGGGGATGTTAATGAGTTGAGTACTGTTTTATACTCTGCAGTAGGTTAATTTTTTTCAGGGATTCATCTCGATGGCTCGCAATAAATCTCCCAGAAAGCGTAAACCGGTTAAATCAGGCAGGCTGCCCGTCACTTCACGTGCCACAGCGCCTGTTTATCCGAAACGTTTTATGCTCTCTCTCCCACCCGAAAATGATGATGACAGACCGCCTGAATTTTTTTATGACACCCTAAAAGAAGCCATACGCCACTGCCTCCGACTCGGCCCCCAATTTTTTCTCGACACGCAGTATTACCCGCCGCTAGTCACGATTATCAGGGGTTTTAAACAACGCCAAGACCAAGCCGATGACGCTGGATACGACTACACTGAGGGGGGAATAACTGAAAGTCTGCCTGCCGATGAATTCATCACCTATACGGAGCTAGGAATAATCCCTGTTTCCTTTGAACCCTGGGATAAACACACCGATAACTGGGCTGACGAATCTGGCAATTTCTGTTTCTTTGGCAAGATGCCCATAAGGTAATTGAGTCAGATGTATATCCCTCGTCCTGCTAAACTACTTTTCACCATTGATGACGGTTGGAATAAATTCCTCGAAAAATACGGCGATAGCGTTAGTTCGTGGACGAGTTTATCTGTGGAGCGCATGCTTGCCTGCGGCACTTGTGCCATGGGTGTCCGGCGCTATTGTTGCGCTTCGTCTGATTGTTCTCACAGCCGTTTTTTCTGCCAAAGCTGTAAGTCAAAAGCCTGCAGTTCATGTGGCTTTAAAGCCACCGAGCAGTGGTTAGCACAGCAGGTTCATATTTTACCCGACTGCGACTGGCAACACATTACTTTCACCATGCCACATCTCCTTTGGCCTTTTTTTAACAATAACTGGCCGCTACTTAATGCTCTGTTTCGGGCAGCCACTCGAGCTATGCTGCAGTTGGCTCGCAAACAGGGTATCGAAATTGGTATTTTCTGTGCCTTGCATACTTATGGCCGGCAACTCAATCAACATCCGCATGTTCATGTTTCCGTCACTCGAGGGGGTTTGGATAGTAAACATAGTGTATGGCGAAAGCTGTTTTTCAAAAAAAAGGATGTCGAAGAAATCTGGCGAGGGGCTGTTATCCGACTACTGCGTCACAGTTATGATTTAATTAACCCTGGCCTTCTTCCCGGTCTTGGCCATATCCGTGACAAAAAACATTGGCGGCGTTACTTGAGGGCGCAGTACGGACGTTATTGGAAAGTGCACTTTGCTAAAAAAACGAAAGGGGCATGGCATAGTGTTAAGTACCTCGGTCGCTACCTTAAACGCCCACCGGTATCTGCGTCAAAACTGCGGCATTACCGAGGGGGTGCCGTTGTTCATCACTACCATGACCACCGAACTGGCCAGCATCGGCAGCAGACTCTGCCGCAGGAAGAGATGATTAGACGCTATATAAGCCATATTCCGGCCAGGCATTTTAAAATGGTGCGTTACTCTGGTTTTTTGTCGAATCGTAAACGGGGAAAACTATTGCCGAAAGTGTATAAGGCACTTGAGATGACGGCACGTAAAAAACCGGAGAACCCAGGTTTTTCTGTGCTGATGAAAGGATTTCTGCGTACCGATCCGTACAAATGTATTCTGTGTGGCGACAGGCTGCTTTTCACCGGGGCGCAAATGGGTAAAAAAGCAACGGAATTGTTGTCAGAAAGACTGCATAACCTGGAGAAAAAGCGATGGTTACGCAGCTAAACGCAGGATCAATGTGTCTAAAATAAGGAAATCAGGTTAGAAATTACACTCTCTGAGGAAATGTTAACTGGCACTAAACACAATAAATCGATCCCCATCTCCTTTTTGCAATAAGGGATGGCTTTTGCTACTCACTTTAAAAGCGATTCAATTTCCTAACCATGAACGTAGCACGCTACGCGTGAGCGGCGCAGCGGTGCTGCTTCGGGGATGTTAATGAGTTGAGTACTGTTTTATACTCTGCAGTAGGTTAATTTTTTTCAGGGATTCATCTCGATGGCTCGCAATAAATCTCCCAGAAAGCGTAAACCGGTTAAATCAGGCAGGCTGCCCGTCACTTCACGTGCCACAGCGCCTGTTTATCCGAAACGTTTTATGATCTCTCTCCCACCCGAAAATGATGATGACAGACCGCCTGAATTTTTTTATGACACCCTAAAAGAAGCCATACGCCACTGCGTCCGACTCGGCCCCCAATTTTTTCTCGACACGCAGTATTACCCGCCGCTAGTCACGATTATCAGGGTTTTAAACAACGCCAAGACCAAGCCGATGACGCTGGATACGACTACACTGAGGGGGTAATAACTGAAAGTCTGCCTGCCGATGAATTCATCACCTATACGGAGCTAGGAATAATCCCTGTTTCCTTTGAACCCTGGGATAAACACACCGATAACTGGGCTGACGAATCTGACAATTTCTGTTTCTTTGGCAAGATGCCCATAAGGTAATTGAGTCAGATGTATATCCCTCGTCCTGCTAAACTACTTTTCACCATTGATGACGGTTGGAATAAATTCCTCGAAAAATACGGCGATAGCGTTAGTTCGTGGACGAGTTTATCTGTGGAGCGCATGCTTGCCTGCGGCACTTGTGCCATGGGTGTCCGGCGCTATTGTTGCGCTTCGTCTGATTGTTCTCACAGCCGTTTTTTCTGCCAAAGCTGTAAGTCAAAAGCCTGCAGTTCATGTGGCTTTAAAGCCACCGAGCAGTGGTTAGCACAGCAGGTTCATATTTTACCCGACTGCGACTGGCAACACATTACTTTCACCATGCCACATCTCCTTTGGCCTTTTTTTAACAATAACTGGCCGCTACTTAATGCTCTGTTTCGGGCAGCCACTCGAGCTATGCTGCAGTTGGCTCGCAAACAGGGTATCGAAATTGGTATTTTCTGTGCCTTGCATACTTATGGCCGGCAACTCAATCAACATCCGCATGTTCATGTTTCCGTCACTCGAGGGGGTTTGGATAGTAAACATAGTGTATGGCGAAAGCTGTTTTTCAAAAAAAAGGATGTCGAAGAAATCTGGCGAGGGGCTGTTATCCGACTACTGCGTCACAGTTATGATTTAATTAACCCTGGCCTTCTTCCCGGTCTTGGCCATATCCGTGACAAAAAACATTGGCGGCGTTACTTGAGGGCGCAGTACGGACGTTATTGGAAAGTGCACTTTGCTAAAAAAACGAAAGGGGCATGGCATAGTGTTAAGTACCTCGGTCGCTACCTTAAACGCCCACCGGTATCTGCGTCAAAACTGCGGCATTACCGAGGGGGTGCCGTTGTTCATCACTACCATGACCACCGAACTGGCCAGCATCGGCAGCAGACTCTGCCGCAGGAAGAGATGATTAGACGCTATATAAGCCATATTCCGGCCAGGCATTTTAAAATGGTGCGTTACTCTGGTTTTTTGTCGAATCGTAAACGGGGAAAACTATTGCCGAAAGTGTATAAGGCACTTGAGATGACGGCACGTAAAAAACCGGAGAACCCAGGTTTTTCTGTGCTGATGAAAGGATTTCTGCGTACCGATCCGTACAAATGTATTCTGTGTGGCGACAGGCTGCTTTTCACCGGGGCGCAAATGGGTAAAAAAGCAACGGAATTGTTGTCAGAAAGACTGCATAACCTGGAGAAAAAGCGATGGTTACGCAGCTAAACGCAGGATTAATGTGTCTAAAATAAGGAAATCAGGTTAGAAATTACACTCTCTGAGGAAATGTTAACTGGCACTAAACACAATAAATCGATCCCCATCTCCTTTTTGCAATAAGGGATGGCTTTTGCTACTCACTTTAAAAGCGATTCAATTTCCTAACCATGAACGTAGCACGCTACGCGTGAGCGGCGCAGCGGTGCTGCTTCGGGGATGTTAATGAGTTGAGTACTGTTTTATACTCTGCAGTAGGTTAATTTTTTTCAGGGATTCATCTCGATGGCTCGCAATAAATCTCCCAGAAAGCGTAAACCGGTTAAATCAGGCAGGCTGCCCGTCACTTCACGTGCCACAGCGCCTGTTTATCCGAAACGTTTTATGATCTCTCTCCCACCCGAAAATGATGATGACAGACCGCCTGAATTTTTTTATGACACCCTAAAAGAAGCCATACGCCACTGCGTCCGACTCGGCCCCCAATTTTTTCTCGACACGCAGTATTACCCGCCGCTAGTCACGATTATCAGGGGTTTTGAACAACGCCAAGACCAAGCCGATGACGCTGGATACGACTACACTGAGGGGGTAATAACTGAAAGTCTGCCTGCCGATGAATTCATCACCTATACGGAGCTAGGAATAATCCCTGTTTCCTTTGAACCCTGGGATAAACACACCGATAACTGGGCTGACGAATCTGACAATTTCTGTTTCTTTGGCAAGATGCCCATAAGGTAATTGAGTCAGATGTATATCCCTCGTCCTGCTAAACTACTTTTCACCATTGATGACGGTTGGAATAAATTCCTCGAAAAATACGGCGATAGCGTTAGTTCGTGGACGAGTTTATCTGTGGAGCGCATGCTTGCCTGCGGCACTTGTGCCATGGGTGTCCGGCGCTATTGTTGCGCTTCGTCTGATTGTTCTCACAGCCGTTTTTTCTGCCAAAGCTGTAAGTCAAAAGCCTGCAGTTCATGTGGCTTTAAAGCCACCGAGCAGTGGTTAGCACAGCAGGTTCATATTTTACCCGACTGCGACTGGCAACACATTACTTTCACCATGCCACATCTCCTTTGGCCTTTTTTTAACAATAACTGGCCGCTACTTAATGCTCTGTTTCGGGCAGCCACTGAGCTATGCTGCAGTTGGCTCGCAAACAGGGTATCGAAATTGGTATTTTCTGTGCCTTGCATACTTATGGCCGGCAACTCAATCAACATCCGCATGTTCATGTTTCCGTCACTCGAGGGGGTTTGGATAGTAAACATAGTGTATGGCGAAAGCTGTTTTTCAAAAAAAAGGATGTCGAAGAAATCTGGCGAGGGGCTGTTATCCGACTACTGCGTCACAGTTATGATTTAATTAACCCTGGCCTTCTTCCCGGTCTTGGCCATATCCGTGACAAAAAACATTGGCGGCGTTACTTGAGGGCGCAGTACGGACGTTATTGGAAAGTGCACTTTGCTAAAAAAACGAAAGGGGCATGGCATAGTGTTAAGTACCTCGGTCGCTACCTTAAACGCCCACCGGTATC
>NZ_CP038622.1:0-50328 GCF_004768525.1 Arsenophonus nasoniae
ATAAAAGTGCATGGATTTGCAGAACGTAGCACGCTACGCGTGAGCGGCGCAGCGGTGCTGCTTCGGGGATGTTAATGAGTTGAGTACTGTTTTATACTCTGCAGTAGGTTAATTTTTTTCAGGGATTCATCTCGATGGCTCGCAATAAATCTCCCAGAAAGCGTAAACCGGTTAAATCAGGCAGGCTGCCCGTCACTTCACGTGCCACAGCGCCTGTTTATCCGAAACGTTTTATGATCTCTCTCCCACCCGAAAATGATGATGACAGACCGCCTGAATTTTTTTATGACACCCTAAAAGAAGCCATACGCCACTGCGTCCGACTCGGCCCCAATTTTTCTCGACACGCAGTATTACCCGCCGCTAGTCACGATTATCAGGGTTTTGAACAACGCCAAGACCAAGCCGATGACGCTGGATACGACTACACTGAGGGGTAATAACTGAAAGTCTGCCTGCCGATGAATTCATCACCTATACGGAGCTAGGAATAATCCCTGTTTCCTTTGAACCCTGGGATAAACACACCGATAACTGGGCTGACGAATCTGACAATTTCTGTTTCTTTGGCAAGATGCCCATAAGGTAATTGAGTCAGATGTATATCCCTCGTCCTGCTAAACTACTTTTCACCATTGATGACGGTTGGAATAAATTCCTCGAAAAATACGGCGATAGCGTTAGTTCGTGGACGAGTTTATCTGTGGAGCGCATGCTTGCCTGCGGCACTTGTGCCATGGGTGTCCGGCGCTATTGTTGCGCTTCGTCTGATTGTTCTCACAGCCGTTTTTTCTGCCAAAGCTGTAAGTCAAAAGCCTGCAGTTCATGTGGCTTTAAAGCCACCGAGCAGTGGTTAGCACAGCAGGTTCATATTTTACCCGACTGCGACTGGCAACACATTACTTTCACCATGCCACATCTCCTTTGGCCTTTTTTTAACAATAACTGGCCGCTACTTAATGCTCTGTTTCGGGCAGCCACTCGAGCTATGCTGCAGTTGGCTCGCAAACAGGGTATCGAAATTGGTATTTTCTGTGCCTTGCATACTTATGGCCGGCAACTCAATCAACATCCGCATGTGTCACCGATCATGCAAAACTGATCCACTAACGATCATCTAAAACTGATCCACTTGGTATTATTCGCACATTTTTGTACGGATAATTTATGTTAACCAAGGAGATATTTGTGGATATTCATGTTCGCTTTGCACAAGGACAAAGCCTTCGAAAAATTGCCAGTGAGTTGGGTATATCCCGTAACACCGTAAAACATCATTTACAACAACAGACAATGCCAACTTATGCTAAAAGAAGTCAACAACCGACTAAATTATCCCCCTTTAAACCTTATTTGCTTCAGCGAATTGAACTGGCTAAACCTGATTGGATCCCTGCAACAGTCTTATTTGATGAGGTAGTTGAAAACGGCTATCAAGGTGGTATTGCTCAATTACGCCGATTTGTTTGTCAATTTAAACCAAGCATTGTTCCCGAAGTAGTCGTCCGTTTTGAAACACAGCCAGGTCAACAAATGCAAATCGACTTCACCAGCATCCGGCGAGGTAAAAATCGCTGAAAGCGTTTGTTGCAACGCTAGGCTATTCGCGTGCGAGTTATGTAAAGTTCTTTGATAATGAACGAGCAGAATCGTGGCAGCAAGGTTTAAGAGAAGCTTTCGACTACTTTGGTGGTGTACCACAGGAAGTATTGTGTGATAACGCAAAATCCCTCATCATCGAACGGGATGCTTATGCAGAAGGTGATCATAAATTACATGTCGAAATGCTTCAAATGTCGAAAGATTACGGGTTTAAATTGAAGGCTTGCAAGCCCTACAGGGCAAAACGAAAGGGAAAGTAGAGCGCTTTAACCACTATTTAAAACAGCTTTATCGTGCCATTAAACACCGACCTTCGTGCTCATAATCTTGAACTGGATATTGAAATAGCTAATGCAAAAGTGGGTCCATGGTTACAACGCGTTGCCCATCAGCGAATTCATGGAACAACGTTAGAGAAGCCAGCAGATAGATTAGCTAAGGAAGTGAAGTCTCTTCTACCCTTACCAGCAAGGGTTTGCCAATCTATCCCACAGACTAATACGCTTAATATCCCTATCGTACCGCCCCTTGAATCTGTCAGTTTGCAACACTCAATCAGCGTATACGAAGCATTACTGGGAGGTGAACATGTTATTGCATGAACAAATTGAACACCTGTGTGAGTCATTGAAATTAAATTCTATTCCGACTCATTGGTCATCACTTGCCGAAAATGCATTGCCCAAGACAAAAGCTACGGAGAGTTTTACTGTCCCTGTTAAAATGTGAGCAACAACAACGAGATGAACGAACTCGTAATCTTTTGAGTCGGATGGCAGGATTCCCAGCACATAAAGAACTTAATACGTTCGATTTTAAGTTTGCAACGGGGATCCCCAAACAACACATACAGGAATTAAGCGCATTAACGTTTATTGAACGTAATGAAAATGTCGTGTTGCTTGGCCCAAGCGGTGTAGGCAAAACGCATTTAGCTATTGGGTTAGGATTAAAAGCAGTACAGGCCAAGAAGAAAACCCGCTTTACCACGGCAGCTGAACTGATGTTGCAACTCTCAACTGCCAAACGACAAAATAAGCTCAAACAATATCTATCACGTTCGGTGATGGCCCCGAAGTTGTTGATTATCGATGAGATTGGATACCTGCCGTTTGGGCGAGAAGAAGCAAACCTGTTTTTCAATGTGATTGCCAAGCGTTATGAGCATGGCAGTGTCATATTGACGAGTAACCTATCATTTGGGCAATGGCCAAGTGCTTTTGCTGATGACGCAACATTAACTGCCGCTATGCTTGATCGTTTACTTCATCATTCGCATGTACTGCAATTAAGCGGTGAAAGCTACCGATTGAAAGATAAGCGGCGCTCAGGAGCAATAACTGAGTAAAACAGTGGATCAATTTTGATTGATCGGATTTAGATAAAAAGTGGATCAGTTTTCGGTGATCGTTGACACTATGTTTACTATCCAAACCCCCTCGAGTGACGGAAACATGAACATGCGGATGTTGATTGAGTTGCCGGCCATAAGTATGCAAGGCACAGAAAATACCAATTTCGATACCCTGTTTGCGAGCCAACTGCAGCATAGCTCGAGTGGCTGCCCGAAACAGAGCATTAAGTAGCGGCCAGTTATTGTTAAAAAAAGGCCAAAGGAGATGTGGCATGGTGAAAGTAATGTGTTGCCAGTCGCAGTCGGGTAAAATATGAACCTGCTGTGCTAACCACTGCTCGGTGGCTTTAAAGCCACATGAACTGCAGGCTTTTGACTTACAGCTTTGGCAGAAAAAACGGCTGTGAGAACAATCAGACGAAGCGCAACAATAGCGCCGGACACCCATGGCACAAGTGCCGCAGGCAAGCATGCGCTCCACAGATAAACTCGTCCACGAACTAACGCTATCGCCGTATTTTTCGAGGAATTTATTCCAACCGTCATCAATGGTGAAAAGTAGTTTAGCAGGACGAGGGATATACATCTGACTTAATTACCTTATGGGCATCTTGCCAAAGAAACAGAAATTGTCAGATTCGTCAGCCCAGTTATCGGTGTGTTTATCCTAGGGTTCAAAGGAAACAGGGATTATTCCTAGCTCCGTATAGGTGATGAATTCATCGGCAGGCAGACTTTCAGTTATTCCCCCCTCAGTGTAGTCGTATCCAGCGTCATCGGCTTGGTCTTGGCGTTGTTCAAAACCCCTGATAATCGTGACTAGCGGCGGGTAATACTGCGTGTCGAGAAAAAATTGGAGGCCGAGTCGGACGCAGTGGCGTATGGCTTCTTTTAGGGTGTCATAAAAAAATTCAGGCGGTCTGTCATCATCATTTTCGGGTGGGAGAGAGATCATAAAACGTTTCAGATAAACAGGCGCTGTGGCACGTGAAGTGACGGGCAGCCTGCCTGATTTAACCGGTTTACGCTTTCTGGGAGATTTATTGCGAGCCATCGAGATGAATCCCTGAAAAAAATTAACCTACTGCAGAGTATAAAACAGTACTCAACTCATTAACATCCCCGAAGCAGCACCGCTGCGCCGCTCACGCGTAGCGTGCTACGTTCAGAAAGTCGTCGTTGAAGGTTCGTCCTGCCCCTCCAATGGATTAGTGAGTCGGGATGTTAAAGGCGCACTCCTTTCCTGTCAAACCGGCAGGTGGACCAAAACGACTGGACTGGGTCCTGTTTCCTATCATAAAACCAATTCAGGTGCTAAAAATATTGGCTCACACGATTTTTGTGCGATCGCAGGCTTTCACTTACCGGGCAGCCATTTTGATTATGTAGCCTGTCATGTGAAACCAGATGAGCATAAAAACTGGATTTTATCAGGTGGTCCGCAATTTTTTGTTCGCTTCCAATGTGAAGCAATTTGCATTAATTAAAAAATTCTACTCATCCTGATTCACCCATATCAATTTATCAACGGGGAAATTAAGTTCTCTGGCAAGATTTAGCAAAGACTCCGTTTCCGCCGTCTCGAGCCTAGGTGTGCGTGAAAGCAGCCAAAGATAGTTTCGACTTGGCCCTGCTACCAGCGCATAACGATATTCTGGATGTAGCGCTATCACATGGTAGCCACCATAGAACGGCCAGAAGAAGGAAACTTTCAGTGACCCCTTTTTCGGGGAACCTATAAATTTTGCTTTACCTATACTTTTTCGCCATTGATGCAGCTCGGGCAAAAATCCCCGATTAATGACTTTCACACTCCCGTCGGGATTAAGCATGTAATTGGCGGTAACCCGTTCTAGGCCACGCTCAAAACGATTGTCTAGTCGGGCAATTTCGTACCAGAGACCGAGATATTGATTCAAATCAAAATTTTCTACAGCCTTTACACCCTTTGGCGAAGACATACTAGAACGTAGCACGCTACGCGTGAGCGGCGCAGCGGTGCTGCTTCGGGGATGTTAATGAGTTGAGTACTGTTTTATACTCTGCAGTAGGTTAATTTTTTTCAGGGATTCATCTCGATGGCTCGCAATAAATCTCCCAGAAAGCGTAAACCGGTTAAATCAGGCAGGCTGCCCGTCACTTCACGTGCCACAACGCCTGTTTATCTGAAACGTTTTATGATCTCTCTCCCACCCGAAAATGATGATGACAGACCGCCTGAATTTTTTTATGACACCCTAAAAGAAGCCATACGCCACTGCGTCCGACTCGGCCCCCAATTTTTTCTCGACACGCAGTATTACCCGCCGCTAGTCACGATTATCAGGAGTTTTGAACAACGCCAAGACCAAGCCGATGACGCTGGATACGACTACACTGAGGGGGGAATAACTGAAAGTCTGCCTGCCGATGAATTCATCACCTATACGGAGCTGGGAATAATCCCTGTTTCCTTTGAACCCTGGGATAAACACACCGATAACTGGGCTGACGAATCTGACAATTTCTGTTTCTTTGGCAAGATGCCCATAAGGTAATTGAGTCAGATGTATATCCCTCGTCCTGCTAAACTACTTTTCACCATTGATGACGGTTGGAATAAATTCCTCGAAAAATACGGCGATAGCGTTAGTTCGTGGACGAGTTTATCTGTGGAGCGCATGCTTGCCTGCGGCACTTGTGCCATGGGTGTCCGGCGCTATTGTTGCGCTTCGTCTGATTGTTCTCACAGCCGTTTTTTCTGCCAAAGCTGTAAGTCAAAAGCCTGCAGTTCATGTGGCTTTAAAGCCACCGAGCAGTGGTTAGCACAGCAGGTTCATATTTTACCCGACTGCGACTGGCAACACATTACTTTCACCATGCCACATCTCCTTTGGCCTTTTTTTAACAATAACTGGCCGCTACTTAATGCTCTGTTTCGGGCAGCCACTCGAGCTATGCTGCAGTTGGCTCGCAAACAGGGTATCGAAATTGGTATTTTCTGTGCCTTGCATACTTATGGCCGGCAACTCAATCAACATCCGCATGTTCATGTTTCCGTCACTCGAGGGGGTTTGGATAGTAAACATAGTGTATGGCGAAAGCTGTTTTTTCAAAAAAAAGGATGTCGAAGAAATCTGGCGAGGGGCTGTTATCCGACTACTGCGTCACAGTTATGATTTAATTAACCCTGGCCTTCTTCCCGGTCTTGGCCATATCCGTGACAAAAAACATTGGCGGCGTTACTTGAGGGCGCAGTACGGACGTTATTGGAAAGTGCACTTTGCTAAAAAAACGAAAGGGGCATGGCATAGTGTTAAGTACCTCGGTCGCTACCTTAAACGCCCACCGGTATCTGCGTCAAAACTGCGGCATTACCGAGGGGGTGCCGTTGTTCATCACTACCATGACCACCGAACTGGCCAGCATCGGCAGCAGACTCTGCCGCAGGAAGAGATGATTAGACGCTATATAAGCCATATTCCGGCCAGGCATTTTAAAATGGTGCGTTACTCTGGTTTTTTGTCGAATCGTAAACGAGGAAAACTATTGCCGAAAGTGTATAAGGCACTTGAGATGACGGCACGTAAAAAACCGGAGAACCCAGGTTTTTCTGTGCTGATGAAAGGATTTCTGCGTACCGATCCGTACAAATGTATTCTGTGTGGCGACAGGCTGCTTTTCACCGGGGCGCAAATGGGTAAAAAAGCAACGGAATTGTTGTCAGAAAGACTGCATAACCTGGAGAAAAAGCGATGGTTACGCAGCTAAACGCAGGATCAATGTGTCTAAAATAAGGAAATCAGGTTAGAAATTACACTCTCTGAGGAAATGTTAACTGGCACTAAACACAATAAATCGATCCCCATCTCCTTTTTGCAATAAGGGATGGCTTTTGCTACTCACTTTAAAAGCGATTCAATTTCCTAACCATCAAGAGAGAGATAGCAAAGAAGATATTAGTAAATACAGATTTCTCCATAATTTCATGTCACGTCAACCTTATAACCATTTTCAATAAATACTCAATCAGCGTAATTCAAACCAACTTGATAGGAAAGTCATTATGAATAAAACCCTCTTCACTGCAACATGGCTATTACTTGCAGCCAGTATTCCTCTTTCTGCTCAAGAAAAAGTTGACTCAGGCGACCCGTGTACCGTTGTACTGTGCATGTACGGGAAGCTACAAGGCAGCAATCAAAGTGAGTGTAGTGGCGCTGTTCGTAAATTTTTCTCCCTTAGGAAATTTGGACGACACGGTTTTGACCCGTGGAAAACGTTTGTTAAACGGCGTGATTTCCTGGGGGCTGTCCAACGGCAGATCCAGCAATCGTCAGCGATATCATGAAACAATTTGGCAGAATGCGAGGATAAAAAAGAATAAAAGATCGCCCATCATCAATCGCCACAAAAAACAAAAGAGGAATAAAATGTATACATTTCTTACACCCATTATCATCTATGCATTCTTGTTTATCGTTACAATGATGGAGAAACGAAAAGATAAAATAGAAATCAGCATAATCAGAGATAACGAAGAGGTAGCGATAAAAAACATTCCAAGACATGAGCTTTTTTCCATTTACCATCGCGTACTCCGCTTGTAGTGGTCTAATAAAACTGTAGAGATTTATAGCTTATAATTAAGCAAAATCTTATAGGTATAAATATGACCCGAAAAGTAAAAGTAACCTTTAGCGGAAAGCAAAACTGGAATATGCAAAACTCATGGTTGAAGGTGGATATAGCAATATCCAAGTTGAAAAAATATCCGGTGCGGGTAAATCTGCCGTATCACGATGGAAGCAACAATATCTTGCCGAGTTAAATGGGAATACGCCTGTAAAATCAAAAGCGTTAACACCCGAGCAACAGCGCATACAAGAATTAGAAGTTCAACTTAAGCGTGCTCAGAGGGATAATGACATATTAAAAGCCGCGGCTTACTTCATCCTCGACAATCAAAACTCAAAATCGTGAAGCAACTGAAAATCATGTACCCCAATTTTACGGTCACTGAGTTATGCCATCTTTTGAAGTAAGCAGCAGTAGTTTTATTATGAAACGAAAATACCGACAGTTGAAAATGAAAGACTGTGTGGCGAAATCAAACGTATTTTTTATACATCGGGTCAAATTTATGGCAAAAGACGTATTCAAGCCGAGTTAAAGGGTTTAGGGCACCAAATTGGCACTTATAAAATATCGAACATCATGAAATTAAATCAATTAGTTGCAATTAGACCAACGAAAAAGCACTACTATCACTCATCGGGTAACGAACATCGATATGCCCCTAATTTGCTTAAACGACAATTTTCCCCTGAACAGCATAATCACTATTATGTCGGGGATATCACGTATATTAGACATCACTATGGGTGGAGCTATTTAGCCTGTGTGTTGGATTTAGCCACCAAAGAAATTATTGGTTATGCCTTATCAACAAAACCGGATTCGAAATTAGTGAAAGAAGCCTTAGATAACGCAATTGAACGGCAATTACCGGATACGACAAGTTTGATGTTCCATTCAGATCAAGGTTGCCAATATTCATCGGAGGAGTTTAGGGCGCACCTCTTTGAACGGAAAATAACTCAAAGCATGAGTCGGCGAGGTAATTGCCTCGATAATGCCGTGATGGAAAGATTTTTTAGGAGTTTAAAGACAGAAAGACTTAACCGTTTATCGTTTATGAATCATCAATCTGTTGTCTGTGAAGTTGAAAATTATATTCAGTTTTACAATTATTATCGACGCCATTCAACGATTGGTTATTTAACGCCACATCAAAAATATCATGAACTAAAAAATGCCGCTTAGATCTTCTACAGAATTTGTTGACCATTACAGCTCATGGCGCGTATTTCATATCTTTTTCTATATGGTTAAAGAATTTCTTATTTCATTTCAATATGTCATCTCCATGACACCAAAATTGATTGTAATAATATTGAGTTGCTACTTTATTTATGAACCATCAGTTATAAGAGAATTAAACGCAGATGTCATAACCTCTTGTTTTGAATCCTTAAAGGAAAATATTAATTCATTAATAATTTTAATAGCGAATCTATCTTTCTTTATCTGTTTTAAGAATAATTAATCCTTACAGAGACAATGTATTTTCTCTCATTCAACAACAAACTGATGAGACGATTAAAACACATCGGCGTATCAGGGATTGTAGAATTATCTATCAAATAGCCAAAAGAAAAGCTAACCATTATTGTCTTTAACAAAGAAAATAATCTAACAGGTGAAAATGAAACTCTTTATCGCAGAAAACCCTCCGTGGCGAAGGATATTGCCAAAGCGCTAGGGGCAATTTCCAGAAAAAAGACGGCTATCTTGAGTCAACCGATAACGTCGTAACATGGTGCTACGGCCATCTCCTGAAATCGATTGAACCGGAGGCGTACAATCCGGCTTATGCGCAGTGGAAAGCCGAGGATTTGCCGTTGCAGCTTTACCCGTTACGCTATGAGCCGATTGCCGGAAAGGAAGCGCATACCCAAACCGTCATTGACTTGATTAACCGGGCTGATGTGATTATCCACGCAGGCGACCCGGACGACGAGGGGCAATTACTGGTTGAGGAATTGCTGGAATATACCGGCAACAGCAAGCCGGTTAAGCGTTTGCTGATTAATGACAACACCGACGCTGCCGTTAAAAAGGCACTGTCCCAACTGAAAGATAATCACCAGTTCAAAGGCATTTACCGCAAAGCACTTGCACGAGCCGCTGGCGATTTGATTTACGGCATGAGCATGACTCGCGCCTATACCATCGAGGGACGCAAAAGGGCTATCGGGCGTACTCCGTCGGTCGGGTTCAAACGCCGATCCTCGGGCTGATAGTGCGCCGCTATCTCGCCAATCAGTCGCACACGTCGAGTTTTTACTACCCGCTTATCGGGGATTTTGCCGTTAACGGCCAGACATTCGCCGCCAACTGGAAGGTCAACGAAAATGCGCCGCAGGACGACAAGAAGCGTCTTACCAGCAAAAGTTATGCTGATGCACTGGCAGCACGTTTACGCGGCAAGGACGCCGATATAAAGGCCGCTGGCGTGCAGGAAAAAGAAAATGCACCGCCACTTCCGTTCAATCTGGTGAGATTGCAGCAGATGATGAACCGCCAGCACAAAATGACGGCGGCGCGAACGCTGGAAATCACCCAGCAGCTACGCGAAAAATACAAAGCGATCACCTATAACCGCTCCGATTGCTCCTATCTGTCTGACGAGCAGTTTAACGAAGCGCCACAGGTGCTTGAGGCGCTGCAAGGCATTGGTGATTTTAACGGACTTGCCCTTGATCAAAGCCGAAAAAGCAAGGCGTTTGACAGTGGCAAGGTAACAGCCCATACCGCGATTATCCCTACCGCCAACGTACCGGCATTAAACGCCCTCAGTGAGCACGAACGGCTGGTTTATCTGGCTATCGCGCAACATTATCTGGTGCAGTTCATGCCCAACAAGCGTTATCTGGAAGCCTCAGTTGTCGTTGAGGTTGAAGGTGAAACCTTTAGCGCACGGGCAACAAAACGATGGATGCCGGGTTTAGCGCCTTCTCAAAGGTGAAGCGTCAGACGCCAGCGATGAGGATATGCCGGACAGCGCGTTTGGCGTGCTACAGGCATTACGCACCGGGGAAACCGGCCGTTGTGATGCGGTGACCGTGAATGAAAAGAAAACCACGCCACCGCTGCTATTTACCGAAGCCACGCTACTGGCAGCACTGGTACGGGTAGCGGATTTCGTTGAAGATGCACAAATTAAACAATTGCGAACGAATCAGCCTACGGCTGCAAATCGATAACCTGAAACACTGTGCGCTGATATCTAGTGATAAAACGCGCGGTAATCTATTCTGATTGGCTCTTAATTTTAAGCATCTTTTGGCCTATAAACTGAAAATGCCTTACAGAAAGATTGAGGGAGCTTTAGTCCGTGTCTTGAGTGTAATATCGTCAATCAAAGCTAAACTGATTTATGTCCTTTCCTATGAAAAAAGATTTTCAACCCCGACCGTTAAAATCGCTTTTTGAGCGGAATAAGGCCTGGGCTGAAATTATGGAAACCACTCAACTCAGAGAGATAGAAATAGAAGTAGTCACAAAAATGTTGGCTTGCGGCACACCCATGATGGGTTTCCGTGAGTATTGTTGTGAAAACGAGAATTGTGATCATCAAAAGTTAGTCTGTTTTACCTGCAAAGGTCGGGGTTGCCCATCCTGTGGGAAAAATTGACGGATAACTGGATAAAGACCACGATTAAACGTTTACCTAATGTCAAATGGCAGCATGGCACATTTACGATGCCGCACAGTCTTTGGCCTCTTTGAATTGAATCGATGGTTACTAGGGAAACTGTTCCCGTTTGCTGCGGACAATTTACTTTATGCAGCGAAGAAACGCGGATTAACCATGGGTATTTTGGTGCGCTACATACCTATGGGAGAAAACTAAACTGGAACACGCATATTCATCTCTCATGGACAATGGGGCATCAATCAGAATGAAAAATGGAAGTCGATGCAATTTGACCTCGCTAAAGTGAGAAAACGTTGGATGTGGAATGTTCGACAATATCTTCTTTCTGTCTGGGGAAAATTTACCTACCTGAAAGTTTACAGCACATAAGAGATTATGATGAGTGGAAGCGGTTTATTCTTAATGCAGGGAAAAATGCCGAAGGTAAAGATTATTGGCATGTCTATTTTGCCGACCCGACATCCAATGCCAAAAAGACAGCAAAGTATCTGGGGCGTTACCTGAAGAAACCGCCTGTCTCGGGGGCGAGGCTTGAGCATTACGATGGCGGAAGTCGTATTACGTTACGATTTTTTGACCATAATACGGGTCACTACAAAAATTTAGATTTATCCCAAAAAGAATTAATTTTACGGCTTATCAAACAAATCCCCGAAAAACATTTTCGGATGCTCCGTTATTTTGGTTTTTTAGCCAATCGGGTGGTGGGAAAGTTTCTGGATGTTGTTAGAAACGCCGTCGGCCAATCCGAATTCAAAAGAAAAGGGTCTGTTCCCTTTGCGCTGCTAAGTCAGCGGTTTTTAGGTGTTGATCCGTTTAGCTGCATTCTTTGTGGTGGAAGGATGCGATTTTCTCGTTTTATCAAAGGATTAAAGATATCTCAATTAGTCTATCATGCTTTAGAGATTGCCCGAATGCGCTATGTCCCTTTGTTGGGGTGAGGGGAGATCTATTTAAAATCGACTAAATTGTACAAAGTTAACTCATATTGTTCTAAAAACATCATTACCGCTTATTGAAAAATCTTTCTCTCACCTCAAAAAAGGGGGAAATCACCTTTCGCACCCGTTATTCTGCTTAATAATTAATGTTAAATTTTTGTTAACTTATTTTTGAAATTCTTAGACGTTAAAAGAAAAGGATAAAGACAAAAAGGATGAGCACGGCGGCATCGGTACACCCGCCACACGTTCTGACATGCTGGAAAAACTGAAAAACCGCCAGTTTATCCGTGAAGAAAAAGGCAAGCTGCTCCCCACTGAAACCGGCGTGGCATTTTTCCGCGCTCTACCAGAGTCAGCAACATTACCCGATATGACTGCCCTCTGGTCAGCACAACAAAGCGATATCGAGCAAGGCAGTAAAACGGTTGATGAATTTGTGAATGCGCTTATCGATGATTTGCGCCAGCACGTCAATACAGTCAGCGTGGGTGAAATTAAAGGCGAAGCAAAACCAAACAGTGGACAGGGTGAAAGATTAGCCACCCCCTGCCCCAATTGTGGTAAGGATATTGTGGTGCGTCCCAAACTGTTTACCTGTACCGGATGTGACTTTAAAATCTGGTCTACTGTGGCAGAAAAAAAGCTCACTAACAAACAGGTTGAAATTCTCATTCAAAAGGGAAAAACAGGCATGATTAAAGGCTTTAAAAGCAAAGCAGGGAAAAATTTCGATGCCATGTTGATTTTACAAGATAAAACCACTGGAAAAGTGGGATTTGAGTTTAACCACAACGGGAAATAATGCAACCCAAAAGTAAAATCGAAGGGTTACGCCAATTAAGACGATACTCGGATGCAAACCCAAACCCATTGCTGAAGCCCTTAGCGCCGAACGTAGCTTGACGAGTTTTTGATTAACAAATAAAATTAACAAACAAAAACCCTTCATTAAACAGAAGGGTTTTTATTTAATTGAGTAATATAATGACGGATTTGAATGATGAGTGAAAACGAATTATATGATTACGCTATAACCCTTTTAGCCAAAAAAGACTATTCTTCTGGTAGCTTACGTCGCCTACTCAGCAAATTGACAGAAAAAGAAGAATACGTTGACTGTGTTGTTCGGCGGTTAAGCGATAATCACTATCTCAACGATACACAGTTAATTAATAACCTTATAGATAAACACATTAAAAAACGCCATGGCCCAACACGAATAAAGCAGGAAATCAGGCAAAAAGGTTTTCCGCAAGAATTAATTGAACAAAAAATAGAGGAGTCCGGCATAGACTGGTATTCGATGGCCAAAGAAGCAAGGATAAAAAAATTTTCTGATACTCCCCCCGCAGAGCAAAAAGAGAAAGCTAAGCAGATCCGCTATCTTCAGTACAAAGGATTTTCTATGGATATGATCTTCGAGGCATTTAGCTAACTCAGGTGTACATCAATCATAAAATAATAAAATTCACACCCAAAAAAAACACTTCTAGTATATTTTTTCGACATAAAATCAAAAAACAACACCAAAAAAAGAAAAAACAAAAAATAACACCATAAAAGGTGTAAAAAAATATTGAAAAACACACGAAAATGGTGTACGTTTTTAAAATATTGACATATTTTCACACCACAAAAGGGGTAATTTATGCTAAAAGTGTTTTGCGACGACGGCTCCACGGCTATCAAGTTATGCTGGCAAGATGAACCTAATCAGGAGCTAAAAACACTGGTAAGTCAAAACACCTTCAACGAAGGGTGGAAACCGGGCGGATTCGCGTCTGATCCCATCTATAACTATGAAGTAGATGGACTAAAATACAGCTTTTCCAAAGCATCAGCGGATGTGCTACCCACCACTAATATTGATTTTCAATACCGTACAGAAAACCTACTTTCGGTACATCATGCGCTCCAACTGTCCGGCATCACACCACAGGAGATCGAACTTTGGGTAACGTTGCCAATCAGTGAGTACTACAGCGACGACGCACAGGAAAATACAGTCAATATCCAACGAAAAATCAGGAATCTCCAGCGCCCGATTACTCTGAACAAAGGACACGTTTTTACCTTTGGGAAAATCCGCGTATACCCTGAATCTGTTCCCGCCGTAGTATCAGCACTACAGATGGATAATGTTCATGCATTAGAGCAATCCTTAGTCGTCGATTTGGGCGGAACAACGCTTGACTGTGGCGTAATAGAAGGACAATTTGACAGCATCGCAAAGATATCCGGTGAAGCAGGAACAGGCGTAAGTCTGGTTATCAAGCACGTACAGGACGCTTTGTTAAAAGCTGATACTCCAAGTAATTATCATGTAGCTGATACTATCATCAGGGCAATAATGGCAGGAAATGATAATGATATCATGCCACTAATCAATAATATTAAACACGTAGCAACCGTGAAAACTGCGTTTGAAGTCTCAAAGACTAGATTAATAGAAAAAGTTATCCAACATGTCGAGCAACATTATCGTGGATTTCATCGCATATACCTAACTGGCGGCGGTGCCGAGTACCTTTATCCCGCATTTAAAGCACACTGGAGTACGCTCAAAAACAAAGTAAAAAAGTTAGATACACCGCAGCTTGCTCTTGTCAAGGCGCTTGCTGAAATGGGCAAACAGCAATGAGTAAGACAAAGAAATATTATTTCTATCTTAATACAGATAAAGATGAACAAGCTACGGCCATTGCACATCTTGATCAACTTGGACAAGGAAAAAGAAGCGAAACGATAAAAAACGTGATTCTTTCTGGATTTAGTTTGAAAAAAATTGATGATCGTTTACCCTTACTCGTTGCTTCTCTCCTTGCAAAACCGACATCGTTATCAACACTGGCAAATATTATTGGAGCTCTTTCTCCAGACTATAATATTTCTCAGGTAAATAAAGGTAAAGAAAACGAAGTTGTCGCGTGGCAAAAACGAGTACGCGACCCACTACTACCTAATAATGGATGGAGTTCATGGATATCTATCACAGAATCAGAATACTCATCATTAATAGTTAAAAATGATACTGAAATTCAGGTTAGAGCTTTAATTGGCGCGATTAATGGCGATCTTATCAATGACATTTCAAATCCAAAAACGCTTTTATCGGAAAAAAAATTAGCAACTCCATCTAAGCCTAATTCAGTCATCAGTAAAGCTAACAAATTATTCAACACTTAATCTTCTTTGTTTTCAAAAAGAGTAAGTGTATACAACTCGGCAATACTGCCAACTTCTATCAAAGGAATTTGGCAGATTTCAAGGATCTTCCTTAATTCACCTGTTGTCTGTTTTTTAGAATCATTGTGAAATGTAATTACCTTTTCTACTTTTCTATTCTTTACATCAAACAATAAAAACGGGGCTGTTAGATTGTTCAATTCAAGGAAGTCTTGGTAAAATAGTTCCGTTCCATATTCAGCGATAGGTGTTAAAAATTCCGACAGTTTTACTTTAACAAAAACAACAACACCTTCTGGCATTAAGCGGTTAAGGTTACAATAGATTTCAGATTCATCTTCACTTAACAGGCTACGTTCTTTAATATTCATAACACTCCCTGATCGTCAAGCATTCGTGCACTTTTTAGTATCGGGTAACCTTTTTCACTTATCACAATATCCAGTAAAAAGCATTCCCCTAAAAGGCCCGATGATTTAAAATCAATACTGCCTTGTTGTGAAGCATAGTGCCCACCTGTCTTGGCATTGAAGAACAAATTCATTTTAAAATAGTCACCTAAATCAAGGCAACGAAAGTAACAACAAAGTTTTGACCGTTCCCACACTTTAAAGTTAAGTTGCGCCGATACCTGTTGTTTTGACGCTACCGGATAGTGATATTTTACTGGCTCTAAACCGGCATTAACGACATCAAAATAGCCTACGCCGGATAACGCATCAGCCTCTATCCAAAAATTCTGTAATCGTTGTTTTTCTGTCAAAATTTTACTCCTTTGATTTCCTCCAAAAACCCCGTGTAGCGGCTGGCGAGAGCTACAAATGTGCACATTTGTAGTGACTACGCCTATCTGGGTCTTGTGTTTTTATGGTAGTTCTGTGCTTTTTTTGAAGTGCTATTTCTCTATTTCTTGTCGCTTCTTTAGGATGAATTCAGGGTGTTCTCCAGCGAGTAAAAGCAAATAAAGGTATTCACCTTTTGTAATCCCCCGACTATTAACTGTGTTCGATTCTTCTTTCTTCTGCCAGCCTCGTAAACTTATACCAAATATATTCGCGCATTCTTTTAATGTTAAACCGGCAGCAATACGTAATCGTTTTACATTCTCTGGCGTAGGATTTATTTCAATAACATTATTATTTTTCATTTTTATTCGCCGTAAAAATTTTAATAAAGTCCACAATCATCTCAGACAAAGGCATCTGCTTAATGTTTAATCTTAAATCTTCCATATTGTCAAAAAAAAACGCTTTATCCATTAAAATTATTCTTTTAGGTTTAATCCCTTTAGCTTTTTCTGAACGTGTTGGATCTGTTCTATCCATAATTAAAAACCGCAATTTAAATTTTTCGCCATCTGAATACACAGTTAACATTTTTCTTAATTTACCACCTGCTTTTCTATGATAGATTTGATTCATTTTATTTTTACCTAGTGACATTTCATTACTAAAAATTCCATATCGCTTTAACTCTCTTTTGTCTCCGACCATTTAACGATTGCGTAGCGGATAGTTCGTAATTGCATGACTCGCACAGCTCGTCACGCCTGAAAAACGCTGTGCAGGGGGCGCAAGCGCAGTTCCGGGGGCTATAATCGTTTAGCAGTTCGCTACGCTCACGTAGCGGCGCGTATAACCCTTTGTATTCTTCTATCACCATTTTTCGCGCCTTTCATGCCCTGACGGGCATCTTAACATTAGAAGATGGTTAGCGTATTTTGATGATAGCCAGCCATCAATGAGACTGGCGTAAATCGGATTTATAATGTCGATACAAAACCAACAATTTTTATTAGCTGCTCGGTGTTTAGTTTATAGAGCTTTAGATTATATCCGTCATAACCTTCTTTTACCTTGCCATGAATACCACTTGAGGCGACAATGACCGTAATAGCATTATAATAAGATTCTAACTTAACTTGCTGTGCTAGCATTCCTTTTAAAATTCTTTTTTGTTCTTTTTTCTCCTGTTCTTTCTGGTGATACTCGTTAGCTTTATTGATTTCATCAACAGCGGTGATTAATACTTTTCGTTTAATATCTTCCGCAATTGCGCTGGCATTTCTCGTGAGTGAAACAGAGCATTTTGCTAATTTACCGTAGCGATAGTGATAATAATCAACACTGCCATAAATCATGATCCGGTCTTTTTCCCTTCTGCAAACGATAGAATAGTTCTTTAGTGTTGGATTCATCAATTTTATAAGGTGTTCTTCATCCTGATGTAGTTTATTGATTCGCCATCCACTACCCATAAAGACACAAACACGCTCAAAAAGGGGTGTAATGGTCAACAAATTCTGTAGAAGATCTAAGCGGCATTTTTTAGTTCATGATATTTTTGATGTGGCGTTAAATAACCAATCGTTGAATGGCGTCGATAATAATTGTAAAACTGAATATAATTTTCAACTTCACAGACAACAGATTGATGATTCATAAACGATAAACGGTTAAGTCTTTCTGTCTTTAAACTCCTAAAAAATCTTTCCATCACGGCATTATCGAGGCAATTACCTCGCCGACTCATGCTTTGAGTTATTTTCCGTTCAAAGAGGTGCGCCCTAAACTCCTCCGATGAATATTGGCAACCTTGATCTGAATGGAACATCAAACTTGTCGTATCCGGTAATTGCCGTTCAATTGCGTTATCTAAGGCTTCTTTCACTAATTTCGAATCCGGTTTTGTTGATAAGGCATAACCAATAATTTCTTTGGTGGCTAAATCCAACACACAGGCTAAATAGCTCCACCCATAGTGATGTCTAATATACGTGATATCCCCGACATAATAGTGATTATGCTGTTCAGGGGAAAATTGTCGTTTAAGCAAATTAGGGGTATATCGATGTTCGTTACCCGATGAGTGATAGTAGTGCTTTTTCGTTGGTCTAATTGCAACTAATTGATTTAATTTCATGATGTTCGATATTTTATAAGTGCCAATTTGGTGCCCTAAACCCTTTAACTCGGCTTGAATACGTCTTTTGCCATAAATTTGACCCGATGTATAAAAAATACGTTTGATTTCGCCACACAGTCTTTCATTTTCAACTGTCGGTATTTTCGTTTCATAATAAAAACTACTGCTGCTTACTTCAAAAAGATGGCATAACTCAGTGACCGTAAAATTGGGGTACATGATTTTCAGTTGCTTCACGATTTTGAGTTTTGATTGTCGAGGATGAAGTAAGCCGCGGCTTTTTTTAATATGTCATTATCCCTCTGAGCACGCTTAAGTTGAACTTCTAATTCTTGTATGCGCTGTTGCTCGGGTGTTAACGCTTTTGATTTTACAGGCGTATTCCCATTTAACTCGGCAAGATATTGTTGCTTCCATCGTGATACGGCAGATTTACCCGCACCGGATATTTTTTCAACTTGGATATTGCTATATCCACCTTCAACCATGAGTTTTGCATATTCCAGTTTTTGCTTTCCGCTAAAGGTTACTTTTACTTTTCGGGTCATATTTATACCTATAAGATTTTGCTTAATTATAAGCTATAAATCTCTACAGTTTTATTAGACCACTACAAAACCAGACAGGTGGCGAATGATGGGTAACGTCGTATGTCTCTACAGCATTTTTCTTATGCGTAGTTTTGTATGCCTATCTGCTCCACCTATACCAACAGTAACGATTGGAATATTGAGTATCAAGATGAATAGAGGTATGCCACAAAGCCACCATAAAACACAAGACCCGGATAGTCGTAGCCACTACAAATGTGCACATTTGTAGCTCTCGCCAACCGCTACACGGGTTTTGGAGGAAGGATGAAATTTATTAGCTTTAGAATATCGAGTGATAATTATAACAAATTAAAGGATGTGATAATAAAATTAAGTGGTAAAAGCCAGCCGCTTTTTTTCTGTTCTTGCCAATAAAATTATTTCTCAATATTCGACAGAAGTCGATACCGTCTCCTGTAAAGAATCGACATTATCAAATGTGAGGCAAATCCGTTTATCTGATGAGATGCTTAATCAGTTGACTCTGCAAGCGGATTCCCGGCACTGGTCAGTGGCGAAAGAAATAAGATTTATGTTAAACCTTGCCATGACCACGGAGCCTGTTCTTCTGGATGAGGAAGTGGAAGAATTACGCCGGGCAAGAAATGCCGTCAATACGGCGGGGCGTAATCTGGCTACGATTATTCGTCAACGTCAGTATAATGATGTAAAAGAAACAGAATTGTGGGAAGCGGTGAAAAAACTCAATAAGGACGTTGAGGATGTGAAAAAATCCGTGCGGCAATTGACTAATGCTGCTGTGAATGTGCGTAGTGTAAAATCCGTAATACGCCAAAATGATAAGGTGATGTTATGTCAAAAGAATAGGTAAAAAATCGGATGATGAATATAAAGCTCGTAAATTACGGGGCAACAGGAGCAGGCCAGACGGACACCTTATAACTTTAAAATGCGTAATGGTGGCGCGAAATATGAAAAAAACATCAAAGCCGGATGTTACAGCAGGGGCGAGTCGTGAGGTAATGGTAAAATTACCGGCAGCGCTAACCGGCCTCGCGGGGTTAAAATGAAATAAACTATATTGCACGAGAAGGGAAATAACTTTACGTGATAACAATGGCGTAGAATATCACATAGCTGTCCGGGAGCAACGAAAAGAAGCGTATGAATCGCTTATCGATGATGAAGATAAAAAGCAGTACACCCATGACCGTTCACCTAATCTTGTGCATAATATGGTTTTTTCATCCCCGAAGATAGCGGAGGTATCGGAAAGGGATATGATTAAAGCGGCAGAGGAGACACTAAGGGAAAAATATCCTGAAAACCGCGTTCTGATTGCATATCATACTGATAAAGAACATCATCCACATGTTCATGCATTGCTTCGCATTCCTGATAATGGCGGTAAGCGGATTAATATTCGTAAAAAAGACCTGCGCGAGTTACGCGAGAAGTTTGCCGGAAACCTGCAAAAAATGGGCTATAACGTCAAATGTACCCATAAATATGATTTTGGGAAGAAAGAGCAGCTTAAACGTGAGCCTGATCGTCTACGCAATCTGTTTGAAGTGGTTGAGTTCGGTCGGACAAATTATCTGTTTGATCCAAAAAACAAGCAGCAAAACTATATCACGCTGCGCACCCTGAAAAACAAAACAGAGATGACACGATGGGGTAGCAATATTGCTGATGAAATCAAGCGTGAAGGGGTAAAAGTCGGCAGTGTGATAAAAATGCGCAAGGAGGGTGAAACAACAGTAAAAGTACCGTTGACAGACGGGCAGGGCAATCAGCAGGGATGGTCAGATCACAAGCGCAATAACTGGCGCATCGAAAATCAGGGTGCAATGGGCATAAAGCCCGCGCCGTTTGATAAATTGAAACCATTGGATACCTCAGAGCAGTTGTTGAAGCAACAGCGCGGTTTTTCGCTGTTTAAACAAAATCAGGAAGCGACAGTTAAACTTCAGGAGAAACAAAAGCTGGGTATTCGCGTCGGGATATTCAAATTTTAATGTGAAAGAATGGCGAGGGTTATCCCTCATAGGTATAATGCATTAATGAAAAAGACACTTTCCCACCATGACAGTCTGTTTAAGAAATTCCTTGGTGATATCACCATCGCAAGGGATTTTCTGCAAATTCATTTACCGGAAAAACTTCGTCAATTGTGTGATTTTAGTACGCTGGCGATGGAGTCCGGAAGCTTTATTGAGCCAGACCTGCGTAGCCAGTGTTCGGATATGCTCTATTCAATGAAGACCACAGCGGGTCATGATAGTTACGTCTATTGCCTTATCGAGCACCAGAGCAGCCCAGAAAAGCTGATGGCATTTCGTTTGATGCGCTATGCGGTGGCGGCGATGCAACGGCATCTTGAGCAGGGTAATGACACCTTACCTGTGGTGATCCCGATGCTGTTTTATCAGGGTAACACTTCGCCGTATCCCTACAGTACCCATTGTCTGGATTGTTTTGCTGATCCAGAGCTGGCAAAGTCTGTTTATATGCAGGCGTTTCCGCTGGTTGACGTTACGGCGATCCCCGACGAAGAAATTGTCACGCATCGGCACGTTGCCCTAATGGAGCTGGTGATGAAGCATATCCGTACCCGCGATATGCTAGAGTTAAGTCAAGAGATAGCATCCTTGCTCAATCAGTGGGTATTGCAGCCTGAGCTATTTCGAGGATTAATATGTTATATTGTAGAACGAGGAAATACTTCTGATGCAAAGCAATTTTTGCATCAGATTGCGGAAAAAGCGACTGATTATCGGGAGGTAGTGATGACTATTGCAGAGCAGCTACGGCAAGAAGGTGAGAAACTTGGTGAACAGCGGGGCATAGAAAAAGGTATCTTGAAAGGCCGTCAAGAAGGAATACAGCTTGGCGAACAAAAAGGTGAGAAAAATGCCTCAGTTAAAATAGCTCGCCAGCTTTTAGCCAACGGCGTTGATCGGGCGATTGTCAAAATGTCAACGGGGCTGTCTGATGCTGAGATTAATGCACTGATGGATTAATCTGTGTCGAGTAATACTATTTTACCTCGCTCATTTTATGAGCGTGATACGCTTTGTGTGGCAAAGGATTTGCTGGGAAAAGTTTTAAAGTTTGCTGATTATTATGGCGTTATCAACGAAGTGGAAGCCTATATAGGGCAGGATGATCCGGCCTGTCATGCCGCGCGAGGCTGTACGCCACGAACAGCAGTCATGTTTGGTGCTGCCGGGGTTTCCTATGTTTATCTTATTTACGGCATGTACCATTGTCTGAATATTGTGACCGAACGTGAAGGATTTCCGTCGGCGGTTTTAATTCGAGGTATAGAATTAGAAAAACCGATGCGTCTTTCTTTGGATGGGCCGGGTAAACTCTGCAAAAAATTAAATATCACGAAAAATAATAACCAGATTGATTTAACACAATCGAATTATTTTTGTGTTTACGATACCACGGCCAGACCAGAATATATGACCACACCAAGAATAGGCATAAAAGTTGGCACTGATAAATTATGGCGTTTTAAGTCAATGTAAACACCGTTAAGTACCAAGCGCAATATGTGCCTACATTCATTAATATATCCTTGCCGATTTTCCTCTCAGTCGCTATAATCGAGGTGTTAATCCTCAATGGTTAACCGGGTGTAGGAACCTGAGTTTTTCCTTGGCGACAGATGACGCGCCCCGCGTCTTTTTTATGTCGAAAAAAGCCTAAGTATGCCTGTAAATTATGGTGGCTCAGGCGGGGCACCCGTAAGGGTGGCCGGTATCCAAGGAAGCCGGTATTCCTACCCTCGTCTGGGCTACCCTTCCTGATTGAACAGTATTGCCAGCCTGAAAAGGTGTTTATGCGCCATTTTGAAGGCTGCGAACACTGTTATCACGGGATTGTCGGGCGGATTGTGGTAGCCGAAGTGATTGCCCCGGATGCCCAATTTTTTGAACTGTACCGGACAAAAAGTAAAGCGGCCGCGAAAACCTACTGGCATCGAAAACTAGGTGGCATGACCCGTAATCAGCACGTTCTGCACTACATCCATGCGGGAGAAGTTGACCCACTGGCCGCGCATTTCATTTGCCCGATTGATGAAGACAGTTATACGTTGTTACCGCAATAAAATCCTCTCCCACACTGAATTCCGCATGCTGTTTTTACGCACTCATTTTTATTGTTGACTTTATGACCAGTTTGTAATGCTGTTTATTTATACAGTATAATGTAGATGTGATTTTGTTGAATTAACAATTAATCTAACATATAGAGAAGAGAGGAGCTTATGTATCCAATTGACTACAACTCGTATCGTTCTGTAAAAAGCTTTAATCGCCGTGTACGTTTCCTTGTCATGCATTATACCGCGGCTAATTTTAAAAGTTCAGTCAATATGCTAACCGGTAGCTCAGTTAGCGCGCATTATCTTGTTCCTGATCCATCTGACCAAACTTATATTGATGCAGGATTTAAAAATATGTGCATATTTAATCTGGTTGATGAAAACGAGAGGTCTTGGCATGCAGGTGTGAGTAATTGGGCTGGTCGTAACAACCTCAACGATACCGCCATTGGTATTGAAACAGTTAATCTAGCGACGGACAATAATGGTGAGTTTACTTTCCCACCTTTCCACCCACAACAGATAGAAGCCATCATTGAGTTGTCAAAAAATATTATACAACGTTACCCAGACATCTCCCAAGTCAACGTTATTGGGCATTCTGATATTGCACCGGGGCGGAAAAGTGATCCTGGAGCGGCTTTCCCTTGGGAAGATCTTTATAAGGCCGGTATTGGCGCATGGCCAGATATAGATACCATTGAGAAGTACAAGAAAAAGTTTATTTCTCAAGGTATACCTGAGCGTAACGCTATTATAAACTTATTCAATAAATATGGCTATTCAGTCCAAAATGCAAACAACGCTGATGGTTTTAAACAGTTAACAAGAGCCTTTCAACTACATTTCCGTCAAGAAAACTATGATGGAGTTATGGATACGGAAACCATATCGATACTAGCTGCTTTATGCGAAAAGTACAAAAAAATTCAAAGTTAATATTTATTCAAAAAATCATCACTTTGTACATCCACTATCGATAGGAGTACTTTTTCAAGCCACTTTAAATTTTGTTTAACAGAGTACTGCTTTTTAATGAATGTTTAATTTTTAAACGCCCCAATTCGGGGCGCTATTATATTAAGCTGCATTGTGTTCCAGAATACGTCCTGATTCATTTTGAACGCCAATGGCGATTTTCTGTGGTTTTTCCTGTTCGGGAATATCATAAGTAAATTGAAGGGTTAATAATCCTTTATCCAGATTGGCCTGCTGGATGGTTATCCGATGCTCAAGTCTGAAACTTAAGGAAAAATCGCTTTTTCTAATCCCCTGATGCAACCATTTGATGCCATCTTTTTCTTCGTTAGCCTCTGTTTCCTCAACCTTCGGTTTACCGCTCAGGGTTAACTGGTTATTAAGCACTGAAATATCGAGTTCATGGTTAGGAAATTGAATCGCTTTTAAAGTGAGTAGCAAAAGCCATCCCTTATTGCAAAAAGGAGATGGGGATCGATTTATTGTGTTTAGTGCCAGTTAACATTTCCTCAGAGAGTGTAATTTCTAACCTGATTTCCTTATTTTAGACACATTGATCCTGCGTTTAGCTGCGTAACCATCGCTTTTTCTCCAGGTTATACAGTCTTTCTGACAACAATTCCGTTGCTTTTTTACCCATTTGCGCCCCGGTGAAAAGCAGCCTGTCGCCACACAGAATACATTTGTACGGATCGGTACGCAGAAATCCTTTCATCAGCACAGAAAAACCTGGGTTCTCCGGTTTTTTACGTGCCGTCATCTCAAGTGCCTTATACACTTTCGGCAATAGTTTTCCCCGTTTACGATTCGACAAAAAACCAGAGTAACGCACCATTTTAAAATGCCTGGCCGGAATATGGCTTATATAGCGTCTAATCATCTCTTCCTGCGGCAGAGTCTGCTGCCGATGCTGGCCAGTTCGGTGGTCATGGTAGTGATGAACAACGGCACCCCCTCGGTAATGCCGCAGTTTTGACGCAGATACCGGTGGGCGTTTAAGGTAGCGACCGAGGTACTTAACACTATGCCATGCCCCTTTCGTTTTTTTAGCAAAGTGCACTTTCCAATAACGTCCGTACTGCGCCCTCAAGTAACGCCGCCAATGTTTTTTGTCACGGATATGGCCAAGACCGGGAAGAAGGCCAGGGTTAATTAAATCATAACTGTGACGCAGTAGTCGGATAACAGCCCCTCGCCAGATTTCTTCGACATCCTTTTTTTTGAAAAACAGCTTTCGCCATACACTATGTTGTCACCGATCATGCAAAACTGATCCACTAACGATCATCTAAAACTGATCCACTTGGTATTATTCGCACATTTTTGTACGGATAATTTATGTTAACCAAGGAGATATTTGTGGATATTCATGTTCGCTTTGCACAAGGACAAAGCCTTCGAAAAATTGCCAGTGAGTTGGGTATATCCCGTAACACCGTAAAACATCATTTACAACAACAGACAATGCCAACTTATGCTAAAAGAAGTCAACAACCGACTAAATTATCCCCCTTTAAACCTTATTTGCTTCAGCGAATTGAACTGGCTAAACCTGATTGGATCCCTGCAACAGTCTTATTTGATGAGGTAGTTGAAAACGGCTATCAAGGTGGTATTGCTCAATTACGCCGATTTGTTTGTCAATTTAAACCAAGCATTGTTCCCGAAGTAGTCGTCCGTTTTGAAACACAGCCAGGTCAACAAATGCAAATCGACTTCACCAGCATCCGGCGAGGTAAAAAATCGCTGAAAGCGTTTGTTGCAACGCTAGGCTATTCGCGTGCGAGTTATGTAAAGTTCTTTGATAATGAACGTAGCACGCTACGCGTGAGCGGCGCAGCGGTGCTGCTTCGGGGATGTTAATGAGTTAAGTACTGTTTTATACTCTGCAGTAGGTTAATTTTTTTCAGGGATTCATCTCGATGGCTCGCAATAAATCTCCCAGAAAGCGTAAACCGGTTAAATCAGGCAGGCTGCCCGTCACTTCACGTGCCACAGCGCCTGTTTATCCGAAACGTTTTATGCTCTCTCTCCCACCCGAAAATGATGATGACAGACCGCCTGAATTTTTTATGACACCCTAAAAGAAGCCATACGCCACTGCCTCCGACTCGGCCCCAATTTTTTCTCGACACGCAGTATTACCCGCCGCTAGTCACGATTATCAGGGTTTTAAACAACGCCAAGACCAAGCCGATGACGCTGGATACGACTACACTGAGGGGAATAACTGAAAGTCTGCCTGCCGATGAATTCATCACCTATACGGAGCTAGGAATAATCCCTGTTTCCTTTGAACCCTGGGATAAACACACCGATAACTGGGCTGACGAATCTGGCAATTTCTGTTTCTTTGGCAAGATGCCCATAAGGTAATTGAGTCAGATGTATATCCCTCGTCCTGCTAAACTACTTTTCACCATTGATGACGGTTGGAATAAATTCCTCGAAAATACGGCGATAGCGTTAGTTCGTGGACGAGTTTATCTGTGGAGCGCATGCTTGCCTGCGGCACTTGTGCCATGGGTGTCCGGCGCTATTGTTGCGCTTCGTCTGATTGTTCTCACAGCCGTTTTTTCTGCCAAAGCTGTAAGTCAAAAGCCTGCAGTTCATGTGGCTTTAAAGCCACCGAGCAGTGGTTAGCACAGCAGGTTCATATTTTACCCGACTGCGACTGGCAACACATTACTTTCACCATGCCACATCTCCTTTGGCCTTTTTTTAACAATAACTGGCCGCTACTTAATGCTCTGTTTCGGGCAGCCACTCGAGCTATGCTGCAGTTGGCTCGCAAACAGGGTATCGAAATTGGTATTTTCTGTGCCTTGCATACTTATGGCCGGCAACTCAATCAACATCCGCATGTTCATGTTTCCGTCACTCGAGGGGGTTTGGATAGTAAACATAGTGTATGGCGAAAGCTGTTTTCAAAAAAAAGGATGTCGAAGAAATCTGGCGAGGGGCTGTTATCCGACTACTGCGTCACAGTTATGATTTAATTAACCCTGGCCTTCTTCCCGGTCTTGGCCATATCCGTGACAAAAAACATTGGCGGCGTTACTTGAGGGCGCAGTACGGACGTTATTGGAAAGTGCACTTTGCTAAAAAAACGAAAGGGGCATGGCATAGTGTTAAGTACCTCGGTCGCTACCTTAAACGCCCACCGGTATCTGCGTCAAAACTGCGGCATTACCGAGGGGGTGCCGTTGTTCATCACTACCATGACCACCGAACTGGCCAGCATCGGCAGCAGACTCTGCCGCAGGAAGAGATGATTAGACGCTATATAAGCCATATTCCGGCCAGGCATTTTAAAATGGTGCGTTACTCTGGTTTTGTCGAATCGTAAACGAGGAAAACTATTGCCGAAAGTGTATAAGGCACTTGAGATGACGGCACGTAAAACCGGAGAACCCAGGTTTTCTGTGCTGATGAAAGGATTTCTGCGTACCGATCCGTACAAATGTATTCTGTGTGGCGACAGGCTGCTTTTCACCGGGGCGCAAATGGGTAAAAAAGCAACGGAATTGTTGTCAGAAAGACTGCATAACCTGGAGAAAAGCGATGGTTACGCAGCTAAACGCAGGATCAATGTGTCTAAAATAAGGAAATCAGGTTAGAAATTACACTCTCTGAGGAAATGTTAACTGGCACTAAACACAATAAATCGATCCCCATCTCCTTTTGCAATAAGGGATGGCTTTGCTACTCACTTTAAAAGCGATTCAATTTCCTAACCATGAACGTAGCACGCTACGCGTGAGCGGCGCAGCGGTGCTGCTTCGGGGATGTTAATGAGTTGAGTACTGTTTTATACTCTGCAGTAGGTTAATTTTTTCAGGGATTCATCTCGATGGCTCGCAATAAATCTCCCAGAAAGCGTAAACCGGTTAAATCAGGCAGGCTGCCCGTCACTTCACGTGCCACAGCGCCTGTTTATCCGAAACGTTTTATGATCTCTCCCACCCGAAAATGATGATGACAGACCGCCTGAATTTTTTTATGACACCCTAAAAGAAGCCATACGCCACTGCGTCCGACTCGGCCCCAATTTTTCTCGACACGCAGTATTACCCGCCGCTAGTCACGATTATCAGGGTTTTGAACAACGCCAAGACCAAGCCGATGACGCTGGATACGACTACACTGAGGGGTAATAACTGAAAGTCTGCCTGCCGATGAATTCATCACCTATACGGAGCTAGGAATAATCCCTGTTTCCTTTGAACCCTGGGATAAACACACCGATAACTGGGCTGACGAATCTGACAATTTCTGTTTCTTTGGCAAGATGCCCATAAGGTAATTGAGTCAGATGTATATCCCTCGTCCTGCTAAACTACTTTTCACCATTGATGACGGTTGGAATAAATTCCTCGAAAAATACGGCGATAGCGTTAGTTCGTGGACGAGTTTATCTGTGGAGCGCATGCTTGCCTGCGGCACTTGTGCCATGGGTGTCCGGCGCTATTGTTGCGCTTCGTCTGATTGTTCTCACAGCCGTTTTTTCTGCCAAAGCTGTAAGTCAAAAGCCTGCAGTTCATGTGGCTTTAAAGCCACCGAGCAGTGGTTAGCACAGCAGGTTCATATTTTACCCGACTGCGACTGGCAACACATTACTTTCACCATGCCACATCTCCTTTGGCCTTTTTTTAACAATAACTGGCCGCTACTTAATGCTCTGTTTCGGGCAGCCACTCGAGCTATGCTGCAGTTGGCTCGCAAACAGGGTATCGAAATTGGTATTTTCTGTGCCTTGCATACTTATGGCCGGCAACTCAATCAACATCCGCATGTTCATGTTTCCGTCACTCGAGGGGGTTTGGATAGTAAACATAGTGTATGGCGAAAGCTGTTTTTCAAAAAAAAGGATGTCGAAGAAATCTGGCGAGGGGCTGTTATCCGACTACTGCGTCACAGTTATGATTTAATTAACCCTGGCCTTCTTCCCGGTCTTGGCCATATCCGTGACAAAAAACATTGGCGGCGTTACTTGAGGGCGCAGTACGGACGTTATTGGAAAGTGCACTTTGCTAAAAAAAACGAAAGGGGCATGGCATAGTGTTAAGTACCTCGGTCGCTACCTTAAACGCCCACCGGTATCTGCGTCAAAACTGCGGCATTACCGAGGGGGTGCCGTTGTTCATCACTACCATGACCACCGAACTGGCCAGCATCGGCAGCAGACTCTGCCGCAGGAAGAGATGATTAGACGCTATATAAGCCATATTCCGGCCAGGCATTTTAAAATGGTGCGTTACTCTGGTTTTGTCGAATCGTAAACGGGGAAAACTATTGCCGAAAGTGTATAAGGCACTTGAGATGACGGCACGTAAAAAACCGGAGAACCCAGGTTTTTCTGTGCTGATGAAAGGATTTCTGCGTACCGATCCGTACAAATGTATTCTGTGTGGCGACAGGCTGCTTTTCACCGGGGCGCAAATGGGTAAAAAAGCAACGGAATTGTTGTCAGAAAGACTGCATAATCTGGAGAAAAAGCGATGGTTACGCAGCTAAACGCAGGATCAATGTGTCTAAAATAAGGAAATCAGGTTAGAAATTACACTCTCTAAGGAAATGTTAACTGGCACTAAACACAATAAATCGATCCCCATCTCCTTTTTGCAATAAGGGATGGCTTTTGCTACTCACTTTAAAAGCGATTCAATTTCCTAACCATGAACCCAGGTTTTCTGTGCTGATGAAAGGATTTCTGCGTACCGATCCGTACAAATGTATTCTGTGTGGCGACAGGCTGCTTTTCACCGGGGCGCAAATGGGTAAAAAAGCAACGGAATTGTTGTCAGAAAGACTGCATAACCTGGAGAAAAAGCGATGGTTACGCAGCTAAACGCAGGATCAATGTGTCTAAAATAAGGAAATCAGGTTAGAAATTACACTCTCTGAGGAAATGTTAACTGGCACTAAACACAATAAATCGATCCCCATCTCCTTTTTGCAATAAGGGATGGCTTTTGCTACTCACTTTAAAAGCGATTCAATTTCCTAACCATCAAGTTTTTGCCTCACTTAAATCACGGTAAAGGCCAGTACTGGTCTACGCTTAGTGGTATTGTACAACTGCATAAAAAACGACACATTTGGTGCGCAGGCGCGGCGGGGCTACTACTGCAATTTTTGGGGTAAAATCGGATTTTTTCTATCTAAAACAATCCAAAAATCGATTACAGGGAATTTTAGAGAAATCGGTGAATTTTTTGATATTGCAGTTCATATCTGGTTCATAAATCAATTTTAAGCAGCCTGTAACGCTATGTACGTCGTTTTCTTGATATAGGTAACCCAATCGTAGCGATTTTCAATTTAATACGATTAGAATCGATTACAGGCGGTTTTAGGTTTTGATGCCGTCAGGCATGGAAGGCGACACTCAATAGTGACAGAGAATAACAATAGTTAAATCGCCGAAGCCTACGAAGCAGTGAGAGATTGATATATTGCCCGTAACCCATGCGTAGCATCCCTGCAAAGCCTATTGGCACGATATGACAGCGATAATGATGTTAATTGTCGAAGATGAGGTATTGAAGCAAAGTTGTTGAGAATAATTCTCAATTATAATAAGATATAGTTATTATTACATCAATACTTTTACTCATTGCTTCTAGCCAACACCAGCTTGTTGGCTATTTTTTTGCTTGAATTTTTAATTAACGGCTTCTTTCAATCAAAGTTTTACCCGCTTTAAAACTGGGAACGTTTGCAGCAGCAATTTGAATGGTCTTGCCTGTTTGTGGATTGCGTCCTTCCCTTGCCGCTCTTGGCTTAACTTGAAAGTTACCAAAGCCAACTAGTTGTACTTCATCTCTGGCCTTTAGTGTTTCTGTCACGGTTTCAATGAAAGCGTTCAGCGCCTTCTCTGAATCTTTTTTGGTTAAGTCTGCTTTTTCAGCAATTTGCTGATGAGTTCTGTTTTGTTCATGGTGTGCCTGAATTAATGGATACGTTAATCCTAGTGATGCTAGCTGTAGCGACTGAATAGGCAATGTTTCAGTGTTAATTAACCAAAAAATCTTTTTAATTAAAATCCCACCGCTCGACGCAAGTCTGTGACCGAGCGAAGCGAGTGAGCAGACGAGGAAGCGGAATATCACAATTGCAAAAGAGAAATACGGTCACTAAGTAGTAACATATATTTTTTGTTCAGGGTTTTGTTAGAAGAAAAGTTATCCACAGCCACTTTACCTTAAAAGACTTTTTTTAACTTATTTTAACTTCAAAAGACTTAGAGAGGCTAAAGGTCTAAATATAGGTCAATTAATACTATAAAAATAAATAAATAATGTAATCAATAATTTAACTTCTAAAAGGTTAGCATGTAACAGGGAAAAGGTTAGCATGTAACAGGGAAAAGGTTAGCATGTAACAGGGAAAAGGTTAGCATGTAACAGGGAAAAGGTTAGCATGTAACAGGGAAAAGGTTAGCATGTAACAGGGGAAAGGTTAGCATGTAACAGGGAAAAGGTTAGCATGTAACAGGCGAAATAATTATTTATACACATAAAGGATTTCTTTGTAAAAAAGATAATAGATATCTTTATTTTATTGACAACCTTTATTGATGATGATAAATTTGTTTTACTATGTTCATTAAGGGTAAAAATAAATGTGCTTAATGTGACTAAAAAAACAAAGATTAGACATCGAAATGGTATAAATAAAACGTTTGCTTCTATGCCTTTGGCTGCTAGAAGAATTCTATTTTTGATCATGGCGCAAATAGACTCAAAACGTTTAATAAAAGAAGGACAAATTTTTGAAATTTCGGCTAAAGATTATTCAGCATTGTGTTCCATCGATATAGATACTGCATATGAACAACTAAAAAAGGAGCAGAACAACTTCATGCACAATCATTGAAAATTCCGCAAAGTGAACTACTAAAAGCTTTTACCAGAAGACCAAGTGAATTTCTTGAGAGTGAGAAACAATGGAGAGGTATGCGTTTGCTGCATATAACTGATTCTTGTAGTTATATCGATATGGAAGCCATTGTACAAGTTAGGTTTAGTAGGCAAGTAGAGCCTTACATATGTATGATAGAAAAAGATTTTACCACACAGGTACTTTTAAGTTCTGTTCGTATTGCAGATACAAACGCTAGTAATTTTTATCAGTACTTAAGAAAAAATATATCATCAGGTAAATCAAGATACTTTGAGATTGAAGTTGACAAACTAAGAGAAGATCTTGGCATTGAAAAGCATGAGACATATAAAAATTACAAATTTTTAAAAAGTCAGTTTATAGATCGCGCTATAAAGAAAATATTAAATATTACTGAGTTTAAAAAAATAGAAGTTAAAATCTTAGAAAGAAAAGGCAGAAAAGCTCATAAAATAATGATTAGCTATGAATATGAAAATTGTTAGTTAACGCTCCACGTCAGTGTTGAACGCACTGCCGTAGAGCTAATCCAAAGCCTAACTCTACTAGGAGTCGGACTATGCGAAATAGTACGCATATTGCACGCATAATGAAAGTGTGCGGCATATCAATCGAGCAGCTTTTGAGCTTTGCTCACACATCAAAATATCTTACACCCCGTCAGCGTGAGTACCTTCTGAGTATCGGAGGTGCAGCATGAAATCCGAGTTGATTAAATGCTTTTGAGTAGCGGTGTTCCTTGTGGTTTTGCGGATAGTGAAGGGAAATTAAGGCCAACGCTAAAATGGTAGATTTTCTCGGTTTGAATAAAGATGCGCCTGAAATGGTGACTTTATTAGAGAAAATCCGCACTGAAAAATCGCCGTTTTTTGTCATTATTAAACTGGTTTCTGATTTCAAGAAAGCACCCAAAGTCTGGCACTTTCATTTTCTACCGCTTTTTTGTAGTGAAAATGGCTACCTAGGCACTTTCTTTCACGCTCACGAGTTCATGGTTAGGAAATTGAATCGCTTTTAAAGTGAGTAGCAAAAGCCATCCCTTATTGCAAAAAGGAGATGGGGATCGATTTATTGTGTTTAGTGCCAGTTAACATTTCCTCAGAGAGTGTAATTTCTAACCTGATTTCCTTATTTTAGACACATTGATCCTGCGTTTAGCTGCGTAACCATCGCTTTTTCTCCAGGTTATGCAGTCTTTCTGACAACAATTCCGTTGCTTTTTTACCCATTTGCGCCCCGGTGAAAAGCAGCCTGTCGCCACACAGAATACATTTGTACGGATCGGTACGCAGAAATCCTTTCATCAGCACAGAAAAACCTGGGTTCTCCGGTTTTTTACGTGCCGTCATCTCAAGTGCCTTATACACTTTCGGCAATAGTTTTCCCCGTTTACGATTCGACAAAAAACCAGAGTAACGCACCATTTTAAAATGCCTGGCCGGAATATGGCTTATATAGCGTCTAATCATCTCTTCCTGCGGCAGAGTCTGCTGCCGATGCTGGCCAGTTCGGTGGTCATGGTAGTGATGAACAACGGCACCCCCTCGGTAATGCCGCAGTTTTGACGCAGATACCGGTGGGCGTTTAAGGTAGCGACCGAGGTACTTAACACTATGCCATGCCCCTTTCGTTTTTTTAGCAAAGTGCACTTTCCAATAACGTCCGTACTGCGCCCTCAAGTAACGCCGCCAATGTTTTTTGTCACGGATATGGCCAAGACCGGGAAGAAGGCCAGGGTTAATTAAATCATAACTGTGACGCAGTAGTCGGATAACAGCCCCTCGCCAGATTTCTTCGACATCCTTTTTTTTGAAAAACAGCTTTCGCCATACACTATGTTTACTATCCAAACCCCCTCGAGTGACGGAAACATGAACATGCGGATGTTGATTGAGTTGCCGGCCATAAGTATGCAAGGCACAGAAAATACCAATTTCGATACCCTGTTTGCGAGCCAACTGCAGCATAGCTCGAGTGGCTGCCCGAAACAGAGCATTAAGTAGCGGCCAGTTATTGTTAAAAAAAGGCCAAAGGAGATGTGGCATGGTGAAAGTAATGTGTTGCCAGTCGCAGTCGGGTAAAATATGAACCTGCTGTGCTAACCACTGCTCGGTGGCTTTAAAGCCACATGAACTGCAGGCTTTTGACTTACAGCTTTGGCAGAAAAACGGCTGTGAGAACAATCAGACGAAGCGCAACAATAGCGCCGGACACCCATGGCACAAGTGCCGCAGGCAAGCATGCGCTCCACAGATAAACTCGTCCACGAACTAACGCTATCGCCGTATTTTTCGAGGAATTTATTCCAACCGTCATCAATGGTGAAAAGTAGTTTAGCAGGACGAGGGATATACATCTGACTCAATTACCTTATGGGCATCTTGCCAAAGAAACAGAAATTGTCAGATTCGTCAGCCCAGTTATCGGTGTGTTTATCCCAGGGTTCAAAGGAAACAGGGATTATTCCTAGCTCCGTATAGGTGATGAATTCATCGGCAGGCAGACTTTCAGTTATTACCCCCTCAGTGTAGTCGTATCCAGCGTCATCGGCTTGATGGTTAGGAAATTGAATCGCTTTTAAAGTGAGTAGCAAAAGCCATCCCTTATTGCAAAAAGGAGATGGGGATCGATTTATTGTGTTTAGTGCCAGTTAACATTTCCTCAGAGAGTGTAATTTCTAACCTGATTTCCTTATTTTAGACACATTGATCCTGCGTTTAGCTGCGTAACCATCGCTTTTTCTCCAGGTTATGCAGTCTTTCTGACAACAATTCCGTTGCTTTTTTACCCATTTGCGCCCCGGTGAAAAGCAGCCTGTCGCCACACAGAATACATTTGTACGGATCGGTACGCAGAAATCCTTTCATCAGCACAGAAAAACCTGGGTTCTCCGGTTTTTTACGTGCCGTCATCTCAAGTGCCTTATACACTTTCGGCAATAGTTTTCCTCGTTTACGATTCGACAAAAAACCAGAGTAACGCACCATTTTAAAATGCCTGGCCGGAATATGGCTTATATAGCGTCTAATCATCTCTTCCTGCGGCAGAGTCTGCTGCCGATGCTGGCCAGTTCGGTGGTCATGGTAGTGATGAACAACGGCACCCCCTCGGTAATGCCGCAGTTTTGACGCAGATACCGGTGGGCGTTTAAGGTAGCGACCGAGGTACTTAACACTATGCCATGCCCCTTTCGTTTTTTTAGCAAAGTGCACTTTCCAATAACGTCCGTACTGCGCCCTCAAGTAACGCCGCCAATGTTTTTTGTCACGGATATGGCCAAGACCGGGAAGAAGGCCAGGGTTAATTAAATCATAACTGTGACGCAGTAGTCGGATAACAGCCCCTCGCCAGATTTCTTCGACATCCTTTTTTTTGAAAAACAGCTTTCGCCATACACTATGTTTACTATCCAAACCCCCCTCGAGTGACGGAAACATGAACATGCGGATGTTGATTGAGTTGCCGGCCATAAGTATGCAAGGCACAGAAAATACCAATTTCGATACCCTGTTTGCGAGCCAACTGCAGCATAGCTCGAGTGGCTGCCCGAAACAGAGCATTAAGTAGCGGCCAGTTATTGTTAAAAAAAGGCCAAAGGAGATGTGGCATGGTGAAAGTAATGTGTTGCCAGTCGCAGTCGGGTAAAATATGAACCTGCTGTGCTAACCACTGCTCGGTGGCTTTAAAGCCACATGAACTGCAGGCTTTTGACTTACAGCTTTGGCAGAAAAACGGCTGTGAGAACAATCAGACGAAGCGCAACAATAGCGCCGGACACCCATGGCACAAGTGCCGCAGGCAAGCATGCGCTCCACAGATAAACTCGTCCACGAACTAACGCTATCGCCGTATTTTTCGAGGAATTTATTCCAACCGTCATCAATGGTGAAAAGTAGTTTAGCAGGACGAGGGATATACATCTGACTCAATTACCTTATGGGCATCTTGCCAAAGAAACAGAAATTGCCAGATTCGTCAGCCCAGTTATCGGTGTGTTTATCCCAGGGTTCAAAGGAAACAGGGATTATTCCTAGCTCCGTATAGGTGATGAATTCATCGGCAGGCAGACTTTCAGTTATTCCCCCTCAGTGTAGTCGTATCCAGCGTCATCGGCTTGGTCTTGGCGTTGTTTAAAACCCTGATAATCGTGACTAGCGGCGGGTAATACTGCGTGTCGAGAAAAAATTGGGGGCCGAGTCGGACGCAGTGGCGTATGGCTTCTTTTAGGGTGTCATAAAAAAATTCAGGCGGTCTGTCATCATCATTTTCGGGTGGGAGAGAGAGCATAAAACGTTTCGGATAAACAGGCGCTGTGGCACGTGAAGTGACGGGCAGCCTGCCTGATTTAACCGGTTTACGCTTTCTGGGAGATTTATTGCGAGCCATCGAGATGAATCCCTGAAAAAAATTAACCTACTGCAGAGTATAAAACAGTACTTAACTCATTAACATCCCCGAAGCAGCACCGCTGCGCCGCTCACGCGTAGCGTGCTACGTTCATGGTTAGGAAATTGAATCGCTTTTAAAGTGAGTAGCAAAAGCCATCCCTTATTGCAAAAAGGAGATGGGGATCGATTTATTGTGTTTAGTGCCAGTTAACATTTCCTCAGAGAGTGTAATTTCTAACCTGATTTCCTTATTTTAGACACATTGATCCTGCGTTTAGCTGCGTAACCATCGCTTTTTCTCCAGGTTATGCAGTCTTTCTGACAACAATTCCGTTGCTTTTTTACCCATTTGCGCCCCGGTGAAAAGCAGCCTGTCGCCACACAGAATACATTTGTACGGATCGGTACGCAGAAATCCTTTCATCAGCACAGAAAAACCTGGGTTCTCCGGTTTTTTACGTGCCGTCATCTCAAGTGCCTTATACACTTTCGGCAATAGTTTTCCTCGTTTACGATTCGACAAAAAACCAGAGTAACGCACCATTTTAAAATGCCTGGCCGGAATATGGCTTATATAGCGTCTAATCATCTCTTCCTGCGGCAGAGTCTGCTGCCGATGCTGGCCAGTTCGGTGGTCATGGTAGTGATGAACAACGGCACCCCCTCGGTAATGCCGCAGTTTTGACGCAGATACCGGTGGGCGTTTAAGGTAGCGACCGAGGTACTTAACACTATGCCATGCCCCTTTCGTTTTTTTAGCAAAGTGCACTTTCCAATAACGTCCGTACTGCGCCCTCAAGTAACGCCGCCAATGTTTTTTGTCACGGATATGGCCAAGACCGGGAAGAAGGCCAGGGTTAATTAAATCATAACTGTGACGCAGTAGTCGGATAACAGCCCCTCGCCAGATTTCTTCGACATCCTTTTTTTTGAAAAACAGCTTTCGCCATACACTATGTTTACTATCCAAACCCCCTCGAGTGACGGAAACATGAACATGCGGATGTTGATTGAGTTGCCGGCCATAAGTATGCAAGGCACAGAAAATACCAATTTCGATACCCTGTTTGCGAGCCAACTGCAGCATAGCTCGAGTGGCTGCCCGAAACAGAGCATTAAGTAGCGGCCAGTTATTGTTAAAAAAAGGCCAAAGGAGATGTGGCATGGTGAAAGTAATGTGTTGCCAGTCGCAGTCGGGTAAAATATGAACCTGCTGTGCTAACCACTGCTCGGTGGCTTTAAAGCCACATGAACTGCAGGCTTTTGACTTACAGCTTTGGCAGAAAAAACGGCTGTGAGAACAATCAGACGAAGCGCAACAATAGCGCCGGACACCCATGGCACAAGTGCCGCAGGCAAGCATGCGCTCCACAGATAAACTCGTCCACGAACTAACGCTATCGCCGTATTTTTCGAGGAATTTATTCCAACCGTCATCAATGGTGAAAAGTAGTTTAGCAGGACGAGGGATATACATCTGACTCAATTACCTTATGGGCATCTTGCCAAAGAAACAGAAATTGTCAGATTCGTCAGCCCAGTTATCGGTGTGTTTATCCCAGGGTTCAAAGGAAACAGGGATTATTCCTAGCTCCGTATAGGTGATGAATTCATCGGCAGGCAGACTTTCAGTTATTCCCCCTCAGTGTAGTCGTATCCAGCGTCATCGGCTTGGTCTTGGCGTTGTTCAAAACCCTGATAATCGTGACTAGCGGCGGGTAATACTGCGTGTCGAGAAAAAATTGGGGGCCGAGTCGGACGCAGTGGCGTATGGCTTCTTTTAGGGTGTCATAAAAAAATTCAGGCGGTCTGTCATCATCATTTTCGGGTGGGAGAGAGATCATAAAACGTTTCGGATAAACAGGCGCTGTGGCACGTGAAGTGACGGGCAGCCTGCCTGATTTAACCGGTTTACGCTTTCTGGGAGATTTATTGCGAGCCATCGAGATGAATCCCTGAAAAAAATTAACCTACTGCAGAGTATAAAACAGTACTCAACTCATTAACATCCCCGAAGCAGCACCGCTGCGCCGCTCACGCGTAGCGTGCTACGTTCATGGTTAGGAAATTGAATCGCTTTTAAAGTGAGTAGCAAAAGCCATCCCTTATTGCAAAAAGGAGATGGGGATCGATTTATTGTGTTTAGTGCCAGTTAACATTTCCTCAGAGAGTGTAATTTCTAACCTGATTTCCTTATTTTAGACACATTGATCCTGCGTTTAGCTGCGTAACCATCGCTTTTTCTCCAGGTTATGCAGTCTTTCTGACAACAATTCCGTTGCTTTTTTACCCATTTGCGCCCCGGTGAAAAGCAGCCTGTCGCCACACAGAATACATTTGTACGGATCGGTACGCAGAAATCCTTTCATCAGCACAGAAAAACCTGGGTTCTCCGGTTTTTTACGTGCCGTCATCTCAAGTGCCTTATACACTTTCGGCAATAGTTTTCCCCGTTTACGATTCGACAAAAAACCAGAGTAACGCACCATTTTAAAATGCCTGGCCGGAATATGGCTTATATAGCGTCTAATCATCTCTTCCTGCGGCAGAGTCTGCTGCCGATGCTGGCCAGTTCGGTGGTCATGGTAGTGATGAACAACGGCACCCCCTCGGTAATGCCGCAGTTTTGACGCAGATACCGGTGGGCGTTTAAGGTAGCGACCGAGGTACTTAACACTATGCCATGCCCCTTTCGTTTTTTTAGCAAAGTGCACTTTCCAATAACGTCCGTACTGCGCCCTCAAGTAACGCCGCCAATGTTTTTTGTCACGGATATGGCCAAGACCGGGAAGAAGGCCAGGGTTAATTAAATCATAACTGTGACGCAGTAGTCGGATAACAGCCCCTCGCCAGATTTCTTCGACATCCTTTTTTTTGAAAAACAGCTTTCGCCATACACTATGTTTACTATCCAAACCCCCTCGAGTGACGGAAACATGAACATGCGGATGTTGATTGAGTTGCCGGCCATAAGTATGCAAGGCACAGAAAATACCAATTTCGATACCCTGTTTGCGAGCCAACTGCAGCATAGCTCGAGTGGCTGCCCGAAACAGAGCATTAAGTAGCGGCCAGTTATTGTTAAAAAAAGGCCAAAGGAGATGTGGCATGGTGAAAGTAATGTGTTGCCAGTCGCAGTCGGGTAAAATATGAACCTGCTGTGCTAACCACTGCTCGGTGGCTTTAAAGCCACATGAACTGCAGGCTTTTGACTTACAGCTTTGGCAGAAAAAACGGCTGTGAGAACAATCAGACGAAGCGCAACAATAGCGCCGGACACCCATGGCACAAGTGCCGCAGGCAAGCATGCGCTCCACAGATAAACTCGTCCACGAACTAACGCTATCGCCGTATTTTTCGAGGAATTTATTCCAACCGTCATCAATGGTGAAAAGTAGTTTAGCAGGACGAGGGATATACATCTGACTCAATTACCTTATGGGCATCTTGCCAAAGAAACAGAAATTGTCAGATTCGTCAGCCCAGTTATCGGTGTGTTTATCCCAGGGTTCAAAGGAAACAGGGATTATTCCTAGCTCCGTATAGGTGATGAATTCATCGGCAGGCAGACTTTCAGTTATTACCCCCTCAGTGTAGTCGTATCCAGCGTCATCGGCTTGGTCTTGGCGTTGTTTAAAACCCCTGATAATCGTGACTAGCGGCGGGTAATACTGCGTGTCGAGAAAAAATTGGGGGCCGAGTCGGACGCAGTGGCGTATGGCTTCTTTTAGGGTGTCATAAAAAAATTCAGGCGGTCTGTCATCATCATTTTCGGGTGGGAGAGAGATCATAAAACGTTTCGGATAAACAGGCGCTGTGGCACGTGAAGTGACGGGCAGCCTGCCTGATTTAACCGGTTTACGCTTTCTGGGAGATTTATTGCGAGCCATCGAGATGAATCCCTGAAAAAAATTAACCTACTGCAGAGTATAAAACAGTACTCAACTCATTAACATCCCCGAAGCAGCACCGCTGCGCCGCTCACGCGTAGCGTGCTACGTTCATGGTTAGGAAATTGAATCGCTTTTAAAGTGAGTAGCAAAAGCCATCCCTTATTGCAAAAAGGAGATGGGGATCGATTTATTGTGTTTAGTGCCAGTTAACATTTCCTCAGAGAGTGTAATTTCTAACCTGATTTCCTTATTTTAGACACATTGATCCTGCGTTTAGCTGCGTAACCATCGCTTTTTCTCCAGGTTATGCAGTCTTTCTGACAACAATTCCGTTGCTTTTTTACCCATTTGCGCCCCGGTGAAAAGCAGCCTGTCGCCACACAGAATACATTTGTACGGATCGGTACGCAGAAATCCTTTCATCAGCACAGAAAAACCTGGGTTCTCCGGTTTTTTACGTGCCGTCATCTCAAGTGCCTTATACACTTTCGGCAATAGTTTTCCCGTTTACGATTCGACAAAAAACCAGAGTAACGCACCATTTTAAAATGCCTGGCCGGAATATGGCTTATATAGCGTCTAATCATCTCTTCCTGCGGCAGAGTCTGCTGCCGATGCTGGCCAGTTCGGTGGTCATGGTAGTGATGAACAACGGCACCCCCTCGGTAATGCCGCAGTTTTGACGCAGATACCGGTGGGCGTTTAAGGTAGCGACCGAGGTACTTAACACTATGCCATGCCCCTTTCGTTTTTTTAGCAAAGTGCACTTTCCAATAACGTCCGTACTGCGCCCTCAAGTAACGCCGCCAATGTTTTTTGTCACGGATATGGCCAAGACCGGGAAGAAGGCCAGGGTTAATTAAATCATAACTGTGACGCAGTAGTCGGATAACAGCCCCTCGCCAGATTTCTTCGACATCCTTTTTTTTGAAAAACAGCTTTCGCCATACACTATGTTTACTATCCAAACCCCCTCGAGTGACGGAAACATGAACATGCGGATGTTGATTGAGTTGCCGGCCATAAGTATGCAAGGCACAGAAAATACCAATTTCGATACCCTGTTTGCGAGCCAACTGCAGCATAGCTCGAGTGGCTGCCCGAAACAGAGCATTAAGTAGCGGCCAGTTATTGTTAAAAAAAGGCCAAAGGAGATGTGGCATGGTGAAAGTAATGTGTTGCCAGTCGCAGTCGGGTAAAATATGAACCTGCTGTGCTAACCACTGCTCGGTGGCTTTAAAGCCACATGAACTGCAGGCTTTTGACTTACAGCTTTGGCAGAAAAAACGGCTGTGAGAACAATCAGACGAAGCGCAACAATAGCGCCGGACACCCATGGCACAAGTGCCGCAGGCAAGCATGCGCTCCACAGATAAACTCGTCCACGAACTAACGCTATCGCCGTATTTTTCGAGGAATTTATTCCAACCGTCATCAATGGTGAAAAGTAGTTTAGCAGGACGAGGGATATACATCTGACTCAATTACCTTATGGGCATCTTGCCAAAGAAACAGAAATTGCCAGATTCGTCAGCCCAGTTATCGGTGTGTTTATCCCAGGGTTCAAAGGAAACAGGGATTATTCCTAGCTCCGTATAGGTGATGAATTCATCGGCAGGCAGACTTTCAGTTATTCCCCCTCAGTGTAGTCGTATCCAGCGTCATCGGCTTGGTCTTGGCGTTGTTTAAAACCCCTGATAATCGTGACTAGCGGCGGGTAATACTGCGTGTCGAGAAAAAATTGGGGGCCGAGTCGGAGGCAGTGGCGTATGGCTTCTTTTAGGGTGTCATAAAAAAATTCAGGCGGTCTGTCATCATCATTTTCGGGTGGGAGAGAGAGCATAAAACGTTTCGGATAAACAGGCGCTGTGGCACGTGAAGTGACGGGCAGCCTGCCTGATTTAACCGGTTTACGCTTTCTGGGAGATTTATTGCGAGCCATCGAGATGAATCCCTGAAAAAAATTAACCTACTGCAGAGTATAAAACAGTACTCAACTCATTAACATCCCCGAAGCAGCACCGCTGCGCCGCTCACGCGTAGCGTGCTACGTTCAGCTGCCGTGGTAAAGCGGGTTTTCTTCTTGGCCTGTACTGCTTTTAATCCTAACCCAATAGCTAAATGCGTTTTGCCTACACCGCTTGGGCCAAGCAACACGACATTTTCATTACGTTCAATAAACGTTAATGCGCTTAATTCCTGTATGTGTTGTTTGGGGATCCCCGTTGCAAACTTAAAATCGAACGTATTAAGTTCTTTATGTGCTGGGAATCCTGCCATCCGACTCAAAAGATTACGAGTTCGTTCATCTCGTTGTTGTTGCTCACATTTTAACAGGGACAGTAAAAACTCTCCGTAGCTTTTGTCTTGGGCAATGCATTTTTCGGCAAGTGATGACCAATGAGTCGGAATAGAATTTAATTTCAATGACTCACACAGGTGTTCAATTTGTTCATGCAATAACATGTTCACCTCCCAGTAATGCTTCGTATACGCTGATTGAGTGTTGCAAACTGACAGATTCAAGGGGCGGTACGATAGGGATATTAAGCGTATTAGTCTGTGGGATAGATTGGCAAACCCTTGCTGGTAAGGGTAGAAGAGACTTCACTTCCTTAGCTAATCTATCTGCTGGCTTCTCTAACGTTGTTCCATGAATTCGCTGATGGGCAACGCGTTGTAACCATTGACCCACTTTTGCATTAGCTATTTCAATATCCAGTTCAAGATTATGAGCACGAAGGTCGGTGTTTAATGGCACGATAAAGCTGTTTTTTAAATAGTGGTTAAAGCGCTCTACTTTCCCTTTCGTTTTTGCCCTGTAGGGCTTGCAAGCCTTCAATTTAAACCCGTAATCTTTCGACATTTGAAGCATTTCGACATGTAATTTATGATCACCTTCTGCATAAGCATCCCGTTCGATGATGAGGGATTTTGCGTTATCACACAATACTTCCTGTGGTACACCACCAAAGTAGTCGAAAGCTTCTCTTAAACCTTGCTGCCACGATTCTGCTCGTTCATTATCAAAGAACTTTACATAACTCGCACGCGAATAGCCTAGCGTTGCAACAAACGCTTTCAGCGATTTTTTATCTCGCCGGATGCTGGTGAAGTCGATTTGCATTTGTTGACCTGGCTGTGTTTCAAAACGGACGACTACTTCGGGAACAATGCTTGGTTTAAATTGACAAACAAATCGGCGTAATTGAGCAATACCACCTTGATAGCCGTTTTCAACTACCTCATCAAATAAGACTGTTGCAGGGATCCAATCAGGTTTAGCCAGTTCAATTCGCTGAAGCAAATAAGGTTTAAAGGGGGATAATTTAGTCGGTTGTTGACTTCTTTTAGCATAAGTTGGCATTGTCTGTTGTTGTAAATGATGTTTTACGGTGTTACGGGATATACCCAACTCACTGGCAATTTTTCGAAGGCTTTGTCCTTGTGCAAAGCGAACATGAATATCCACAAATATCTCCTTGGTTAACATAAATTATCCGTACAAAAATGTGCGAATAATACCAAGTGGATCAGTTTTAGATGATCGTTAGTGGATCAGTTTTGCATGATCGGTGACAACATGAGCGATATTCTCACCCGCATATTTTTTATTATAATTATTTCCCTCAGCTAACGTGTCAGTCGCAATCTGATTGAACGATTTACCTTGTCCACTAAACTCGGTTCCTTGACCATCATAACAATAACCTTGAAGTTCACCTTCACGAGTAATGTACTCAATACTGTTGCTTATTCCGGCTAACGTTGTCCCTGCGCCTGTAATTTTAAAAGCGACTTCATTACTGGGTTTATAACCCCATGATTTTGGCTGATAACCCTGTTTAACTTTATAGTTAAAGGCAGATTTTGAGGCTCTACGACTACGAAAAGCTGACTTTTCAGCTTGCCCTTTTGCACGTTTTATCCGGTAATCGTAATCCGTCTTAATGCCCATCTTAATCACCCAAAACGATTTAATGCATGGTCACGAAGTGATTCTACTTGTGACACTAAATCAGACATAACACCCATTAACTGACGAATGTCTTGGCGAAATTCCGTATCGTTCACCGTACAATATCTGCCTCCCTTAATGATATAGGCAATATTGCGACCAATCCGTTTTGCTTCACTATTCACTTTACGTAATGCTTCAATTTCAAATGGATACAAACAAGGATGTTTTGGAAATAGCGTTTGCCTTAAACGTAAGGCCATTTCACGACTTAGGCTTGATGGTTAGGAATCTCAATCAATACAGTAAGGCATTAATGGAGGTGTTTTGAACTTAATATTTCTATTAAATTCTGACAGTTTTCTCGTTGATTAACCATGAGAACAGTAATTCGGTTAAATTATCATCTAAAAGCCTAATAATAGGCACACTGCTCCTAGGCTGCGGTTTGTAACCATCGTTTTTTGACCATTTTATCCCGCCTTTCTGACAGTAAAGTGACGGCGTGTATTCCTTTTTCCGCACTCATAAACCGCAATCGGTTTCCACATAAAATACATTGGTACGGGTCAGTATTTAAAAAACCTTTGATAAGGGCCCCAAACCCAGGTTTTTCAGGCACATTAGGAGATATCATGTCTAACGCCTCATACACCTTCGGTAATAAGCACCCGCGTTTGCGATTGGCTAAAAAACCGTAATAACGGATCATCTTAAAATGTCGCGCAGGGATATGACTGACATAACGCCGTATCATTTCTTCTTGGGATAAGGTCTGTCGTCTGTATTGTTGGCTGTGGTGGTCATAGTAATGATGAACCACGGTGCCGCCGCTGTAGTGTTTCAATTGAGAAGCGGAGATAGGGGGACGTTTAAGATAACGGCCCAGATATTTCACATTATGCCAGGCCCCGCGTGTCTTTTTGGCAAAATGTACTTTCCAATAACGTTGAAACTGGGCATTGAGGTAACGGCACCAGGTCTGATAATTGCGAATGTGCCCGAAGCCAGGCAATTTATTGGGTTGTAACTGAAAATAGTTATCCCTAAGGAGTCGAATGACCGCACTGCGCCAGACCTTTTCAACGTCTTTCTTTTTAAAGAAAATCGGTTTCCAGGTGTCATATTGAGTGAGTCCCCCACGCGTGACGGATAAATGAATATGCGGATGTTGATTGAGTTGGCGACCGTAAGTATGCAGCGCACAAAAAATGCCAATTTCGAGGCCTTAGCGCTTGGCGTTTTTGAGCATGGCGCGGGTTGCACAGCGAAAGAGTTGGTTGAGCAAGTACCAGTTATTGTTAAAAAAAGGCCAAAGTAGGTGAGGCATAGTGAGGGTAATATGTTGCCATTCGCAATCCGGCAAAATATGGCGCTGCTGGGCAATCCACTGTTCGGTGCCTTTGAGGCCACACGCACTGCAGGCTTTGGATTTACAGGTTTGACAAAAGAAGCGTGAATGAGAGCATTCAGGTGAAGAACAGCAATAACGGCGAACGCCCATAGCGCAGGTGCTGCAGGCGAGCATCTTTTCGACAGAGAGTAGTTGCCATTCATCCACGTGATTATTTTCGATGAAAAGGTTCCATCCGTCATCGTATTGAAATAGCAGTTTTGCAGGTCTGGGGATGTACATAGAGCAGAGTATAAAAGACGAGAAGGGAATTGCCTAGAAATAGAGCGCCTTTGCCGCGATGCTCACGCCAAAGGTGTGCTTATGTTCTACCGTGCGCTTTTGCATATGACTCTAGTGCAGTACTTTCATACTCATACAAAGAGACAGTAGTACGTGTTACTTTTTGTTCTTTTGATACCTCAAAACTCGTCTTTACATTATCCAATTTAAGAGTTTTCTCTTTAGCCATTTGATTAACCGATTTAAAGCCTTTTGATTTTGCCATCACCTCAGCTTGTACATATTGCTCATCTGTTAAGTAAAATTTTATTTGTTTCATCTTTCCTCCAAGAGAGCCAACTGCAAGTTCAGGCAAAACCTTGTTTTTTGGGGATTATGAGCAAAATGGTACTATTTTGCATCATAATCCCTATCCTGCATTAATTATACCTTGCATTTAATGCATTTTTCTATTCTTTAGTTGAATAAAGGCATTTTATTCATAACTTATGATAAGAATGTCAATTAAGACATATTCGCATAAAAACAAAATGGGGAGTAAATAATCAATAAACGAATGTAAGTAGTGGAGTTCGTATCAAAAAAATATTAAGCAAAGATAAAATAATCCTCCATGCATTACATTGATGGAGGAGCTAGAGAGATAAAAAAATTAACCAGTCAAACATTCGTTGTAAAGTCGATTGAATTCTTGCTGATAAGCATTAGCGACATCTTTGTTATTTATCACGATGACATTTTCAGCATTTCTTTTTGCTGCGCTGGCACTGTAGTTAAATGAACCTGTTTGAACAGTATTGGTGTCAATGACCATAAATTTATTATGCATTATGGCGTAATGATCTGTTAAGCAAGTTTCAATCTGATGGTTCTTCAAAAAAGTTACGGCGGTATATTTGTTTCCATTTGCCTTTTTATCCGCAACGACTTTAATGTTAACGCCTCTTTTTTTGGCTTCTAATAAGGCTAACGAAACAGGTTTGCTCGTAAAACTATACGCAGCAACATGAATATCCCTTTTTGCCTGATAAATCGCATTTAAAATAATATTTAACGCCGTCCCCGTTGTTGAAAAACCCACTTCAATTTCTTTTGCATTAACGACAGAGGGTAACAATAAAAAATACAATAAAATTATTTTCCATTTTTTATATCCGTATCAAAAAAAGTCTATTTATTTTGAAAAAAATCGATTGGCGTTTTTTAAACTTTCCGGATTTATTTTCTCATTTTTACCTTCTTTATTTCCTTCAATCACTGGTTCAATAATTTCTTTTTGCAAACTGCCATCACCATAAATTTTCCCCTGTAGTGCTCTAACCTGAATATGACTTTGAGGATCCATTAAACTATTTTTATATTCTTCTTCCGTTATTGGCATCCATTCAGACCATTTACCATTAGGATCTAAATGATTAATTGTCCTTTTCTGCCAAGCAACAATTTCATTAACATTAACTTCCTCATTATTTTCAGCAAATGCATCAAAAACAGCTCGAACATCATGTAAATTACCATCATTTTCAATCGTCGTTGATAAAAAACTCGGCAACCTTGCATCTAACTCACGTAAACCAAAATACAACATTAAAGCATCTCGAATAACAGGTGTTTTTTTGCGATATGATTCAAGCGCCTCTACGACCTTTCTTTGTCCCACAATGTCTTCATTTAGGTAGAAAAAAAACTTTTTATTACTCATATTAATTATCTTCACTATCCAGTGCGCCCAACGCTTTGACTAAAGCAGTTTGTGGTTCATCTATTTTCTTGACCTTATCCCCCAATACGTGCCAATGTTTTTTAAATGGAGAAAGTAAAAATTCTGCGCCTCCTCCGGTTAAATAAATACGGTGAAAACTTTTGTAATTTTCCTCAATATGACCGATAACACTATCCGATAATTGCATCATAGCCATTTCCAATGCTTTTTTGACATGGGAAATCATCGATTTATTATTAATATATTGTGCTATATTCCGGTTTTTTACCATGTCCCTAATAAGACTATCCGTATCATTAAAATTCAGTTCAGTATCTGCCATCATTAAGGCATTTTGAACCTGTTTTATAATTTGACCTACCCCTAAGTTTTGATTTCCGGTAGTCTTAATGACATCATTAAAAACCCCACGTATTAAACCACAGTCAAGTGTTGTACCGCCCAAATCAACAACCAGCGATAATTCCCTTTCTTGAACATTATCAATGGATAAAATGGGCGCTACAGAAGGAATTGACTCCGGCAACACCTTGATATCATTAAAAGTAAAAACATCACCATTATTTAACTCGACTTTTTCTTTTAAGTTATTAATTTTTTTCCTGATATTTTCCTTATTTTCCTGAGCATCAGTATTGTAATATTCCGTAATAGGTAAAGTCACAACCAAATCAATTTCTTGTGGCTTTAAACCACTTTGTTGTAATGCTTCCTGAATACCTAATGTATTTATCGGTCTATACTGATAATTGATGTTAGTCGTGGAAATAATTTCATCACTATTGGGGGAGTAAGAATATTTCTTGCCATTAACAATATAATTGTGAACTTCGCCAAAGGTATTGTTTTTCCACTTTTCTACAAACCCATTTTGTAAAACAAATAGCTTTATTTTTCCATCTTCAATCCAGGCTAATTTAGTAGCTGTCGAGCCATCATCACAATAGACTTTCATCGAATTTCCTTTTTAAAATTAAAAAAATAAATTATATCTAATTTAAAAGATAATTAAAACAAAAAATAACCATTTAATCACCTTAAAACTAAATAACATAAAAAAACAAAACCAAAAAGGTGATAAAATAAAATAATAAGGTAATTTTATGTAAAACTAAAATCAATAAAATATAAAAAATACACTATAAAAGTGATATTTAAGTATAAATTACGTGATTGTGATAGATAAAGCAGTTCACAAGACACTCTAATTTCTTAGAGCGTTCAGGATTAAGTGATTTATTGCTTATTTCGCCGAGCTAAACGTTGCAGATTATCGTCAACATCGGATTGGGTGACCTCTCCAACTATCTGACCGTCTTTGTCATAACGAAACGCCCCTAACTGGATAAGTGCGCGATAATCAGTATGATGACCAATACTCCCTAAACAGGCTCTCAAACGCCTTCTGGCTATTGGGAAACCCTTTTCTTTCACTTCTTGCCACATATCTTGCTGGATACCAATTTTCATTGGGCACAACTTGCCATCAGGGAAAAGATAAGGCCAAAACGTGCTGATTTGTGAAATCGCTTCCTCTAACGGCAATCGCTTTTTAGGCGGTATGGGTGGTTTTGGAATTTTAACCTTCACTGCCTGTTTAGGTTTTTCAACCAGCTTCTTGGGCTGCTGTTTTACTACCTTTTGGGGTTTCGGTTTTTTTGCCTGTTTTTTGTGCGTAGCATTCACCCAGACCTTTTTACCGTAAACAGTATTACTTGAGGTCTGTTTTTCTGGTGAAGCCTTTCTAGTGCGATTGAGGCTTAATTTCTGGCGTTCCGTCATGGTTTAATCTTTAAACAGATTGCTCATTTCGACATCAGTCAAACCCGTAAATTTCATCACAGATTGCCTATCCATACCACTTTCTAGCATTTGCCGTGCTATCTTCATCGATGCATGTTTCTCGCCCTTTTGCATTCCCTCTTGAATTCCCTCTTGAATTCCTTCAATTTTACCTTCTTGTCTTAATGCTTGAGCAATAGTCATAAGTGCTCCTTCGTGTTTCTCTGACTGTTTCGCTATCTCAGTGATAAATTCCATTGGCTTTTGCATTTCCTTCTTGGATGAGATAATTAAACATCGTGATGACTTGATTATCAGTATAATAATTATACGACAGCAGTGTCACAATTTCATCAAGAAGCTCTGTCATATCCCGTCGGCGAATGTGCTTTTGTATCAAAGTTAACAAAGCCATGCGCTTATGTTGCATAATCTCGCCATCATCAAGCGTGGTGACATCGGCTAACTTAAAGGGATTGGTGTAGATACTCTTCGCTAGTTCCTTGTCCTCAAAGCAATTGAGCCAATTCGTGCTATAGGGGTGAGGACTTTGTTCACCTGCATAAAACAGGATAGGGAAAACTAACGGTAATTGCTTATGTCCATTCTCTAAATGCTTATGCATGGCAGCAAGGCTATAGCGCATTAATCGCCATGCAATGAGCTTATCAGGGTTGGACTGATGCTCAATCAAAACATAGATATATCCGCTGCCCTTTGAAGTGCTGACTGAGTAAAGAATATCACTCTGGTAGTTTTTCATCTCGATATCGACAAATGAGCCGGATTCCACTTTCAGACTATCCAAGTCACACAAGGCTTTAAGCTCATCCGGTAGCCAGATATCAAAGAAATCTTTTGCCGTCTCTTTCTCGCTTAAAAACTGCTTGAATACGGCATCGTGTGGGGTTGGGGTAAATTTTTACTCATCTGATATTTTCGTTGTTTACATAACAAATTGCATCATAACAAACGAATACACTATATTGAACGAGCAATCTTTTCATTACATGACATTAATCCTTATCATCAAAACACCTCGTTAACCACACGGGGTGTTTTTTTTGAAAACCTCAGACTTATTTTTCAATAAAAAATAAGTGCATAATTTTGC
>NZ_CP038623.1:0-46250 GCF_004768525.1 Arsenophonus nasoniae
GATTTTCAACGACAGATAGTAGTTTACGCCAATCTGTTTATGGATCACCGCAAAAAACAGCAAAAACAAAAAATCATCGAACAGAAAGCGCATATTGACGCGCTCTTTTTGAATTAAAGCCTTTCTTTGTCATTTTTTCAAACACATCAGGGAATCATACGTGAATTGACCGTCAATTAATTTGATGGCGAGCTTCTTTTTGAAAATTTTGGAGGATAGCGATAGTGAGTATGTTGTTAATGGTACAAGCCATGAATACCCAAGTAGGAAATCCCGCCCGAAAACTCGTTTTGCTTAAACTTGCTGACCATGCCAATGATGAAGGTATTTGTTGGCCTTCCTATGAATCTATTGCGAAGCAATGTGAAATTTCAAAAAGAACCGTCATTCGTCATATTGCCGAACTGGAAAAACAAGGACTCGTTCAGGTTTTTCAAAGAGAGCGAAACGGGCATCATCATAATCAATCAAACAAGTATGTGTTGCGATTAAATAATAGCCAATCTTTATCGCCGAATCCAGAAACGAAAAAACCAAAAAATGACGGTGACAATTTGGCAAGTGATGGTGACAAAAACGACAAGCTCATAGTGACAAAAACGACATGTCATGGTGACAAAAATGACAACCTCATGGTGACACAGTGTCACCCGAATCAGTCATATAGAACCAGTCATAAAATAGAACCTAATAATATTAGTTGCCCACGCTCAAATTTTGTTCAGCCTCCAAGTCAAAACATTTGGCAAGATTATCTTGAGCACCGAAAAAACAAAAAAGCCAAATTGACCGAAACGGCACTTAACCGACTGGTGCAAAAAATTAATGCTGCCAACAAATTGGGCTATGCAACCGACGACATACTGGCGGAATGTATGCTCAGAAACTGGCAAGGCTTTGAGGTTTCCTGGCTTGAGCAGAAAAAATATCAGCGCAACAGTCTCATCAATGAAATAACAACCCGTCCGAGCAATCCTGAGGGATTTGTTGTTATCAACGGTTAATTTTTTTGGAGACGAAACCATGAATATCATTCAACGGCTACAAAAAATCATGCCCGCAAACATCAAACCAATTGCCTGTAGTTGGGAAGAACATTTAGCCAAAATGCAAAAAATATCCGAAGAAGCCAGATTGCAAGATGTCGTTTTTCGCAAGCAACATCGGATAGAAAACCTATTTGGTCGCTCGGGTATTGCTCCACTGCATGCACATTGCCGATTTGAAAACTATCGCATTCTCAACGCGGGTCAGAAAAATGCGTTGAATCAATCTGTCGCATTTGCAAAGAATTTTGGTACAGGATTTGGCGGATTTGTTTTTAGTGGTGGTTGCGGAACGGGCAAAAATCATCTTGCAGCATCGATAGGGTATTATCTCATGAGCAAAGGTCGTTCCGTATTATGCATCACCGTGGCGGATTTGATGATGCGCTTTCGAGCAACCTACGAAAAAACGGCGAAAGTGACAGAACAACAACTGCTCGATGAGCTTTGCAAAGTGGATTTGTTGATTCTAGACGAGATAGGTATTCAGTATCAGCATAGCGAAAACACGAAGATTATTATAAATCAGCTGGTTGATAGACGAACTTCACACAAAAAACCGATTGGCATGCTAACCAACCTAAATAGTGAACAAATTCGGCAAGTCTTGGGCGATAGAATTATCGACAGAATGATGATGAGCAATGGGATTTGGCTCAATTTCAACTGGTCAAGCTACCGCCGGAAAATTCAATAACAAGCAAGAGGTTAAGATGGAAAACAAGGATAATTCAACTGAAAAACTGGTCACTATCGGCGACAGGCAAATAGACAAGGAAATTGCCAAGTACTGCTTGGAAAAAGTGGAGCCAGCTATTTTTGAGGTGGTGACGCATTTGGTCAAAGAACGGTGTGAAAAAGCGGATGTCATCGAAGCAGCAAAAACGACCGCCGAGGCGATCGTCGAAGGCATGACCTCTATTTTTCCTTCTTAACCGTATCGAGGAAGTTACAAGAATTATCACTCATTGTTTCAAGACGGATTTTATAAGTTTCCTCCAACTTCAAAATCTCACCAAAGCACGAGCGTCGTATGGATAAAATACAGTTTTTTCATATTTTTTAGACATAAAAAATTCCTTATAAGTTGAAGAGTGATAAGGATACCACCGAGCCTGACGAGGTGAAAAGACAGGCGTTTTCAAACAAAAATTCACGCCTCACTACCTCAAAAACCTCACCGGAAGAACTCACATGATGGAAAAATATTCCAGCCCCTTGTCGTATCTATGGGCTGGGGCGACAACCGCTATTGGCATTCTCACGCTCGAAGAGTGGGTAGCTGTAGTGGGTATTGTCTGCACGATAGGGACATTTTTTGTTAATTGGTATTACCGCAAAAAGGAATTTGAACTCAAGGAACATCACTATGAAGATACCGAAAAAAATATTGATGGCAACGGGCGGTAGTGCGTTATTGCTGGCATCAAGCATGATAACGCATTTTGAGGGATTGAGGCTTAAGCCCTATTTCGATGGTGGTGGTATTCTTTCTGTTTGCTATGGACATACAGGTAACGATATTGAGCGTAATCGGACGTACACGCAAAAAGACTGCGATAAGTGGCTTGATGACGATTTAAGGGTGGTTAAACGCTATGTTGACCCGCTGGTTAAGGTCAATATCAATACGCTCACACAGGCCGCACTTTACTCATTTGCTTACAACGTGGGCGTGGGAAATTTTGCCAAATCGACATTACTCAAAAAGCTCAACGCTGATGACCGAAAGGGCGCTTGTGATGAAATGAAGCGCTGGGTTTATGTGAAAGGCGAAGTCTGGAAAGGACTAATGACCCGTCGAGAAATAGAGAGTGTAATATGTTATGGCGACATTACGCATTTGTCGTAGCGATTATTGCTGCATTGGTTTTGTCACTCGTTTTCATCAACGCCCGTTATCAAAACGTCAAACAAAACTACCAAACGCTAAAACTGCAATATCACGAGCAAATTGAAGCGTTGAAATTACAGCAGAAAAAGTTAGAAGCCTTACACCAGCTCGATATCCAACACACCGAGGAACTCAATAATGCCAAAGCTGAAATTGCTAAGCTGCATGATGCTGTTCGGGCTGGCACTAAGCGGTTGCGCGTCAACGCCGTGTGTCGTGCATCCAAAACCACTACCGCCCAGAGCCGATATGATGACGCCACCACACAATTTGGCGCATCAACTCGACAGGATTATTTCAGTCTCAGAGAGATGATAGTTGAGAACGAAAACCAGACGGAATATTTACAGCAGTACATCAAAAAACAGTGTCAATGAATCGGTAATTGATACTTACGAATTTTAATAATCATGGTGCAAGAGGTGAATAAAATGAAATGTTCAATTACGGAAAATCAGTCAGGAAATGTAGTAATTCTTTCTAAAGGAGGAGAATATGAATCTAAAATAACAGAGAATGAAATATTTAAAGATTGGATATCAGCTTCACAGAGAGAAAGTCTTGCAAAGATTATCAGCGAAAGGATACCCAGCATTAATTATGCTAAGATCCCTGAATGTATCGTTTACTCTCCTGAAGGCCATCAAGATTTATACGTTAAAACCAAGAGTAAACATGTAGTAAAAAAAATATCAATTGATGACGTGGTACAAGAAGACTTTAGTAAACCATCAACGAATATAATAAGCATGCAAGAATTTAGTAATGATAGTAGTGATAGAAATGTTAAATTTACAGCAGCTATATCAGGGAGTAATACTATTACAGTACAATCATCATGGGATAAAAATAAAGCAGATCACCTCGATGTTGATATTGGCTTGGGGCTGGAAATAGCGGGGTTTAAATTTGCTCCCACTTTTAAGATTGGTGAGACTGTATCTCATTCAGTAAATAGTGTTATAGGCAAGTCTGACTTAACATTACATCGCTCTACTGCAGACTTCACACTGAAACCAAAAGAAAAAGCGATTGTTGAGTTAAAAAATGATGAATATCAAGTAAATGCTAGAATTGTTTATTCTATTAGTTTGAGTGGTGTCATATTTGCAGGCTACCGAATCGAAAATAATAATATTCATTATACTGGAGTTAGTATAGAAGACGTTATGAGATTAGCGAATATTCCTAATGAAATAAAAGTCGAACAAAATTTAAATATCAGCGGTTACCTACATTCAAATATATTATTTAAATAAACATCCCTCGTATTAATCAAACACAGAACCTTACAGGAAAGTCGAGCCTGATAATCGCCGTTTAAAATGCTGCTTTTTATGTGTGAGCAGGTTCGATTTTCTATAAGGAAAAGTACGATGAATACCGTTTTAAAGAGAAAAGTATTACTCCTTTTGATAAGGGAGATAACAAAATTTGGTTTACAAGTAACTGAATTGTTGGCTTAGTCGAAGACTAAATAGGTAGCGAATTTATTTACTGTCCTTAATTCAGAGGAACGGCTTTTCTCCGCATCAAATAACCACAATGAGCTCAATCAAATTACTTAAAACTTGCCACGGCAGCGTGGTTTTTCGTGTGCATTATGAAAATGCAGCAGGGCGATTTCATAAAAGTTTCAAAACGTTGGATGCAGCTTGCCGTTTTCTTTTTTTGAGTGAATCTGAGCGATTTGGTGAGATGACAGCAAAAGAAAAAGAGCGATGCCGAGATTGGCATCTTCGCAAGTTGATTCAGTTTTATGTGGGTAAAAAAGTCTCACAATGTGAAACGGGGCATTTGCGCCAAAGTTCCCTTGATACGATTAAACATGCATTGTTTTCGATTGACGAAACGTTGCAGTCAAAATTGGCGTTGCATATTCGCCCGCGTGAATTTAATGGCTTACCTGAGAATAGCCTTAAATATCTGCATTCTGCCTATTTGCTGTTAAAAGAAATGCGGAATATTGGCGTGAGTCCAATTCCAAAACTGAAAAAGAAAGTCGAAAAGCCTATTTTCATTCCTGCTTTTGAGAATGTGGATAGGATGATCGAAGTTGCGCCCGTCAGAGAAAAGATAGCCTTCATCTTGGCGTCGGTGATTGGGCTTCGGATAAGTGAAATACTGGCATTGGACTATAGCGATATTCAAGGGGAGTATTTGAATATCTCAAAACATGTCACACGAAACGGTGTTATTGAAGGTTTAAAAGCGGATGTTCAACGATTGTTGCCTATACCAAAAGCATTATTGGATTTATTGGATAAAACCAAACTTAGTTTAAATGAGCCTTTAATCACCAGTCAATCAGGGAAAAGGTTGTCATTAAATTACAGTACGACAGGAATCGTTAAGGAATTACTGGAAAAATACCGGATTGGAAAGTTTCACAACTTACGGCATTTTGCTGCGGTAAGTCTAATTAAAAAACGCAATGATATTCACGTTATTTCTAAAATGTTGGGTCATAAAAACATTGAGACGACGTCAACTATCTATGGGCGATTTTCAGGGTCAATTTTCGAGTTAAATTTTTAACATTTGCGTTTATTTTTTAACCATTAAGGTAAATGGGGTTAAATCCTTACTTTTTTGCTATCAAAGGGATTCAGCAGGATAAATCACAGAATAGCCAAAAACGCATAAGTCCGCAGTCATAACTCCGCATTTTGAAAAATTGAAAAACCTAATAATCACAACACATGAAGAGGGATTTTTTTCGCATAAGTCCGCAAAATAAGTCCGCACCCAAAACGGCTAATTTTACGAATGTTGCACAAGTGTTAACAAGAGGTTGTCATGTCACGGAAAGCGAAATATCAAAAAGCGTATATTGACGACGTGATCAACTTGTCTTTGGTGAAAGGAAAAGTATCAAATCATTTCATTGCAAAGTGGCTGCACGTTGACGAAAAAACCGTTAGGAATTGGCGAAAGGATTATTGCGAGTTTGATCATGCTTTTCATCATGCTGCGGATATTTTGAAAAAGGAAATCGCCGAAACGGCAAGGCAAAATACCAAAATGCGAACACGCAAAATCATTAAAAAAACACCGGATGGCGAAACGACTACGATAGAAGAAGTGTTGCCTAGTCACAATGATATTGCTGTGTACAAAAAGATGGGGATCAACGAAGTCTTCTTTAACGAAGAAAAGCAGCAACAAAAAGAATATTTAAGATCGATACTTGAGCGCAAAAAAACGGGTGAAATGACTTCACTAGAGGCAGCGCAATTTTTGGAGGGAGAAGGAATAGCTGTACCAAAAACGCTTCTATTGGAAGTGTTAGATCAGCTTAAACGCCCAATCTCTTTTGAAAAAGACGAAGCTGCAAAAATTGATGTTTCTAATTTCACGGTAGATGAGTTGAAATCTTTAATGGAGGACTAATGAAAAAAAACGCCTTCAAGGAAGCTGTCAGGCGAGAATTAGCTAGACAAAGTTTTATCGATTTTGTGTCGTATACAAAAACGGATTTTATTCGGGGCTGGTTTAACGAAAAGGTGGCAAAAGAACTTGAACAATTCTACCAAGATGTTATTGACGGTAAACAACCAAGACTGCTAATTATGGCTCCGCCCCGTTCAGGGAAATCAGAACTATTTAGCCGCCGTTTTCCCGCTTGGGCTTTTGGTAAAAATCCCGATATACAAATAATAGCAACTTCATATTCTGCTGATCTTTCCTCAAGAATGAATCGTGATGTACAAAAAATTATTGATGATGAGAAATACGTAGCTCTTTTTCGAGAAACCCGTCTTAACAATAAAAACATGATAAAAGTTTCGACAAAACCAACTCGAAATTGTGAAATGTTTGAAATTGTTGGTAAGCAAGGTGCTTATCGTTCTGCTGGTGTAGGCGGAGGAATAACTGGAATGGGGGCTGACATAGCAATTATCGATGACCCTGTGAAAGATGGGAAAGAAGCTAACTCAGCAACAATTAGAGAAGCAATATGGGATTGGTATACTTCAACGCTTTATACAAGATTGTCTCCGTGTAGTGGTATTCTACTGGGAATGACCCGCTGGCATGAAGATGATTTGGCTGGAAGATTGATAGAAGACATGAAGCAAGGCGGTGATTATTGGAAAATAGTCAGATTTCCAGCTATAGCAGAAGAACAGGAAGAACATAGAAAAGAAGGTGAAGCGTTACATCCTGAACGTTTTTCTACAAAACATCTTTTAAAAATAAAAAAAGCAGTGGGTTCTCATACTTGGAATGCATTATTCCAACAAAGGCCAACTGGCAAAGGTGGCGATATTCTAAGAGGAGATTGGTTAAAACGCTATACAGTTGCTCCGCAATTCAAAAAAGTGGGCGTTTATGCTGATACGGCTTTAAAAACTAAAGAAGTGAATGATTATAGCGTGTTACTTCTTGCCGCTGTCGCTGTTGATGGCGGTATGTATATACTCGATATCTTGAGAGGGAAATGGGAAGGTTTTCAGCTTGAACAAAAGACAGTTGACTTTTGGAATAAACATAAACACCTCAAACCGCATAGTTTGATGATTGAGGATAAAGCCAGTGGCACGGGTTTGATTCAATCATTGAAGAAAAAACAAAATATCCCTGTTCGGTCAGCAATACCAAATAAAGATAAATACACAAGAGTCATCGAGGTGCAAGGATATTTTGAATCTGGATATATTCACATTCCACAATCAGCCGATTGGGTATCAGAGTTCATTAAAGAGCTGGAGTCTTTCACGGCAACAAATTCACATAAACATGATGATCAGGTTGATACCGTAGTTATGGCAGTCAATGATTTGATTGCAAATCCAAGAGTCTCTTTTTTGGATACACTATAGCGTACCAATGGGTGTACAAAAACGTTCGTTTTCGTACATCCTACAAAACGCCTGTACAAAAATAGGTTAAATTAATTTCGTACATCCTGTATAATAAGTACATCTATTTCGTACAGGAGAAATAAATATGTCACGCTAAAGAGAGTGTTAAATGTTTACCTAATTTTGATAATGCTTTACTAATGGTGTCAATTTTCGTTTTGTGTCTTGCAGATAAAATTCTTTGAATCTCTGGCGAATTTGTACCCATCAATCTAGCTAACTCAGCTTTGGAAATTTTAGCTTTTAGCATTTCATTATGTAATAAAACTTTAGCAAAAATGCTGTCAGGTAAAAATACCCAATGTTCATAATCATATAAACTATCTGATGGCATAGGAACAAATTCATTTTTTTCAAAGTAAACATCTATCCAACACAAAATAATATCTTCCGCCATCGACATGGCTTCATCGAAAGATGAACCGCAAGTGATTGCGTCTTTTATATCTCTAAAAGAGACAGTATAACCATTATCTTCTTGGGTAAATTTTGCTGGATAAAACATATTAACCTCGTTGAAATCAATTACCAATTGGTGCAGTGATAGCCCTCATTATTGAGGGCTAGAGTTTATTTCAAGCCTAGCTGTTTTTTTACGCCTTCAACTAATCCCGTCGTTAACTCTTGACTTCCGTGTCTTGGGAGATGGCTTATTTTACCTTTGTAGTAGAGTCTCAAATGTTTTTTACCGTTTTCAGTTTTAACGCCTTGTGACTTCAACCACTTAAGAAACTCGCTTTGTTTCACTGCCCCTCCGTCTTGTTAACTTAAATTTATTATATGCAAAAATGCTAATTTTGTAAAGTTAAAATTAGCTTTTTTGCTAACATGAGGATTTTATGATTCTTTCTCTTAGGCGTAAAAAATCACCCCAAAAACTCGCCGATGGCGGATTGGATAACTTGATGGTTAGGAAATTGAATCGCTTTTAAAGTGAGTAGCAAAAGCCATCCCTTATTGCAAAAAGGAGATGGGGATCGATTTATTGTGTTTAGTGCCAGTTAACATTTCCTCAGAGAGTGTAATTTCTAACCTGATTTCCTTATTTTAGACACATTGATCCTGCGTTTAGCTGCGTAACCATCGCTTTTTCTCCAGGTTATGCAGTCTTTCTGACAACAATTCCGTTGCTTTTTTACCCATTTGCGCCCCGGTGAAAAGCAGCCTGTCGCCACACAGAATACATTTGTACGGATCGGTACGCAGAAATCCTTTCATCAGCACAGAAAAACCTGGGTTCTCCGGTTTTTTACGTGCCGTCATCTCAAGTGCCTTATACACTTTCGGCAATAGTTTTCCCCGTTTACGATTCGACAAAAAACCAGAGTAACGCACCATTTTAAAATGCCTGGCCGGAATATGGCTTATATAGCGTCTAATCATCTCTTCCTGCGGCAGAGTCTGCTGCCGATGCTGGCCAGTTCGGTGGTCATGGTAGTGATGAACAACGGCACCCCCTCGGTAATGCCGCAGTTTTGACGCAGATACCGGTGGGCGTTTAAGGTAGCGACCGAGGTACTTAACACTATGCCATGCCCCTTTCGTTTTTTTAGCAAAGTGCACTTTCCAATAACGTCCGTACTGCGCCCTCAAGTAACGCCGCCAATGTTTTTTGTCACGGATATGGCCAAGACCGGGAAGAAGGCCAGGGTTAATTAAATCATAACTGTGACGCAGTAGTCGGATAACAGCCCCTCGCCAGATTTCTTCGACATCCTTTTTTTTGAAAAACAGCTTTCGCCATACACTATGTTTACTATCCAAACCCCCTCGAGTGACGGAAACATGAACATGCGGATGTTGATTGAGTTGCCGGCCATAAGTATGCAAGGCACAGAAAATACCAATTTCGATACCCTGTTTGCGAGCCAACTGCAGCATAGCTCGAGTGGCTGCCCGAAACAGAGCATTAAGTAGCGGCCAGTTATTGTTAAAAAAAGGCCAAAGGAGATGTGGCATGGTGAAAGTAATGTGTTGCCAGTCGCAGTCGGGTAAAATATGAACCTGCTGTGCTAACCACTGCTCGGTGGCTTTAAAGCCACATGAACTGCAGGCTTTTGACTTACAGCTTTGGCAGAAAAAACGGCTGTGAGAACAATCAGACGAAGCGCAACAATAGCGCCGGACACCCATGGCACAAGTGCCGCAGGCAAGCATGCGCTCCACAGATAAACTCGTCCACGAACTAACGCTATCGCCGTATTTTTCGAGGAATTTATTCCAACCGTCATCAATGGTGAAAAGTAGTTTAGCAGGACGAGGGATATACATCTGACTCAATTACCTTATGGGCATCTTGCCAAAGAAACAGAAATTGCCAGATTCGTCAGCCCAGTTATCGGTGTGTTTATCCCAGGGTTCAAAGGAAACAGGGATTATTCCTAGCTCCGTATAGGTGATGAATTCATCGGCAGGCAGACTTTCAGTTATTCCCCCCTCAGTGTAGTCGTATCCAGCGTCATCGGCTTGGTCTTGGCGTTGTTTAAAACCCCTGATAATCGTGACTAGCGGCGGGTAATACTGCGTGTCGAGAAAAAATTGGGGGCCGAGTCGGAGGCAGTGGCGTATGGCTTCTTTTAGGGTGTCATAAAAAAATTCAGGCGGTCTGTCATCATCATTTTCGGGTGGGAGAGAGAGCATAAAACGTTTCGGATAAACAGGCGCTGTGGCACGTGAAGTGACGGGCAGCCTGCCTGATTTAACCGGTTTACGCTTTCTGGGAGATTTATTGCGAGCCATCGAGATGAATCCCTGAAAAAAATTAACCTACTGCAGAGTATAAAACAGTACTCAACTCATTAACATCCCCGAAGCAGCACCGCTGCGCCGCTCACGCGTAGCGTGCTACGTTCATGCGTGAGGTGAATGCGATAGGGGCGTCCACGACGACATTACCGTCCAGTTTTGCTGCACTTGGCATAACAGGTGCGGGCTATTTTGAAACCGACAAAGGCTTGGCGTGGCTCTATGAGCGTGTGTCAATTGTGCGGAAATATATCAACAAAACGTCAGGAGACTGTATCAAGCATTGGCGCACCGTGCGTTTTACGGGCGATGATGAAGCACGAACCGAACAACTGAATGATGTGTTCACGGGCGAAGAAAAGCGCCTTAACATCAAAAAGCACGCAGAACTGGCGTTAAAACTGGCTTCGCTCTACGGCGGTAGTCTGTTAATCGCGGTGACCGACGAAGAAAATCTGGAAAAGCCGCTCAATGTGAACAACGAACAGTTAAAAGGCTTTTTGGTCGTCCGGCAAGGCGAGTATCGCATTCGCAAAATCGCTACCAACATTTTTAGTCCGTATTTCAACAAACCGTTATTGTTTGAATTAAAAAGCGACGAAAAGATAGCCTTGCATCATTCCCGTTGTTGTCTGACAGTCGTTAATCAAATTACCAATAGCACCGTTAGAGCGAATGAAAAAGCCAATGATGGTAAAAGTGATATTTTGGCGTTTATCTCTGATTTGCTCGGCTATCTTTACGTCAATGATGAAGTGCTCGGCATGTTGCGTGAGATGAAATCCGATATCTTTTTGCTGAAAGATTTGAACACGGGGATCACCAACGGAAGAGGCAAAGAAATTATCGACTGGCTGCAATTGGTATTGCAAGCCAAGAAAAGACACAACGTGTTGATGCTGGATGCCGACAGCCAGTACGAGCAAAAAGAGTTGTCTCTTGCTAACGTATCGGATATCTGGACGAAAGCGCAAGACCGATTAGCAATAGCAATGGACAGACCAAAAACGATTTTGTTTGGCGACGGCGCAGCCGGATTTTCCACCGGACAGGAAGATTTGCAATCTTACTACGACACCATTTTTGAAATTCAAGAATCCCGTTTGCGCCCGATTATTAACTTCTTCGACAAATTCATTTGTGCCAAGCATGGCATTAGCGAAACGGAAGTCGCCTTTGAATTTGTCCAAATCAAAACGGAAAACAAAGCCGAGTCTGCCACTAATCTGAATACCGTGACCACGGCATTAATGTTGTTGCTGGAACACGGCGTGATTGAGCCACAAGACGCGCTCAATGAGTTAAACCGTCGTGAACTGGTTGACGTGAAAAACGTACCGGAAGTGACGATGATGGCAAACCTACTCAGTGAGGAGGATGACCGTGAATTTACCACCCAAGGGAAAATTAACGGGGAGGGAGTGTAAGCCGATTAATCCGAGTAAGCGCGCAGAAGTCTATTATGCCGCCTCAGTTAAACATCTTATTTCACTTTTTAAGCTCGTGGTTAAGCAAGAAATTGCCAGAGAAAATCAACAAAAAAATCTTGGCGATGCCAGCCCCAATTCTATCCAAAAACGCTTCCAAACCTTTAACCGCATTGTTGACCGTTTTTTAACGATTGACATCAGCGCATTTGCAACACGGGTCGCGCGTAATTTTGCCAACATTACTAATGCGGATAACAAAAAACGGTTAAGCCGTGAATTTGAGTCTGTGATTGCAATTAACCCCGCAGCGGTGTTGGACAGTAAACAAACGCAGGATTTCTTTAACGGAATGATTGGCGAAAACGTCCAGTTGATTAAAGGATTGCATACCGAGTCATTAAGTCATGTACAAAAAATTGTGCAATCGATGATAGGCGGCAACAAAACATTGCGCGACGCCGGAAAGGAAATCACGGCAGCGTTGAATATTCAGCAAAACCGAGGCATGCGAATTGCGATTGACCAAAGCCGCAAAGCGATGGGTGATTTAACCAATCTTCGAATGCAAAAGCTAGGGATTAAGTTGTATCGCTGGTCAGCGGTGATGGATAAACGAAAAAACGGCGGAACCCGTCCCTCTCATGCAGCGATGAATAATCGCATTTGCCGATTTGATGACCCCAGCGTGTATTTCAACGAAAAAACCAAGCTGTGGGAAAAACGAAAACGGATTGGGGGCGTGGAGCTTCACCCTTCGCAAGATTTTAATTGTCGCTGTGTCAGCAAAGTAATTTTACAAAGCATAGAAGGATTAAACGATGAACGGCAATGACAACCGATTGCCTATTGATATTAAGGGCGCACAACAGTTAGAAACAGGTTATCGCATACCAAGCAAAATTGCCAAAGTGGGGATACAGGAATTTGAAGGCAAAGAACTCTCCAGTCATGTGCCAAATTTGCTACCCACCCAACGCTACAAGGTTGAGGTATTACCCGAAGACCTTTTTGACGCTGAAACCATCGCCTCGTTTGAGGGAAAACCGCTTACCTTTTTTCACGCCCCCAATAACGAGGTGACCAGTGATAACTGGAAGGATACCGCTATTGGTCACGTACAGAATGTGAAGCAGGATGGCGATTATCTTTCAGCCGATGTTTTCCTTTATGACGCTGAGGCGATTGCTGCGATTAAAAATTACCAAATCAAAGAACTCAGTTGTGGTTACAAGTCGTTTATTGAACCGACTGGCACCACAGGAGTAGATTTCAAGAAAACCCATATCAGAGGTGACCACGTCGCAATTGTTGACGAGGGACGCTCTGGGCATGATGTCAAACTAGGAGATAGCGCTGTGTCTATGAAAGCAAAACTCGCTGCCGTTAAGGGTCAGCACACGTTGGGGGATGAGGGCGAAACACCCGATACCCTTGATACTCTATTGATTCAGATGAGTGATTACATTCAGTTGCTCACCGAATCCGCCGATGAAGCAACAAAAGAAATCGGCGAGATATTAACGGGATTAATCGGGAAAGCCCAAAGTCTGAATGTGACACCGTCACCTACCAGTGAGGTTAAGCAAGGCGATGCAGCCAGTGAAATCACCTCCGTGCCTGAAAATACAGAGGTTACCGATGATAAATCGCTGATTGAGACGCTGAAAAAGCAGCTTGATGGTTAGGAAATTGAATCGCTTTTAAAGTGAGTAGCAAAAGCCATCCCTTATTGCAAAAAGGAGATGGGGATCGATTTATTGTGTTTAGTGCCAGTTAACATTTCCTCAGAGAGTGTAATTTCTAACCTGATTTCCTTATTTTAGACACATTGATCCTGCGTTTAGCTGCGTAACCATCGCTTTTTCTCCAGGTTATGCAGTCTTTCTGACAACAATTCCGTTGCTTTTTTACCCATTTGCGCCCCGGTGAAAAGCAGCCTGTCGCCACACAGAATACATTTGTACGGATCGGTACGCAGAAATCCTTTCATCAGCACAGAAAAACCTGGGTTCTCCGGTTTTTTACGTGCCGTCATCTCAAGTGCCTTATACACTTTCGGCAATAGTTTTCCTCGTTTACGATTCGACAAAAAACCAGAGTAACGCACCATTTTAAAATGCCTGGCCGGAATATGGCTTATATAGCGTCTAATCATCTCTTCCTGCGGCAGAGTCTGCTGCCGATGCTGGCCAGTTCGGTGGTCATGGTAGTGATGAACAACGGCACCCCCTCGGTAATGCCGCAGTTTTGACGCAGATACCGGTGGGCGTTTAAGGTAGCGACCGAGGTACTTAACACTATGCCATGCCCCTTTCGTTTTTTTAGCAAAGTGCACTTTCCAATAACGTCCGTACTGCGCCCTCAAGTAACGCCGCCAATGTTTTTTGTCACGGATATGGCCAAGACCGGGAAGAAGGCCAGGGTTAATTAAATCATAACTGTGACGCAGTAGTCGGATAACAGCCCCTCGCCAGATTTCTTCGACATCCTTTTTTTTGAAAAACAGCTTTCGCCATACACTATGTTTACTATCCAAACCCCCTCGAGTGACGGAAACATGAACATGCGGATGTTGATTGAGTTGCCGGCCATAAGTATGCAAGGCACAGAAAATACCAATTTCGATACCCTGTTTGCGAGCCAACTGCAGCATAGCTCGAGTGGCTGCCCGAAACAGAGCATTAAGTAGCGGCCAGTTATTGTTAAAAAAAGGCCAAAGGAGATGTGGCATGGTGAAAGTAATGTGTTGCCAGTCGCAGTCGGGTAAAATATGAACCTGCTGTGCTAACCACTGCTCGGTGGCTTTAAAGCCACATGAACTGCAGGCTTTTGACTTACAGCTTTGGCAGAAAAAACGGCTGTGAGAACAATCAGACGAAGCGCAACAATAGCGCCGGACACCCATGGCACAAGTGCCGCAGGCAAGCATGCGCTCCACAGATAAACTCGTCCACGAACTAACGCTATCGCCGTATTTTTCGAGGAATTTATTCCAACCGTCATCAATGGTGAAAAGTAGTTTAGCAGGACGAGGGATATACATCTGACTCAATTACCTTATGGGCATCTTGCCAAAGAAACAGAAATTGTCAGATTCGTCAGCCCAGTTATCGGTGTGTTTATCCCAGGGTTCAAAGGAAACAGGGATTATTCCCAGCTCCGTATAGGTGATGAATTCATCGGCAGGCAGACTTTCAGTTATTCCCCCCTCAGTGTAGTCGTATCCAGCGTCATCGGCTTGGTCTTGGCGTTGTTCAAAACTCCTGATAATCGTGACTAGCGGCGGGTAATACTGCGTGTCGAGAAAAAATTGGGGGCCGAGTCGGACGCAGTGGCGTATGGCTTCTTTTAGGGTGTCATAAAAAAATTCAGGCGGTCTGTCATCATCATTTTCGGGTGGGAGAGAGATCATAAAACGTTTCAGATAAACAGGCGTTGTGGCACGTGAAGTGACGGGCAGCCTGCCTGATTTAACCGGTTTACGCTTTCTGGGAGATTTATTGCGAGCCATCGAGATGAATCCCTGAAAAAAATTAACCTACTGCAGAGTATAAAACAGTACTCAACTCATTAACATCCCCGAAGCAGCACCGCTGCGCCGCTCACGCGTAGCGTGCTACGTTCAAGAACTGACGGAAAAACTCAAAGCACTGGAGGAAGAAAACGCCCGACTGAAAGCTGAAAAAGAGCTAGCCGAAACGGAAGCCGAAGCGAAGTCAACGTTTGGGGATGTGGCAATTGGACATGCCCGAACCGCACGGCAAATCAAGGAAAATGTGATTATTGCGAAAGGTTTGGTGACACAACAGGAAGCCAGAAAACTCGGCGATTCTGCGATTAACGGTAAGTATGACTATCTCATCAATCGTCAGCGTGAACAGAATAAGCCACGATTAAATCTTGGCGATAGAAAACCCACTAAATCCGCATCACAACGCCTAGGAGGTCGCTAATGGCATTTGGATTCACAAATTGGGATTCCGATAAAGGAACCTTGCGCGCGGGCACAATCTATCGCGCCTCAAGCTCCAATGACAAAGTGTGGGGCGAAGAAAACAACACCACGACTGACCTACCCTACGGCGTGTTTGTGGCGGTGAACCCTGACGGTGGTGTTAAGCCGATTTCTGCTGCCACCGATGTTATCCACGGTATCGTGGTGAGGGATATTTACAGCGAGAAAGCACCACACAACAAGCAAGTCAATATAGGGCATTTTTCCCACGGTGATTGCGTTGGGGCAGCAACGGCAAAAGATGAAACCTTTAAACGGGGCGATAAAGTTTATGTGGTCGCAAAAGGTGACGATGTTGGCAAAGTTTCCAAAACCGCAACAGGCAATATTGATTTGGGGTATTGGGTTGAGAATGTCAGTTCAGGCAGTCAGTGCGTGGCAATAACGCTTGGCTTCATACAAAAGGTAGGAGAATAACCGATGGCAATTGAAGAAGCCTATTTTGAAACGGTGTTGCAAGAAGCATTAACCGAACGTGACACGCAGCTACAGGAAAAACAGTTACCTGAAATCAATATCGGGGAGGCAATCCCAATCAACGAAGGACTGGATTTTGCCGATGAATACGTAGAATACGGTATTACCGAGGTGTTGGGCTCTGTCAAAGACGGCATTATCGGCAACAAAACCAACTCGCTGGTGACGATTGATAGCACCATTGAGATGTACAAAGCGCCTGTTTGCCAGTGGGCAAAAGCCGTTGTATGGACACAACAGGAGCTTGAAAAAATCAACAAAATCAATATTAATCTGCAAAGCAAAAAACAGGATGATTTGTACGCCAATGCCCTGTCAACGCTGCAATATGCAGGTTACCTAGGACATCAACATGTGAAAGGACAAGAAGGTTTGTTAACAGGCGGTAAAATACAGGTGATGCAAGAAGCATCGGGTAAATCGCTGAAAGATATGACCGCCAATGAGTTTATCAAACTGGTACTGGATGCTTACAACCAAGCGTGGGCAAATTCAGGTTATCGGGTTCAGCCAACGCATATTGCGATGGATGCTGCCGATTTTATGCTGGCACAGCAGAAGTTTGATAGCCAAAGCCCCATTGTTGGGACTGATTTACTGCCTGTTTCAGCGATGGACAGGATCATGGCTGCGTTGAGGAAGGCATCGGGTAATGACAGCTTTACGATTACCTTTGTGAAAGTTCCGGCAGGATATGCCAGAGAAATAACCAAAGGCAAAACCCGCTTGGCAATTTACACCTACGACGAAGAGTATGTCGAGATGAAAGTGCATATGCCGGAGTTGTTAGCCGTTCGCCAGCGTGATTTACTGACTTACGAGTGTGGTTATCGTTCTGCTTTTGGTGGGGCAATGTGGAAACAGCCACTATCTGCCGTTTATGCCGATTACAAAACCGCCCCAAAGTCATAGACGGCGGCTTCCCAATCGGAACAACCTTGCCGTCTGATAATTACTTTCCGCAATCACCATCATGAGGGCAAGCCCCTTATTTTTATTTGAATCCGGAGTTAATGATGAGCTACACAAAAACAAATTGGGAAAATTCACCGTCAACCAAAACCCCATTGAATGCGGAGAATCTCAACAATATTGAAGCGGGGGTATCTGCCCTTCACGAAGCACTGGACGCCGGAACACTTAAGGGCGAAAAAGGCGATCAAGGTGAAAAGGGAGATAAGGGCGAAAAAGGCACGAAAGGTGATGCAGGGGTTGGCATTAAAAAAATCACCGCATCAAAAGAAGGTAATGTCGTGACGTTGACGATTGAGTTAACGGACGGCACAAAACAAACCCCTTCGTTTGAAGTATAATTAAGCGGGGTTCATCCACTTTTTTTGGGGGCTTCATGCAAGAAATGATAAAGAAATTCCGTGATCGTTTTGGCGAACAAACCTTTACCGCCGATGACAACAAATTGTTGCTCTATTTAACCGATGCAGAAAACCGGATAGATAAGAAAGTGTGGGGCGTGATGTATGAGCAAGGTTTGATGTACCTCACCGCGCATCTGCTTTTTTTGGCAGGCTTTCATGAAAATAGTCCAACCAAGGATTCTTATTCAGCCGATCCGAATGCACTGTTTGGTAGTGAAGGTGTGGGCGATGTCAGTGCCAGCGCCAATTTTTCAGGAACGGAGAATGATTGGTTTAAAACTTCTGCCTTTGGTGAGCAATATTTGGTGCTGGAAAGTCGCATTAACAATTACGCCTTGGCAATTGGGATGAACTGGTGATGCTGAAATCAAAATTGCTGGAAAAAGCCAAAAAACAGTTTGCGGAGCTTGATAAACTGAAAGTGGAAGTGGGCGTATTGGAAAATACCAGACCGTACAAAGATTCCGATATTAGCGTGGTGGAAGTGGCAACGATCCACGAATTTGGCACGGAGAAAATCCCGCCTCGCTCATTTTTGCGCGTACCGATTCGTGATCACCAAAAAGCAATTATTGAAAAGGTGGTAAAAGAAAAATACCGCTTATTTATTTCAGGTGAAATTAGCGCAAAGGAATTTCTGGCTTATACCGGTGAATTATCTGTTGGGTGGTCAATTGAGGCATTTGATACGCAGGGTTTTGGGGCGTGGCCTTTGCATGCTGAAAGCACCAAAGCGCAGTTGAAAAAGAAAGGCGTCATCGAAGCAAGACTACTACAAGATACAGGCGCACTCAAAAAATCGATAACCTACAAGGTGGTGAAAAAATGAGACTGCCCAATATGGCAAGAACCATACGCCGATTTTCGCAACCGTTAACTTTCATCACAGAAGTGATTACTACGAAAGATTTTAAGCCGGACTTTGCGGTGACACGAAAATCGATTGAAGGCGTAATCAGCAGTTTGCCGGATGAAGCGATTAACAAAGATAGTCTCGATTGGTCATTGGAGTATTTCACGGTGCATGTGCAGCCACAATATGCGGATCTGCTTGGTGTTTACTTGGAGTACAAAGGAAAAATATTCAAATCGATTAACCGCAAAGACTATAGCGACTATGGCTATGTACGCTATGTCTTTGAGGAAGTGAAGGATAGTGAGATCACTGGTCGTCTATTGAAAGACTCGCCCCTAAACTACGCATCTTAGCCAGTATTTTATTGAGTTCATCTTCTTTTAAGGCCAGTTGTGCCGCCATAACAAAAAGGATATGAGGGGATATCGGTCGTGGGTTTTGCCTATTTGTATACTTTCGCCACTGACTATTATTCGAGACTAAGGCTAAATCTGCCATTTGAGAGCCGTTAAAACCAAGTTTTTCTTTTAGTTTAAGAAGTTCATAGACCGAAGGTTCTTTATAGTTTGAGAAAAGACGCATAGTAATACCTCTCCTCTAGAAAGTAGCAGAGGAGGTTGATTATCAGACTAATTTTATGATCACAGTGGTAATTGCAGCCACTGCTCCAACGATTCCTGATGCTACAGCAACTGGATACCAAAAAGTCTCTCTATTCAATTTGGCTGTTTCTGAATTTAATTTATTTGCTTCTGAGTTTAGCTTGATAGTTTCTGCCATCATTTTAGAAATTTCAGCATGGATTTTTTCAAGTTCAATAGTTGTCATTGCTTTACTCATTAATTTTCTTCCTTTCGGGTTGGGTCATGAACGTTTCACTTCCTCATGAGTTACATGATAGAACCATTGGAGCTATCCGTCAATGCAAAATAACAATTTACACCACAAAAACTACCAGCCACCGATCCAACGGCTGGCATTGGTGATTCGAGATACGCTAGAGGTTGCCGAAAACACCATATTTATCGGACGTGAAAATCTGGCGAATCAAGATTTTAATGCGCCTGTTATCAGTATTGAGCAATCGGGCAACAGTGAAGTCAAAGGCTTTAGCGAAACATACCGCCGAAACGTTGAAGTGATGGAATACAGCCAGCACGAGAAAATCCTTTTTGACGTGAATGTTTGGGGCAAGCAAGCCTTGCAACGGGCGCAAATTCTGTTGCGATTACTGCGAACGCAAAAAGGCTTTGAGCAACAGTGGAAACACACCATTAGCTTATCTGCGCCAACGGGTGTGCGTGATTTGCACTTTGCGACAGGTAGCCAGTATCGAGAGCGCGTGATGTTTTCGATTAACGCCTCTGTCGCGGATTATATCAACGTCTCAACACCCTCAATCAATCATCTTACTTTCCAACTTTCCAACGAAAAAGGTTCACAGTATGAACAATAATCTTGGCATCGATATTGAAAATGTTGTCAATGTGCAGCTACTCAAAGAGCAGCGAGGCGCAAATTACGACAACATCAACCACGTCATCATGATGACATCTGAAACGGGCACGATTTTTGACGGTAAAACGATTTATGCCACCTACAAAAATATCGCAGGGGTGAAAGCCGATTTTGGCATTACCTCGAAAACCTATCAGATGGCGACTGCCTTTTTTGGCACATCCCCCAATCCGATAGGCTCCGGTGGCAGTCTGATTATCGGGCATTGGCGAAAAAGTGATTTAACACTGCCCGCAGTGGAATTTGACACACTGACAGGCTCAGAGATTGACAGCAACGCGTTACTTAAAACGCTGCGTCAAATTGAAGATGGCAGTATAACACTCGGTGAATTGACGCTTGAAAACCTGAACTTTGGTGATGCGGTCACTTTTAGTGATGTAATTGATACTCTTAATCGTGCGGTTCCAGATGGTTACCCATCGGATGAAAATCACCCCAACGACAACAATGTTCCCACAAGCGGAAAATCTACCTTTGCATACCTTGACAAGCGTTTGGTGGTGTCAGGAAAAGGATTAGCCAACGCCAGCGAGGGGGGAACAGGTACGTTCATTGGGAATCTGCTAGGGCTGGGTGACAGTGCCGTGTTAACCAAAGCGACACCGCCTCAAACTTTGACCGCCCAATCACCGGATGAGGCAATTACCGATGTGGTAGCCGCGTCTTCGGGTTGTGGGTATTGTTTTATTGATGAGCTGACCAATGACCAAATTTTAAAGCTGGCAAGCTACAGTCAAGCCAACAAGATATTGGGCTATCAAGTCGTTTCACATCCTGACAATCTCACGACAAAAGGCTTGGCATGGCAAGTGAGCAAGAAAGGACAAGAATATTTTCGGCTGCTTTTTTCAAGGCGCAATCAAAAAGCCTTGGCGGTTTCCTATATGGCAAGGGTGCATGTGGTCGATTTCAGCGCTGAAAATAGTGCCATGACGATTCACTTAAAGGAGCTTGCGTGTGAGCCAGAAAGCTATAGCCAAACCGAGGTAGACAGTGCGTCATCCGTGGGTATCGATATTTACACGCTGATTAAAGACCGTCCGGTAGTGATGTGCTCAAATGCCAATGAATTTGTCGATAATGTCTACAACCTGAAAGCGTATGTCAATCAAGTACAGGTTGATACCTTTAATTTAATGAAAGCGACTGCTACCAAAATACCGCAAACGGAAAAAGGGGTGGATTTGCTGGTTGATTGCATCAATCAGGTGGCAGCGCGATTTGTGAGAGCCAGCGTATTTGCTGCCGGAAAATGGACATCACCGGATACCTTCGGCGATGAAGAGCAATTTAAGCGGTCAATTGAGAGTAAAGGGTATTTCACCTATGCCAATCTGTTAGCCGAACAATCACAGGTTGACCGCATAAACCGCAAATCGCCGACTATTCAACAGGCGGTGAAAAATGCCGGAGCATTTCATCGGGCAGACATCATCATTAATTTCAATTACTAGGGGCGAAACATGGCGCAAATTTCCTATGATGTGGATGCAACCACCGTCATTCTAGGCGGTCGAATCTTAAGTGATTTTATCGCAGGTACTACGGTGCAAATCACTTTCCCCAATCCCGATACTAGCCGTTTTAACGGCTCCGGTGGTTCGGTCAGTGTGGCAAAACGAACCGATGCCAAAGTTTCCGAGCTTGAGTTTCATATTTTAAGGGGCAGTGCCGATGATGTCTGGTTATCCTCGCTACAAGGCAGTGGTGAAGTGACGTTGCTCAATGCCTCAGTCAGCACGTTGTACAAGCTCGACGGCAAAGCCAAAACCGAAACCTTCACGTTTACAGGCGGCAGTATCACAGACCAGCCACAATTCACTTTTGCTAATACTGATCACAACGCAGAGATGACCTACAAGCTGCAATTTCGGGATTTCAACCGCTCAATTTAACAGGAAAAAATCATGACAGAACAAGGATTAGGTAGCCTGACCGGGCTATCACAGGATGATATTGTCGATATCACCAAAAACAAAACCTTTAAGGTGCAAGGTAACGAATTTCAGATTGGTAATTTCAATCATCATTTGCGGTTGAAAGCATTGGAAATTGTCGAAGACTTGGGGCAATCAAAACGCATTGCCGCGACGCTCTCAAGTCACAGTGACGGCAATCTGAGACAGCTTTTCAACCAAATCACCCACGACGGCATGAGCATTAGCAAATTGCCAACCTTTTTTGACGAAAAACCTGAGCTTTTCATTCCCTTAACGTTAACGGTGTTACACCTCTACGCCGCCCCTTTTTTATCGGCATTAACGGCGAGCTGACCTTTACCCCGCGTTATCCCAATAGCTGGCGACAGTACGTCAGAAAATCCTCACTGAGTGAGCACGACAAACTGCTTTTTTCACTGGTGAAGGCGGGTTACGGCTCAGTGGGTGAGCTTCTGGCGTTGCGCGATGATGACATGTTTTTCTATCTGAAAACTGCCGAGCACGCCTTTATCACGGGGGCGATTGAGTGGAAACAGCACGACGAAGCGAAGCAAAAGAGGTGACGGATGAGTGAAGAAAAGTTAAGTCTGGATATTGGTGTTAATGCCAATGCGGGCGTGATTGATACGTTAATCTCTGCGCTTAACGAATTATCCCGGCAATTAGGCGGAGTGACGGGGAAATTCACCACGGTGACCGCAAAAGTTGACCATCTTGGAAACGAGAGTGCCAACACCGCAAAAGACGTGCATAAAGCCAGTGATTCTGTTGATGACCTCGGCAAAAAGGCCAAGAAAACCAAAAGTAAACTCGGCAAATTGGGCGAAAAGCTCAGCGAATTTAAAGGCATTATCACGGGGGCGTTTACCCTGACGGCGATTATGAGCGCGGGTGAGCAAATTAATAGCTTTAACAAAGCGGTTCGACAAACAGGCATTGACGCAAAAAGTTTTCAGGTGTTAAGAGAAGGCGCGCAAACGGTCGGTGTAAGTTTTGACGAATTGTCGGACGGGGTAAAAGAATTTCAACGTGCGATTAATAGTGACGGTGATACCGCAAGTCAAGTTTTTAAGAAACTCGGTATCGCCTTTAAAGATAGTAACGGCAAAATCAGGGATACCAGCGTCCTGTTGCGTGAAACGGGCAGCGCGTTAAACAACATACAGGATAAAGGCGCCAGAACGGCGCTTGCCGAGCAGGTTGGGCTTTCCTATGAAATGGTTGATGCCATCGGAAAAACTCGCGAAGAATGGACAGCGCTTGAGAAAAAAGTCGCAGAAGGTCGTGCATTAACCCAAGATGATTTGGAACAGTCTGAAATTTTCCGGCGCACGTTCGCCAGTGTCTTACTGCAACTGCAACAGATTTCAGAAAAAGTGTTTGCCACCCTTGCGCCGATTTTCAATTTTGTGTTGAAAGGGTTGCAGCCTGTGATTGGTTTTATCGCGCGCTTCGTGGGGGCATTTGCCAAATTAATCACTTTTCTCAACAAAACCACTGACGGCTTTTGGCTGCTGGTTCCGGCAGGATTGGCATTGGTGAAAGTGTTTCCGCTTATCACGGCAGGGATAAAGGCGATTGGCGCAGCGATTCTTGCTAATCCTGTTTTCTTTGGCGTTACGGTGCTTATTATCGGCATTATCGCCGCCCTTGAAGACCTATACGTCTGGTTGAACGGCGGAAAAAGCGTGATTGGCGAATTCTTGGAAGGTTGGGGAATATTTCCCGATGATGTGCGAAAAATGATTGCTACGGTCATCGGTTATTTTTCTGCCATGTGGGATAAAATCATCAAAGACTTTACCGATTTATCCAATTTCCTGACGGCGTTTTTCAGTGATGATTGGGACACGGTGATTGCCATGCTAAAACAGGCATTTGTGCAGTTTTTTGATGATTTGATTGCGATATTCACCCCACTGGATAACTGGTTTATTGAGAAATTTACCGAAGTCACCACGTGGTTTAAAAAAACCTTTGACGACGCCTATGACGCGGTCACGCAATTTTTCATCCAGATGTGGGAAGATATTAAAGCGCCGTTTGTCGCTGCGTGGGATTGGATTAAAGGGATTTTCACGAGCGGTACTGCTGAGACTACTGAGGAGATGACCGCCAGCTTACAAACTGTCGCTGAGATTCTCGAAACGATTTTTACGACACCGCTTGAAATCGTTAAAGCGCTTTTTTCCGGCAATTTTGGGGATATCGGTAACATCATCAGCGACAAATTTAAAAAAGTGGCGGATGGTGTGAAGAAAATATTTAGCAGTACGTGGAATGCCATCAAAAGTATTTTTAGCGATTCCGATAAAGAACTCGACAAAGCCACCAAAAACGTGGAATTCGCCAATGACAGGCTGCAACAAGCCAGTCAAACGATCAATCACATCTCAACAAACAGCCAGAAAGTGATCAGCAATTCGGCCTCACAGACCAACAACATCAATGTGAATGTGGCAGGTAGCAACAGGGCAATCGGTCAACAGATTGGCAGGGAGGTTAACAACCATATCCCGATACTGAGCCAAGACCAGCTGGTACGAGGAGGCGCATTTTGAGTTTTCTCTCTCAAGTGATTTCCAATCACATCACAAATACGCCCACGCAAAAAATCGGCATCGCGGGATTCACTGCCTATGTCTGGACGGACAAAACCACGCAACGTAGTGCTACCGTCACCGATATTCCACTGGAAACGGGCGTTGTGATTGCCGATCACATTAACCTTAGCCCTGTGCAAATTTCGATAGGCGGTGTGATTTCCGATTCGTTTTTAAGTTTAAGTAGTGAAAATACCGTCTTTGAGTCTTTCAATCGGCAAATTGGTTTTATTGATAGCTATGTGGGCAATCGGACACAGGCGGTCAGGCAAAAAATCAATGACATGAACAGCAACGCGCAGCAGATCCTGGATTTGAAAACGCAAGTCGAAAACACGGCGCAAGGAATTTATCACACGGTCACAGGCAGCAAATCCGGCAACGGCATTGCGCAACAGTTTGTCGATACGTTCACGGGCATTTTTGAAAATCGGGAATTGATCAGCGTCGATATGGGCTATCAGGTGCTCGATAACATGGCACTGGAAAGTTTCGCCACCTCACAAAGCAATGAGGACAGCTTTTTGCTGTTCACCTTAACCCTGAAGCAAGTGCGCTTTGTCACCTTTGAACAGGTAAAAATTACCCCTGTTGCCAACAAATCCGCCGCAGGGATGAGCAAAACAGGGGCAGCACAAATGAGTGGGGCGAAAAACAACGGGAGCCAGACACCAACCTCCGTAACTTACGATGTTAAAGAAGGCGCCAAAGCCTTTTTTAAGCGTTTTTTTAGTTGGAATTAACATGTACAAAATCGAAAACCTATCAAGCGATCCGATTCAGACGCACACGCTGTTAACCGATATTGACGATATTGAGCTGACATTAACGTTTCATCCGAGTATTTCAGCGTGGAATATGGATATTACCTATCGGAATATCACCATTCACGGGGTGGCGGTTTCGCTTAACGTACCGCTGATACACGATAGCCGATTGCCATTTACGATTGTGGCTATCGCCCGTGACAATCCGGATATTGAGCCGTCCTTGCTGGATGATTTTGCCAGTGGCAGGGTAGCGCTCTATCTGCTGGTTGGTGAAGAAGAGAAGGAGGCCGTCTATTGAACCGTCAAATGCCATTTTTTCGTGATTTCGAGTTGTTAATAGGTGAAGGGAAAAAGGCAATAAAGATAGTCCCTCCGTTTAAAATCGCCTTTTCGTTTTCGAAGGATTTAACCCGTGACCGCCCCAATATCGGGCAAATTTCGTTGTTTAACTTGTCGCCGTCGCGTCGTCATTCGCTGGCGGATTTCCAATACCGCAAGCAGCATATTGCCGCTCAACTTTCAGTAGGTTATCTGACCACGGGCTTGAAACTGCTGTTTTCCGGCTCTGTCACTAAAGTCACCTTATCAAAGCAAGGCACTGAGATTGTCACCACGCTGGAAATTGCCGATGGCGGTTTTGCTTTTCGCACAGCAACCATCAGTAAAGCCGTGACCGCAAAGTCTGATGCGGTCAATGCGGCTGTTAGCAGTATGACAGGCGTCAAAAAAGGCAAAGTGACCGTGCAATCAACTCTGAGTCGCCCCAAAATCATGACGGGCTTTTCGTTTGATGAATTACGCAAACTCAAAGATGAAAAAGAGCAACTCTATATCGACAACGGACAGCTGCATATTCTGAGACGAAACGAGGTGCAAAACGGGAAAGCGGAATTAATCAGTGTGAGTACTGGATTGATGGAAACGCCCACGCTTGACGATAAAAATGTGCTGACCTTTAAAAGCGTCCTGAATCCGAATGTATCCATTGGCTATCAGGTGGCGATAGATAGCAAAATTTCACCACATCTTAACGGGGTTTATCGCATTTGCGCGATTGACTACGCAGGGGAAAGTGACACAGGTGAGTGGGCGATGACGTGCCAATGCCAGCAGGAAAAAAACTACGTGGTGGTTAAGGAGAGTAAGGTGTGAATATCGAACTGATGAAAACCATTGCCAATCATATCAAATCTGAAATTGGCTGTGCCTTGATTGCCAAAGTGGTTAAGGTGAATGAAACCACGGTGGATTGCCAGCCAGTCACTAAAAAAAACGTGGTGATTAACGATGAAATTCACGCTATTGCATTTCCGGTTTTTCCCGATGTGCCTGTCTCTTGGTCACAAGGGGGCGGAAGCTACACCGCTTATCCGGTCGCTGTGGGCGATTACTGCATTTTGCTCACCTTTGATAGTTGCATTGATAATTGGTGGATAGGCAACGACAACGTGCGCGGGGCAGAAAATCGCTTGCATGATTATAGCGATTGTGTCGCGCTTTTGGGACTTTGCAATCGTGATGGCGCTTTTACGATACCGAAGGTGGCAACAACCGTCGGTGACCACGTTTTCACGCATAACATTCACGTCAAACTCAACGTCACGATTGGCGGCAATCTTGATGTGAAAGGCACTATCACCGCCCAACAAATCGCAGCCCAGCAATCGTTAACAGTGGGTAATATCGATGTTGGCAACCATACGCACGGAGGCGTAGAAACAGGCAATGACAGCACCGGAAAACCAAAATAACCCGAAGGTGATTTTTATGAAAACCAGCCAGTTAACCGAACACAACGATTGGCGATTTGGTCATTCGCTTGATGATTACCTGATTGACAGCGAGGCAATTCACCAGAATATCAAATCCCGTTTGCAGTGTTTTAAATCCGATTGGTGGCTAGATGTTGAATTTGGTTTGGACTGGCTGCAACTGCTCGGCAGTCGTGGTACGGGTGAAACATTGCGCCGTGAAATCTACAAGGTGGCATTAGGCACGGAGGGCGTTGTTCGCGTCGATAAGCTCAATATTAAGGTTGCCGACTTCACCGCACACATTGAGATGGATTACACCGATGTTTTTAACCGAACACGCAACCTTAATCAGGAGGTCAGCCAGTGAATATCAAGTTAGATGAAAACGGTATCACCATCGCAACGCTGCCCGAACTGATTGAAACCTTGATTGCTGAATTTAAAACAATTTACGGCAGTGATATCAATCTTTCACAAGATACCCCTGACGGGCAGCGCATTGCCATTTATAGCCGGATTGCCCACGAATGTTTGGTGTTGGTGAAAAAGCTCTATCAGAACTTGAAGCCCGAACAGGCCGAAGGGCTCCACCTTGATTATCTCGCCAGAATCAACGGGCTGTTACGCAAGGAAAACGAAAGCGACAGCGATTTGCGACGCAGACGGTTAAAAACCTTTGAGAATGCCAGCCAAAGCACGATAGGCGGCATCGCTGCGCGTTTGAATCTGGTCAAAGGTGTGACCGATGCCGTGGTGTACGAAAACACCACCAATGAGACGGATACGCTGAATATTCCGCCGCATTCGATTTGGGTGATTGCTGAGGGAGGTGAAAATCAGGCCATTGTGGATTGCCTCGCTCGCAACAAAACAGGGGGGACTGGCCTTAAAGGAACAATCAAAGGCAAATACATTGACAAGATAGTGAGAGCCGATGGCACGTTTTTTGAGGTGGTGCATGAATACCGTTTTGACCGTCCTAAAATCACCGAAATCAAGATTAAACTGACTGCCACGCGTGAAAAAGCCAACGAGCCTGTGCCGATACAGGAGATCAAAGACGAACTGGTCAAATCCCTTTATCGCATTGGCGAAAATATCAAGGTGACTGCGCTTTACTGCATTTTGAACCGGATTGCGCGCTCTTACTATGTCTCTGACCTACAAATCGCAAAAGATGGCAACACGTGGACGAGTGCCATTTTAAACGCCGATGTTGATGAGAAATTCACCATCGTCAGTGACAACATCGCGGTGAATGAGGTGATCACGTGAGTCTCGAAGAAGAATATCAAAAACTGCTGATCAAGCAGTATTACACCAAACCCAAGGCAAGGGCGGAGATTTCCGCCCTTTTTAATCTGTTCGCGGATTGCTTTGATACCGTTGATGCCTTTCGTGAAGCGGTTAATCTTGAAACGGCGCAAGGTGACCCGTTGGACATTATCGGCAGTTGGGTAGGTATTAGTCGCTTCCAACCCAGCGGTGAGCGCAAAGGCTTTTTTGGCTTTAAAAATCACGCTAAAGCGTTGCCGTTTGGTCAAAAGAGCGGAAAAAAACAAGGGGGCTTTCGCTCCAAATTTGCACAGGATTTTTTGCCGCTGAAATTGCCAGACAAACAATATCGCAGTCTGATTAAGCTCAAAATTATCAAAAACACTGCCATTGCCACCGCCACCCAAACGGGTGAGGTGAGCCTGTCGTCACTGCAACAGGCCGTCAATTTTGCGATGGAAGGCGAAGGCTATTTGATTGACCACCAGAATATGAGCCTCACCCTCGTTATTACGCCAAAAGCAGACCGAGAGTGGCTGGAATTTGTCTTACGGCTTGATTTATTACCCCGTCCGCAAGGCGTGCAAATTAACTACGTCACGCAAGAACCCAAAGGCACATTTGGATTTAAGGGGCATCAGAATGCCATTTCGTGGTACAGCCGTTTTGATACCAACCCCGAAGCAAGAATTGGCTATTTTGCCAAGAAAACCTTTTTGAACAATAGGAGATAACCTTGAAAATCAACAGACCCAATGTTGACGTTAAACCGTTTGCCAGTCAAAGCAAAACGGAAGAAAGAACTGTATTTGGTTCAAAAGAAATCACAGACAAACTGGAGAAAAATCTCAACAGCGATTTTTACCGTGGTTGGGGTATTGTGCCTGTATCAGAATTGCCCACCATGCAGGATTTTAATGCGGTGGAATTTACCATTAGTGGACTTGCAGCTTACTTATTCCAAAATGGAATGGCTGAGTATGCCGACAAACAGACGTACTACAAAAACTCACTATGCGTATTTGAAGGCGATATCTACAAATCCAAAACCGATAACAACGCCGGAAATCCCTTAACTGACAACACCCAATGGCAATCATTAAAAGACGCTATTCTGGCTGCAAATATCGTGCAGCAATTAGGCTCCGCCACCGATAAAGTGACGAGTCAAAAATTGGTGACCGATGCTTTAAATACAAAACAGGCAAAAGGCGATTACGCCACCAAAATAGAATTGACACAAGGACTCAATACCAAACTTAATAGTGCTGCTGTCAAACAAACAACCGGTAACTCAACAACCGACGTGATAAGCCAAAAAGCCTGTGATGACAATTATGCTAAGAAAGACTCTTGGGAAACATTCACTGCTGGGGAAATAAATATAAAGAGTAACGGTAGTTACGCCAGCTTGCTTTTTACCAAAGGCGATGGAAATAAACTGTTGCTCGAAACTGCCCCGGGCGATGCCTATTTCGTGTATAGAGATACCAAAAATAACAATAAAGCCGTTGTCACCATTCCCTCAGCTAAAAATGGCACACTGGCATTAACCGCTGATGTGGACGCGATTAACAATTATCCGGTTGGCGCGCCTATTCCTTGGCCACAATCGACACCACCATCAGGTTATTTAGTCTGTAACGGCACCGACTTTGATAAAGTCAAATATCCCCAATTAGCGTTAGCATATCCTTCTGGGAAATTGCCGGATTTGCGCGGTGAATTTATCCGTGGCGTAGATCCATCACGTTCTGTTTTGTCATCTCAACAAGCGACAGAAATTCGTACGGCAGCATTAGATTATTTTGGTGTTGATGAAACAGTGCAAGAAAGCTCAATTGGCACTGCATTTTCCAACGCTGAAACTGCAACCAACATTTTTCCAAAAAATGCGAAAGCACCAAATAATGAGGATTTAAAAGCTGTTCTATCTGACAATGTTATATTTGCAACGCAAGCAAATTCCAAAGCTTTGGGAAATAGTGGAGCTGTATGGATATCAATGAGACCACGTAATATTGCTTTTAACTACATAGTGAGGGCTGCATAGTGAAATACAGTTTAGAAATTCAAGATGAAGAAAAGAAAAACTTACTTGAGCAACAACCCGCCATTATCGGAGAAGATGGATTTGGAAAAAAAACAGGATATATCAAAGTTTATTCGACTATAGGTGAGCAGAATGAATATTTTAATGCAACGATAACATATGTAAGTCTACATGCTGGTATTGGTGCTGACATGTATCTTGATGCACCCATCCTTCCAGATGATGACAGTTTGGCAGTTGTCCGCTCTGAAGATTTAACGCATTGGGAAACTATTGTCGATCACCGAGGAAAAATAGCCTATCGAAAAAAGGATCGTAGTGAATACATCATTGATTACCTTGGCGATATCAAAGACGACGTGACTTGGTTAAAACCTGAAACAGTCTTTGATTATTGGGATGGTGACAAATGGGTTACCGATAAAGAAGCTCAGAAACAAGACGCTATTCAATCTGCAAAGTATGAAAAGCGATATCGCATTGATAGAGCATCAGAGATGATACAACCTTTGCAAGATGCGGTTGACTTGGATATGGCAACATCAGACGAAATAAAACAACTAAGGAATTGGAAACTCTATAGATTAAACCTTCATCGTAAAGACATTTCGACTGCCCCAGATATTGATTGGCCGAAAAAACCAGAATAACAAAATACAGTAACTTCATTTCATCAGATGCGCCCCCAAATTAGCCATCACAGGCTTAGTTTTTAAGGCGCATTGTATAATGCTAATATAATTATTATTTACGTATCAACATGAATTGTATTTTTTTTGATAAACTAATGCTGTACTTATCAATATAATCAAAAAATAATTTTGAAAGAATTATAGTTGACAACAACGAAATAATTAAAGAAAAAAAGACAGAGAATATAAAATCAAATCTGCTTCGTAAAAAGAAATTTAAAGCAGGTATTCCAATCACATAAATAATTGAAATATGAGTTAAATACATAGAAAATGATAACTTGCCTAAGTAAGTTAACCAACTGACATCTAGGATAGAATTAATTAATTTAGATTTAAGTGACGAAAAAACCACAAAAATAGCTCCTATAAATATCAATATTCCACTAATTTTTGATTTTAAATCACCAAAATAATCGAGAATAAAAGCATAGCTTAAACTTGAAGGTTTTGAACCTAAAAACCACAAACCTATAATCATTAAAAAGAAAGCCACAGAATTTGGCAACCTAAGGTTACAAAAATAAATCAAATGACCTACAAGAAATCCTACTATACCAACAACACTAGCATTGGGCTCTAAATAAAACGAAAGAAAGATAAAAAGTAACGAACAAAATATTTTCCACAATTTGTTTTTGAAAAAACAAATAAGAAAAATTAATATTGAACCAACCAATTCAACTCTCATTGTCCACAAAACTTCATTGTAGGTAGAATGACCAAACACAAAGGCTTCAATAGACCCTGAATAAATAGCATTTATGATAGATTTTTTTTCAGAATTAAAAATAGGAAATTCAGAAAACCAAGAGCTAACATTTGTTAGATCAACATTGACATATACTACAATCCACATTAATAAACATGAGCATATTGTAGGGATCATCAATCTTGGAACTCTTTTTATTAACGATTGCTTTAACCTTAAAAGAGGATCTTTTGTTTGAAAAGAAGAAAAGGTAAGAACATATCCGCTTAAAACAAAAAAAATATAAACCGCCCCCATTCCAGAATAAAGAAATGAAAATGGAGAATTAAAAATATATTCTGCAAATTTAAATTTTTGGATTCCATTATCAATAATATTAAATAATTGTGGAAAAAATATCAAAGCAGCATGTGAAAAAAAAACCATTAAACACGCTAACCCCCTTAAACTCTCAGCAGCATTAATTTTCTTGATTTCCATAAATTTTATCTTAAATATTAATTTCAGGTCTCATGCTTACGCCCCCTATTTTATCAGGGCATTTTTCAATGACTGGGGCTAAATCGGAATTTCCTCCGTTCTTCGAGCACCGCCCTATCTCTCTGGCTTTTTTCTCAGCCTCAAAAAAACCGTGGGCTATTTTGTTTAGCTATTTCTCTGATAGCCTGTTTAGCTCATCATCAGAAAACCCCGTAATCTCTTTGATAGACTCTTTATTCATGCTGGTTTTAAGCATTTTTCTAGCTAGTTCAATTTTAGCTTGTTGCATGCCTTTCTTGATTCCAATTTCTTCAATCTGTTGAGCAATAGTCATAAATGCCCCTTCGTGTTTTTCTGATTGTTTCGCTATCTCAGTGATAAATTCCATTGGCTTTTTGGTGTTACCTTCTTGGATGAGATAGTTAAACAGAGTGATAACCTGATTATCAGTATAATAATTATACGACAACAGTTTAACAATACCATCTAGTAGCTCATTCATATCCCGTCTGCGAATGTGCTTTTGGATGAGCTCCAGTAACGCCATTCGCTTATGCTGCATAATCTCACCATCATCAAGCGTGGTGACATCAACCAGCTTAAACGGTTTGGTATATATCTTTTCGGCAATATCTCTGCCACTAAAGCAGTCTAGCCAATCTGTACTATACGGGTGAGGGCTTTTCTCACCGCAGTAAAACAGAATAGGGAAAACCAGCGGTAACTCTTTGTGCCCTGCTTCCAGATGCTTCTGCATGGCTGCCATACAGTAACGCATGAGTCGCCATGCCATCAATCTATCAGGCGTTGACTGGTGTTCAATCAGCAGATAGAGATAACCGCTTCCCTTTGTCGTACTGACCGAGTAAAGAATATCACTCTGATAGTTTTTCATTTCACTATCGACAAATGAGCTAGATTCCACTTTTAGGCTATCTAAGTCACACAGTGCTTTAATTTCATCCGGTAGCCAGATATCAAAGAAGTCTTTAGCCGTCTCTTTCTCACTTAAAAATTGCTTGAATATCGCATCGTGGGGCGTTGGGGTGAATTTTTTAGTCATTTGATATCTTCAATTAGCGTTAATAGCAATTGGTATTTTTTCAAATAAAAACTATATTGAAAAAGTTATTCATTTCTTGGTTCAGCTTTAACATGACGCCCCTATTGTTTAGGGGTATTTTTCAATGACTCGGACTAAACAGGGATTTTTTCCGTTCTTCCAACACCGCGCCCACCTCTTTCGCTTTTCTCTCGGCCTCAAAAAACCCGTGGACTATTTCACCGTCTGGAAATCGCCAAGCGTCGCCTGTGCCGTTAGCGTGTCTTGCCATCCAAACATCGGTATTCTTTTCTGGAATTAACCGCTTTTTGCTAGTCTTAATCTTCTCACGGAGTTGTATTTTTTCGTCCTCAGACAACTCGGCGGACAATAGGGTACAATGTTCAACGATTTCAGCAAGGCTTTTTTCGTCGGTGGCATCGTCGAGGGCGATTAATGCGGCTTCCAGTTTTGGATGGGTTGCTGGTTGTGTTTCTGTTGGTGCTTCTATCACCGTTTCTGCTTTTTGGCGTAATTTTTCGTTACGTTCACGGATGACATCTCTTATCGATAGTCGCTTAAACGCAGCAGGAGCCATTCTAAGCGGTTTTTCCGTTGAATTTGCATCTTCGTGTACCTCAAACATCGAAAATAGCTCAGAGGCGCAAGGAAGCCGTCTAGCGAGGCGGTGTATCACTGTCTTGAGTGCCATTCTATCAAACCACTTCACCCACGGACTTGAAAGGTCTTTTGCGCTTTTCACGGTATTCCGTATTTTTTCTACGTCAGCACGACTCATCACTTCGACAACGAGTTCACCACTATTAAGTTTTGCGAAGGCATAGACTTTCACTATCTCATCACCGTCAACAAACGACGGACGATGCGTTAAATGCTCACCATTTTCGTCAATCACATATTCAAACTCGTCTTGAGCATAAACCACTTTTGCAATGATATTAGCTACCTGACCGGATTGACGGGCACGTTTGATAACACCGTCCACCATCGGCATATAGACGGCTTTTTGTTTGCGAACAACTAGCGCTGCCTCTCTGCCGTCCGGCATCAGTCCGTCTTTGGCGCAGCGAGTTAAAGCCAGTACTAGTGATTGCTTATCCGCGTTTTGCAACTCCGTTGTCACCGATCATGCAAAACTGATCCACTAACGATCATCTAAAACTGATCCACTTGGTATTATTCGCACATTTTTGTACGGATAATTTATGTTAACCAAGGAGATATTTGTGGATATTCATGTTCGCTTTGCACAAGGACAAAGCCTTCGAAAAATTGCCAGTGAGTTGGGTATATCCCGTAACACCGTAAAACATCATTTACAACAACAGACAATGCCAACTTATGCTAAAAGAAGTCAACAACCGACTAAATTATCCCCCTTTAAACCTTATTTGCTTCAGCGAATTGAACTGGCTAAACCTGATTGGATCCCTGCAACAGTCTTATTTGATGAGGTAGTTGAAAACGGCTATCAAGGTGGTATTGCTCAATTACGCCGATTTGTTTGTCAATTTAAACCAAGCATTGTTCCCGAAGTAGTCGTCCGTTTTGAAACACAGCCAGGTCAACAAATGCAAATCGACTTCACCAGCATCCGGCGAGGTAAAAAATCGCTGAAAGCGTTTGTTGCAACGCTAGGCTATTCGCGTGCGAGTTATGTAAAGTTCTTTGATAATGAACGAGCAGAATCGTGGCAGCAAGGTTTAAGAGAAGCTTTCGACTACTTTGGTGGTGTACCACAGGAAGTATTGTGTGATAACGCAAAATCCCTCATCATCGAACGGGATGCTTATGCAGAAGGTGAGCATAAATTACATGTCGAAATGCTTCAAATGTCGAAAGATTACGGGTTTAAATTGAAGGCTTGCAAGCCCTACAGGGCAAAAACGAAAGGGAAAGTAGAGCGCTTTAACCACTATTTAAAAAACAGCTTTATCGTGCCATTAAACACCGACCTTCGTGCTCATAATCTTGAACTGGATATTGAAATAGCTAATGCAAAAGTGGGTCCATGGTTACAACGCGTTGCCCATCAGCGAATTCATGGAACAACGTTAGAGAAGCCAGCAGATAGATTAGCTAAGGAAGTTAAGTCTCTTCTACCCTTACCAGCAAGGGTTTGCCAATCTATCCCACAGACTAATACGCTTAATATCCCTATCGTACCGCCCCTTGAATCTGTCAGTTTGCAACACTCAATCAGCGTATACGAAGCATTACTGGGAGGTGAACATGTTATTGCATGAACAAATTGAACACCTGTGTGAGTCATTGAAATTAAATTCTATTCCGACTCATTGGTCATCACTTGCCGAAAAATGCATTGCCCAAGACAAAAGCTACGGAGAGTTTTTACTGTCCCTGTTAAAATGTGAGCAACAACAACGAGATGAACGAACTCGTAATCTTTTGAGTCGGATGGCAGGATTCCCAGCACATAAAGAACTTAATACGTTCGATTTTAAGTTTGCAACGGGGATCCCCAAACAACACATACAGGAATTAAGCGCATTAACGTTTATTGAACGTAATGAAAATGTCGTGTTGCTTGGCCCAAGCGGTGTAGGCAAAACGCATTTAGCTATTGGGTTAGGATTAAAAGCAGTACAGGCCAAGAAGAAAACCCGCTTTACCACGGCAGCTGAACTGATGTTGCAACTCTCAACTGCCAAACGACAAAATAAGCACAAACAATATCTATCACGTTCGGTGATGGCCCCGAAGTTGTTGATTATCGATGAGATTGGATACCTGCCGTTTGGGCGAGAAGAAGCAAACCTGTTTTTCAATGTGATTGCCAAGCGTTATGAGCATGGCAGTGTCATATTGACGAGTAACCTATCATTTGGGCAATGGCCAAGTGCTTTTGCTGATGACGCAACATTAACTGCCGCTATGCTTGATCGTTTACTTCATCATTCGCATGTACTGCAATTAAGCGGTGAAAGCTACCGATTGAAAGATAAGCGGCGCTCAGGAGCAATAACTGAGTAAAACAGTGGATCAATTTTGATTGATCGGATTTAGATAAAAAGTGGATCAGTTTTCGGTGATCGTTGACACCGTATTTTCTATCAGTGCAGTCGCTGCGGTTCGGGTGAACTGCTCAGGCGTAACCTGAGCAGGTAACAGGGCTGCGATTCCCTGTTGCATGATGACAGATTGTAGATTGGTGTAGACGTTATTCATCGTTTGTAATTCGGTATTCATGCGACACCTCCTTCCAACATCAACGCTTCTCTGCGTTTTCTATCCGCCTGTTTTGCCCAGAAAGGACGGGATATCATCGCAAAGGCTTGCGTTTCTCCGCCTTTTTCCAATGCATTAATCACGCCATTAACCTGAATCTCGCCTTCTTCGCTATCTTCTTCGTCCAACATACCCAGTTGCACGGGATAGCGTCCACACTCCGGCCTTTTGCCAATTGCACAGAACAGAAAATCAATATCAAGATTAAATACCTTCTGGGCGATAATCCGGTAGAACGCTGCTTGCAGATGATAGCCAAACTTGTCAACGGATTTGCCAAAGTCATGAACATCATCAGTGGTTTTCACATCGAGGATGAACGGCACGCCGGAATACAGCCCTAACCAGTCAGGCCGGATTTTAAGCAGCGTCCCCTTTTCCGTGCGATAGAAAATTGAGAGTTCTGGCTCACCGTTTTCAAGCAGTTCGGCAACCAATGGGTAAGCTAGTGCAGAATCACGCATTAACTGGATTGCCTCAAATTCTTCTTTTTTCAAAACAAGCCTTGCCAAAGTTAGGTTTTTTTTCTCAAAATCCGATAATATTTTTTTGCCATCTTTGGTACGCAAATCCAGTTCAGGCGCAGAAACATATCTCAACGGAAAAAGTTCCGGCTCAAGGATAGCCGTGTGTACCGCATCCCCAATCAACAACGCTCTTGTTTTTTCTCCTTGAATGGGTGCTTTTTTGTACCAGTCCAGCGCCCCTAATCCACTTTTCTGAACTAATCGAATTTGCGTACTCGAATAACCGTTTGCCGCATGGTAGGTGCTGTTTGCAAGATGGCGAACAATCAAGCTCTCTGTCGGCTTCAATGCATCAACACAACCGTTCAACATCTCAAGCGAGATACCTTCACCGCTCATGATTTTTCCGTTAACGGGTGGGAAGGCAGAGAAGATAGAGTTGTCGTCAATGTTTTTGATAACCGAGTTAATTAACTCTTTCTCTTCTGTATAATTATTAACCAACTCATCAAGTGCGACATCTGTCACGCTTTTTTCAACTTCTACCACGTTTTCCACAGGGATAACGACAGATTCAGTGGATAACTCTGTTGATTGAGTTAATAACTGATTATCTTTTCCACACTCAAAAAGATTAATCGCTATTTTATTAATTTCGCTTAAAGAGATAGTTTTGCCTACTTCCTGTATTTTCACAGACAACAATTCACGAAGATGGGTATATTGCTCAAAAAGCTCAGGCTCCTCTGACGGATTAGCCAACAAATCATCCGCATCTCGCATTTCGCCCTCGTCGTATTCTTCCTGAATCCCAAAAATCGTTAGCAAAGCGCAAAACTGGTCTATTTCTTGTTCTTCCGTAATATCTGTCTGTTTTTCCGTATTAGCGAGGTATTCCTCAACGCTGATTTCTTCCAATCGCGGCGATTTGTAAAAACAGCAATTTGCGCCGTCAGTTTCAAATATATATTGAGAAGCCTGTTTTTTGGCTGCAATTTTTGTCTCAGACGCAAGATAGATGAAATTTGTTGTCTTGCCCTTTTCGTGGTCAACATTGGTGATAAGTGTTGCTTTGAAGTATTTCATGCCACACCTCCAACGCTTTTGCTAAATTCCAATTCAACACTGGCTCTTATCGCCTGTTTTGCGCTGCGTACACCTAGCTTATGCACCACGTTGCCCATGTGGAATTTGACCGTTCCTTCTTTGATGCCCAATATCAAAGAGATTTCCCAGTAGGTTTTGCCAACACTCACCCAGTGAAGCACCTCGTTTTCACGCTTGCTTAATCTTCTGAATAATTTTAAATCAGTGTTCATACCGCACCTCCGACTCTATTCAGAATTCGGGCACGCTGACGAAGGGTTAAATTGCGTGAGGTTCGAGCAAATAACTCGATTATTTGATTCGGTGCTTCACAGACAAGCACGCGGAAGGTACTATTTTTCATAGCTCAATTCCTAGTTGGTTTAGGTTTTGGGTTAGCTGATTGCAAGAGGTAACGACTCTTGTAGTCAGCGACTATAAAATCATTTCATCTCTGAAAATGTAATCTCTTCTGTTTTTCCGTTTTTGGTGTAGGTACTAACCCAAATTATGGATTGAACTCTATCCCAATCAACTTTAACGGCGTACTTCTTATTAACTCGAAATTCTCCTCGATTTACTCTTTCTATTAAACCAGCAGCTATTAACGCTTTAATGTTGTTATTAAAGGCAGCTAAACTAGTATCATGTCTTCTACAAAATCTATCTTTTGCAGATTTACCATAAGATACTTCATTGTGATCATTCATATGTTTTAACATAAAATGAAATATGTTCATTTGAAGCCCAGTAACTCCCTTTACATTACATAGGTCATTTATATAAACCTTTATAAAATCAGGTTCTTGAATTATTTCTCCTGTTTCTTGGTTTACATGTCTACGTCCCATATCGGCCTCATTTAAATAAATTTTAAAGTTAACTATAATAACAAAAAAAATTATTTCAAGTTTTTTTTATAATTATTATATGGAAATTTTCATATCCTTCAAATAACCTTTTTAATTATTAAAAATAATAATATAGTTAGTAATAATGATTATTTAGTTATTAACATATAATGAGATGGTTACCTTAACTAATTATATGATTACCAAAATTTATTTAATATACTGATTTATATAGAACTATTACTCTATCTTAGATTCTTTCTTGTTTTTCAGAACTTACAAGACAACGCTATATCAACAGATTGATCTCCTCTTCCTCGTCGCCGCTGTTCGGTGCTCACAAGCTGTGCTCCGCCTCAACGTCTCCTGCGGTGAGCGGACTGAGTTAAGGAAAAACACGATTTTCTTTTAAAAAAACCAAAAAATCTTTTCAAAATTTAACTGCCCCCGCTCGCCGCAGCCAAGTGACCGAGCAACGCGAGCGAACGGGCGAGGAAGCGGAAGATAGCCGGAAGTTAAAAGGAGCACGGTCACTCGGAAATCCACAAGGAACACCACTACTCAAAAAGAATTTAATCATCTCGGATTTCATACCGCACCTCCGACTCTATTCAGAATTCGGGCACGCTGACGAAGGGTTAAATTGCGGGATTCACGAGCGAATAACTCGATTATTTGATTTTGCGCTTCAATTACGCGCACACGGAAGGTACTATTTTGCATAGTCCGACTCCTAGTACAGTTAGGTTGTTGGATCAGGTGCTTGTTGGGACTAGTGATCCCAACAAGTACCGCTAATTTAATCTTGTTTTTCTATTGCTGTAGTAAATGCAACTCTATCACCATTAAAAATAAAATTGGGGTTAATAAAATAATCTCCTTGCTTTAAACATCTTGCGATTATTTGAGCTCCTACTAGTTCTTTAATTCCTCTAGTAAATGTTGCTTGAGATAATTTTTGACCTGAGTCAGATAAAAATTCTTCTAAAGCGTATTTATCTAATACAACTCTATCTTTGTTCATTCCTGAATTTTGGACTGTAAAAATCAATACATTTAAGGCTTTTAGTCCAGCAGAACCTAATTCAAAAGTCATCGCTATATTTTCAGCGAAAAGTTTTATAAATTTTCCTCTATCAACTTTTTTGTAAGTTGTTACATGCGTTCCTAAAACTTCTCCTGTAAGTTGATTGACTAACACATTACGATCTTTACCCATTTTTGATAATCGTATTTGTTTAGTCCCTATAGGAATCATCATATTTTCCACGAATGGATTTTGCTTGTGCCTTATTACATCATTATTTTTTGATTCCATCATATGCATTTTTCTGTTTTTTTTTACTCTTATTTAAGCATTTTAGTTGTTTATTTGATTATGTCAACGTATTTTTTGACTCTAGCGCAATCAAAACGATACTCAATTTTGATTATCATAACAACAGTATTTGCATGTATGAGCAACAGATATTAAAAATTTAATTCTTTATATAACAGGGTTTATAATTAGATCTCTTCTTTTATCTTTTGGATACAACGGAGTATCAGGCAAATTCATTAACAACAAACTAACCTCCGCTTCCTCGTCAACGGTGTTCGGTGCTCGCAAGCTGCGCTCCGCCTCAACGTCTCCTGCGGTGAGCGGACTGAGTTAAGGAAAAACACGATTTTCTTTTAAAAAAATCAAAAAATCTTTTCAAAACTTTAACCCCCACCGCTCGCCACAGCCAAGTGACCGAGCAACGCGAGCGAACGGGCGAGGAAGCGGAAGATAGCCGGAAGTTAAAAGGAGCACGGTCACTCGGAAATCCACAAGGAACACCACTACTCAAAAAGAATTTAATCATCTCGGAGTTCATACAGCACCCCCAACTCTATTCAGAATTCGGGCACGCTGACGCAGGGTTAAATTGCGTGAGGTTTGAGCAAATAGCTCGATTATTTGATTTTGCGCTTCAATTACGCGCACACGGAAGGTACTATTTTTCATAGCTCAATTCCTAGTTGGTTTAGGTTTTGGGTTAGCTCCGCGTCAGTGTTAGCGCACTGGCGTAGGGCGGTAATTTAAATTTTTGCTATTTTTTTTGCCTGTTCTTCAATTTCACGAACATACTTAACATTAAGTTCATTACTCATAGAAATGAACGCTATAGCTTCTGACTGATTTGCTGTTTTATCCATTATTTTTGACAACAAATAATCAAGAACTTCATGTTTTTTAGTGTCAACTTCAATTGAGGTCTTATTTGTTTTTTGTTCTACATTATTATATTGGATTTTAAATATTATTTTATCTAAATCCCTGTATTTACGCCCTTTCTTTTCGATGATAAAACCATCTTTAAAGTCCTTTTTAATTTTCCATGTAGAACCAGACGATGATACAATTCTACGTATAGGTTTTATTAAAACTGTTTGTTTGAAATTTGAAAATTTTGAATATTCAGAATAATGAGATCCTACACATCTACAAAACTCACCTAATGAGATAGAAAACTCTTTTTGAGATTTAAATCTGCTAATCATCTCAAGTATTCTTTTTTCATAACCACCTCTAAGAGATAACAATAAATTCAAGTCTATCTCAGCAAATCCCATAGAATACTCTAATAAATACTTAGCGGCATCTTTATCCATTCTAACGAAAAGAACCCCTTCAGCAAAATCAGCTTTACTTATAATGACTACTTTTTCGAAGGTTTTTTTTAATGGGTCTTTCATTTCAATTATTCTACCCATTACTTTTGTTCCTTCATCTAAAGCATGATAGAGACCTTGTCTAGATAAAGAAAAATGTTCGATTAATTCATCAACATAAAATGTAAATTCGTACTGAACATTACCATCACCAAACTTCTCATCATCAAATGATTTTTTCAATGCTTTTACTAGAAGAGTAAGAACATCTTGCTCTCTTGCAGAGAGATTCATTCTTGCCATAACAAGCTGATGAGACTTTTTTATTAACATTCCGCCTCCATAAATGACTTCCTTTATATTATATCAAGAAGTCATTTTGTCAATAACAAGAAGTCATTTTCTATTTTTATTTCTATAGACTAATCTAAAACTTCAAGAGGTATTTTAAAAAATAATATTTATATTCAATTAGTTGAAATATTAATATTGTAACTATTATCAATCATTTTGATTGTAAAAAATGAATGTGAATAAACTTAAATCTAGGAAGGCATATTAAATAAAATAAGAAGGCATATGAGACAAAAAACATTGAAAACGATAAGCTAACAAGTAAAAAAAAGAAGTTATATAAGCAAAAACAGATAATTACTTAATAATATGTATTTCGCAAAGGATGGTAAATATAAGAATTTATATAAATAAAAACATATAGTTAGCAAAAAAACGCCGTAAACCCTCGCTCAATAGAGGCTGGGATATAAGTCAATAGTATAAATAAAAAATGATAAATATAAGAAGTCATATAAGTAAATATAAGAAGTCATATGAGTAATTTTTTCAAAATAAAACAAAAGCCTATAGAGGCCTTTACCTTTCTTTTACCTTAAATAAAATTACCTTTATTTTACCGTAACACACCTGTGGATAACTTTTTTTCTAACAAAAACCCTAAACCGAAAAATATGTTACTACTGAGTGACCGTATTTCTCTTTTGCAATTGTGATATTCCGCTTCCTCGTCTGCTCACTCGCTTCGCTCGGTCACAGACTGTGGCGAGCGTAGGAATTTTAATCAAAAAAATTTTCAATATTCAATCTCGATTACTACTATTATTAGTAATATTTTTTAAGGGAGTTTACACATGGTTACTAAATTAACTATTGGGGCTATTTGTTTATGTTTAACTTATTCTGTATCTGCCCAAAAAACACACCAAATACCAGGAAATCTTGACGCCTGTTGGACAGTTGATGGGGATCGCTGTTGTAAACGACCATGGGGAGAAATTGAATGTTATCACGGGCAAGATAGACAATCGCCTTTATAGATTTTTATTATGCAAAATTGATCAAGTTAGTATTATCTATATATTTTTGTCAGATAATTTAATCAAGATATTGCACTATACAGGCTATACAACTAGCATCTCTTGGATTAACGTATCCACTAATTCAGGCACACCATGAACAAAACAGAACTCATCAGCAAAGTTGCAGAGAAATCAGGCTTAAGCAAGAAGGACTCAGAGAAGGCGGTTAATGCTTTCATCGAAACGGTGACAGAGGCTTTGAAAGCGGGAAATGATGTACAGCTTATTGGCTTTGGCAGCTTTCAGGTGAAGCCCCGAGCAGCCAGAGATGGACGCAATCCAAAAACGGGCGAGACTCTTAAAATTGCTGCTTCAAACGTACCGAGTTTTAAAGCGGGTCAAAGACTCAAAGAGGCGGTTAAGTAATTCATGACCTATGACGCAAAGTCAATTCACATTCTACGTGAAGACGAAATCAAACAGTTTGACTGGCATTGGGCTGAGGAATTAGCCCACGAACACATTTTGCCCCTAGATTGGGTCAAACGCGGATTTGAAGCATCAAGACGACTCGGTATTGAACCGGATTTCTTCGTCAACAAGTATATCCTCAAACAGGACCTCCCCAAAAATGACGAATTCGAGCAAGTCTTCATCGAAGTGCTAAAGGAAGACAGAAAGAAGAGTCAGAATACCCTCTAAAAGCTCCTGTAATCCATTCTGAGCCGTTTTCTCGAAAAAAACGTAAATTCGCACAGCTTTAAATTTATCGTCACTCACAATGCGTTTGGTGAATTTTGATTTTTTGATTTCAGAGAGAAAAAAGCCAACCCCGACGGTTGGCAAAAAGATGTAATCATGTTTGAGCTAAAAAATCTAACTACTCGTTTAGTGTGGCGCTTAATCTGAAAATTTCAAATCGTCACAAATTACCAAAAATATTTTTGGCGTTTTTTCGGGTTTCAAATGCCCTTAAATCGTCGATTGAATTCAATGACTCCAATTCAACATGCTCATCATGAAAATTAGACATTTTGTTTTTTAACACGGTTTCCATCACTTTCGTGATTTCTTCCAGTGTGGTTTTGTCTGTCAAAAGTTCACTCAGCATATAAATTAATCTAGGCTCTTGTTTGAAAAGTGCCACACCGGATAAAAACGCCGCGCGCATGAATTTCCCTCTTTCACCTTGCGGCATATTCTCCAATACTTCGGCTGTGTACTTGTCAGCACCGTGTCTATCAGGATTGATATAAAATTGAATTTTTCTACGTGTGTTCATTTCTGTATCACCCTATAGAAAACATGCCATTGACCAAATCAAACTGAGGGTTTTTGCTTTTAAAAAACCTGTCTTCCCTCGTTACACAGTGGGATTTAATTGCATCAGTAATAATTTCTGCACCTCCACCTATCACCATCACATGGGTATACCCACTGAATGTATTAACGGCGTCCAGTACACGATTAATCAGTCGATGTTTTGATTCTTTGAGTGAAGCAAGAACCTGATTTATTTGGCTTGCATCGTTGATACGGCGTTTCAGGTAATTCATATCATGACTGTGGATGATGATATCATCCGCCAAGTAGTTACTGCCGTTGGTTTTTGCCAAACTAAGTGCTTCTTTGACTGATTGCGTCATCATTGAGACACCTAGATGAGAGTTTCCGTATATTTTCGACACACCACTCATTTTTCCCATCACTTGCGCTATATCTAGCGTTGTACCCCCTAAATCCACAATCAAAAGCGAGTCGAGGTCATCAAGCGCTTTTGCTATGGAAAATCCAGCAGGGATGGATTCCGGCATGACTTCAACATTTATGATGTTAAAAGTTTGTCCACCTTTAACTTCAACCAATTTTTTAAAATTGTCTTTTTTCCTCTGTATGTTCGCAAAATTCGGCTGATTTTTGGTATCGAAATATTCAGCAATCGGCAAAGAGACGACGATTTCCACATCTTGAGGGGGTAATTTTGACTGGAGTAAGGCGTGATGCACTGCAATTACATTCACATCGCTATACTGATATCCCACATTGGTTGTCGTAACAGCAATAGGACTTATCGCATCGAAAGAGTACATTTCGCCATTGATGGTATAATTTGAACTGTGGCTGTCACCAAAAGAAACTGACCAATCACGCTTAAAGCTATTTGGGCTAATGAAGTACTTCTGAATTCCTTCCTCACTCCATGTTAATTTGATATTTGTCGAGCCATCATCGATATATATTTTCATGAGTCACCTTTGAGAAAAATAAGAGATAATTAAATTTAAAATATGAGAATAACATAATCATTTAAGGTTTTGAAATGCCACTTATTCTCAAATAAGTCTCAATATAAGTTATTAATTGGTAACTTTAAGAGATAAAATGAGTTTATTCCGGTTAGGTGAGATAAATGAGAGATATTACAGAGAAAATATTGAGATGTTCTATTTGATAGCAAAAAAAACGCCAGATATCCAATATCCGGCGTCTAGAGGTAGAAGAGATTTTAGGAATTTATTTCCGATTGCAAATTTGAAATTTAAAAAAAGTGAAATTTTTTTGCTCACGTAAGTCGTTGATTTTGATCACTTTATTTTAATCTCAAATTTCACGTAAGTTATTGAAATAGATCGAATTATTGACATGGTGAAATTTCTGTTTACAATTTAGAAATCAATTTTTAGCTGTTTTTTGTACGGCTTTTGCTCTTTCACAATTTGGGGTTTACCTCTCTGTGGTTCGCAGAGCACATAATGTGATTTTTGGCATTCTGTGTTGGTGTTTTTTATTCAATAACACCGTTATCCACATTCAATCGATTTGTGGAAATCGTATTTAATATCTTCGTATTTACGAGGGTTGTTATCGTCTGAAATTCAGAAATATCAAAATATAGCGTTCAGGAGAGAGGTATGCCCCAAAAAATCATCTTTCTTCAAAAGAGAGATAACGTCAAAAGAAGGAAAATACTTCGTGCAATTGAGTTTTCGAGAGAAAAAGCGGAACAACAGGTATTTAACCAAAAACTCAAAAAAGCCTTTTGGCGACACGAAAATCCACGTCAGAAGTTACGG
>NZ_CP038624.1:0-34725 GCF_004768525.1 Arsenophonus nasoniae
GCCACTAAGCGTAGACCAGTACTGGCCTTTACCGTGATTTAAGTGAGGCAAAAACTTATGCAAATCCATGCACTTTTATGCAAAATTATGCACTTATTTTTTATTGAAAAATAAGTCTGAGGTTTTCAAAAAAAACACCCCGTGTGGTTAACGAGGTGTTTTGATGATAAGGATTAATGTCATGTAATGAAAAGATTGCTCGTTCAATATAGTGTATTCGTTTGTTATGATGCAATTTGTTATGTAAACAACGAAAATATCAGATGAGTAAAAAATTTACCCCAACCCCACACGATGCCGTATTCAAGCAGTTTTTAAGTGAGAAAGAGACGGCAAAAGACTTCTTCGACATTTGGCTACCCGATGAGATTAAAGCGCTGTGTGACTTAGAGAGCCTCAAAGTGGAATCTGGCTCATTTATCGATAGTGAGATGAAAAATTACCAGAGTGATATTCTGTATTCAGTCAGTACAACAAAGGGAAGTGGATATATCTATGTTCTCATAGAGCACCAGTCCACACCTGATAAGCTCATTGCGTGGCGATTGATGCGCTATAGCCTTGCTGCTATGCAGAAACATCTAGAGGGCGGAAACAAGCAATTACCCTTAGTGTTTCCCATTTTATTTTATTGTGGTGAACGAAGTCCTCACCCCTATAGCACGAATTGGTTGGATTGTTTTGAAGACAAGGAATTAGCAGAGCGTATCTACACCCATCCTTTTAAGTTAGCCGATGTCACCACACTTGATGATGGTGAGATTATGCAACACAAGCGAATGGCGCTATTAGAATTGCTGCAAAAACACATTCGCAGAAGGGATATGACCGAACTACTCGATAGTATTGTTAAACTCTTGTCGTATAATTATTATACCGATAATCAAGTTATCACCCTGTTTAACTATCTTATCCAAGAAGGTAACGCTCAAAAGCCAATGGAATTTATCACTGAGATAGCCAAACAATCAGAGAAACACGAAGGAGCACTTATGACTATTGCTCAAGCATTAAGACAAGAAGGGTTACAAGAAGGGTTACAAAAAGGATTACAAAGAGGAAAGCTGGAAGGTCGTCAGGAAGGCTATCAGCTAGGTAAAAATGATGGCGTTCAAGAAGGTAAACTTGAAGCTCAACTTGAGATAGCAAAACAAATGCTAATAACAGGCATGGACAGACAATCTGTGATGAAATTTACGGGTTTGACTGATACTGAAATGAGTAACCTGTTTAAAGATTAAAACGATGACAGAACGCAAGAAATTAAGCCTCAATCGCCCTAGAAAGGCTTCACCAGAAGAACAAACCTCAAGCACCGCTGTTTACGGTAAAAAGGTCTGGGTCAATGCTACGCCCAAAAAACAGGCAAAAAAGCCTCATCCTCTCAAAGTAGCAAAACAACAACCCAAGAAACCTGTTGTTAAACCTAAACAGGAAATGAAGGTTAAAACATCAAAACCACCCACACCGCCCAAAAAGCGATTGCCGTTAGAGGAAGCGATTTCACAAATCAGCGTCTTTTGGCCTAATCTATTTCCTGAAAATCAATTGAGACCCATGAAAATTGGTATACAACAAGATATGTGGCAAGAAGTGAAGGAAAAGTCATTACCGATAGCCAGAAAGCGTTTGAGAGCGTGTTTAGGGAGTATTGGTCATCACGCTGATTATCGGGCACTTATCCAGTTAGAGGCGTTTCGTTATGATAAAGACGGTCAGATAGTCGGAGAGGTCACCGAAGCGGATGTTGAGGATAATTTGCAACGTCTGGCAAGGCGAAATAAAGATAAATGAAGGAATCTGAATTAATTGCTCATGCAGAAAATGCGACTCTGTGGAAAAAATATCCGGCACTAACAAATTGGGAAGTCCGTTTTTTAAATAACGTCATCACTTCATATCGGCAGTGGAATAACATTTCACCAAAACAAAAAGCCACTGCATTTAAAATCCTCCAAAGAGTAGGCGAAATAAAGTGATTTTTTTATTTAAAACTCTTAACGCTCTCTATTCAGAGCGTTAAGATGATAAGTCTTTTACTATGTATTTTTTTTACGTTCAAAATGAATTCTTTCATGAAAAAAATAATCACATATTTTATATGCAATACACCAAAATATAACAGTGATAACAACCCAAAATATCTTGGATATAAGATCATTGAACCCTAAAATTTCATAGGAATATCTACTGATATACCACCCAAAAAAAATAGGTAATAAGAACCCTATTATAATAAAAAATTTTGGGGTTCTGTAAGTTATTTCTGCTTGGCATCCTCTACAAACATTAGCGCCGAGAGGAATTTCACTACGACAATGAGGGCAAGTTATTAATTTTTCTTCGTTCATTTTTACCTACTTTTCTAGTCTATCTTATCGATTATCACCGCAAAAAATACATTGTCCCTATGCTAATGAGGTTAATTGCAACCGTTACACCAATAATTATCCAAGCCGTTTGCCGTAAAGTGCTTTCATTTTCTCTTAAATGATTGCCAATATCGACTTCAATCGTTTTGAGTACATTTTCTTTTGCCTTGTTGAGATGATCCTGAAAGAGAGAAACTGATTCAAGCATCGATTTTGATAAGATGCTGAGAGAGGTTGAGTTTTGATAGTCAATCTTCATGTCAATCTCTTTGGCTTTTTCTTCGATAGCTGCCCTTGACTCACTGGTAATAGCCCGTAGATTTTCCACCTGTTGATCGAGATCGGTAGGGAGTTGATCGATAGCCAATTTGATGGCATCAATTTTTTTTGCGAATTCTTTTGTTGTCAAGTCAATCTGTTTTTGTTGAGCATCATTGATGGTATCTGGTAGATTCTTAATTTGATTTTGGATTTCAAAAAATCCTTCAACGAGTCTTTCAAGCGCTGCTTTTCTTAGTCCATCATCATCCTGTGCGGCTTCCCATGCTGCTGTGGTGTTGCTGGTTACATTATTCATATTTTAATCCTGTTTTGTTAAGTTTAATGCGTTAAATGCAGATTGAAGATTCTTTTGATAAGAATCGAATCCCATCCGGTAAAATTGCATTAACTGGATTTGAGCTTTTTCTTTTTTGTCCTCTGCATTTTCTACAAGTGATTTGAAATCGGCATCCATATCACGTATATAATTGTATGATATTCCTGCTTTTTTTAGTGTAGCAAAAAGACTAGAATCTAATACGGTAGGAGTATTTTCTGTTAAAGAAAAACCAATTGTTGCTAAATCCTTATTTTCAAAAAGCGTGCTAAACTGTGAACTTATCTTTTTCTGCGGATTAACCCGATTGAAAATTATTTTTATATTCTCATTTTGTACACCAATGGAATTTAATAATAATATCGTTGTGATGGTATCTTGTTGTTGTTTCTCATCTGGTGTTACCGGAATGATAAATGTGTCAATAAAAATATGAGATCCTGAAAATTCATTTTTGAGCTTAGATGAAAATTGTTCCATGTTGGATGAGCCGACATCCACAATAATATTATTAGAGCCTAATATTGTTTCAAAGATCGAATCAAATTCACTCGCACTTAATTTTTCACCTGTCGATTCTCCGTCGCTGTTTAGCGTTTCTACCCTGAGTACTTCACAATCAGATAAACGAGGATAAAGCATATGTTGACATAAGGTTGACTTCCCAACATTTCCACTATTATTTAATACTACAATTTTCATTTTCCGCCTCTTTTAAACATTTTTGTTAGAAATTCTTCTTTAAATTTTTGTTCTTTTTTTTCACAATACTTCGAGATTTCTTCAAAAACTTTTGATTTGTCAGGAATAAAGTTAACTCCTATCATTTTTAGTTCTTCCTCTGTTATGTCATATTGTATGACTTTATTTTTTGCCATTTCACTCAAATAATTAAGGTGTGAAAGTTTGTCTTTTTTTTCTGGTGTTATTTCACTTAATGGGTATTCTTTATGAGAAAATAAAGACGATTTTTTATCTGTTTTTACTGAGTTATCATTACCTTTGTGATTATTAGATAATATATTTTGTTTTTTACTTATTACTTGATGGTGAATTTTATTTTTTTTATTTAATGAATTAATTGTTCTATTAAAATAGTTATAATCAATATTTATTTTCAAATCTTGATTAAGTCTTTCTACTAATTCTTTTTGCGTAAAGAAGTTGTTTAATTCTAATATTAACTGGATATGATTAGCAATTATTCGTTTTATTGTTCCTTTTCTTTCGGTATTGATTTTATATGTTTTTATGAATAAATGAATTTCATTTATCAGTTTTTTATAAATATCCTCCATAAAATACCTCAATTAATTTTAATTAAAACATTGTAAGCGTTGAATAATGATTTGTCAAATAAAATAGTGATACTTTAATGCTATTAAAGTGCTATAAGTGGGTTATTTTTGTGTTTGTTGTGTACAATAAGGCTATTTATGTGTTATTAGTGATATATTATAGTGCTATATATGTGATATATTCACTTAGGAGTGATTGACGAAATATATTTTTAGGCACGAGATCGATTGTACACAAACATTAAAATGTTTGCTACAATCGTTGTGCTAAGGGGTAAACCCCTTAAACCCCATACATTTTGACTATCGTAAAAATGGAGGCTCTACGAGCCTATGAAAAAAGATAATAAAAATATTCATATTACATTCAGGCTGACAGAATCAGAATATGCACCGTTTAAAGAAGTCATCGATACACTCGGTTTATCAAAGTCTGAGTTTTTCCGATTATTGTTAACCAAGCAGTTAGATCCTGATATTCATAATAAAATTAATTCAGAGAAATATGACCGTCTGCTTTTTTACTTTAATAAAACCAGCAATAACATTAATCAGATCGCGAAGCAGATTAATACTGCTTATCAAAACGGGATGATAACAGAGCAACGTTTAATTAGATGGCTAACTATTCTTAATACAATTAGCGACAATCTTTTATCAGGTATTGAACATGATAAGTAGAATTGGTGGCGGAAATAAAGGCATTGTTGATTATCTGGTAAATGGCATTAAGCAAGGTCGCGCTTTAAACCGTGATGAACTGGATAATCGATTAATGTTAGCGGGTAATATTGAACATCTTCATCATGTTATTCATTCAATTCCTGATAAAGGACAGGAGCGGTATATTCACATATCGCTTTCTTTTTATGAGTCTTCTATTTCTTCTGAGATACTTCAAAAAGTTACTCAAGAGTATAAAAATCTTCTGATGAATGCGTATCATCCTGACGAGTATTGTTTTTATGCTGAGGCGCATATTCCTAAAGTGAAGTATCTTAATGATGAAAAAACAGGGCAATTGATTGAAAGAAAACCTCATATTCATATTGTTATTCCGAGAAAAAACTTAGTAACGACCAAGTCGTTAAATCCAAGAGGTGATATTAATAAAGGCTCTACACTTGATGAAATCGATGCAATCCAAGAACATATTAATCTTAAATATCATTTAGTGAGTCCAAAAGATGGGATGAGAATAAGTGACACTAACCACGCCAATGTTCTTTCACGAATGAAAGGCGATTTATTCGATGAAAAGCAAGCGGAATTCAAAAAAACGCTTTTTGAATCGTTGGATAACGAGAATATTTTTACGCAATCAGCGTTTGAATCTCATTTAAAAAAAATGGGGAAAATAAAAATTTATAATAAAGGAATGGCTAATCAATATATCGGTATTAAGTTACCAGAAGAACAAAAATTTATTCGTTTAAAGAGTCCTTTGTTTTCAAAACAGTTTATTGAAAACCGAACAATACCTATTCGTAAACCCGCTGTTAAACAGATTGAAAACAGGCTAGCAACATGGATTGAGAAAACCAGCCATGAAATCAAACATATTCATTCTGCTGGTCAAAAGTTAAGGCAACAATATGCGGTGTTAAGTGACAATGAAAAGAAAGACAAACTTAATGAAATAAGGAAGCAATATAATGAAAAATACCAGCTTGATAATTCAGAAGGAGATAGATTCGAAAAGAATGACATTGAGCGATCACTATCAGGAAGAAATACCGAGCGAAGTGTTACGAAGCCTTTCTCACGATATCAAACAGGAAACTCACCAGAAAAGCGATTGTCATCTTTGCAGACACGCAACATGGTTTACCAGCTACAGGGATTTGCAGGACGAGAAACCGAGCAATCTCAATCTGTATTGCCATCACTTTCAGGTGATGATGTGGCAGCAACACGACAAGAAAGACAACATTTTAGTCGCTCAGTGCGATGGTCATCGGATGTTCGAAGAATAAATGATGTTGTCAGTCAATCGTTGCATCAGGTGAAAAATCAACCTGATGAAAGTGATGTGATGATCATGCGTGAAATTCGAAACAGGATTGATCCGCATCGGTTTTTATCGTTTTGTGCTGTCAAATACAATATCGATCCACATGATCACCGTGTGACGTTTGCCAAGGATAACAGCCCACGATTTAACGTTGGAAATCGGAACTTAAATGCCAGCGATTTTTTAACGAAACATTTAAATCTTGATTGGCAATCGGCTAAAGCGGATTTGATTGCGGTCAATGATGCACAGGTAAAAAACAGGTCTTTTCTTTCCGTATTGAAACATGAGCCGTTAACGACTGAACAAAACAAGGAGAGGCTATCATCAAAGAAAGATTGTCAATCTGCGTTAAACGCGCTCTATTCCGAAAATCGGCGGCAGTTGTTTGATGATTATCGTCAGGCGATGAAGGGGATTAAATCGATTAGGGATGAAAGAAAACGTGAAGTTGAGCGCGGTTTTATCTTATTTTCACAATTACAAAAGCGTGATGTATTAAATCGGGTGATTCGTGAAAAAAGACAGTTAATTAATGGCATCCATAACCATTGGCAGCCTAAAGAAGATAACTTATCTAAAATAAATGCGATTTTAAAAGGAAACATTAACATGAATAAAAATATGATACTCAATGATGATAGTGATTTTACGTTTGAAAAATCGGTTGCCCGTAAACAACAGGCACTTCAATTTGAGGAAGATTTTAACAAAGGGCTAAAACTGGCTGATTTGCTGGCAAGTAAGCAAGAAAAACAAGTTGATTATCTTGATAAAAAGACGCAGGAAGTAGTTTTTTCTGATAAAGGGTCACATATCGAGTTTTCAGGTAATAGCAGTAAAGCGCAAGCAGCTATGGCGCTAGAATACGCAAAAAACAAGTTTGGCGGTAAATTACGATTAACAGGGAGTGAGCAGTTTAAACAGACCTGTGCGATTGCGGCGGCTGAAAAAAATCTCAACATTATTTTGTCACCGGATAAATATCATCAGATGATGTTATCCCATGCTGAAAAATTGCAGCAAAAAACGGTGCAAATTCCCCAAGAAGCTACCTCAGAGTTTGAAATCAAACAGGCTCCATTGCAACCTGAAACCCCTCAAAAAGCCGCTGAGCCAGAGAAAATACAACCCGACAGGCAAAACCTGTCTTATAAAATTGATGATAAAGCCTTTAACCGCCTGATTGTCATGCCAGCCCCTCAAAATGATGGATTTGAGAATGTTATCCGCTTCAAGGTGGCATTTAAGCAAGATGACAAGATGGTTATGCAGCTTAAAGACCTGAAAGAAGCCGATTTAAACCGCATGGGCATTGATACCAAAAACATTGATATGCGTCAGGTTGAGCCTGTTTATATTGATTTAGCCAGTCTCAAAAACAGCCAGATTGACTCACCGTTTCGCCACGCTGAAAAATCACTAGAGTCATTAAATCAAAGCATGCGAAACCGTGCGATGCCAAAAGGCGAACTGGAGGCTTTGAAAGCGCAACGGGCAACACTGGAAGCCAATGTTGAAGAAGCAAAACAAAAACAGGTGATTGAACAGCCCAAACAGGAACAGAAAAAACAACAACGGCAAGAGCAAGATTCAGGCTTTAGCCTTTAAGTTTTTCTCAAAATAGGCGGTAAAAACAATACCGCCTCTAAATATTTTAGACTAAAACGATCCCACAATTTTTTGAAGTTGTAGAATTTATAGGGCTATTTCTCAAATTTATCCATTTGTTTGCAATTGTTATTGCGTTATCGATCTCTTTCTGGAGATCTTTTTTATTTTCTGTCATTTCTCTCATATAAGATAATCTATTTAAAATAGAATTAATATCACCTATAACACTAAAGTCACATAATTTTGTAACTAATATTAATTCATTTGAATAGTCACTAATATAGTTTGAGTTGGTATCTATTATTTTATTATGTAATGCGTGCAAATCCTGTTTATTTGACAAAGTATTGTCTTTGTTTAAAAGGAAATGTAATTTTGATAAATTTTCGTTATAAATATTCTTATATTTTACTTTAAAAGAAATTGTTGATGTTTTATCTAATTCAATCAGTTTTGTGATAATATTTTTTATTTCAGGGATATTATTCCTTATTTCTTCTATTCTATTTTGTATACTTGAATAGATACATTGTAAATTTACATTTTGGTCGTAATTAACTATATCTTTAATATCTTTAATTAAATTTTTAGTTAATTCTTCAATGTCTGTATAGGTTTTATTATTGAATAAATATTCGTATTTAAAATTATCACAGATGAATTTTTCAATGATTTCATCATCTTCTTTAATCTCTTTTTTTTTCAACAAAAGATCATCATAAAATATACTAACGTATAATTTATCATTACAACTGTAATTGAATATTGCTTTATAGTTATTTTGATACTCTTTCTTAGAGTAATCTTGTAGCTTTTTTATTTGATGGAATGCGTTTAATTCATGCAATGGCTTAAATGCATTTTTATTATTTATTGTTTTATATAATTCATGAAGTTCTTTTTTTGATTTAGGTAGATAAATAGCGCTGAAAAAATCAACAAATTCATCTTTTACTGTTAAATTATGGTTATTATTTTTGTGGTAATTATTAATTGACAAATTTTTAATATTCTCTGGTTTAAAAAACAATGAATACTTTTGAGAAAAAACTTTTGCAAACATAAGTTATATTATTTTAATGTGGTTAATTTTACACATATCATAATATATTAAATTATATAAAAAAAGGGAACTCCAGAAATTTAATGGCATTCCCTTTTTAGTGAACATTATTTAATCAAAAATTCCTCTAGCTCATTTCCATCATCGAGTAATTTTTGGAGTGCTGTGGGTGGTTTTCCGTTGCCTGACCATGTTTGGATATCGCCGTTTTCGTCTAAAAATTCATATTTTGGCTTCCGTGCATTAATACTACTTTTTTTCTTCGTCTTAATTTTGCCCGTGGTAACAGGGTTTAAGAGTGAATCAAGACTAAAGCCACTGTCTTCAATGAGTTTAATCAGGTCAAGGCGTTGCTTTTCTTTTTCTTCGGCTTCTTTTTTGGCTTGTTCAAAGAGTTCTCTGTTTTCCTCAATAACTGCTTCCAGTTTGTCTTTAACTTCCTGTAGCCACTCAAAATCTTTTGTTAACGCAAATTTTCTGATAGTAGTAATACTACTAAAATACTTAGAAATAATCTGGTATTCCTCTTCTCTTTTTAGCGTTTTGGCTGTTTCACTCATATTAATTTACCTGTTATTTTCGAATTCAAATCGGGTTGCCCCTGTGGTCTTGTCCTGCAATATCAACGTTGCATCGAAGTTTTTACCCGCTTTGCTTTTGAAGCCTTTGATAATGCCTGTTTTTCCTTTTTTGACCAGTGTTTCAATCTGTTTTGTGGTCAGTGTTTTCTCACAAACCGTTTTCCATATTTTAAAACCACATTGCGCTTCACAAACGACAAGTTTAGGCTTATCCAATAATGCTTTGTTGCAATTAGGGCAGCACATAACGGTGCTTGTCTGATGCGTTGTTGTGGTATCAATCTTTAGGTTTTGTCCAATATCATCCGCTAGCAGACGATTAATGTCACCATACAATTGTTCGACAAATTCATCAACCGTGAGATTTCCCTGTGCAATCTGTTCCTGTTTTTCTGCCCAAAGCGCGGTCATATCGGGATTGGTGGCAATATCCGGTAGTGCCTGAAAAAAATCAAGTCCTTTTTGCGTCGGGATAAGATTTCTTTTCTCCAAAACAATAAACTCGCGGGCTTTTAGTTTTTCTATCATGCTATGACGGGTAGCGGGCGTACCAATTCCCCCGTGTTCGTCTTTTTTGTCCTTGTCTTTGGTTTTGAGCAGTGTTTTTATTTTAGCGTCAGTCACAAAATCAGCAACCCTCACTAAAGCAGCAAGTAAACTTGCCTCGGTAAAAAGTGGGGGTGGGGTGGTTTTCTTGGTGTTGACGGTGGCTTTTATACAATCTACTTTTTCACCTGTGCGAATTTTTGACAATATCGCAAATTGACCTTTATCTTGCTCTACTTCTTCATTTTCTTTATCTTGTAAAAACTCCGTAAAGCCGTTATCGGTAGTCTTTGTCGCCCGTGCCGTAAATGTTTCAGTGTCAATTTTTAGTAACACTGATGCTTCCTGATAACGTTTATTAGGCAAAAATTGAGTAAGGTAATAACGGGCAATCGCTAAATAAACGGTTTTCTCATTATCACTTAACTGACTTAAGTCAGGCGTATTAATGGTAGGAATGATAGCAGTATGGGCGGTGACTTTTGTACTATCAAAGGCTTTGGATTTCAGTGTATCTTGGGTTTTTACCTCAGAAAACAAGTGTAGATTTTTTAATGCATTAATCAGTTGTGGAGCTTCACTATACTGTTCTTCTGAAAGATAAGAACAGTCTGAACGGTTATAGGTAATCGCCTTATATTTTTCCCGTAATTGTTGTGTGATTTCCAGTGTTTTGGCTGCGGTCATTTTGTGGTTTTTATTCATGTATTGTTGTAACTTCACCAGATTAAACGGCAACGGGGGCGAGGTTTCTTTGTTGTCTACGGCTGCTGCCACAACCTCCGCTGTTTTCCCTTCACAGAATTTCGCTACTCGTTCAGCAAAATCTTTATCGATTAAGCGTTTTTTGTCATCTTGTGGGGCGTTTTCGCTAATTTGCCAGTTAGCTTCAAATTCCGCTTTTAAGTGGTCAAAGATGCCCGTAATGGTATAGTAAAAACTTTCCTTGTGGTTTTTATTTGCCAGATAACGACGACAAATCAAGCCTAATATTGGCGTTTGTACTCGTCCAACCGATAATGGTGTTCCTCGATAACCTTTTTGTTGGGCGGTGACCGTGTAAGCACGAGTCATACTCTTGCCGTAAATATCATCACCCACACTTCTAGCCAAGGCTTTATAAAACAGTCCCTTGAATTTCTGGTTATCTTTTAAATTATTCAGCGCTTTTTTGACAGCAGCATCGGTATTATCATTAATTAGCAGTCGTTGAACAGGTTTTGTGTTGTTGGCATAAATCAAGACTTCATCAACCAGTAATTGCCCTTCATCATCAGGGTCGCCAGCATGAATAATGACGTTTGCTTTTTTGATAAGCTCAACCACAATTTTAACCTGTTTTTCTTTTCCTTCGCATGGCTGATATTTAACGGGATAGAGTTTTAACGGCAAGTCTTCTTTTTTCCAGCGTTTGTAGTCAGGGTGATAATTTTCAGGCTCAGCACTTTGAATAATGTGACCATAGCACCACGTGACAACATCCCTATCGGATTTAAAATAACCTTCTTTTCGAGTAAATTTACCATCCAACGCTTTAACAATATCGCTGGCAATTTGCGGTTTTTCTGCGATATATAAATTCATTTTTTTGCTCTCTTATTTAGTTGGCTTGTTGGGCTTTTTTATTTTCATCTTCGATAAAATCAGGGACGAAAAATCTTTGTGTCAGTTCGTTGTCAATTAAGCGCAAATCATTTTTATTGCTCGTTAAATACGTGGATGAAAATAACTTGGCTTTATTGATTAAATCATTGGTGTTAGTGAAGAAATAAGGCGCTCGTTGATTAATTTCATTGAGAACATGAATGACATTATTGTCTTGGGAACATTTGGGGTCGTAATCGTTTTGTAATTGATTAATCATCAATGCTACTGGAAGGGCTGCAATCCCGCATATCGCACTGTTTGTGGGTTTCAACGTATAGTCATAAGGCGTAATCTTTGCGCTGAATGCATCATCAGGAGAAGGGAAGCGTTTATTTCCCCAAAAGGGTATTGTGATGCGGTTAGTTTCAACCGTGTGGATTGGAAAGAACTCAGTTCTTTCAATGATAAACCCGTCATCACTTATCAAATTATAAATTCGCCGCTGTTGTTCTCGTTGACTTTCTTTCTTGTTTTCAAGAATCGGCAGCATGCGCGGTTGATCACTTGCGGGTATCCATTTTTCATGGAGTTTGGTTTTACGTGATAAAAAAGGGGGGTCATGAAATGGATGCCACATCATTATTTCGGAGGTAATCGCATCGAAATCTGAGTCAAGAATATGAAAGTGTATTTTGTGGGTAGCAATTTCTCCATTAACCGCCCATCGGGTTATTTGGGTGAAATTGGTTATTTTGTTATCGGTTTCAATAAAAATACCGTTAATTGCCTTGCGACCTTTTTTCCGGCAAGCAATTTGATAACATTTATTTGGGTATGGTGTACGGGCAACAACATCAACGTCACCCTTTAATGTGAGGTTTAATTCTGGTACGGATACATCAATCAAATCAAGTTGAATGTCGCTGTAACGTAAATAATACCGTGGTGAAAGATGTAGTAGCATCTCACTAATCCTTATTTAAGATAATTGGTTTTTGACTTTTAACTAATTCATTCTCTTTTTTTTAAAAAAGATTAATTGAAAGCCTTGATGTTTTTCTTGTATCAATTTCTAATTTAAAATTTAATAAACGCCCGTAATTAATTCAGGTTCAGTTGAATCCCATAATTTAAATCCTGTTAGGTATTTTGCATCTATTCGTTGCCAATTCCACGTTTCTTCTACACATTCACCGTTCAGTAATAAACGCAATCGCTTTAGCTCAATTTCAAAATGAGGAAAGTCCTGAATTGTTTTTTCTATTTTTTCACAAAAAAACTCAACAATTTTTCTACTTGCATTAATGACAGCAAACTGATTAATTTTGTTTACATCATTTTTTAAAACATACTCATGCCAGTTATCATAAAAATCGATGATTTCATCAGGTTTAATCATTTTATATATTGGCTTAAAACCGTAAAATCGGTTTAACAAGATAACCCCATCCCAATCACCTACGCAATCATCTAAGCATGATGACAAAACGGGTAATCCATCTCGGACGATTTGTACATAGGCACATGCGTGTTGAAAATCTTCAAGCGTTAAATCAGCTTCCACACCATAGAAGCTATTTGAATTGCTGTTGACAGAAGTTAATTGATAAATCATTTTTTATTTTTCCTTTTCAATTCTTTTATTTTCTAAATTTGAAATAAAAAAATAACAATCATTAAATAATTAAATGAACCACAATATCCAAATTAAAATTACACAGATTACGGTCAATAATTTTTCTTCTAAAGTGCATTTAGCGAATAACTTAAATAACACCCAAAGCACGGATATCACACCAAAATATAAATGAATATTGTTTTCAGAAACCATGTCCTTAACTGATTTAGCGTGACAACAGAAAGGGTCACTTGCCGCAAAAATAGGGGATGTCATAAAAAAACAGAATAACCCCACCGCCCCCATTTTAAGTTTGTTAAAGATATTCATCGTTTTTCCTTTTCTCCTCACCAACCAATCGCCAAACCTGCGCCTACACTTGCATTGTCGGTATTGTCCCATGCAATGTTTACCCGCACGTTTGCATTATCAGCGATTTTATATTGTGCCCCTGCGGCGATGGCCTTCCCGTTTTGATAGTGCCCTACACCCATACCAAATGAAAAGTTTTCACTGGTGCTGTAAGGAATTGACGCTATTGCAGTGACCCCTGCAATCCCTGCATTTGTCTGTTTTTCCACTCGGTCAATTTTGTTGTCAAGTTGATTAATACGTTGATTTATTTGGTTATTTAATGCGTTAAACCGATTGTCGGTATACATATTTGATGTATTAATTGCCTCATTTTTTGTATCAATGATTTTGCCGTCAGTGTAACGATTTGCAGAATCGATTGCTGCTTGTGCTTTCTGATTCAATTGTTTCACATTCACAGCATCATAATCTTCTGTCCCGTTCCCAATGTTGGTTAACTGTCTTTTTGTTTCTTTATTGCCAAAAGACACGGTATTATCGCGTTCGTTATATGAATATTGACCGATAGACACACTATTATTCGCTCTAACATCGCTATTATTGCCAATCGCTAGATTCTCATCACCTTTTATGCTATTTGCAGATCCAAACACATTGTTATTGGTTCCTTTAATGCTGTTGCTACTTCCAGCGATATTATTACCCTTCACGTTTTCAGGCAGATTATTTTTTGAGTCAATTTCATTGAGAGCACCAAATATGATACTACTTTGTTTTTCCGAATTAATAATTTTGTTGTTATCACCGACAACATAATGAAGTCCAGAGTCAAGTTTATTTGATTCACCTTGATGGTTAGGAAATTGAATCGCTTTTAAAGTGAGTAGCAAAAGCCATCCCTTATTGCAAAAAGGAGATGGGGATCGATTTATTGTGTTTAGTGCCAGTTAACATTTCCTCAGAGAGTGTAATTTCTAACCTGATTTCCTTATTTTAGACACATTGATCCTGCGTTTAGCTGCGTAACCATCGCTTTTTCTCCAGGTTATGCAGTCTTTCTGACAACAATTCCGTTGCTTTTTTACCCATTTGCGCCCCGGTGAAAAGCAGCCTGTCGCCACACAGAATACATTTGTACGGATCGGTACGCAGAAATCCTTTCATCAGCACAGAAAAACCTGGGTTCTCCGGTTTTTTACGTGCCGTCATCTCAAGTGCCTTATACACTTTCGGCAATAGTTTTCCCCGTTTACGATTCGACAAAAAACCAGAGTAACGCACCATTTTAAAATGCCTGGCCGGAATATGGCTTATATAGCGTCTAATCATCTCTTCCTGCGGCAGAGTCTGCTGCCGATGCTGGCCAGTTCGGTGGTCATGGTAGTGATGAACAACGGCACCCCCTCGGTAATGCCGCAGTTTTGACGCAGATACCGGTGGGCGTTTAAGGTAGCGACCGAGGTACTTAACACTATGCCATGCCCCTTTCGTTTTTTTAGCAAAGTGCACTTTCCAATAACGTCCGTACTGCGCCCTCAAGTAACGCCGCCAATGTTTTTTGTCACGGATATGGCCAAGACCGGGAAGAAGGCCAGGGTTAATTAAATCATAACTGTGACGCAGTAGTCGGATAACAGCCCCTCGCCAGATTTCTTCGACATCCTTTTTTTTGAAAAACAGCTTTCGCCATACACTATGTTTACTATCCAAACCCCCTCGAGTGACGGAAACATGAACATGCGGATGTTGATTGAGTTGCCGGCCATAAGTATGCAAGGCACAGAAAATACCAATTTCGATACCCTGTTTGCGAGCCAACTGCAGCATAGCTCGAGTGGCTGCCCGAAACAGAGCATTAAGTAGCGGCCAGTTATTGTTAAAAAAAGGCCAAAGGAGATGTGGCATGGTGAAAGTAATGTGTTGCCAGTCGCAGTCGGGTAAAATATGAACCTGCTGTGCTAACCACTGCTCGGTGGCTTTAAAGCCACATGAACTGCAGGCTTTTGACTTACAGCTTTGGCAGAAAAAACGGCTGTGAGAACAATCAGACGAAGCGCAACAATAGCGCCGGACACCCATGGCACAAGTGCCGCAGGCAAGCATGCGCTCCACAGATAAACTCGTCCACGAACTAACGCTATCGCCGTATTTTTCGAGGAATTTATTCCAACCGTCATCAATGGTGAAAAGTAGTTTAGCAGGACGAGGGATATACATCTGACTCAATTACCTTATGGGCATCTTGCCAAAGAAACAGAAATTGCCAGATTCGTCAGCCCAGTTATCGGTGTGTTTATCCCAGGGTTCAAAGGAAACAGGGATTATTCCTAGCTCCGTATAGGTGATGAATTCATCGGCAGGCAGACTTTCAGTTATTCCCCCCTCAGTGTAGTCGTATCCAGCGTCATCGGCTTGGTCTTGGCGTTGTTTAAAACCCCTGATAATCGTGACTAGCGGCGGGTAATACTGCGTGTCGAGAAAAAATTGGGGGCCGAGTCGGAGGCAGTGGCGTATGGCTTCTTTTAGGGTGTCATAAAAAAATTCAGGCGGTCTGTCATCATCATTTTCGGGTGGGAGAGAGAGCATAAAACGTTTCGGATAAACAGGCGCTGTGGCACGTGAAGTGACGGGCAGCCTGCCTGATTTAACCGGTTTACGCTTTCTGGGAGATTTATTGCGAGCCATCGAGATGAATCCCTGAAAAAAATTAACCTACTGCAGAGTATAAAACAGTACTCAACTCATTAACATCCCCGAAGCAGCACCGCTGCGCCGCTCACGCGTAGCGTGCTACGTTCATTAATTGATTTCAATATCAACGCTTGCACAGGTGAAAAAGAAAAAAACAACAATACGGGTGCAACTTTTAGCGCCTTGCTGCTTTTGTGTTTTAAAGATATTATCTTTGATTGTGTAGTTTTCATGTTAATGTTTCCTTAATGTCTTTATTTTCGTTAATAAATTGAAGGCTACGCTGTGCGTCGTACTGGCATACGACGCACACCCTCTTGATTTAACCTTTGGTTTGCGATAAGGGTTTTCCTTGACGAAATTCTTCGTGTTGGTAAGTTGAACCGTCATCTTTCATCTTCATTTCAAAAAGCTCAACGACTGTACATATTCCCTCAACACCTAAATAACTTTTATCGCCAAAATGCACCAAGCCAGAACGTGGGCATGGTCTACCACTGTTAATGACCGTTTTATTATTGCGATAAAATTTTGTATACGTCTTGAAGGTGCGATCAAACGTATAAGGCGCTTGCTCGTCATCGTCCTCGCTGCAACTATGCCAGCTAGGTAAAGGCGATTTACCTTTTGATAGGCGTTTTTCAAATGCATGATGCGCCCCAGAACAGCCTTCTCCAAATCCCGCGGGTAAACATAACCAGATTGCACACTCATCTTCGCTGACTGCCTGTGAGCAAGGCATAAAACCGATATACCCCATCAGACTGATGAAGGAAACCATAATTAATCTTTTCATAAATCCTCGTTATTCGTGTTATTTTCGGCAAATTTTTCTCGTTGCTGCATCATAAATATCGCCTGCGCTACCTCATCTTCTTCAACCGTTAAAGCCGGAATGTCTGGAATATGCGTTTCGGCGTATTGCCGTCTTTCAACAAAGAACGGTTCGTCATAAGATATGATTTTGTGCGCGATAAAAGGGCGGCAAAATTCACTAATCACTAACTCCTGTATTGGTAACCCTGATTTATGCTTCACATCGCGTAATTCGACAATCTCTTGTGGCAACAACACCGCTCTTTTTTGGATGCTTTCACTGGTTGACCTTGATGTTGATTTCCCCGTAGATTTTCCCTTATTAGTCATTTTCATATCGATATAACCAATCGTTTCAGAAATCTGCTTGGTGGCCTCATTGACCTTTTTGGGTGGGTAAATCAGTTCAACCGCACAGTTTTCGAGGATCGTTCCCGCTCCTTCCTTGCCGTACCCTTTTTTGGCATCCATTAACTGTTCCCGATTTTGCAAGATGAACACGAAACGCATGTTGTAGCCTGCGGTAAACGCCAGTGAGACCTGTACGACATCAAGGCGACCCATCGAGGTAAATTCATCCAGCAACATTAAACACTGGTATTTCAGTGTTGCGTCCTGCTCTGGCAATGTCCGCACGTTCTCACTCAAAAGCTGACTAAAAAAAAGATTGGTTAACCGTGCGTAGGTATCTATCGCGCTCGGCGCGAGTCCATAATAAATGGTCATTTTTTTACGCCGGACTTCCCGTAAATCAAAGTCGTTACCGTCCGTTGCCGCTGCCGTAATCGGATTGGCAAAGACTTTCATGTTGGCGTTAAAGGTCAGTAAAATACTTTGTTGCTGTTCATCTTTTTGAGCAGAAAACTGACGCATCAGCGTTATCGTTTCATCAGACAGACGATTGAGCGCGGGTTGTGCTGAATGCTTGGCTTCTGGCATCGCCAGATACGTCTGCCATGCCGCGATATTTTCGGGTGAGTTTCTTAATGCAATCTGCTCTTCAAACCACTCGCCTAAGCGCACGCCGGATTTAGGCACCGATAAATCAAACACTTGAGATAACGTGACTTTGTATTTGGGCTGTTCTTGCGTTTCAACGATAATACTGCCATCGGCTACTGTTTTTTCGGTTTCCGTGATGGTCATTTCGTTTTCACAATCCAGCAAAAACAACACCAGCGCATTAAACACGTTCGCTGATAAATCCGTCCACATATCGTTTTTATCGCCTGTCAGCGGGAATAAAATGGCAGCAATCTTGCTTAAATCCCCAAACCGATACATCGGATCACGGCGAATATAGAAAAGCGGGTTGTAACGATGCGTGCGAAGTCTTTTTGCCGCTAAATCCTCACTATCGGCATATCCATCAGGGCAAAAGAGATACACTTCCTGCCCGAGGTTATCCTTGCGGTGACCTGCTGAGGCTAGAAAGTTTTCTAGCTTAATGTCCAGAACAACCAAAGATTGCGGAAAATGAAGACAGTTAGGAATGACGATACCCACCCCTTTACCGCTCCGCGTGGGTGCATACAACATTAAGAACTGCTGACCGCTATAACTGATGTAGCTGCCTTTGAAGCGCCCTTTGGGCATTTTTCCTATCAAAATTGCCGGATGTTTTGGTTTTTTACCCGCTTTTGGAAAAAAGCCAGACTTCGCCAAGTCAACATCATTTGCCAGCCTTGCATTGCCATGTAACGTTTTCTTCTTTCTCAGTCCTATCAACACCGCCACGAACAGCACAACATAAAGAAAAATGGGTACTATCCCCCCAATAATCCCCCATATCATGGTTTTCAGGTACGGTTTAGCCAGTCCATATTTTTGATAGGTGTTTAAAAATAAATCCCATTTCACCGTTTCAAACGTGACAGGGTAATGCGTTGCTTTAAGCAATGCCATACTGGACGTATAGAGACTGGCAACCAGACAAAAACCAAACAGGATAAGAAAAAAAATGATTAATGGTGTTTTCTTTTCCATCATTTAGGCTCCTGCCAAAAGGGCATTTTTTTCTTCGGGATTAAAATAAATTTCCGTTAAATAGGAATGATTTAAAAACAAAATAATATCGATACTGGATTTAATCGTTCGGCGGATGAGTTCCATATCCAGTGTTAGGCCAATTTCTGATTGCTTGATAATTGACGCGAGTCTGGCAAAAGCAGCATAGGTATTATTGGCATGTATCGTTGTGATACTTCCCTCATGCCCTGTATTCAAGGCTTCTAAATAGCTCCACGCCTCATCCCCACGCAATTCTGCTAAAAAGATATGGTCAGGCTTCATTCTCATAGCGGCTTCAATGAGTTTCTTTGGTCTCACGCCACCCTCTTTAAAGAACAGCCGGACGCAATTTCGATGAAACGGTAGACTCATTTCAGGCACGTCTTCAATCGTGATAATTCGCCTTTCATGAGGAAATAAATCCGCTATCGCTTTGGCAATAGTGGTCTTACCTGATCCAGTACCCCCCACAATTAAAAAATTGAGCCGCTGATTAACGCCTTCCTGTAAAAACACAGGGAGTTGACTCTCGTCGGTTTGAGCAGCTTCAAATAATTGTTTTAATAATCGCTGCTCCTCGCGCAATTCTACAGTGGCTTTTTTGGCATATTTTGCCGTAGAAAATCGCCCTGATTGCAAATAATCATTGAGTGTAAACCGCTCGGTTGACGGTTTGCGGATAGTCAGCGATAGTGTGCCTTCCAAACAGGCGGGCGGTATCACCACTTGTGCCCGTTCGCCATTCGGCAACACCAATGATTTAATGGGGTTAGTTTCGTTCAACATCCCCGCCTTGTTAAACGTCGTTAGCGTGGCAGCAAGATGCATCAGGTTCTCCAGTGAAGCATTGGGTGCATCGTGAAATTGCCAGCCATCCTGTCCTTCGGTGGCAATTTCAAACGGTCTGTTCACCACCACTTCTGTTACATTTTTTTGTTTTAAATGGTCAAGCAATCCCGTTTCTTTCAGATAAAAATCAATCATCTCGTGACGCATAGGTATGTCCTTATTGGTTCTTATAGACGGGTGAAAAGTCGATATTTCTTGGCACAATGACCGATAACATTTCACCCTGATTGACATAAGCCGTCGGCGGGATGCCGATACTGTTTTCAAGCGCCAACTCTGCCATGCTTTTTGTCGCACTGCGGGTATTGTCAATGCTTAAGCTGGTATTTTCTTTGCTAATGTTACTTGCTGCCGCTGCCAGTGCATCATCAACGAAGGAAAGCAACATCGCACCACCAAATCGTTCCCAAAAGTGGTTATCAATCCATGCGGGCAAGCCTGATGCACCTAATCCATCAGCACCCAGTGCGTCAATATGAACGCGCACATTGCCATCTTTCACGGTTGCCCAGTTCACAAAAACTCTGGCAACCCCTTTTTTTAATACGCGGGTTTGTTCACCCTGCAATAAGGCTCCTGCACGAATTAAAATATTCTTGCCGTCATCGGAATAAACATTTTTTGTCAACTGACATAACGCAATAGACGGGTAGCTGGTGATAATTTTTGTTTTTAACACACACGGCATGGTAGTACCCGCGGAAAGCAAAAAGGGTCGATGTCGAATAAAACCCACTTGCCCATCCTGATATTTCGCCCCTTTTAAAAAATCCTTGTTATCAATGGTATTCGTCTTCTCCGATGGTGTTGTATTTTCTTTTTGATTGCGCGCGGTGATTTCTTTTGCAGATAATAAAACTTCTCCCTGCCGTCTTCTTTCCGTCGGTGTTAAGGTTTTCTCATTGTGACTGTCATCTTTTTCTTCTTTATCAAGATTAATGATGTTTTTATCATCTGATTTTTCTTCTATTTCAATCGCCTTATTTTCTTTTTTCTCCACGTCTTTTTTTACGTCATCCAGTGTTTGATTTTCTGTTCTGGCTTGCGCCCGTTTAAAATCAAGGATCGCCTGACTGGTTCTTTCCTTTCGTTGATATTGCTCTTCTTCGGCGGGCTTCGGTTTATACACCACAACAGGCGGTTTTTTAAAATAATAAAACCCAAAAATCAATAACACGCTGACCCCCAACAAAATAACGCCACCGATTAACATCACGTGTTTTATTCTTTTTTGACGCACGGTAAAAACATGAATATCGTGCCTGTCCCCCGCTAATTCGGTTGTTTTTTTAATTTCATTATCAACAGGGTGTCGTTTAAATTTGTCAAATAGACTCATTATTTCGCTCCTGCAACCGTTGCTTTGTGGTTGTCCCTTTCTGGTTATAACGGCGTTTTAGGGTGTGTTCTGTTCTTAAGTTCATGACACTTTGTCCCAACCGCATGACAAACTGGGCTGCGACGTCATGCAGTACCATAATGTTTTTATTCATATGATAATTGACCAGTTGCTCTTTTCCGTCTGGCAATAGCCGATAAACGACCGGTAAATCCCGCGCATTATTCCACTTGATACAGGTGAAAATACCGTCATCCCATACCGCATCAGGTGTTAAGTTTTCACTGCCTTTAACTTGATAGGCTAGATTAACCCAACCGCCATCCGTACAACTGCGTTCCTGTCTTGTTTTTCCGGTTAATACGTTCGGCACAACGGGTTTAGGTGGATAGCGAAAGCGCATTAAAAAGGTGGGTGCGTTTTGCCCCGCACTCCTTAACAAAATAGAATAGGTGCGCTTATTGGTCACGAGCGCAATATTGGTCTCTGGCTGTTCAGCGATGGGGCGCAAAAAAATATTATTGCCTCGCACGGAAACATTCCACGCTAACGGGTCACCTAATCCCATCCCTGCCGCATCCCCGTCAACAACTTCATCACTTTCAAGCTGAATAAGGGTGGCGATACCTTCTTTTACTTTTACTACCGTGACATTATCCGGCTGATAAAAGACTTCCTGTACTCTGGAGTCAAGTCCTGATGATTTTGGGATCACCACCGCCAAGGCTTCATACGAAAAAAGCAATAACATCATGAAAACCGATTTATTCACTTCACCACCTCCGCATCGACGCGGTAGGACACCACATTAAAACCGAGCGGATTGATTAATCGCTGTTCTTCCGTTTTAATCATTTTGGTAAAATCAAATTTTAACGTCGCTATCCACTTTGTTGGCTCATAACCCACGGCAAGTTTTTCATCCGGCTCAGTAATCAGTTTGGTAAATCTGACCTGTGCCGTTTCGTCATCTAAAAACGTAATGCCATTGACTTTGACCAGCATTTTTAAATTTTTTGATAATCGTTTTAACGGCGAATAGTCACTTAACATATAACCCTTGTAACTGGTTAACACCGCTTTGTTAGCGGTACTTTCGACAAAATTTGACATATTCTGGATGGTGAACCATTCGTAACCTTCCCGATTTTCGATAAAACGCGCCACAAAATAGCGAACAACATTGCTATCCATGGTGGAATTTTCTCCGTTATAAGGATTAATTTTATCGACATATCCTGTTGTGCTGTCAACGCGTAACATCATCGGCACAACGGTTTTTAATGGGGTTAATCCGGTAATGGCGACGGTTAACAACACGATGGCGATCCCCTGAAAAACCGCGACTTTGGTTAAGAACCCAATTTTTTTCTGTTTAAGCTCAATAATGTTCGTTTCAAACATTTTTGCCGCTTCAAACATTTGTTTTTTTATTTCCGCTGCCTGTTTTTTCTCAGGTGGGGTATTTTCCAGTAACGTTATTGAGTCCTGATAATAGGTGTCGTTTTTCTCTTTTGTCATTTTTAACCCGCCTGAATATCATTAATGGTGGTATTAAGCGTTTTCCATTGTCCGCTTGCCTGTGGTGCGTCAGGGGGATTGGTTGACTGACAGCCTATTAAAAACAACACCATCAATAAAAGACTTCTTTTCATTATCATCCTCCTTTCACCTTGCCTTTATTCATGAGACTCCGTAATCCTGATGAAGCCATATTCATGGCGCCTCTTCCTGCCATCGATGCCCCTTTTCCGGCTAATCCCGCTCCAACATTTGCCGCTTTACTGAGTCCCGTTGCCTGTGCTGCTGTTTTCGCAAACCCATTGACCGCCCCAACCAGCCCGTTAATACCAACACCACCTGTTAAAATACTCATCAGCGTTGCCACCTGTTGCAACAGAAAAATCCCGATACCAAAGACTAGCGCAATAGAAAATACCTCCCAGACATTACTCTGAATTTTTGCACTATTGTTAGTCATGTAATCGGTTAAGTACTTCATCATGATAGAAAACAAAATAGCGTAACCGATATTAAGGAAAATATAGTTAAGGCAGCTACCCATCCATGCAGTAAACATTTGACGAGTTGCCGGAAACACGGCAAAGGCAATGAAAATTCCACCGAGGGATAATAAAATCCCCACCATCACTTTAGCCATAATGAGATAAGATGCCGCATAAAGCACAAACAAACCACCCGATATCATCAGCAAAATAAGTTTGATAGCGACAATAATATTCCCAGAAATATCTAAAGCGGAGTGATTGGAAAAATCGTCATAAATACCTTTCCCCATTTCCATAATTTTGTTAACCATCGCATCAATGGTATTACCGCCTTCGCTGCCCGTTAACCCTGCTGAAATCTGTTCACCGGATTTCATCACAAACGGCACGATCTCAGTGACATACATCGAGCTTGCGCCCATAAACACGGTAACAACGGAGATGACCAGAAAATGTTGAATAAACTCGCTCATTAACATTTCCTTCTGACCGTAAATGATCGCCCACGCTTCAATCACCAGATAAATGACCACCAGAGTTGACCATAACGGAAAAATATAACCGTAGAGCGTGTCAAAATTGGTTGCTACCTGTTCAGTAATAGTTTTATTCAAAAAACTGGAAATATCTTTATAAATTTCCATTATTTACATCCTTACTTAAGGTTGAGAAAAATTCGTCTTACTGAACTCAATTGCTATCTTTTGCTTTTCAATTTCTGCCATTTTTTCCTGCCGCTGAATTTCAAGATTGACGCTGGCAAGGGTGTTTTGCATAGCCTGATTTTCCAACTGCAACGTGTTTAATACCTCTTCGCGTTGTTGTGGTGTCGTTGCGTTCTTGAATGCTTTTTGCAAACTGTCTAGTTTTTCTGTTTTCTTCATCAAAACATCGGTCATTTTTTCTAATCGTTTTGTTTGTTCAAATTTTGCTTTGATGTTTTTTTCAATCGCCGTCATTTCTCCCTCACGACTAAAATCAAGATCATTCTCTTTTTTTATTTTTTGCCAATCGGCATCACTCAACCCCTTTTTAATTTCTGTGAGATTATCTTTTAAATACGCAGATGCACTACCAAAAATTGCTGTAAAATCAGAATACCCTTCAAACCTTTTTTTGGTTAACTCGGCTTCTTTTTTAAAACTGTCCAATTGACTTTTAGCTGTTTTTACTTGTTCTTCCAATTCAGACAGTTGTTTTTTTGCCTGTTCAAACATTCTTTGCGCTTCGGCAATCGCTTTCAAATCCAGAACTGGAATCGCCGCATGACTAAAATTAAGGAATATTTGAGCCAGTATTAGGGCAATCAACCTTTTCTTCATGTTTGACCTCTACCTTTTCTTCTGTTTTTACTTTTTCTTTCAATTCCGTAAGTAGTGACTCTTTCGCCTCCAAAATAGCTCTTATATCAGTAAATGGGATTGCTGCATGACTAACATTCAGGATTATTTGAACCATTATCAGCACAAGAAAGACCTTTCTCATAGATTCACCTCTTGTTCTTCTTTGATTGCTTTTAATTGTTGAATTAATTCCGGTATCCAGTCGTTAGGATTGTCGCCTACCGCTGCCCTTATTTTCTCACAAAGTGAAATCCCTTGTTTTGAGCCTGAAATAATGGGCAAATAATCATCAAATCCGTATAAGTCCAATTTCGCAAAGACAGAGCTATTGGATTGCTTAATTAAAATCGTCCGGCTATTTCTATCCAGCCCCTTTAAAAGCGAAAACTCTTTGAGCGTCAATCCCATTTTTTGATAACCCTCCCAAATTGCATCAGGATTCGGCAAACAACATTTTGTCGGTGTTTGTTGGGCTATGGCTGGAAATATCTCACAGTTAATAGCATCTTCCGGCGATTGACTGCTTAACCACATCATCTCACCTTTCATTCTTCCCGCTTTTAACGACTCTTTGATCATTTCCTGTGTCATTGGAAAATTGGCGGGTTTCCAGAATTCTTCAACAATCGATAGCATTAATTTGCCTTCTTTCTGCATTCTATCCTTGTAGAAAAACAGAACGCTTAATACCGCCTCACAAGCGGGGTGATCTTGTCCACCATCGGTTTTTAGTATTACGGTGGTATCAAACCCTACTTTGCTATGCGCTTGTGGGTCAAAGATATTAACCGGACTGTCAAGCGCCCACGCCTGAGCGCCGTTGCCACACCATTTTTTTAGTCTCAAGGTCAGTGCGGTATCATTAATCCTTTGTAGCAATAAGCCAAAACGCCTTTTAGCGCGGGGTAATCGCATTACTGCATCGACCGCACTATCTATCATTTCAGCTTCACTATCCGTACAAACTGTTCCGTCGCTATTAATCGCACACCGCTTCACCCAACGCTTTAAAAAAGCCATGAGTTCTTCGTCATCATTGTCGGCTAACTGAAACGGATTTAAGCCTGTTGGCTTTCCCTCCTGCAAGGTGAAAAAACTTCCGCCGTAGGCACGAACAAAAAGCTCGGTTGAACGATTAAAATCAATCACAAACATGTCAGGATTGAACCGCTGTAAAAATCCGGCGGCGGTTCCTACAAAGGTGGTTTTTCCTGCCCCTGATGCGCCTAAAATCAAGGCATGACCCGCTATCGGTTGACCTAATACATTTAAATGCGGTGGACTACTGTGCGTATTAAAGTGATACAACGTCCCTGACGTCGTTTTTAACGGCATAATCGCCGTTCCATCACCGATAGGGTTCCCTTCTTTTTTACCGTGACTGAAATTGTGTAGCGAAAACAAACACGCCAGATTGCTCAACGTCCGCTTTGACGGTAATGGGCGGTAGGTTGCCATCGGCAGATGCGAAAAATAAGTTAATGGCGCTTCCACGGTTGATTTAACGAATCGAAAGCCTTGCCCGCTGGTGATAAATTCTGAGGCGATTTTTGTACCGTTTTCTTTTGCATCATCAACACTGTTGCCAAAAACACTCAATACCGCATGATAAGAGCCGAAGAGGGTTTCATTGCTTTGTATACTTTCCTGTCCAGCGAACAGTTCTTCCTGTTGTGTTACCCCAACATCATTCGTCGAGGTGAGTTTGTTTACCTGTTGTTGCAATTGCTTGATACTTTTGGTTGCTGCATCAACCAGAAATGATTGGGTCAAAATAAATTCAAACGGGAGTTTTAATAAAAAATCCCACTGACCAATTGTGGTTCCCCTTGGAAAATCTTTCACTATATAGTTGGTGCAATAAACATTGTCTTCCCGTTCAAAATGTTTGATTTCTGCCACATCAAAACCGAAGAAACTATCACTGTTCACAATCGAAGATTGTATCTCTGTACCGGAAAGCGGGATTGCAGTTTCACTGTGATTGACCAAATAAGCAAGATATTGGCTGGCAATATCACTCAGGTAACTATCCCTCACGCCCAGAATTCCGGTATTCATCTCAGAAAAAACCGCTTGACCCTGACTGATAATTTCCTTCATCTTATCAATTCCTTGCTGAATTGAATCTTTTTTGACAGGGATTCCGATTGTCAGCAAGTAAGTCGTTTTAAAAAAATCTTTTCTATTGAATTGTGCGATATATTTATTACTCAATCCTTGCAGAAAATTATTTTCGCCAAAATGATAGTTACCAGTGACCTGAATATTTTTTTTAATAATATGCGTCCAGATAAAAAGATGTTTTTCTTTCCCGATGGCTAACAAGAAGTTTTTCACTTTTTCGAAATAACTGACAATTTGATTATCATCCGTTGCTTCAAAAGGAAAACCATCAATCACGAATGTGGTGATTAATTTCCCCGATTTTAAATAAACAATATTTTCATCAACATGATAGGTATAACTTGGGATGAATTTTTTAACCGAAATATTATTAATCGTACTCATCTTATCCTCTAATCGCTATCGTTGATTTTCCTTTTCTAACGACAACCCCTTTTAATCGACATTTCAACACTGCCAGCGCATTGGGGTCATTTTCCGTTAAGATACGAACCAAAAAAATAATGATTCCTGCAATGAGTATCGGTATGCCACCAACCAAGCCGAAGAAATGTACCAATGTGAAAGTACTTAACATCGTCACCATCAAAAGCGGCAACAAGAGCATTAGCGGCACACCCATGATAAGCGCGGGGCGATTAAACCCGTTAAAACTTAAGTATTGCCTCTCAAGTTCTGGTGCCTTTTTATAACTTTCGTTACTCACAATTACTTTACCCCATGGCATAAAAGGCAAAGCCCATTTATGCCATTTTGATTTAAACTAGGTGAAAAGGGTTGTTGCCCATTCGCCACCCATCACTACCCCACCCGCGATGGCACAGTAAACAAGTCCCATCGTAACATCAGACCATGCCTTTTTCTCTGCAATCGCCATCACCACCAGATAAACGATATAGAGAATGGAGGCGACAATCACAAAGCCTTTTAACCAGCCTAAAATATCTTTAAGCGCATTCGTGGCTTTTTCTAAACTATCCAATCCGCCACTGGCTGCAAAAGCAGGATTAAACGCAAGGAGTGCGAGCAAACAAAAGGCCAGCAGAAGCCACACCTGACCGGATTCAGGTTTTATTTTTTTTAACCAAAACATTTAATAGTCTCCGAATACATCCCATTGAATAACGTTTTCGTTTTTTGTTAATACCGCGCTTTTACTTTTCTTTTCTGTTAGTTTTTCCTCCTCGTTTTCTTCTTTTTTCTTAATCGCTGGCACGATATAAGAAGAAGGCAATATTTTTTCTTCAATGCGCTGCACGTAGCTTTTACCGTCTTTTTCATTTTTAAAACCACGCGTAAAGTTACCGGAATAGTAACAACTCATTGCTTTTCTTATTGCCGTTTGATTATCAATGTTTCCTTTTTTTGCCTGTAAAAAGCATTTTTTTAAAATTGCTGCTCCTGCTTTGATATTTTGACACGGATTAAAAACCGTTTTATTGGTTAATGGATAGTACTTAAAGTTTTCAACATAAATCTGCATTAATCCGGCACTGTATTTTTTTCCCTGGTGCTGGAGTTTATCAATAAAGTTAATTGCCTCTTTTTCGCTATTAAACCGATGGCTTGTTTTATCGGTGACATTCGCCACCACATAAGGGTTCCCCCCTGATTCAACCTGTATAATGGTTTTTACTGTCTCTGGGCTGACATCAGGGGCACATTGGCTAATTAGCAGACTTAACGCAGCTGCTTCAAGCATAAACAATGCCTTTTAATTTTCATCATTACTAATCCTTGTATAAATATGACCAGTGTTAACCTGTTTAAGTTGATTTTTGTCAATTATCTCAAAAAACTTCATGTTATCAGGTGTCTTGACCAAATAATCTCCCTCTTTTTTTAAGAATCCTTTTTCTTCAGCTGCTTCAAATTCTACAGGTTTTGAAAACGTCTTGCTATTCTGTAACAGAAGTTGATAACCTTCTTTTTTGCTAATTAAAAGATAACGATGTTCCCCACGAACCTGATCATGCCCCTGATAAGTTCCAGCCAATTTACCGTCATCACCACAACCAGTTAAAGAAAAAACCGATAACAACCCAGTTAATATGATTCCAATTACTTTTTTCATCACTCATTTTCCTTCTTTGTTGATAACATTGAGAAACTTAAATATTATCATCAAATTTTAAAATTTATCTTCTTTTATCTGTCTTCTTTCCTCAACACTCCCCAAGATTTCTTTAAGTTTATCTTTTGCCTCATCGCTATATTTTTCAACCATATAGCGGATAAATTCGGAAACAGTGATTGGACGACCGATATAATGACCAATATCGAGTACAATTTTATCTAGCTTGTCTTTCAATTCCGCCCCGATATAAATATTTTTTCCTCTTTGTGATAACCCTTTGAACATATAAATCCCTTAAATATCAAAAAATTAAATAACTTTATTTTTTTAATAAAATTATTATGACAGAGAATCAAAGGTGTGTAATCCCTCTATTTTTGGTGACAAACTGCATACCTTTTTATCTTTATAAAATCTACCATTAACAATAAAAACACTTACAAAGTGCAACAAATAAGATTGGATTCTGTTGTTAAATAATAGCTTTAACTCAACCATTGAATTGACCTGATACTTTTCCTTAATCCGTTTTAGATACTCACAAACTGTATTCGCACTAATATCAAGCTCAAGCGCTATTTGATCAATTTTATGAGCATTGCTGTACAGCACAAAAACTTTTAGTTGTGCTGGTGTTAACTCGTTGAAGATTTCGTTATAGAGTGAGAATTTATTCAAATCAAACATATTCATCGTAAATACATCCTAAACCAATAATATAAATATAAAAATAATACATAAATTAAACATTAATGCAATTTATTATACTTAATAACTTACTTAAGTTCTCTATTTTGACTACTTACATTAATAAAGTTATGATTATGATTAATAACAACCACTTTTGTAATTATTATGCTTGATACTTTAGGAAAGAGATTAAAATGTTGCAGAGCTGCCACAAACACCACTGCACAGGAGGTTGTTAATCATATAAATGAAACAACAACAAAGGAAAGTTTATCTTATGCATCATATACTCGTTGGGAAGCTGACAAAGTTATACCAAAGAGAAAAAATAATTTAATTTCTTACATTGCTGATTTTTTTACTAATAATGGCTTATATGTTTCTACTGAGTGGCTTTGTAATGGCGAAGGTTTCCCCCCTCAATTTATAGAATATAAAAACCTTGATGAAGATACTCTGTTTATTCTTGCTGCAAGAAACATGAAAGGCTGTGAAATTATTCAAATTGGCGGCACGTATGGAGAACCTTATGTTAGTTTTGGCGAGATTTGTATTGCCTCAAAAGTAAACAATATAAATGATAATCATGGAAAACTCTGTTTTATCGAAGATATAAATAATAATTTATATATCGGAATAATGTATGTAGCCAGTGAGAAAAATATTTTACTAAAAAGACAAGATGAAATAGAAATCGAAAAAATTAACATTAAAGAGTGCAAAAAAATAAGATGGATAAGGAAAAAATAAAAATAGGGTTTAACGCCCAAAGTGCTAAATTAATTGATTTTTTAAGTCATTTTAAAAAAATAACGTATGCATCAACCTTACTTGTGATAGATAATCAAATAACAGATCATCAAAGTAACGGTTATGCTGGATGGGATAAGAAATTTTATTATGATGGATTACATAAAGATAGTCTTTTAATTAAAGTGGGTATCGAATTAACCAAAATAAAAGAAGGAGAAACAAGTACTGTTATATGGGATGATGTTTTAAAAACAGATCCAAAGAATAAAATAAAAGCATTACGAGAAAGTAATAATATTTATCATGGAATAAGTTTTATTTATGGTTTAAGTGAAAACATTAGCTTAAGTATAAATACTTGTACATCAAAAGATATAAAAAAAGAAGACTTTGAGAATTTTATTCTACCAATGCGTTTTGAGCTTTTGAATTTTTTTAAGGAATTAAATAATGTTTACTAAAGAATATCAAATAAAAGATGAACACTTGGATTTTCAAGGTGTTGTAGATGGACTATATTATCCTTTTTATATGGAATGGTGTAGGCATGCTTTTATGAAAGAATGTGCAAAATTAGATTTAGAAGAAGAATTTAAAAAAGGGCATATTCATACACTTTTAGAGTATTCAATTAAATTCAAAAAAAGCTTAAAAAAAGGCGATTTAATTAATGTGACTTGTTCTACACAGAAATCTGATAAGAAAAATAGGATTAACTTTTTTCAGCAAATACTTGTTGATAATATTGTATATGCAGAAGCCATTTTTACAGCAACTTGTATAATTAATGGAAGACCGACAGTACCTGATGAAGTTTTAAAAACAATTAACCAATAAATACAAAGCTATCCACATACTTTAATATGCGGATAGTTATTGATTTTACCGCCATATTTTCTCAATCGTATATAAGATATATGACTGTATTCTATTGTTGAATAATAACTTTAATTCAACCATTGAGTTAACCTGATACTTTTCTTTTATCCGTTTTAAATATTCACAAACGGTATTTACGCTAATATCAAGCTCAAGTGCTATTTGATCAATTTTATAGACATTACTGTACAGCACAAAAACTTTTAGTTGAGAAGGCGTTAGTTCAGGAAATATGGAATAATAATATGAAAAATTATTAGTTTTAAATACCATAAACCTCCCTAACCTTTGAATAATAGACAGTTGATATACATTTAGATTTCTCAATAAAATCTAATGGAATATAGCGCTCAAAACCTTTTGATTTGCAAAATGCCCTTAGCTGACAAGCTGAATGCACGTCGACTTTTCTGTAGATAGCCTTCAAGTGCGATTCAACCGTTGAGGGGAAAATATTTAACCGTCTACCAATTTCTTTGCTACTGAATCGGTGCATCGTGAAAAACAATACTTGCCATTCTCTACGGCTTAATATGTCATTTGGTTGTTCCGTGGTGACCGCATAAGGCTGCATGCCATCGACATAATCCAGCGGTGACAAAAACAGGAACTCGTGAGCGTGAAAGAAAGTGCCTAGGTACTCCTTATTGTGACCAAAAAGCGGTAGAAAACGGAATTGCCAAACGGTGGGTGACTTTTTGAAGTCAGAAAGCAGATTAATAATGACAAAAAACGGTGATTTTTCAGTGCGGATTTTCTCTAATAAAGTCACCATTTCAGGCGCATCTTTATTCAAACCGAGAAAATCTATCATTTTAGCATTGGCATTAATTTCCCCTTCACTATCTGCAAAACCACAGGGAACACCACCACTCAAAAAGAATTTAATCATCTCGGAGTTCATGCTGCACCCCCAATATTACGAAGGTACTCGCTCTGACGGGTTGTAAGGTGTTTTGACGTGTGAGCAAAGCTCAAAAGCTGCTCGATTGATATGTTGCACGCTTTCATTATGCGTGCAATATGCGTACTATTTCGCATAGCTCAACTCCTAGTTGTCTTAGGGTTTGGGTTAGCTCTGCATTTGTGTTACTAGCACAAATGCAGAGTGATTATTAATTACTGTTTTTTATAAGTTCGTTTTTTTACTGGTGTATGAACATTCTTATCGAAATCAGCTAGAAATTCTTGTTCTTCTATAGTAAAGTTTTGTTTAGTATCATACTCTTTGATAAAAAAAGTAAACCTTATCTTATTTACTTTCCTTCCTATTTTATCAATAACCTCAAATTTTAAATCCTTTATTTCTGTACATTTTATTATTTCTTTAACCGCCTTATTTAATACATCTCTTCTAAAAAACGGGTATTCTGGATAGCTATATACTTTTCTGCCTTTACTATCTACATCATATAAGTACATTTCATCTTTTAATTCATTAATAGAAATATCAAAAAACTTGATTCTACTGTTATTGCTTATTTTTTTTCTTATCAATTGATAAATAGAGGATGCATTTACACTAGAAAGTTTAACAACAGATAACAAAATTTGGGTGGTATATTTTTTTTCGGAGCCGACTAGTTTACATAAATACTGCTTTGCAGATTTTGTAAATCTAATACCTATTTTCCCTTCGTTTTTATAATAAGCAGAAAATTCAGTCAAACTTAAATTTATATAGTCAGGAGCGTTTTTACTAGTAAATGGAAGCTGTAGCTCGTCAGAAAGCTCTATTATTTCTTCGTGCTTAAGTTTCAATAAGACATTATCAAGTATTATTGCACCTTCTTTTAGAGAACAATATGCTGTATCTATATTAACATTTACCCATTTAACATAATCATTTGCAGTTAAATAAAAAATGTGGTTGTCATCAAATTCGTTTTTTGTATTTATTTGACTTAACACTAAAAACAATACTTTTTTTGCGCTCATAGGTAAAGATGAAAGAGTAGAATTCAACTCATTTCGGTGCCTCACTTTTGTTAATCTTGAAACGGCTGTTTTATTCATTACCAATCTCATTTTTTTATTCAACCTTCATTAAAGCTAGCATTAAAAACATGATATTTCAATAAAAAAATGTCATGTTTACTTTACTGGGGATAATACCGGAAAACCTCTCATGTTTAACCGGAAAACCTCTCATGTTTAACCGGAAAACCTCTCATGTTTAACCGGAAAACCTCTCATGTTTAACCGGAAAACCTCTCATGTTTAACCGGAAAACCTCTCATGTTTAACCGGAAAACCTCTCATGTTTAACCGGAAAACCTCTCATGTTTAATAAAAAAAACATTTATATTTTAAACATATAATAAATTCACTTATAATGTATTTAGCATCCTACAAGTTTTTAAGTCTTTAAATAAAAAAAGAAAAGAAAAGTCTTTTAAGGTAAAGTGCCTGTGGATAACTTTTTTCTAACAAAAACCCTTAATTGAAAAATATGTTACTACTGAGTGACCGTATTTCTTTTTTGCTAATTGTGATATTCCGCTTCCTCGTCTGCTCACTCGCTTCGCTCGGTCACAGACTTGTGGCGAGCGGCGGGATTTTAATAAAAAAGATTTTTTGAGTTAATTAACCAGAAACATTGCACTATTCAGTTGCTACAGCTAGCATCACTAGGATATAAAATATCTACTAACTCAGGCACAACATGAACAAAACAGAACTCATCAATCAAATTGCTGAAAAAGCTGACTTAACCAAAAAAGATTCAGAGAAGGCACTGAACGCATTCATTGAAACCTTGACAGAAGCGCTAAAGGCCGGAGATGACGTACAACTCGTTGGTTTTGGCAGCTTTCAGATGAAGAAAAGAGCAGCCAGAGAAGGGCGCAATCCACAAACAGGCGAGATTATTCAAATTGCTGCTGCAAACATACCCAGTTTTAAAGCGGGTAAAACTTTGAAAGAAGCGGTCAAATAAATATTCTGGCAAAAAAAAGCCAACAGGCTGGTGTTGGCTAGAAGCAATGAGTAAAACTATTGATGTAATAATATAACTATACCTTATTACAATTGAGAATAATTATCAACAAACCTTGCTTCAATACCTCATCTTTGACAATTAACATCATACTCGCTGCCATATCGTGCCAATCGGCTTAGCAGGGATGCTACGCATGGGTTACGTGCAATATATCAATCTCTCACCGCTTTGCGGGCTTCGGCGATTTAACTATTAACATTCTCTGTCACTATTGAGTATCGCCTTCCATGCCTGACGGCATCAAAAACCTAAAACCGCCTGTAATCGATTCTAAGCGTATCAAATTGAAAATCGCTACGATTGGGTTACCTATATCAAGAAAACGCCGTACATAGTGTTACAGGCTGCTTAAAATTGATTTATGAACCAGATATGAACTGCAATATCAAAAAATTCACCGATTTCTCTAAAATTCCCTGTAATCGATTTTTGGATTGTTTTAGATAGAAAAAATCCGATTTTACCCCAAAAATTGCAGTAGTAGCCCCGCCGCGCCTGCGCACCAAATGTGTCGTTTTTTATGCAGTTGTACAAT
>NZ_CP038625.1:0-33626 GCF_004768525.1 Arsenophonus nasoniae
AACGTCGCGTCAATACAGGGAGTTAACTGATTGCGACTTGCCAGCGTGGTCACAATGTCTTCCAGGGTTTTATGGTGATAAGAGGCTTCCCGTCGCGTATTGAGGGTTGCGCGAAAATCCGCACTTCGGGCGCGTAAGGTCAGACGGTCAGGCGTGCCACTGTATTCGATTTCATCGACAATAAATTTCCCCTTCGGGATGAGACTTTCGTTTTTCCAGCCCAGTGCCAGGGTCAGCGTTTCCCCACGTCGCGGCAAGGCCAGTTTGCCGTCACTATCATCCAGTTCAATGTCTAGCTGGTCGGCTTCAAATCCCCGATTATCGGTCAGCGTCAGTGACATCAATCGGCCTTCAATCAGCGAATTAATATTTTTGCTGCCCGCCGTTAGCGCAAACGCGGGGATATTTTCCGTGTTGAAAAAGCGCATTAGAAAAGACCCTTCATCTGTTCATTTAAATCACCAAACATCGCGGAGAGGGAATCATCGACCCGTTTTAACTTAAGGGTGAATTCAATCTTACGGGGTGCGCCATCGGCAAAAAAAAGACTTTTGCTTTGGCTGATTTCTTCTATCACGAACATGCCGTAAATATTGCCTTCACCGTCCAGAAAGGGCCAGGCTTTACCGCTTTCCGCCATCGCTTCGAGCGTCATCAGGGATAATCTGCCGCCGGTCAGTTCCGGATAAAGTGACCCGGATAGGGTGATATCGTCATTATCCAGGCCAATAAACTGAAAGGCAGGTCGGATACCTAATCGGCTGTTGAACCCATAGCGCCAGCGCCGATTGATTTGCAGGGTCTGATAGGGGGCGGTTTTAAGTTGAAACACAAACAATCCTAATGTGGCCATCGGCATATTAATATTCCTCCGGGTTGTCGCTAAACCGTCCCCGTAGTTGCGCCTGTTGTTGACGTTGAAGCTTAAGGAGTTGGCGGCTCACTTCCTGTGCGATATCGTGCGCCGACTGGGCGGGGGCGGCATTAATCGTAATGTGAACGTTTGACGGTGCTGTTGTGTGCGGTGTCCGGATCACCGCCGCGTCGGTTTTATCGGCCACAAAAGGGTGGATGGGTTGGTTGGCATACGCATGGCTTAGTGTCAGCGCGGCAGCGGCAAAGGCCGCCGTATGGCGGCGACTGACTACATGGGCAGGGCCGGTAACAATTTCTGGGCCTTTCTCGCCGACAATGCCTGCACCTCCGCGGCGAATAACGCCCCCCGTATCAAACAGCCCTGCACCTTTGATGCCGGCATTTAATACCGTCAAGGATTGGGTCGTGCGTAAGGTTTTGGTTTCCTCAGAGACCATCCAGTCGGGTAATAAATCGGTGACGGTGTTTTTAATCTCGGAAAACAACGATTTTAACTGTTGCCATTTTTCCATTACGCCGTTTTTCAGGTTATCAATCAGTTCACTGCCAAAATTTTTAATACTGTTCTTGATTTTTTGATAGCCGTCGGCAAAAAACCGAACCGTTTTTTCCCACAAATTTTTGAAAAAGGGGACGATGTTATCCCAATAGCGATAAATCAGCAGTGCGGCGACGGCAATTGCCGTGATAACTAACACCATCGGGTTGGATAATGCCACGGCGGTTAAGCGGAGCAAGCCTGCACTTAACAGGCTTAAACCCAGTCTGACGGCGGCTAATGGCCCCGTCAGTGCCGCCATGGCTAATGCCATAACGCCGCCGATGGTAATCAGTGCCGCAAATCCCGCCAGTGCCACGCCAAAATAACGGGTCATGGTGGGGTGAGATTTGAAAAAATCGGTTAATTTGCTTAATTGCTGGTTCAGCATCTCAAGCCCCTGAGTATAGAGCGGCAACAGGTTATTACCCATCTCACGGTATAAATCGGCTTTTTTGGCTTCGAGTTCAATCTGTTGCCCCTGGGCGGTTTTTTTCCCTTCGGCAATCAGCGGCTCAAGGCCATAAGCGGCATTGCCGGCCTTGATTTGTTTCTCAATGTTGGCGTGTTCCCGGTACATCGTCACAAATACATCCGAGCCGGTACGGCTGGAAAATAGTTGGGCAATTTGGGTTTCCATTTGCGATTCGGTTAATTGCGGGTATTTCTTTCGAATACGCGGCACAATTTCGTCCATCAGATAGCGAAAAGGGTCGCGTTTGTAGAGTTCTACATTCACCAATGCATCGTTATTCATCTTGGTGACGTGACCGGTTTTGCCGTATTTGACCGATCCTTTTTTCAAGAGACCGAGTCCCATCAGGTTTTCCATCGCAGCCTGGGTTGTTTTGCCTTTCACTAGATTCTGATAGGCACTGTTTAACGCGGTGCCGGTTCGGTCACCCCCTAACTGCTGGATAAGATGGGATGTGCCAAAATAAAACGCTGCATTGTCTAGCTGTTTGACGGCGGTACCACCCGTTTTGAGCATCGCCAGGTAGTCTTCCGGCAAGACCATCCCCCCACTGGCGGTCATCGATTTTGCCGTCATATCAACCGAGCGTTTAAATTGCGCTGGCGTGTTGATTTCATTACGTAACTCGGCAATTTTGAGCACCGCGGGTGACTGGTCACGTAGCGCCTGGGCAGCGGATTCGCTTACGCCATGTGACGACATAAATTTAGTAGCGAATTGAAGCTTAAGCAACGTCGGCGAGACCAGTTCAGTTTCATGATAATCGCGTAAAACGGAGTAAGCCTCTTTAATCACTTTCAGGTTTTCGGTGGTGCTGTTACCAAAAATATGGATGCCTTTGGCAAACTTTTCGGCATCCGCCAGCATCGTCTCCCCACCGCCAAGTGCTTTAAAGGAAATCGCTTCTTTTTGATAAATCGCCGCTTCATTGAGGTTAGGTTTTACCGCCATGGCGGTGGCGGCACCGGTGGCGACCATGCCCGCCCCATGAGACAGTAGATTGCTTCGGCGGTTCATACGCTGTTGATAACGGTTTCGGGCGGTGGTGAGGTGTTTTTCGCGGGCTGATATTTTGGCAAGCTGGCCTTCCTGGCTTTTTAACGCCTGGGTATATTTCTGGGTTTCTTGCCGGATATGGGCGGTGGCCTGGTCTGCGTGATTGACGGCTATCCCCATTTTATCAAACGACGACCGGATTTTTTGCTGTTGGGTAAGAAAGCCCTGATACTGACGCGCAAGTTTCGCCACGCTGGCCCACTGTTTTTCCAGTGCGGCGGTTTGTTTTTGGGTGGGATTTTGGAGGCCCGCCATCTCAAGGCCCATCATTTTGCCTTTCAGGCGCGCTTTTTCCAGCGCCTGACCGAGCGTATTGATTTTGCCACTGAGCGTCTGTAATTGGGGCAGTTTTTGACTCGCCTGATTGAGTTGCGTCAAATGCTCACGCGTGCTTTTAAGCTGTTTCGCCAGTCGGGTATTGGCGGTTTTGGCTTTCTCAAACGGGCCACTGAGCCTATCGATGGCGCCTAAGACCACTTGTAAACGTAATGCTTTACTCATGCGCCCCACTTCGTAAATAGGCCTGATGCCGCCACATCAGCAAATCCGATAAGGATAATTGGCCCGTTTCAGACGGGGGCCAGTGAAAAATGACCGCAATATCGGCTTCCAGGGCTTCGACGGTTAAGGTGTCGGGAAGTCGGCCGTCACCGATTTCGGCAACAAAAAAAGCCCAAGCTCATTGGCGAGATTGAAAAAATCACCCGGACTCATTTGTCGCATTTCCTGCTCGTTTAAGCTTGGGGTCATAATGCGGGGTAAGACTTTCATCACCGCATCAACATCCATCTGCATCAGCGGACTTAACTGGACTCCCCGCAGGTCGCCGACGTGCGGTTTGCGTAGTGTCACCTGATTAATCGGTGTTTCACCGCGTGCGAGGGGTTCTTCCAGGTTGATGATTCGGGTAGTGGGTGTTTTTTTCATGGTAAAGTCCTGGGTTAAAGTCCTAATGCGGCGCGTTGTTTTTCAAGGCGATCAACGCCGGCCACTTTTTCAATTAAATTAATCACATCAATTTCAATCAGTTCCTGACCGTCCCACAGCAGCTTAAAATAGGTGGCTTTAAAGCTCAGTTTGGTTTGGGTGTTATCGCCGGACTTGGCACTGCCGGGGTCAATTTCAGAAAATCGACCGCGGGTAACGATTTCAACCGCGGTCACTTCCCCCGTATCGTCGCGCTGATACGCGCCACAAAAACGCAGCGGGACACCCGCAAGGGTGGTTATCCCCCATTGTTTATAAAGCTGCGCATCAAGACCCCCTAACGTGAATTCCATATCCAGCGCACCGCCGTCAAGTCCTAAGTCAATCTGCGCTTCGCCATTCATGCCACCGCCGCGGTAGCCTTCCATTTTGCGGGTCAGTTTGGGCAGTGTGACCTCTTCAACCACCCCTAACCAGCTTTGCCCATCATCAAACAGGTTCATGTTTTTTAATTTGCGTGGTAATGCCATACTTAACCCTTAATCTTGTTGCTAAAATCCAGTAAATACTGGTCGGTGATGCGCTGGCGTAATAACAGGTTTTCCAACGGCGGCACCGGCGTATAGTCATAATCGAGCGTCAGCTTGCCGTCTTTGAGCGTTTCTTTGGTATTGACCTTTTCGTCATACCAGCACTGGCCACCCAGTAAAACCCCCTCGGCAATCAAGCTTCTAAGCTTGGCGTTAATGCCTTCAATGATATCGCGTGTCAGCGACGGACTGAGCGTTTTATCTATCGCCCAGAAATGCGCTTCGGCAAAGGTATCGGCTAAAATATGGGCGGTGCGGGTGGCACTTTCGAATTGAAAAAGCGGGTCATCCGAGCAGGTACGCGACCCCCAAAACCGGAAACCATCCTGACGAATCAGGGTGGTAATGGCGTTCTGGTTTAATAATCCGGCATCGGTATTCGGGTCTTGCAAATCCCACGACAGGTCAGCGGAAATCCCCGTCACGCCATTAATGCCGACATTAGACAGTGTTTTATGCCAACCGGTGTCATTATCGATTTTTGCCCGCAACCCTAATGCAAACGCCGTGGCATAAGCGGTTTGTTCACGATGGGTGACAGGGTTCCAGGCTAAAAAATCGGGCCAAATTAGCATCAGCTCACGCTGGTTAAAGTTTTTGCGATACGCTATCGCGTCGGTCACGGTATGACAATCTGCGGCACGGATATAGGCCATCGCGCGTAACTTTTGGGCGACGGTCGCCAGCGCCGTTGCGACCGCCGGGTTATCCAACCCGGGCACGGCTAAAATACGCGGTTTTACACCGAGCTGGTTGTTAGCGGATAACAGCGCCTGTAAGCCGGTCTTTTTGCCCTCTGCCGTGGTGGTGCCAATGATATGGGTGGTGGTCTCCTCCGGGGTTTTCCCTTCGGCAACCCGTACGACCACGGTTATTGGGTTGGTCTGGGCTAAAATCGCGGTTAAAACAGGCCCGAGCGTGCCCTTTTTTCCAGCTTTGCCTATCGCAGCGGAAAGGTCAGTTAAACGCACCGCGGTATTCAGTGGAAAGGTGGTACTGTCGGCATCGTCTGCGATACAGACGACCCCGACAACGGCGGTGCTGCTGGTGCGGATAGCGCGCGTGCCTTCATTGATTTCAATCACACGCACGCCATGATGATAGTCTTGCGGCATAATCGGGTTCCTGCTTGGGTTATATTCTTCAGTGTCCTTCATCAGGGGGATAAAATCCTGTTATTGGCACTGTATGAGCGTTCAGACAATCACGCCGGTTTTATCGGCCAGTCAATCTCGGGCGCGGTGGCGGTGTCAATATCATTGAGTTTTACGCTGTACATTTCCCAGGCCCGTAGCGCGGTTTTTTCACTATTGGTTGCCATCCCTAAGCGGACTTTACGGTCAAGCAAGGTGATTTTTGATTCCGCTTCATCGATTAACTGGTGTTTTGTTTGATTTGCGGTGTTGATTTGGTCTGCTTTCATCGCCTGATTATCCGTTACCCATTTTTTACCCTCCCATTTATCGAATTTCGTCGCCGGTGCTAACAAGGTGAAGCCGGTTTTTATCTCGCCGAGATAATCAACGGGATAGGAAGCCTGATTTTCGGTATTAAATACCGTCTTGCCGCGGTGGTCTGGCACGTATCGCCACTGTTTACCGTCATCGCTGCGAACAATGGCAATGTCGTCATTATCGGGTATCTCGGGTGCATCGATATAGGAATATTGACCGACACTCACCCCTTTATAGACTAACTCCATTGTCGCGCCGAAATATTCATACGGCGGTTCATTCCTTGATAGATAGGTTTTTATCCAGCCTCGGTTTTTCGCAAAACCGTTTTCATCAATTTCTGCTTTAGGTATTTCTGTACTGTATTTCACTATGCAGCCCTCACGATGTATAAAAATGCGACATTTCGCGGTCGGTTTTCGTTTGCGGTGGGAACGACTCTAGATGGATCAAAAGAAGCTACGCCACCCCAATCATCATTTGCGCCGTCCGCGACTCTTACGTTGCACCAATCGGTAATGACAAAAGCGCCGTCCGCTGAAACAGGAGGCTCCGCACCTCCTCGTCGAACAAACCCAATACGTCCGGTGATATTGCGAATAGCATCTCCCTGGTTAGTTAAAATTTTTCTACCTGGATCGACTTTACCGTCTAAATCCAGACCACGAATAAATTCACCGTACAAATTCGGTAATATTCCAGAAGGATAAGCGAGGGCTAATTGGGGATAGTCGGCTTTAGTAAACGTTTGACCATTGCAAATCAAATAGCCTGCGGGTGCCGTTTCGTGTGGCCACGGAATCGGCGCGCCCACCGGATAATTGTTAATCGCGTCAACATCAGACGTTAATGCTAGAGTTCCATCTTTCTTTGATGGAATAGTGACAACGGCTTTATTGTTATTTTTGGTATCTCTATACACGAAATAGGCATCAGTGGGCGAAGTTCCGAGAAACAGTTTATTTCCATCGCCTTTGGTAAAAAGCAAGCTGGCGTAACTACCGTTACTCTTTATATTTATTTGCCCAGCAGTGAATGTTTCCCAAGAGTCTTTCTTAGCATAATTGTCATCACAGGCTTTTTGGCTTAGCACTTTATCGGTCGAATTCCCCGTTGTGCCGACAATTTGTGTCTTATCGATTTTGTTGTTTAATCCCTTGTTAAAGGCCAGCTGGGTGACATAATCGCCCATCGGTTGTTTGGTCTCTAATGCCTTCGTGACGCCGAGCTGGCTGATAACATCGGTTGGCGAATCCCCTGTTGTCTGTTTAATCGCTTGCTTGTCGATTTTTTTATGGGTTTCACTATCGACATACTGTCGGGTCGCCAGTACCACCGAGGGGTCAATTTTAAGGGTCACCGCCTCGGTATGACTGACAATAAACACCGCCCGTATCGTCTGGGTTCGACCTGAACCTTCGGCTAATTGCGGTTTGTAGGTTTCCGGTAAGTTACCGACCGCAATGAGCACATTCTCTTTATCAAAGAGTCCCACCTCCCGTATCCACCAACCGCCTTCATTTTCGGGAATAATCTGCTCGGCAATCACCTGGTTGGGATTATTTTTATCGACCCAAAGCTGATTAATTGCGGCTCGGCGACGTTCATTAATTAGTTGGGTCTGTTGGGTGTCTGGGGTGGGTAACGAGCCACCCCCATCGCCAACCGCCATTTGCGTAATGGCGATTTTTGTACCCAGTGCGGTTGCTTCGGCAACACGGTGTTCGCCCTGGCGGGTTAACAGGCAAAAGTATTTCATGAGGCGGTTATCCTTACGGTATCAATCAGGTGTAATGCCACCGCGTGTTGTACGGTGCCGCGGGTGCTAATCAATGCGGGTGTGTAAGCATAAACGGTTAATTCATCGCCCAGGTAGACACTCGCACCCGTAAAAAAAGTGCCGCGCGTTTCCAGTTGAATCGACAACCCCAACAAGTGCCGACTGGCCGGCTTCGCATCTTCAATCAACGCTTCAATCTCATGATACATCGATTCCGTGATGCCACTTTCCAGTACGCCAATGTCTAATCGAAAGGTGCCGGGCGCATCGCCCGTTTTCCACCATTCAATCACCCGTATCAGGTAGCCGAGCGGTTCAACGACGCGCCGCAATGCGCCGATGGTGCCCTTATGCTGATGAATAAAGAGCGCGGCTTTAATCGCCTCGCGTTTGGTTTTCTCCGACCAGTCTTTATCCCACCTGTCAACGCTGAAACTCCAGGCCAGATAAGGCAGCAAATGGACGGGGCACGTGTCCGGATCCATCAGCGTGCGAAGCGCAATGGGTAAAGTTAAAATGCGTGATAACGCCACCGAGGCCGCTTTTTCAAGCGCTGTGGAGCCGGTCGGTAATAACGTTTTATGCATCGGTTTTGCTCTCCATCTTAAGATTGATGTCGGTGCAAAAGCTGGCTTGCGTTTTGGCTATCTTGATATCCTGTTTCGGTGTGTGAATCACCACCCGGGTTACGCCAGTGACGTGTAAGGCGGCATACAGCGCACTTAAGGCCACATCGCGGCCTAATCGATGTTGTTCGCGCGTATAGGCGGTCAACTTTTCGCGTGCCGTTTGTAAAATCGGTTCATATTCCGGCGCAGGCAACAGATAAAGGGTGGCATCGACCTGATAGGAGAGAATGTCAGCTGATTGCACCGTAACCCGGTCGGCAACAGGTCGCACATTTTCATCATTAAGGGCTTTTTCCACCGTGTTAATCAGGGTTTGACTGGCCGTGCCATTTCCGTCTCTTGACAGGATAGTGACGGTCACTTCCGCGGGTTTCGGACTAATGACCGAGGCATCGGCGACCTGTCCATCGGCGCTGCGGGCGTAAAATTCGTAGCTGCCGGTGGGGCCGGCGACACTCAGCCCCTCAAAGGCGGCAGGGATACGCAGACGTAAATCGTTATCGGATTCAAAAACGGGTAGCACCGGCGGGATAGCGGTCGCGTCGCCTTCAGATAAGCGCAGACGTTTGACATTGTTATTGGCCGCCAGATGGTCAAGATCGGCACCTTGGGCAAAGGCCACCATATTGGCTAAAGCCGCTTCATTAATGCGGCCTCGCAACAGCAAATCATAATAGGTATTTTCTTCCAGTAACTTGGTCAACGGTTCAGAGGGCAGCGCCAGGGTTTGTGCGACGGCCTCACGGATTTCAGCCGGACACGCCGCAATCAGGGCATGTTTACGCCGGGCAAGCAGGGTGTCAAAATCCAGTATCTCAACCACATCCGGTTTTGGTAACTGGCTTAAGTCGATCGTCGTCATCTCGGGCTCACGGGAAAATGAAAGGAAAATGCGGCGCCACTGTCGATAATTTGCGCCACAATCGCAATCTGCGAAGTCTCTGCGTGTTGGTCGATGTTAATTTTTTCGAGTCTGATCCGGGGTTCAAAGCGTAAAAGCGCGCTAAAACAGGCTGCCATCAATTGCAGTGTTAATGCCGGGGTTTGGGGTTTATCCAGCAGGCTAAACAGCAGTGACCCATAGTCACGGCGCATAACCCGACTGCCCACCGGGGTCAGTAAAATATCTTGCACCGACTGGGCAATATGCGCATTTTCGCTAATAAATCGGCCGGTTTGCCGGTTCATCCCTAAGGCATTCATTGCGGTCCCTCCGTCATGGCGCTGCCGCGTTCAACACCGCCGTGGCGATGGTTATCAACCCGAATGCCGTTAGACATCAAGGCACCCCCCGAGTGGGTGACATCCCCTGCCATCTGTGCGCCTTGAGTGACCGTGAGTGACGCGGTGGTCAGATTATGGCGACAAATAACCTTGGGCGTGTCCAGTTCAATATTCACTGCCGCCTTGACAGTGACCTGTTTTGCGCGCACCGACAGGCTATTTTTTGCTTCAATGTCGCCTTGCTTAATGCCCGTGGCTTTCAATAGGCCGGTGGCGGGGTCATATTCAATCACGGCCCCATCGGCATAGCTACGATGGTCAGCGGTCAATGAGGGAATGGGTGCCGGATGGGCACCGGAAAAAATGCCCGTTAGTACAAAGGCGGTGGTGAGTTCACCGCCTAATGCCAAAATTAACACCTGCTCACCGGGGCTTGGGGCACTGAGTGTGCGGGTGTGTCCCGCCCGCAAGGTGAGCCATTTGAGCCAGTCGGTGACAAGGTCGCCGGTTTTCACCCGGCAACCTTTTTGGCTATCTACCTCAACCACCACCCCGATTCGAATAAGATTTTGTAAGCGGCGCAACAGATTTGCGGTCATGATCCTTTTCCGTCACTGGTAAATCAACGTCATACCGATATTGTGACGCATATCAAGGTGGGTTGCTCACGATTGGCCTTGTTTGAAGGCTCAGACAATTAACGGGTCAGAAAATCGAGGAGCTGATTTTCAATATCAATCCTCTCTTGCGCCGTCAGCCCCAATAATGGGCGGGCAGGATAAGGTACCGTTTTGCCGTGATAGCGCTCTGTCAGCCCAAAATGATGAACCCGTGCTATTCGCTCGGCAGAAGGCAAAAAGGCTAAGGTGACGCCCTGGCTATCGGTTTTCAGGCGTAAGAATCGGGCGGTGGCCAGTTTTTTAAACATCCGTTGTTGGTGCGTTAATCGCCGGGCGGGGATCCGTGTTTTTTTGCTTTCCAGAAAGGTTTGAATGTCCGCCCGTTGCACGCTGCGTTTCTGGCGGCGTTTAGTATCAATGCCGGTGATTTTTGGCCCCCGTTGCTGCACATTCGTTAAGTGAACCGTTTCGCCCTCGATTAACAACTTCATCTCCCGCCGAAGGGCAATAAAACCCTTTTTCCGCGGGGTAAACGGGCGACCATCGGGGCTTTGTTGGGCGCGAAGACGGGCAAATTGGGATTGGCGCAACCGTTGACCCATGGATCGTGCCAGTTTTTTACGCTCCGCGGTCGTCAGATGTGATAACAGCGCGGTAAGCTCCGCGTCGAAACGGCGTAAGGTGTCGTCCATTAATCGACTCCAGGCCACTTATCGAACGGATCATCGGGTTCAGGGATGGCTTCCACCACCTGTTTGATGCCTTCGTGTTTTACTAACACGCGCTCAGTGATATCTATCTCAATACTGATATGCGCGGTCTGGTTATCAATGAAGTCCATTTCAAAACGAAAATCGTGTTGCCGTCGGTCGGGATTGGCAAAAAGCTCGGGTTGATATTGCCGTATCCAGTCCACCAAAACCGCCATCAGAATATCCTGATTTCCGCCAAAGCGCTCAATGATGATATTGATCGTATAACGATATTCATAGGAGAGGGAGGGGGCGAGCGTGGCGATAATGCGCCCATTTTCGATAAGTGCCGTCATCAGTTCCGGATTGTGGTTCAAAAACGGCACATGCTCGGATAAATGCTCACGCAGCTGGCTTAATTTCTTCATCCGTTGTCCTTATCGATTGTGTCTGCCGTAGGCGTTTTTCGGCAATAGCAAAATAGGCTTTATTGGCTTCGATACCGACAAAGTGGCGTCCGGTCTTCACACAGGCCACGCCCGTCGAGCCGCTGCCCATGGTAAAATCGAGCACCGTATCACCGGGATGGCTGAAGGTATCCATCAAATCCGTGAGTAACGCCACCGGCTTTTGGGTTGGATGCACACTCGGCACGTCTTTCGGGTAGGAAAAGAGATTAGATTTGAATTTTTTACCTTCAGGCAAATTAAAGGTGCGTTTAAACGGCTGCCACGCTTGCAGTTGTTTATACGATTTCCAATCGGGGAAATCCCGAAGTGAAAAGCATTCCGTCAGCTGTTGCCAGGCCGCTTCGGTGCAAAGCGAAAATTGCAAATTCTGGTGTTTTAAAAAATGTTCAAATTGCCGGCCGTGTTCGGCAATAATGGCTTTCGGGGGTTTGCCGATAAAGGCCAGCAATCTGGCGACATAATCCCGCCTCGGGTCACGCTTGTTACTATCAAACTGTTTGTAAAAGACACAAATATCTTCAAACAAATTCACCGGCATTCGGCGACAGGAAAGGGGATGACCAAAATGATTTTTAACCCAAATCAGCCGATAGGAAAAGGGCAGATTGGGATGGGGGGACTGAATTAACTGGCTCGTCAACGGTTCTTTTGAAAAGAGTAAAATCATGCCCTTGGGTCTGACGACTCGGTTGAGTTCAGCCCAGATTGTTGCCTGGTCAAGTCGTTCATCCCAGCGCATTTTTTCGGCGTACCAACCGGTTTTGCCGTGGCGCTTCATAATGCCGTAGGGCGGGTCTGTTAACACCAAATCCACACTATCGGGCGGCAGCGTGGTTAATAATTGATGGCAATCACCCTGTAAAAGTTGGGCGGTCATGTTATCTCCCTAAACACTGGGTTTTGATATATTTTTGCAGATATTCCGTCTGCTTTTCGTTCTCAACTATCATCGCTCTGAGACGGAAATAATCCTGTCGAGCTGCCTCACCAAGTTGTGGGCGGGCTTCATCATGTCGGCTCTCGGGGGTAACGGTTTTGGAGGTATGACACACGGCGTTGACGCGCAACCGCTTATTACCAGCGCGAACAGCATCATGCAGCTTATCCAGTTCAGCGTTGGCATTGTTCAGTTCCTCGGTGTGTTGAATATCGAGTTGGTGTAAAGCATCGATTTTTTGCTGTTGGGTTTCCATTAGCGCTATTTGCGCATGGTAACGTTGCTGTAATGTGTGGTATTGCGTTCTCAGCGTTCGATAACGTGATAAGACGAAACTGAGCGAAACCATCAACACCAGAATACTTATCAGGATAAGTGTGACAGGTCGCCAAAACATATTACGCTCTCAATTTCCCTGCGGTTCATTAATCCCTTCCACTTTCTGCCATCGACATAAACCCATCGCCTCATCTCATCACAAGCGCCCTTTCGGTCATTGGCGTTGAGCTTTTTGATCAATGTAGATTTGGCAAAATCCCCCACGCCCACGTTGTAGGCAAATGAGTAAAGGGCAGCTTGAGTTAACGTATTGATATTAACCTTAATCAATGGGTCAACATAGCGTTTTACCGCTTTCAAATCGTCATCAAGCCACTTGTCGCAATCTTCTTTGGTGTACGTTCGATTACGTTCAATATCGTTACCTGTGTGCCCATAACAGACAGAAAGCACACCGCCCCCGTCAAAATAGGGCTTAAACCTCAATCCTTCGAAATGGGTTATCATGGTTGAGGCCAAAAACAACGCGCTACCGCCGGTTGCCATCACGATTTTTTGGGGTATCTTCATCTTGGCATCTCTTCAATGGCGCGCGCTTTTAACCGGTACTCCTTGCGTTTGTAATACCCGTTGACCAGACAGGTGATGACCGTGCAGATGATACCTGTCAGGGCAGCCCATTGTTCCAGAGTAAAAAAGCCCATGACACTGGTCATAATGCTCCACAGGTAAGCCGTCGGGGTGGAATACTTTTCGAATATCGGCATCACTTTCTCCTTTCAGGGTGTCCTTCTCCTGTTAGTCCCATAACACGACCTGTGAACGATTTGACGGGGCCGCACTGATTTCCGGTAATTGAATTTCAACGCCCATCGGCAATCGGGCGGGGTGGTTGCAAAGTCCCGGATTAACCTCAAGCACCCGTTCAACCGTGCCAATGCAGGTGCCGTAGTAGCGAAAACAAATTTCATCCAGACTCTCATTTTGTTGACTCAGTACCTTCATATCAGCGCCACCACGTTATGACTCTGCCCTTTGATCCGTGCGATGGCCCAGAGGGCATCGCGGCGGTAATCATCAATCGTGGGCGACAGGCTATCGGCCTTTTTATGGCCGGATGCTTGCGTGTCGATGTCCCGAAACCGTTCCGATAAGTTAGCCTTGGCCAGGCCAAACACCGCGCGTTCATACAGCAGGCAAAGCGCACTATCGTCATTAATCTGCATGGCCGGAATATCGGCTAGCTGGTTAAATCCTTCGCGCTTTTTCTGGGTTTGCCAGTCCCGCAGTTCGCACGCCACTTCAATCATCGCGTGGCTGAGTGCATCCTTAAGGCGCGAAGCGATGATGGTGCCATCGTTCTCACGCATCACCGCGCGGTAATTTTTGGGTGACACGGCCGGCCAGAAGGGATCGTCGACCACCAGGTCATCTTCTTTTTTGGGCGGTTTTTCCGGCGAAATAAAATCCATATCCTCATCTCAATAGGTCGGGCGGTGGACAGTGAACATAACACCGTCTTTCACTGTGCCGCCCGGGTGCGTGGGCACAACTCATGTGTTTGGTAACGCGGTGTTGCGCGCTTTTTCCAGCTTTTTGATCTCGCCTTTCACCCCAACGCCTTGAAAAAGCCTCAGGGCGCGTTTTAAGGTGTCGAGCGCGGCGTCAGGCAAGCCATTATCGCGCTGACAAAATCCCATCCATTTATACAATTCAGCTCTAACCACATCCGGCATGTCTTCCTCATCGGTTAAGGCGACGGTTTGCGCTAAAAGCGACAATTCAAGCGGCTGATCCTGCTGGTAGGCGGCTTTGGCCGCCGCCGCGATTTCCTCCGCAATCGCACAACCCGTCGTGCGGCTATGGCTAGTCGGCATTAAAAGCCTGTGCGTTAACGCATATTCGGCGATAGCCAGCGCGCCTTCAATGTCACCGGCATCGATACGCCAGAGCATCACCATCATCAGCGTGTCATCCTGATGACCGTCGCCGTTTTCCAATACCCCGCTCACCCAGGGGGCATAACGGGGTAACACGGTTTTTTTATATTCGGCTTTCCGTTCGGTTGACTGAATGCGCTTTAACTGACGCTTGTCCTGCTGAAACATCAACAAAATTTGCTGTGTAGCCGCATCCCATAACGGATGGGCATCATCCGGTTTTTCGCCCGCCAAGCGCAGCTGGTGACATTGCCAGGGGGTGAGCATTAGACACCGCCCTGATTAACCTGACCGCTGCCACCTGAATGGCGTTTCTCTTCAGGTTCCGGTTCGGGTAAGATTTCAATATTTTCGACCAGTGCCACCCCGCGATAATCTTCCACCACATAGGCTTCATTGACCGACTCATAATTTTCAATCCGGTCACGCTCGGGCGTATCTTTGATTTGGCGACGACGGGTGTCTTGCTGATAGTAAATCGAGAGATTATCCAGACGGGTAATGAGCAGGGATTTATCCGGGAAGAATGGGGCGCGAATGGCGGGTAATCCCCCCAGGCGTTTTTGACTGATAATCACATCGGCAGCCAGCATTTCGCTATTCGCTTGCGCTTTGTTAACAATCGGGAAATATTTATCCGCTAACAGTGAACGACCACAAATAATCACTAAATCGGTATCATCCTGATACACTTCATCAATCACCCGTTCAACCGTGTCCATCACCAGCGCATCCAGATTTTTGTAATCGCCTTTTTCGCCAATGCGGATGGTGCTTGAGGTGACTTTACCTTGACTGTCGGTGATGTTTGCCATCACATGGGTTTTGGCATCGTTACGAATTTTTTGCAACCAGCCGATATTCACATCCTGCAATTTGGCATTTTGGCGTCGGTCGGAGGTTTTTTCCCGCTTGATGCCATTAAAACCAATCATAATGCGGTCAAGGGCCTGACGGCGGACAATCGCATCGCGGATACGACGCTGAAAATCGTTAAATTTGGCCCACATATCGAGCTTGGCATAGCTAATCGCGGTATCGAAATTGGTTTGATAACAATAATAATCAATGGCGTCCAGTGCCGTCGGGTCAATCGGTTCCCGACTTTTGCTACTGGTATCGGTGGTTCCCGCCACCGTAGAGCCAATCCCGAGCCCTATCACCTGACCTTGCTGTTCAATTACCGGCACCAGGTTAATTTTTTGCAAAAAGCCGGCACTTTGCTGGATTTGACTCTCCAGTACCTGCGCTTTGGACGGTTCAATATTCACTTTCCCGGAAAAATCCTGCGGCGAGACGTGATAGATTTCTCCAAGGCGGCTTAAATACTGATTGAATTTGAATTTGGTTTCTTTTCTCATCGTCTTCTCGTTAGCAGTTGGTCAGGGTATCGGTATCCCGTGTTCGCCCCAGTGAAACAGGTCGAGTCGGTGTTTCTTCTTGCGCAAGGCTGGCTGTCAATGTCGTCAGTTCAGTTTTCAGTTGCTGGTGCTTTTCCGCATTGGCATTTTTGAGCGCGGTTAACTGACCACATAAGTCGGCGATTTGCGCTTCGCTTTTTGCCTGCTGCGTCGCGCAATATTCAATTGCCTGTTGAATATCGTTAATGATCTGGGATTGTTCATGGCGTTCACGGCTAAACAAGCCTTTGACTTTTTCAAGTAGACTTAATGACGGGTTGGGAACAACGGTCGTTTCCTCAATAAATTCGAACAGGGTTTCTTCAGCGGCGGTAAACACGCTATTTGACGACAGTTTACGATCAGACAGCGCACAAACCCCTTGGCCTTGACGCAGCTGCAACATACTGGTGCCCAGACTGGCCGGATTATCCGTGACCGCGAGACCGACGAGATAGGCTTTACCCGTATCGGAAAAATCCGTATCAATTTCGACCGAGGTATAGACTTTTTGCCGTTGTTTGTTTAAGGCTATCAACTCGTCGGTTGGTGAAATGACACCATAAAGTGCCAGTTTGCCGGCTAACAGTCCCTCGTTAATTTCTTCCGTATAAACCGAAAGCACATCGCCAAAGCAGGGCATCCAGGGGGATTTCAAATGTTCAAGGTTAATCCGTGCCCCAAAAGTGTCTGGATCGTAGTTTTTTTCAATATCGGTCAGCCATTCTCGCTGGACTTGACGACCATCGGTGGTGGCACCTTCCACACAGATACGGATCGGTTTGGTTTTTTTCATTACACAGGCTCCCGCCAGGGTAGGGTTTGTTGACATTATGGGCATAGCATTAAAAAGATAAGGGGGGGGAACAAGGCGGCGTGATTGTTTGAACCGTCAAACAAGTGTTAAGCCAGGTTAGTCGTGAGCAAACTTCGTTATGCTAGCCGCATGAAAAATGAAAATTCCTTTTTACGACAACGCGCCCGACAACTGGCACTAGAAGGTTATAGCCCGAGTCAGATTGCCCATATGTTGGGGCAAAATGTCGCTACCGTGCATAGCTGGAAACGGCGAGACCAGTGGAATACCCAAAATGCCACGCAGGCCGTCAAACTGAGCCTGGAGGCGCGACTTTGTCAGTTAATTGGTAAAGAACATAAAGACGGCAAGGATTTTAAGGAGATTGACCTGCTTTATCGGCAAATGGAGCGCCAGTGTCGGATTGAACAATACCAACAAGGCGGGACGGAAAGCGGGCGTGATAAAAAGAATAACCGGACTCCACCTGAAAAGAATGCCTTTAGTGATGAGCAGATTGCGTCGCTGTTAAAACATTTTCACCAACATCTTTTTGCTTACCAGAAGCACTGGTATCAGGCTGGATTAACCTATCCGATACGTAATATTTTAAAAGCGCGCCAGATAGGTGCCACCTGGTTTTTTGCCCGCGAGGCGTTGATGGATGCGTTAACCACCGGACGCAATCAGGTCTTTTTATCCGCCAGTAAATCCCAGGCGCATGTTTTTAAGGATTACATCATCAAGATGGCGCAGGAAGTGGATGTTGCCCTAAAAGGTGACCCTATCGTGTTAGCCAATGGCGCCACGCTTTATTTTCTTGGCACTAATGCGCGGACTGCCCAAAGTTATCACGGCAATCTTTATCTGGATGAATACTTCTGGATCCCGAAATTTCAGGAATTACGTAAAGTGGCGTCGGGCATGGCGATGCAGAAGAAATGGCGGCAGACCTACTTTTCAACCCCGTCAAGCCTGAAGCATAGCGCTTACCCGTTCTGGTCTGGCAAACTGTTTAACCGGGGAAGGTCAAAAAAAGACCAGGTTGATATCGCCATCAGCCACCCGGCGCTGGCGAACGGACGCTATTGTGAAGATGGCCATTGGCGACAAATTGTGACGTTGGACGATGCCATTAACCGCGGCTGCAACCTGTTTGACCGTGAAGGGCTAAAAAAGCGCTACAGTCCCGATGAATATCAAAACCTGTTGATGTGTGAATTTGTTGACGATATTGACTCACTGTTTTCGTTTTCACTGATGCAGTCCTGTCAGGTGGATAGCTGGGACGTGTGGGCGGATGTCAGTCCGCTGATGTCACGGCCTTATGGGTCACAAAGCGTCTGGATAGGCTACGACCCCGCCAAAGGCTCCCAGCACGGTGACAGCGCAGGCTGTGTCGTCATTGCACCCCCCCCCACCCCCGGGGGTAAATTTCGCATTCTGGAGTATTTCCAATGGCGGGGACTGGACTTTCGCGCACAGGCCGCCGCTATTCAACAACTCACCACCCGTTATCAGGTCGACTACATCGGACTGGATGCAACGGGTATCGGCCATGGCGTTTTGCAATATGTGCGCGATTTTTTCCCGCAGGTCAACGAATTTATCTATAACCCGGCGCTAAAAAATGCGTTGGTGTTAAAAGCCTATGATGTTATCAGCCATCACCGGTTGGAATATGATGCCGGGGCGCAGGATATTACCCGTGCCTTTATGGCGATTAGACGCGCCACGACCGCCAGTGGGAACCGTCCCACCTATGAAGCCGATCGCAGTGAAGATGCCAGTCACGCCGATTTAGCCTGGGCCACCATGCATGCGCTGTACCATGAACCGTTAACCGGTGATGGCCAGCAACACAAAACGATTATCGAGCTATTTTAATATGCGAAAAACGAAAAAACGCACGCTCACCGCCCCTCAAAAACCGTCGGTAGAGGCCTTTAGCTTTGGTGACCCGGTGCCCGTCCTTGACCGACGCGAAATTTTTGATTATCTGGAATGTTCACTTATCGATAATTACTACGAGCCACCGATGAGTTTTGAAGGCCTGTCACGCATTTTTCGGGCGGCGGCCCATCATAGCAGTGCCATTTATGTCAAACGCAATATTTTAAGCAGTACCTTTGTGCCACATCCATGGTTAAGTCGTCAGGATTTTGACCGTTTTGCGCTGGATTTTCTAATTTTTGGTAATGCCTATCTGGAACGGCGAAAAAATGGGCTAAATAAAACGATTCAACTTAAATCCATCCCGGCCAAACTCACAAGGCGCGGTGAGGATTTAGCCACTTATTACCTTTTGCATGCGGGGTTTGACAGCGTGCCGTTTACGTTTCAGCAGGGGCATGTTTTTCATTTGCTGGAGCCGGATATCAATCAGGAAATCTACGGCTTGCCCGAATATCTGGCCGCCATGACGGCCATTTTACTCAATGAATCGGCGACGCTTTTTCGCCGTAAGTATTATCTCAACGGCTCTCATGCCGGCTATATTCTCTATATCAGCGATGCCGCGCAAAATTTACAGGATATCGATAACATCCGCGAACAGTTAAAAAGCAGTAAAGGGCTGGGGAACTTTCGCAATCTGTTTTTATATGCCCCCAATGGCAAAAAGGATGGCATACAAACCATTCCTTTATCGGAAGCCGCCGCAAAAGATGAATTTTTAAATATCAAAAACGTCAGTCGGGACGATATGTTAGCGGCTCACCGCGTTCCCCCACAATTAATGGGCATTATGCCGCAAAATGTCGGGGGATTTGGCGACGTACAAAAAGCGGCGAATGTGTTTATCTGCAACGAATTACATCCGTTACAACACAAAATGCAACAGCTTAATGAATGGCTCGGCGAAGAAGTGATTCAGTTTACCCCGTACGCCTTGAAAAAGTAGAAAGTTAACGCTGAAAATTGAAAAGGAAAAATATGAGACTAAATCAACAACAACCCAACCCAGCACATGAAACCTTTCGCCGCAGTGATGGTTATGCAGCACACGTTATTACAATTGGCGAAAGGAACCGACTAAGTGAAGCTCAACTTTACGATATTATCGTGAGGGTGAGGCAATCGATAAGACAAAGTTATTGTTTTTTAGCCGAGCCTTATACGGCTTTTGCGATTGAAGATACTATTCGTACTGCCATACATCTTTCTACAACATTTCGAAATGCACTTGCTTTCAGTGGCAGTCGAGAAAGACGGGATGCGGGTGTTTTACGTAGTCAAGATATCACTCGTCTTCATTATCGAAATTTATATGTTATGCGACAATATACAGATCGCAGACGGCTAGACCAGCTCTCTCTTACCGAAATTTTGACCGCCACGGCAGAGACAGTTCCAATCGTTCCAGAAGAGATACTTACATTTGAAGATGCCAGAGATCCCGATCTTTTCGTAAGTATTTCCATATCACCAAACCATAATTCTGTACATTATCCATTCTGGCAAACAGGGCTGATACACGAAATTATCCACGCCATCACTGATGCGGGAGACCCACCAGAGAATGAGCAAACAGCAAGATTAGGCCCAACAGAAATTCTAGCTAATCAAATTGCCAGAGAAATATCTTGGAATATTCCAGTATTTACTGCTTATGATTCAGTAGATAGAAATGAGTTTATTTCCGAGTATGAATTTCAATCTCTGCGGCAGGGTATTTATCGTCACCATCAGCGTGGATATGAATTACTTGAAAGATTATGCGACATAAACCATTTACTAACATCTAGCCCTAACTTTGCAGGAATTGATACGCTTAGTGATGAATGTCTAATCCCAACGCACTCTTCTGATGAAGATACACCCGCACATTGGGGCGCTTTCCTTTTAAGTGGAGCTCATGCAACTCATCAGAGAAAGGATGTTTTTGCTACTAAATATAAAAACATTGTATTCAATAAAGAAGAACTCCCGTTAACTCAATGGCATCTGGAAAAATATGGTTTAGTCATTGCCGAGAAGGCCGTAAATCGAGTTGAGCATGGAAGTGGTTTCTATAAGAAAAAATATAAATCATGGAAAGAATGGTATCAGTCTTTAGCCTGGAAACATGTGTTCGGTTACGGAATTAATGGTTACGGTCAAGCCGAAGCTGAAGGATACTTTATATATAGTCCGTACGGAGAAATTTTTGAAGATGGCTCTTTTGCAGTAGGCATTACAGGGACGGATATTAAAAAATGGGGACATAATGATAACTGGACTAATTTAGCTGGAGAGAACTGGTCAAGCGCTTCTGCTGGACAAATGTATTTTGATAAAAATGGTAGGCCAGTCGCTATTGTGATGACTAACCTTATAACAGGATTTTTTGGGGCGGGCTGGTCTTTTATTTATAATGAAGGAAAATGGGAGTATGAGAGTAAAGATGATTGGGATAAACACCGCTTTTCCGAGCAGAATGAATCACTTGATCGATATGCCGCAAGATTTTTAATTAAAAATATCTAAACGTGTCTTGTGCGAATTCATGCACGTTGTACAAAATCATGCAGCCACAAAGACAAGAACGCTCAGAGTGACCGAGCCCACTTTTGCATCGATGATATTCCGCTCCTCGCGCCTTCGGAGGATAAGCTGTGGCGAGAAGTAGTAAGCTCTGTATAAGGTTGTTGTGGTTAGCCTGTTAGCTGGATGGTCGTCCAGCTAACAGGTGATTTCTTAATCATAGCCCCTCTCTTTTTCTTTCTTAATGATATTTTTTGATTAATCAAGAAAAAACGAAAAAAACTGAAAAATCGCAGTGGTAGCCCCGCCGCGCCTGCCCGCGAAACATGTCGTTTTTTATGCAGTTGCACAATGCCATTCAGCCTAGGCCAGCACTGGCCTTTCCGGTGATTTCAGGTGAGCAAAAACTTATGCAAATCCATGCACTTTTGTGCAAATCCATGCACTTATTTTTTATTTTTAAATAAGTCGTGTTTTTTTGATAGTTTAACCGGGCAACGGGTTCTCAGACTCGGGCGTATAACTTGAAAAACCGTACTCCCTAAGTAAAAAAAACTCACGGGAGGCGCCATCAGGCATAAAATAGTGTACATCCAAAGAGGGGGTTAAACCTCCTTTTCTACAGTTATTGCCAGAACTCCGAGGCGCGCCGATGGCGCTTTTTAAAAAATCAACCGCCTGACGCTCGTCGGGTTCTTTTTTCACCAGCCGGTATTTTTTCAACCGCGTTTTAATGAGGGGCGTATCCGGGTGAAGTTGCGCATAGATCCCCGCTATTTTTTGCACCGCTTCGTCATAGGCATTCGGTTCGTCTGCCGTTTTGTAGGCAACGCGCAAAGTTTGTTCTTTTCGGGGGGTGCAAGGACCGCCTTGTGCGTCAATATAGGTGGCAAAGTCGCCTTCATCAGCCGCCTTCCTCACTTTTTCCGCCATGTCACCCAACATGGTCGCGATCGATAAACTTCTTAAACGTCGACATTCGCGATAGACGCCTTTTGACGGTAGATTATAAAAATGAAATTGCGGAATGCGCCACGTCGCCGCCCAGGCACTGACTGCGGCTGCCGTTTCCGTTAAGGGTTTACCGGTTTCAAAATCAGTTTCACCTTCCAGTGCATAGCCGTCGATATTTTTCGCAATATATTTAGCGATATACCCGACGGCACCGCCTTTGTTCATATGCTTACATGCAAAACGATGTTGTTGCGCCCCTTTTTCGTCCGGGTCTTCCGCCAAGGCTTTTTTACGCATAATCTCTACCGCTTTGGCGCGGTGGGCTTTATCGGTAAAAAGGAGTAAATGCCAGTGTGGGGTGGCGTCATGATGCGGCTCCACCACGCGGACACCATAAACCGCAATGTCATTGTCAGCAAAGGCGGCGCGAATACGTGACCAGACTTTGACTAAATAACGCTGCCCGTCTTTCGGTGTTAACGCGGCGTCTTTCCAGCGATGATTCAATACCGCAATGTTATCTTTTCCGCGCTGGCGCAATTTTGTGGGGTGATATTTTGACGGACAGGTCAGCGTGATGAACATACCAATATCATTGCGCGCCAGCGCGATTTTTTCAATGCCGGCCATTTGTGCCATCAATTCCATTCGGCGGATCTCCGGATTGGCAATACTCGCCATCACTTTATCGATTAAATCGAAGCGTTCACCCCTGTCGATATCTTCGATTTGCATCGCTTGCAAGTAGCGTAAATTAGCCAGCCGTTGTGACTTCACCGCACGGATAGCCTGTTGACTGGCATAAGGGTGGTGCTGCTTGCACACCTCCATCGCGGCGATCATCAGCGATTCGACCCATCGGGTGCGGTGTGAGCGCAATTGGGTTAACCAGTAATCCCGACTGATTAAACGGGCAACCGCCGCATACACCTGACGAAGGGGCATCGTTTGATGATTTTTGCCCTGCGTACGTTGACGTAACGTTTTTTGATAGGATGAATAGTATTCTGGGGTAACGTGTAACCCTCGCGCCAATTCCGCTAAACGACCATAGATATCGGTTTGGACTGTCTCATCAAAAATCCGGTCTCTATCGCCCTGATGGGACGTGATGATTTGATCACAACAGCCTTCATAGAAACGGAAAAAAAAGGCGGACAGATGGCTGGCTAACTGTTTAACCCGATGATTATTCATGTCCGGCAGCAAATTGAAATCAAGAATATTGGGGGTATCAATAAGGGTCAGTGGCCAGTTTGCCACCCGCATTTCATAACGTTGATTAACGGCTGACAGCCGTGGCCAGATTTTTTGATGAAACGTAAAGTAAAGAAAGTGATGCGCCTCATGCAAGCCCTTTTCACTGATTAACGATTGATAACGTTTTTGATAACGGTAACGTAAATGCTGGGGTAACGAGGCGATATCCTTTAAAATCGCTTGCCCCTGAACACGCTGCTCACGGGTAAGCGGTTTCGGATAGGAAACCGCTTCATGCCGCGGATGATTCCACCAATACGCCAATTTCATTTCGGGTGAATAGGTCACCGGCGGGACGGTAAAATCAATCGTGGCATGCCTCATCGACGCGCACCCCCCAATTTATCCGGATCAAGCAGATTAATCACGGTTTCACAACGGCGCGATAAGATATCGACGGTTTCCCGATAGTGATCAAGCGTACGAATATCATTGGCATGCGTTCTTAGCGTATGATGTGAAATTAAATCCATCACAAGTCGCACCGGATCCGTATGAAGACAGACCATTTCGTAACACCGTGAGGACGCATTCGCTTCCAGTAAGCGCCATTCGATTTTATCGGTGTCTGAATTTTGCTGGCACGAAATGGCAAAGCGGGTGCCAAAGATATAAGCGCCCGCTTTGGGATCTAACGGGATCATGATTTGCCTCCAAGGACGGCAATAATTTCTTTTGCCATTTGCCGTTTACCGGAGATCGTCCGGGGCGCGGAAATTTCATGAACCGTAAACCCCAGATCGGCATAAAGTGATTTTGCAGCCATGGAATTAGAAACGGTGATCGGGTTTCCCCGACGGGTATTCATTTTTTTTAGCCTTTTGGCTAACTTTTCATGTTCCGCTTCGGTAAATTTCTCAGGGCAGTATTGCGTAAACCCGTTTTTATGAGCCAAATAAGGCGGATCGCAATAAATCCCATCGTCCTTGGTTACTAATGACAGGGTTTCTGACCAGTCACGACAGTGCAAGGTGATTGATTGCGCTTGACGACCGATAAATTGATTGATTTCTTTTTCGGGAAAATAGACCGTTTTGTATTTACCCGCCGGAACATTAAATTGGCCTTTTTGATTATACCGACACAGGCCATTAAAACCGTGCTTGTTCAAATACAGAAAACACACTGCGCGCCACAATAAGGTCATCGCTTGATAATTAAATTGATGGCGAATGCGATAATAGCGTTGCTTTTCATCACTTCCTGTTCGGGCGAAAGGTGAAAAGAGCAATTTAGCCGCCTCAATAAATACCGTATTGTGATGAATCATCATTTCATAAAAATTAATCAGGTCGGCGTTGGCATCGGCAAGGAGATAGGATCCATAATCGGTATTCATCATCACCGCACAGGATCCGGCAAAAGGCTCCACTAAACGCCGTGTTTTGGGTAGATGGGGCAGCAGTTGCGGCATAATCTGCACTTTTGAACCTGCCCACTTAAGGATGGTTTTATTAGCCATGTTAACCTTATCGGTAATGTTGTTGTTTTGACTCAAAAAAGGACTGACAGTCGACGCAGCGAATGCAGCCTGGAGAAGCGATACGGCGCGCTTGTGGTATCGCTTTTTCACAATCCTCACAATGAAAACGGGCGATACCTTTTTTGCGCTCGGTGACCTGTTTAATTTGGTCAATTAATTGTTGTTGAGCGAGTTCATTTGCTTTATCAATCGGGTCAGACATGGTGTAAATTCTCTGCCTGGTGTTCAAAATGGTCACTGACGGTCATCACATGCTGATAAGCGGTTTGATAAGTCATTTTTTGATGAAGAATTTGATAAGCCAGCGACGTTAAATGGCCAGAGAATTGCATCAATAAATGTTTCCTTTCATCTTCCCGATTTTGTTTTAGGGTATCGGTGAGTTTCAATACGCCAGATTGTGCAGTCATATTCGTTAACTTCTCCTTTCCTTATTTTGGATAAAATAATCCCTTGGTGTGGCGAACACCGTTAATTTTTTTATTTATCAATTAAAGTGGCAGAGCGATATTTTTTGGTGTTAACGCAACCAGTACTCGCAATTGAAATATCGCATAAATAATTGCCACCTTTTCTTGTTTATTAAATTCTTCAAACTTTAAATAATGTTTTTTATTATCAATATTGGCTAAATAAAAAATTAAATTAACAAAGCGTTTATTATGTTCTCGTAAATATTCAATAAATCCCAACAGGCATTGATTATTAGGGTCTTTATTAAAATAAACGGTTCGAATTTTGCTGCATTAATTAAGCCATTGACACGCGCATTAATGGGTAATCCTTCATTGCGATAAATACCCGCTTTTCGTCTATTAATCTCACCGGCATTATTTTGTAATGTATTAATCGACTGAATTAAGCTATTTGTGAATGCGTGTTTATTCGTCATCATTTTATTTAATAATTAGGGTGAGAAAATAAAAAATAAATAACCCGCCAAATAACAATATTAATTTATCAATTAACGTCAGTTTTTTATTCTGCTTATTATTAATATGATAATTTTTAACGGACTCGCCCGTTAATCGATAGGGGGAGTGCTGATTAGATTTATTCATCAATATCCTCATTAAGTTATCGGTTTTGTTGCCCTGACCGAAAACAGGGTGTTGTGGTATCATGTTTATGCCTGTTGATGCTTAGAACGGAGATACAGGCATAAACTGACCTATCACAACAAGGAAAATAACAATGTCTGTTAATGAAAAAAATTAAACAACAGTTAACTGAACTCATTAAGCAAGTCGAACAAATAGAAACGCCAATTATTTGTGATAATGCAGTAGAAATAATCGAGTTATCACATCATCTATTCCAACAAATCCACAATAAAATCAGTCCACCCCAGAAAAATATTGTTGAGTGGTTTTAATTTTTTCTGACCATAATGGCCATGACGGCATCAAAGGTGGATTTAAGATCCTGTTCATAAAAGCGATTAATGTTTGAACAGGTTTCGCTTATGGCATTCATGATAGTGATCATAAGTGCTAATTTTTCTTTTGGAGTGAGATTTTTTATCTCTTGTTTTTTATTTTCTTCAGAAAGTCCCGAAAAAAGCGAATGAATGGTATTCATGACTAAGTGATCTAACGGTTTAGTCTCTAGCGCTAATTTTCCTCGTTATCCTTTTTTTGATAGTTATTTTCCTTGTTCAATAGGGTTAAGTTGGCAAATTTTTTATCGTCGTTAAATAACTCAATGCGATTACTATCAATGGTGAGGCCGTGAAGGTTATTTATTCCAAACGCTTTAGCATGTTCAGTAAGATGTGCGATGACTTGATAATAGACTGCCATAGTTAACCTCTTAAAAATTAGATTAGTGAATCGGTTTTATGCCCTGACCGAAAACAGGGTGTTGTGGTATCATGTTTATGCCCCCTTTTTCGTTCCAGTGATAGGTGGGCATAAAATCCAACAACAAGGCGTGAAATCCATGTCCCAAGAAAGAGAAGACGATACCCGATGACATAAGCCTGCCCCGTCACAGCAAGAAGAACAAAAGACTGGGGATAACGATAAAAAAATAAGGGATCCCAAAATGGAACAGCCATCCGAACACATTCAATTGACGGTAAAATGTCTGCCAGTATTTCCTGGCATGTATACTATCGACGCCAAGTGACAGTTGCATCTTCACGATCCTGTCGCATTTGGTATACAATTCTTGTCCTTTTCGATATCAGAAAGGTTTTCACACATGCAAACTCCTAATAACATTATGCGGTTTATTCAAATAACGGATATTGCCTGACGTTATTTTCCGCTTAATATTTCATGCCCTGCACAATACAACGCATTGGCCAGTACATCCGCTAAAACGGAAAGGTCGGCAGACGGTAATATTTCTTGCCAATACTTTTTGGCACGTATACTGTCCAGGCTAAGCGAGAGCTGCTTTTTAACGATTGAATCGTATTGCTTGTACAATCCCTGATATTCTTCATGGTAATCAGCCAGCGTTTTACACACGTTAACTCCTGATCATCGTTATGATGCGACTTTGTGGTATTAAAAATTTTCCCTGGTGTTAAATAGAAAGTTAATCTTCAGTTTTGTTGTTGTTTTTCCTGGTGATTATTTTTTATGTGACGCTTTACGATCATACATCCAATAGTCTTTCCACGAATGCCATTCTTGGGGCTCAATTTTGGGTAACTGTTCAGAGAGTTTGTCCCACAGGTCACGATTGATATACCAAGTACCTTTACCTTCCGGATTATTGGGATTTTTCATCTGATGTGCGGGTAATATGCCTCGCAAGCACATTTTTCGGATAGCCCCGGTAGTAAATCCGGCGTAAGCAGCGAAGCGATCGATTGTGACCAATTTCGCTAAAGGCCCCTGATAGCTCAATTTTTTCTTCTTGTTACCAGTACAAGCAACCTCTTCTTCACTTACATCCGATTCCCCGGATGCCTGAACGGGAAGTGATTTACCTGAAAACCTGCTTGACATCTGGTACTCTCCTTATTTGGTGCATTTGTCTCGATTTGTCCAGTTTTGGGCTGGGATTTGATGTATTACGCAAATAAAAATCCTATATAGGATCAAATATAATACCTAATTAGGAGCAAGTCAAATGAAATTAAGTGATAAAATTAAAGCGATTCGTATAGCTGAAGGACTGAGTCAAAATCAGCTATGTGAACTTATTGGATTACCTAGAAGTACACTTTCTAAGTATGAAAGTGGGCTATTTGAACCTGGAGGAAACGCTTTACTAAAGTACACAAAACATCCATCTTTTTGAAAAATATACAATGTGGCTAATGACCGATAAAACAGCGCCAGAAGCCGGCCAAATCGAGCCGGCTTTCTCTCTCGATGGCTCTGTGAAATCAAAACAAAACGGAAAGTACAATCATGCCTTCCCGAGGGAAAGAATTGTTAGATTTACATGATTTTTGGCTAATAGCCGAATCAAAATTGATATAATGCTCATTGACATCCTCCTCGGCCTAAAGAGGATGTCAAATTTGAAAATTCTCCGTCAAGCACCGCGTTCAAAGGCTGTTCTGCGAGAAGAAACAAAATTATACGGAATATAGCGGTCAAAGCCTTTCGATTTACCAAATGCCCTTAATTGGCAACCTGAATGCACCTCGGCTTTTGATAGATAATATTTAAATGATTGCTTGCTGTTCTCGTTCCAATATTTAATCGTCTTGCAATTTCTTTGAGACTTAATCGCTGCATCATAAAAAAAGACTTCCCACTCTTTATCAGTGAACAGCTTGTTAGGTTTTTCTGTAGTCACCGAAATAAGGCTGCATGCCATCGACATAATCCAGCGGCGACAAAAACAGGAACTCGTGGGCGTGGAAGAAAGTGCCAAGATAGCTATTTTCACTACAAAAAAGCGGTAGAAAATGAAATTGCCAAATTTTGGGTGCTTTATTGAAATCAGAAACCAGATTAATAATGACAAAAAACGGTGATTTTTCAGTACGGATTTTCTCTAATAAAGTCACCATTTCAGGCGCATCTTTATTCAAACCGAGAAAATCTACCATTTTAGCGTTGGCCTTAATTTCCCCTCACTATCCTAAAACCACAGGGAACATTAGCGCTCAATGAAAGTTTAATCATCTCAGGTTTCATGCGATACCACCAACCTGTTGAAGGTATTCACGCTGACGGGCTGTAAGGTATTTTGATGTGTTAGCAAAGCTCAAAAGCTGCTCGATTGATATATTGCACGCTTTCATTATGCGTGCAATATGCGTACTATTTCGCATAGTCCGACTCCTACTGACTCTAGGTTTTGGATTAGTTGATTACAGAGATATACGGTCTCTGTAATCAACGCTGTTTCTATAACTACTTAATTTCGTTTAACCATTTTTTTATTAACATCATGGTTATTTCAGTCATTTCTTTATCATGATTTAAATAACCAACAGCACGTAAAACTCGTGACTTTGATATATTTTTTTGTGGCACAATTTCTTGTATTTTATCTATCATAATAGAAAGTGCATCTTCATCTAAATTAGTCATACGCAAATTCATTTGCTTACCAGTTTCATTTTCATTTTATCAATCCCAATATTTCATCTGTTAATACATCGATTTCACCTTTTGCTTGATAGTCATTAGTATCATAAATAGTTCCTCCATCAAGCATAGTTCTAACATAAGCTTGTCTTTGGGTTATTTCGGTACTCATTGCTTTCACACCAGTATCAGCTATAGAATCTTTCAATACGGTTAACATTTTTGCGGTGCTTATTTTTTTTGTTATTACAAAACGAGCAATAATTGGCTGTAATTCATTTCTAGCTTCTATAACAGCTATAATTGCCCCACAAGCAGCAAAATCTAAAGGAGAAGGAGTGACGGGGATCAAAACAATATCACTTACCATAACCGCAGCGGATGATATAGCTGTTATTGCAGCTGCTCCATCAATGATTATATAATCATATAATTTCAAGGTTTTTTTTATGGAATAGATATCTTTTTCAGTAGATGCTTCTGCTACATCAAATAAACTCTTATCTTCTAAATACCAATTACCTATACTTAATTGAGGATCAGTATCAACTACTACGACATTGTGACCTTTCTTAGCTATAGATGTAGCGACGTTTATTGAGGTCGTCGTTTTACCAACTCCTCCTTTACCATTCAAGAAAGAAATTACTTTACTCATAAAAATTCCTTTAGGACTTCAATCAAGTAATCTTATAATTAAGTAATCTTATAATCAAGTAATCTTATAATTAAGTAATCTTATAATTAAGTAATCTTATAATTAAGTAATCTTATAATTAAGTAATCTAATAATCATATGATTATTTTAAATAAAAACTATTCATTCTTCTTTAAGATCCTATTTTTTATATTAAAAATTTCTTTTTTCCCTTTTTCGCGTTTACGAGCAGCTTCCGCTTTAGGAGTATTTTGATTACGATTTTTGAAAGTGACTTTGTCTGTGGTGGGATCAAAAAGAATTTCATAATCAGGAAGATCATTAACCTTAGTAAGTTGCTTAATATCAAATCTAAATTTTCTGAGTTCCCTCGAGGAACCTGTTTTTTGATGAAGCTTATCAAGACAAATAGTAAACTCATGTTGACTACCGCAATGCTTACGCGCTATCTCATATAAACGTCTATCAATAGCTTTTCTTATACGAAAATAATCAGGGCTAATTTTTAACACCTTAGTCTTTGTTATTGCTTGATAAAGCCAATCAGGTAAAGTTACTTCTATCATTCCAATATCTAGTTTTCCTTTCTGTCTTTCTACAATTTCCCACTTATCAATTAGACCAAAATCAATCGTTTTTTTGTCATCATTAGAATAAACAATATTCGTTTGGATCCTCGTTCCGGATAAGCGAGATAATGCTTTTTTCAAATCATCGTAAGCCCGTCCACTCTTATCTCGATTAGTCGTTACAAAAAAATCATACGGAGTAAAGGCAACCGTGGGACTAATTGATTGATTATTATTGATAGCTTCCTGTAATTTTGATATAGCATAAATCCAAATATCTTTATCAAAAACAGTAGCTAAACCAATTTTAGAAGATGATCTAACTTCTATAGTCACATTACCATTTCTATACACTCTAGCTTTTGTATCACCCCCTTTTAATGCAAAAAACGGATGCTCCATACTCGCCATTTCATCTCGAAAGGTTGAAATGTCAACATCATCTGCAACAAAAAATTCCAGTTGGTTATGTTTATGGGGTCGTAATGTTTTCAAGTTGTTTTTTCTCTTTTTCTTATAAGATAATTCATAGCCTCATTCCTAGAGATTTAGGATTGTTGGCGAGAGCCGTTTAAGTGCTTCTAACACTTAAACGGTTTGTTTTTTTGATTATTAAATCAATTCGGCTTTTACGGACACCAATAAATAACGGCTTTTACGGACATTATAACGGCTTTTACGGACAAATCAAATTAACGAACAAAAAAAAAACTAAAAATGCTAAAAAAATCTGTGGATAACAAAAAATCTAATCGGCTTTTACGGACAAACTATCGGCTTTTACGGACAAACTATCGGCTTTTACGGACAAACTATCGGCTTTTACGGACAATAGGTATTTTTTTATATTTATTAATCAATAACTTAATACCACTTTCTTGCCCTTTAACTCTTTTAACTTATACATAACTAAATATAACTACGCGCGCGCGAGGTTTTTCTGTGGATAACTTTTTTTCTAACAAAAATCCTAAACCCAAAAATAGGTGACTACTGAGTGACCGTATTTCTCTTTTGTAATTGTGATATTCCGCTTCCTCGTCTGCTCACTCGCTACGCTCGGTCACAGACTTGCGGCGAACGGCGGGATTTTAATTAAAAAGATTTTTTTGAATTAATTAACCCTGATGTCAACGATCATCGAAAACTGATCCACTTTTTAGCTAAATACGATCAATCAAAATTGATCCACCCAATTCTCTTTATGGTTTTTATGCCGTAGGCATGTAAGGCGAAAAAAATACTTATAAAGTTCTCATAAGTTTCATTTCGCCGATACGTGAGTGAAACGAACCTCATTACTGACATAGCGCATAAAACCGCGCCAGCCCCCTGTTAAGCCGATTTTTGGTTTAGGGATGTCAATGATGTGGCAGGTTCAATATGAGTGTACTTTGAGTCATCTTTCATGTTGGATTTTAGTTGGTTCCTCTGAATATTTTTTGGAGGATGGTGCCGCTTAAATTGGCAAAGTGGATCAGTTTTGCATGATCGGTGACACCCTGAAACATTGCACTATTCAGTCGCTACCGCTAGCATCACTAGAATTGACTTTTCCATTAATTCAGGCACAACATGAACAAAACAGAAGTTATTAATCAAATTGCTGAAAAAGCCGGTTTAACCAAAAAAGATTCAGAGAAGGCGTTGAACGCATTGATTGAAACCGTGACAGAAGCGCTAAAGGCAGGAGATGACGTACAACTCGTTGGTTTTGGCTGTTTTCAGGTTAAGCAACGCGCAGCCAGAGATGGACGTAATCCTAAAACGGGCGAGACACTTAAAATTGCTGCTGCAAACGTACCGAGTTTTAAAGCGGGTAAGACGTTGAAAGAAGCCGTCAAATAACTGACCGAAATTAATGTACGAATTAAAACACCTGTACGGAACATAATTTACCTATTTTTGTACAGGTGTTTTGGATGATGTCCAAAACCGAACGATTTTGAACAGCAAAAATTACCTATCAGAAACCAAAAATCGTTAAATCTAATAATTTTTGAAAATTAAAACAGAAATACCCGCCATAACCCCCTCTAAAAACGCCTGTAATCCATTCTAAGCGCTTTTCTCGATAAAAACGTAAATTTGTACAGCCAAAATTTTATCGTCGCTTAAAATGCGTTATAGACGTTTTTGACTTCTGACTAAACAGCGAGTGACATTTGTTGCCCAGTACAATGTGGGGTGACGGGGTCAATCTTGCCTGGCTTTGCAATAAATCGCGTTAAGCTCTCATGGCTGACAAAGGTCGCCCCACAATTAATGTTCTGACACTGGTTGTAACGTTCGCGGGTGTTTTCTGAAATTTGTTGGGAAGTTCTAGTATGGGCGGCATGACCACAAAGGGGGCAATTCATCATGATGACATTCTCCTTTTTTCAGCTATTTTACCAGCAAGTTAGTGACTTTTCATCTCCAAATCGGTGATTTTTACTTCCATTTCAAGCGCGGTAGTAAAGCCTTTGTCATTGAGATTGTGGGTCACTTTCACCACAATCCACTCGGCGTTATCAATTTGCGGTTTAAAGCCCCTGACGTTAATCGGGGTTTCCGGATAAATATCGGCGCGTCCTTTGGCTAAATGAATCGAAAAACGGGCGATACCGCGCTGAATTTTTGCCCAGGTCGCTTTTGCTGCCCGTGCCGCATTAGCCCGATTGGCGTAGGTGTGTGAGAGCACGAGTACATTGCCGTCCTCACCGATAAAATAATCTCCCTGCTTGTTTTTGGTTGACGCAGAAGGCTTTTTTCGCGCAATCTTAACGGTGTGTTTTTTTTCAGGCTGCTGGGTATCTAGCCAACTGGCAATCACCCCCGTATAGGCACTGCGGTCTGCCAGTGAAAACGAATAATTATCCCCGTCTTTTCGACTTAAGGTCATCGTCGGTATCCTTTTGCCCGAGGCGGTTTGACTTTTTCCCTGTTGCAAAAATAACAGCTGGTCATTTTTCACCGTCGCCAGTGCGCCTTCCTGCTGGCCGAGCCGGGTTAAAAACGCGCCGTCCGATTCGTTTGTCTGGTCGATATGCGCAATCCGGATAGGTTTA
>NZ_CP038626.1:0-32417 GCF_004768525.1 Arsenophonus nasoniae
ATGATTTGTCTTCCTCTTCGTAAACTGGCTGGTTGGTTGCAATCAATTAACCCAAACAAGGTTAATCCTAAAATCCGCAATAAGGTTATCCGCTATCAAGAAGAATGTGATGATGTTCTCTACGACTACTGGACAAAAGGAATCGCTGTTAATCCTCGCGCTCAAAAAGAAGAGCGAAGCATCATGCACGAACTCAACGCTGCTTGTGCCGAACTCAAAAGTGACAAGGCTATTGCTAGCTTGTTTGGTACGGGATTAAGCGAGTGGAAGAAAATAAAGGCAACTCACAAGAAGAAGATATCGAAGTTGGTTAATGAAGCTCAATTGTTACTTGATGTTTAATGAATATCTAGATTTTTGGAGGCTTGCAGTGAAAAACTATATCGGATTCGTTGAAAAAAATGTTGTAAGTGAGTTGCTTAAAAGCGGATATGATCCGTATGTTGCAAAGATGAGTGCATACAAAGCAACGGAACACTACAAGCGATCTAGTTCCGCTAGCGCAAAAGGAAAACTATTTGCAGACTGTTTGACTATCGGTGAGAACTGGGCGAAAAAGATGCAACCAAAAATACGGTAATGCGATGAGAAGTAATCTAATAACTATTATTCTTGCGCTTCTCATATCAATGTTAGGAGCGATGTTCTACTACCGCAGTCAATATCACCAGCTTTATAAGCAAGCAGAAGAACGGCAAGCGGTGATCTACCGATTAAGCCAACGAATACAAGCAGTATCCGCTCTAGATGCTAAACACACCGAGGAACTAAGTAATGCTCAAGCTGAAATTGATAAGCTGCATGATGCTGTTCGTACTGGCAATAAGCGGTTGCGTGTCAAAGCAGTGTGTCATGAATCCACCGCCACCACCGCCAAGAGCCGACATGATGAAGCCACCACACAACTTAGCGAAGCAGCTAGACAAGATTATTTCCGTCTCAGAACGATGATAGTTGAGAATGAGAAGCAGACGGAATATCTACAGAAGTACATCAAGGTTCTCAATGCAAAGCAAACCAAATAAACCAAATAAACCAAATAAAGCTAAGCTCAAGATGTTCACTAGTGCTGTGCCTATGTTTGAAGCTAGACCAGCAGTGAAAGCCTTCACGGTGGCCTCAAGGCGTATAACAGGCGTGACATTGCAGCGTAGGCGATTGGATGTTTGGTCAAAAAATCCAGTATGCAATCACTGCCAGTTATTTGTTTCTTATCCGAGTGGATTTGAGTTAGATCATATCATCCCTCTTTGGCAAGGCGGACAGGATGTAGAGAGCAATTGCCAGATTCTTTGCGTTGAGTGTCACAAGAAGAAGACTGTTGAAGACCGTTGAATAGGGTCACTAAAGGTATGCAATTAATATCTACCTCAAAATCACTCAAAAACGACGGGGGGATGGTTAATTTTTATTTATTTATCAATGACTTAAACATCATCGCCTCTCACGCGCAGAAAATCCGATAACTTTTTTTTGGGGATTTTTAGCATGCTTTTAATAAAATATTAAATTAAATCAATAAGTTACATTTTTGTGGGTATATATTCTCAATTTACCAAGTAACCCTATTTCATCTACCAATGAGCGAAAAATGACCACCAAGAGAAAAAAAGATTTTGCAGCGTCTCTCAAAAACGGAGCTTCGCAAGCAGAAGCAGCAAGACAAGCGGGGTATACCGAAAAGTATGCAAAGCAAATTGGCTCAAGACTAGCCAAGGACGAAGAAGTACTAGAATTGCTCAACTCTTTAGAAAAAAAAGTCTACGAAGACCCTAAAGATTTTTTAATTGACTTGCTGAATGGAGCTGAAGTGTCACTTTCAATGAAATTTGAAGCAGCAAAAATACTCATGCCATATATGCACCCTAAACTTGGTTCTATTGGCGAAAGAGTCATCGAGGAAGATGAAGAAGACATTTACCCTGTTTTCCCATCTCCAAAACTAAATTAAAGGAACATCATAATGCAACATGATGCGTTGTTGACATCATGCGTTGATTGGAAAGAAAGAATCGTAGGTAATAAATCGATTATTCCTTATTCGTCTTTATACGAAAAACAAGCAAAATCCGCCCTTGCGATTTTCAATGACTTGATAGTCGTCGATGCGTTGAGTAGTCCTAGATTGGGTGATATATCCAAACCTTGGGTACAAGACTTCGCCTCAGCTATCTTTGGCTCCTACAATACTCAAACGGGACAGCGATTAATTAAAGAAGTGATGTTATTGATTAGCAAAAAAAACGGCAAATCCACTATTGCTGGCTTATTGATGCTCACATTATTGATTACGAACTGGCGAAAAGCAGCAGAATTTTTGATATTGTCACCAACGAAGGAAATTGCAGACAATAGTTTTACTCCAATCCAAAACGCAATCAATGCCGATAAAAAATTATCCAAGATTTTTCACGTACAATCACACATTAGAACAATTACCGATACCCGAACTAAAGCAAAACTCAAAATCGTAGCAGCGAACTCAGAGACTGTAGGCGGAAAGAAAGCAGTTGCCGTTTTAGTTGATGAGCTTTGGTTGTTTGGTAAGAAAGCCAATGCAGAAAATATCTTGCGTGAGGCTACCGGAGGCTTAGCCTCCTTCCAAGAAGGTATAGTGATTTATTTGAGCACGCAAGCCGATGAAGCCCCGTCTGGCATCTTCAAAAAACAGCTAAATCGAGCGAGAAATATTCGTGATGGGAAAATCGTAGACAACTCTTTTCTTCCTGTATTGTACGAATTTCCAGAAGAAATGATTGAACGTGAAGAACATCTCAAACCAGAAAATTTCTATATTTCCAATCCAAATCTAGGAGCCTCAGTCATACCGGAATTTCTAGAAAGGGAACTCAAGAAAGCGACTGAAAACGGCGAAGAATCCTTACAGAACTTTCTATCAAAGCACTTGAATGTAGAAATTGGCCTTAATCTTCGGTCAGATCGTTGGATTGGTGCGGATTTCTGGAAGCAGCAAGAAGATAGTTCTCTTTCTTTGGCTAGGATTATTGAGCGAAGCGAAGTGATAGAGATTGGCATCGACGGAGGAGGATTAGATGATTTGCTAGGCTTAACTGTGCTAGGAAGGGAAAAGGGCACACTCAATTGGCTATCTTGGTCACGTGCGTGGGCGCATAAAATTGTATTGGAGCGCAGGAAAAGTATAGCTAGCAAGTTAAATGACTTTGCTGATGATCTCATCATCGTAAATGAAATTGGTGAAGACATACAAGAAATCGGTGAAATTGTTTCAAAGATACAGGACTCAAAGCTCCTAGATAAAATCGGTGTCGATCCGGCGCAAATTAGCGCGATATTATGCGAGTTAATAGCAGCTGGCATACCGCAAGATATGATTGTTGGAATAAGTCAGGGATGGCGACTAGGTGGCGCTATTTCCGCAGCAGAAAGAAAACTTGCAGACGGCACTTTGTTTCATGCAAAACAACCTATGATGGACTGGTGTATTGGAAATGCACGAATAGAGCAAAGAGCCAACTCAATCATGATCACAAAACAGGCAAGTGGACATGCTAAAATAGATCCTCTGATGGCGCTATTCAATGCTGTTCACTTACTCGCAGCGAATCCAGCAGCGAAAAATACAGAGCCTTGCTCAATCATGTTTTGGGATAGTCCTTTTTCAAGTTGAGGCATTATTCAACTGCAACAACTCATCATCCGACGATTGTTTTTTATTTTTTTCTTCAAAGTGGAAATGCAGCGCAACAACTTTACGACCTTGTTTAACTAAATCGATAGAAACATTGATATCACTTTTTGCGTTAATTTCTTTAAGTGATGGTTTAATTACTGCTCTATTTAAGATTTTAAAATCGCTATACTTATCATCCAATCCAAGCATTGAACGAAAGTCATCAATTTTTATTACTCGATCACCTATAGCTTTAAACTGCATTAATAACTCATAAACGCGAATACTATAAGTACTTTTCAATTTTGATACGTTTTTAACAACTATCTTTGTAAATTGATCATGAAGCTGGGTTAAATAAGGTATGATGTAATCAGAAAAGCTAATCTCAATTTTGCCTTCCCCTGTAAAATATTTTGCTTTGCGTTGAATCCAGCGGATCTCTTCTTTGTTGTCTTTCCAATAAATTCGTATCCAGCGTTCTGCTAGCCTATCTATTGCTTCTTGTAATCGTCTTTCAGCATGCTTGCGACCCATATCAGGGAATGACATATAAAATTCATTAGCGGTAATTTGAAAAGTTCTCTCTGGATTTTCTGCTATTGGATTAATTTTCCCTATACACATAAGTAGCAGCCTTTGTTCTTGTAAAGTAAGTTTATAACTTGCTTCTATAAGCGAATTAGATTTATACGCTACTAATTTTTGAGTCATGAGATCTAATCCATAACGATGAAATAAAATATTTTAAGTCTACTACAAATTGATAGTTAACTCTTTTTTTTTTATTTCACCTTTATCAGTGGATATTACCGCCAAAATGTTCACCTATTACCGCCAAAATGTTCACCTATTACCGCCAAAATGTTCACCTATTACCGCCAAAATGTTCACCTATTAACATCTAATCCCTTGAATTCCATAGGAAATTTAGGGTGTAAAACAAGAAGAAAAACAAGAAAAACATTATTAAAACAGCCCCAGCCTGTGGATAACTTTTTTTCACTTCCTAACAACCAATTCCTAGCCAAGAAGAAAAAAACTAAGGAGCCACTCAAAACCTATGCAAAAAGCATTTGGCATTATGCATATCAAATCTATCGACGAGGATTTAAGAGAAATTGTTGGGATCGCTACTAGCGCAACACCTGACAAACATAACGATATCGTTGAACCAGAAGGCGCAGTCTTTAATCTGCCAATCCCTTTGCTCTGGCAGCACGATAAAAATCAACCTATCGGTGAAGTCGTTGAAGCTGAACTATGCGATGAAGGGATACGTGTTAAAGCAAAAATCGCAAACATAGCCAGTGATGATAATTCTATTACTAAACGCCTGAATGACGCTTGGACATACATCAAGACAGGACTAGTGAAAGGCTTATCAATCGGCTTTTCGCCTATAAAATACGAAAGCATTGACAACGGAGGTTGTAAATTCCTCAAGTGGGCGTGGAACGAATTATCAGTTGTGACTGTTCCAGCAAATACAGAGGCAACAATACAACTCGTCAAATCATTACATGAAACAAATATTAAAACTATTGGAGCACCAAAATCAGTGAATATTTTTGAAGAAATCAAATCACTCAAAGCATCAAGAAGTGAAAAATCTAACATGTTGGAATCGATTATCACTATTACGAAAAACGAAGAGCGAAAATTTAACGAGGAAGAAAAACGCCAATTTGACGCACTTTCAACAGAGGTAAGCGACATTGACGAAGAACTGGTTAGATTAAATCGACTGGTAGAAATCAAAAAAACGGAAGCTGAGCCGATCCAACCGATGACAAGAACTCCGCAGAAAACAAAAGCCAGCTTGCCAAAAACGACCCTCTCATCTGAAAAAGAGAAAGGTATGCAGTTTGCACGATACGTAAAATGCCTAGCTGCATCACAAGGCAATCTAATGCAAGCGTGCGAAATAGCGAAGTCAAGCTATGCTCACAATCACGATTTACAAACGGTTTTGAAGGCTGCTGTATCGGCTGGTTCAACACTAAACCCAGCTTGGGCGGGTAATCTGGTTGAGTACCAACTCTTCACTGGTGACTTTATCGAGTTTTTAAGACCTCAAACTATTATTGGAAAATTCGGCACGTCAGGCATTCCATCGCTTCGCAAAGTGCCTTTCAATGTTCGCATTAACGCCCAAACCGCTGGAAGTTCTGGCTATTGGGTTGGAGAAGGGAAACCGACACCATTAACAACGGCTGGCTTTGACACTGTAAAACTTGGCTTTGCAAAAGTAGCAAATATTGCCGTTTTAACAGACGAGTTAGCACAGTATTCAGATCCGAGTGCTGAGTTGTTAATACGTGACTCACTCGCAAAAGCATTGATTGAACGAATAGACAAAGATTTTATCGATCCCCTTAAAGCTGAAATACTAAATATTTCGCCAGCTTCAATTACCAATCCAGCAAAAGGAGAAAAATCTAGCGGAGATCCTGACAAAGACATAGCTAAATTGATTGGAAAATTCCAGAAGGCAAATTTATCATTAAACGGCGCAGTTTGGATAATGTCGTCCATGACGGCGCTTTCGCTTTCACTTCTCAGAGCACCTACAGGCCAGTTTATGTATGATCGTTTAGGCTTAACAGGTGGCACGTTTCATGGCTTCCCAGTAATTACCTCTGAATACGTTGGAAACCTCTTGATTTTAGTTAAACCTGAGGAAATCTATTTAGCTGATGACGGAAACGTATTGATTGGTGCAAGTAGAGATACTTCACTGGAAATGAGCGATACGCCAAGCGAAGGTGGTTCGCCTCAACTGGTTTCGATGTTCCAAACCAACAGTATTGCAATACGTGCAGAACGCCAAATAAACTGGAAATTACGCCGTCCGGAAGCTGTTGCCTATCTGACAGATGTTGATTACAGCAAATTTAAACCAACATTTTTTTCTGTTGAAATGAAAACAGAAAAACCAGCAAAAACCACAGATTAAGGCAAAGATATGTTGAACTGGATCAAGAAATCTTTCACACGATCTGAAGCTGCAACTCACTTCTGGCGCATTGGTGGGCGCTCCCTAGGTCATCACGAGCCTCAAAAATTCTTTGCGGTTTTTTCTTGTGTGAGTTTGATTGCCTCAGATATTGGCAAGATGCCGTTAAAAATAAAACGTCTTTCACCTTCTGGCGTGCTGGTTGACACAAAAAAACACGAAAGATATAGCAAATTGCTGTCTCGTCCCAATACGCTACAAACTCGCAATCAATTCTTTGAGGCTTGGTTGTCTTCTTTGCTATTACATGGCAACACCTATGTCTTGATTGAGAAGAATAATAACAATATTCAATCATTGAAAATTCTTGATCCAAAGCTGGTTGTGCCAAAAATCACGCCTGACGGTGAATTGCTTTACGATTTAAACATTGATCATGTAGCTGGTATCAAGACCCCGATTACCGTTGATCATACTGTAATCATTCACGACAGAATCAATAGTCTATTCAATCCGCTATTGGGGGTATCCCCTTTGTATTCGGGTAGTCTTGCAGCAAAACAAGGTTTATGTATGCAAGAAGATTCCAAGACTTTCTTCGAGAATGGAAGCAACCCGAGTGCAATACTTCAACTCAAAGGTGAATTAAACAAACAGCAACTCCAAGACGCAAAAGAGATGTGGGAGCAGCAAACAACGAAGCAAAACATCGGTAAAACCGTTGTTATTCCGCATAACATTGAGCATAAGGCAATCTCTATTAACGCTGCTGATGCTGAAATGATTGAGCAATTGGTAATGACGGCTAAAGTTGTTTGTTCAGTCTTTCATGTACCACCGTATAAAATTGGGTTGGAAAGTCCGCCGAGTCATAGTGCAGAGTTGGATAATCAATACTACGCGCAGTGTTTACAGCCTAGGCTAGAGGCCATTGAGACGTTGCTTGCTCAAGCGTTTGGCTTTGACCAAAATTATTGCGTCAATTTTGATCTTAATGCGCTATTGCGAATGGATGCGAAAGCTCGCTATGAAACCTTAAGCGCGGGTGTGCGAGGCGGTTGGTTAAAAATCAACGAAGCCCGAGCCAAAGAAAACTTACCCCCTGTTGATGGCGGTGATTCGCCTTATTTGCAGCAACAAAACTATTCTTTATCGGCTTTGGCAAAGCGAGATGCACAAGAAAATCCGTTTGAAAGATTGCGTAGCTCAAAAAACACACAACCAGAAGTTGTTGAGGTAAAAAATCAATCCAAAAGTGCAAATGACAGTTAAACCCTCATTCATAAATCGATTTTAAGGCGCCTAGAAAGCCCGTAGAGCGATTTTCTTAATATAACCTATAAATTCGTACCGCTTAAAAATTTGAAGCGCTCTAAATCGCTTACAGAGCGTTTTTATTTTTTTGCGGTTAAAAGGAGTTCCAAGTATGCAATTTGTATCGCTAGAAGAAGCGAAAAGACATTTGCGAATCAATCACGAATACGACAACGAAGACTTACTCATCAAAATTAAGGCAGCCAGCGAACGAATTGCAGAATATATCGATGCTAAAGCAGACAGAGAAAGTTTTTTAGTGAAGGCCGCTACACTACAACTGGTTAACCTGATGTACGAAGATCGAGAAGGAATTTCTGACGTTTGGCTAGCTGAACGTTTACCTAATTCAGTGACTTCGCTACTCGCTACAATGAGAGCGGTGACAATATGTTGATAAAGCGACTCACTAAATCTCAAAAATTCCCAAAGACGAGCGAGTTAAACAAACTGGTGCTCTTTCACAAACGAAGAGATAAACCTCGTGGTGATATATCCGTAGAGGCGGATAATAAAAATAGTAAGCATGTCTGGGCGAAGATCGTTCATGGTTAGGAAATTGAATCGCTTTTAAAGTGAGTAGCAAAAGCCATCCCTTATTGCAAAAAGGAGATGGGGATCGATTTATTGTGTTTAGTGCCAGTTAACATTTCCTTAGAGAGTGTAATTTCTAACCTGATTTCCTTATTTTAGACACATTGATCCTGCGTTTAGCTGCGTAACCATCGCTTTTTCTCCAGATTATGCAGTCTTTCTGACAACAATTCCGTTGCTTTTTTACCCATTTGCGCCCCGGTGAAAAGCAGCCTGTCGCCACACAGAATACATTTGTACGGATCGGTACGCAGAAATCCTTTCATCAGCACAGAAAAACCTGGGTTCTCCGGTTTTTTACGTGCCGTCATCTCAAGTGCCTTATACACTTTCGGCAATAGTTTTCCCCGTTTACGATTCGACAAAAAACCAGAGTAACGCACCATTTTAAAATGCCTGGCCGGAATATGGCTTATATAGCGTCTAATCATCTCTTCCTGCGGCAGAGTCTGCTGCCGATGCTGGCCAGTTCGGTGGTCATGGTAGTGATGAACAACGGCACCCCCTCGGTAATGCCGCAGTTTTGACGCAGATACCGGTGGGCGTTTAAGGTAGCGACCGAGGTACTTAACACTATGCCATGCCCCTTTCGTTTTTTTAGCAAAGTGCACTTTCCAATAACGTCCGTACTGCGCCCTCAAGTAACGCCGCCAATGTTTTTTGTCACGGATATGGCCAAGACCGGGAAGAAGGCCAGGGTTAATTAAATCATAACTGTGACGCAGTAGTCGGATAACAGCCCCTCGCCAGATTTCTTCGACATCCTTTTTTTTGAAAAACAGCTTTCGCCATACACTATGTTTACTATCCAAACCCCCTCGAGTGACGGAAACATGAACATGCGGATGTTGATTGAGTTGCCGGCCATAAGTATGCAAGGCACAGAAAATACCAATTTCGATACCCTGTTTGCGAGCCAACTGCAGCATAGCTCGAGTGGCTGCCCGAAACAGAGCATTAAGTAGCGGCCAGTTATTGTTAAAAAAAGGCCAAAGGAGATGTGGCATGGTGAAAGTAATGTGTTGCCAGTCGCAGTCGGGTAAAATATGAACCTGCTGTGCTAACCACTGCTCGGTGGCTTTAAAGCCACATGAACTGCAGGCTTTTGACTTACAGCTTTGGCAGAAAAAACGGCTGTGAGAACAATCAGACGAAGCGCAACAATAGCGCCGGACACCCATGGCACAAGTGCCGCAGGCAAGCATGCGCTCCACAGATAAACTCGTCCACGAACTAACGCTATCGCCGTATTTTTCGAGGAATTTATTCCAACCGTCATCAATGGTGAAAAGTAGTTTAGCAGGACGAGGGATATACATCTGACTCAATTACCTTATGGGCATCTTGCCAAAGAAACAGAAATTGTCAGATTCGTCAGCCCAGTTATCGGTGTGTTTATCCCAGGGTTCAAAGGAAACAGGGATTATTCCTAGCTCCGTATAGGTGATGAATTCATCGGCAGGCAGACTTTCAGTTATTACCCCCTCAGTGTAGTCGTATCCAGCGTCATCGGCTTGGTCTTGGCGTTGTTCAAAACCCCTGATAATCGTGACTAGCGGCGGGTAATACTGCGTGTCGAGAAAAAATTGGGGGCCGAGTCGGACGCAGTGGCGTATGGCTTCTTTTAGGGTGTCATAAAAAAATTCAGGCGGTCTGTCATCATCATTTTCGGGTGGGAGAGAGATCATAAAACGTTTCGGATAAACAGGCGCTGTGGCACGTGAAGTGACGGGCAGCCTGCCTGATTTAACCGGTTTACGCTTTCTGGGAGATTTATTGCGAGCCATCGAGATGAATCCCTGAAAAAAATTAACCTACTGCAGAGTATAAAACAGTACTCAACTCATTAACATCCCCGAAGCAGCACCGCTGCGCCGCTCACGCGTAGCGTGCTACGTTCAAGTCAGTGACTTTTGGAAATTGACCGCTACGCAACTCAACAAAGACATAACGCATCAGATTATTACTCGATATCGAGGGGATCTCTACGTCTGTACTGAAGCTATTTGTGACGGAGTAACTTATTCGATTCGTGGTGTACTTGATATCGGCGGAGCAGAAAGATTCTTGTCTTTTTCGTGTAAAGAAATCAAAGAAAATAAAGAGGAAAAGAAAAAAGTCTATGGCTATCAATGAAATATATAATGTTCATGTCGATTTTACTCAACCAAAAGGTTTTGTATTCAATCGAAGAAAATTGCGCCGTTATTTTCATGAAGTGGGCGAAAAACACACTCAACTTTCACGCAATCTCATTGCTCATCGGGGCGGACGATCTAAGGCTGGCGAATATCCTCACTGGCAAACAGGTAGATTAGCCCACTCTATAGGCCATTTCACGCCAAAAGCAACCACAAAAAGACCCGGACTTTTAGTCAAAATTGCACCCAATCAAAAGCGAGGAAAAGGAGTAAAGCCGATTGTAGGGGACTTTTATCCGCAGTTTTTGAATTACGGGGCGAAACGTGGAGGCAAAACGGTTCTAGCACCCCGTAAAAACTATATCTATCAAGCGATGAGACGACTTGAATCGTGGACTCAGCGAACACTGGTGAGCGGATTAAAGGCATCTCTTGAGATTAAGAGGATTAACGATTGAAATTAAGCATTATTATCAAGGCGTTAAGAGACTTCTGCCCCACTTTTGAAAGGCGAGTGTACGGATTGGGACAATATGCAAATTTGCCTGATATTGGCAGATTGGATTTACCCGCAGCTTATGTACTTCCAGCAGAGGATGAGGTAGGAGAACAGCGATCTCAAAATGATTACAGGCAGAGACTAAAGGAAAATTTTTACGTTGCGGTTGTCGTCGAAAACAAAGATTACATTGGGCAACCCGAATTTGATGAATTTCATCATGTAAGGAGTGAAGTGTGGAAAGCATTACTTGGCTGGCAACCAGAACCCTATTACGGCGGGATTACCTACGCTGGCTTTGAGGAAGCTAATTCAACACTTGAAGAATGCCACTATTTGCTCAAGTTTTCTGTTGAAACAGAAATATCACCCGAAGATACCAGGCAAGCGATTGAGTTATCGAAATTACCCCCACTGAACACAATCAAGATCAAATCAGAATTGCAGGAAACCCAAATATGTCTTACCAACGACTATGGTTCGTGAAGCCAAAAGATAATCGCCTCGTTCCCGTCCCTTATTATCCAGATGATCCACTCATGCTCCTACCGGAAGAGGGGATGTGGATTAAGGAAAATCAATACTGGCGGAACAGAAGAGACGATGGAGATATCAAAATTTTGGATATAAGAGATCCCGATAATCCAGTGAGAAAGCAACCGAAAACAACCGATAAAACGGATAAAAAAGTGAGTGAAGAATGAGTATCAGCTTTAATCAAATTCCAGAGTCAACCAGCGTACCGTTGTTTTACGCGGAGATGGACAACAGCGCGGCAAATACAACGCAAGATAGCGCACCAACGTTAATTATTGGTCACGCCTTGCCAGACGCAAAAATAGCACTTAATACACCCGTGATAATGCCTTCATCGTCACTTGCAGAAGAACAAGCCGGAGCTGGGAGCCAACTTGCTCGTATGGTACAAGCCTACAGGAAAATCGATCCAGTAGGTGAATTACACGTTATTGCAACGCAAGAAGGCGCAGGAAATGCAGCGAGTGCAAAAATTACCATCAGCGGAGAAGCTAAAGAAGGCGGTATGATTTATCTGTATATCGGCAATCAACGCATCTCTTCGCCTATCAGCAAATCTGACTCTGCAAATGAAATTGCCACCGCATTAGGATCAGCAATAACCAAACAACAAAACTTACCCGTTAATGCTGGAGTGACGGCAGAAATTATTACCCTGACAGCAAAGAACAAAGGCGCTACAGGCAATGATATTCCGCTATGCCTCAATTATTTCACTGGAGAAAAAACGCCCCACGGTTTGAACGTGACTATTGAAGAGATGAGAGGGGGAACAGGTTCACCGGATGTCGATAGCGTTTTGAGGAGTATGAGCGATAGCCCATTTGATTTTATCGGCACGCCTTTTTTTGATGTGAACTTTGTGAAAAAAATGGCTGATGCCATGCAATCTCGATGGGATCCGTCTCAACAACTGTTTGGACACTTATTCACTGGCAAGAAAGGTTCATTATCAGAACTTATTGATTTAACAAAAGATTTTAATTTCCCTCACCTGTCTATTGCTGGCTACGAAAAAGAAACGCAAACATCAATTGATGAGTTGGTAGCTATGCGACTGGCTCGTTGTTCTGTCTTTTTGAGAAGCGATCCAGCAAGACCAACACAAACAGGACAACTATCTGGTGCCTTGCCAGCACCCGCAGGAAAACGGTTTACATTAACAGAGCAAGAATCACTGCTATCTCACGGCATATCTACAGCAAAAGCGGAAAATGGTTCGCTATTGATTCAGCGTGATGTCACTACTTATACAAAAAATAACTATGGCACAAAGGATAACAGTTATCAGGATGTTGAGACGTTATACACAAGTGCAATGATTGTGAGGAAATTGAAGGCGATAATCACAAGCAAGTACCCAAGACATAAACTCGCTAATGACGGAACAAAATTTGGTGCTGGTCAGGCGATTGTGACTCCGGCGGTGATTCGAGCAGAATTATGCGCCGTGTATTTGCAACTAGAAAATCAGGGAATTGTTGAAAATTTTGAGGAATTTAAAAAACATTTGATAGTTGAACGCAATAAAGATAATCCGAATCGCCTTGACGTGCTATTCCCTCCTGACTATGTGAATCAATTGCGAATATTTACGCTGATTAATCAATTTAGACTGCAATACAACGAGGATAATCAATAATGCAAATGGTCGCAGGAACATGTTATTTTAAGGTTGATGGTGAGCAGTTGGCAGTAGAAGGCGGAATCGAAGTCCCTCTTAACACCGTCGTTCGAGAGTCTATCATCGGCTCAGCTGGCGAAGTTTTTTTCAAAGAAACTCACCGCGCACCTTATGTCAAAGTAAAAGCCATTTTTCCAAAAAACTTCCCGATTAATAAAATCACAACAAATACATCAATGACAATCACCGCAGAACTTGCCAATGGAACGGTTTATGTCTTGGCTAGCGCTTCTCTTGTTGGTGAAGCCAATCACAATACGGAAGACGGTACGGTTGAACTTGAATTCAACGGCGAAGAAGGATTCTATCAATGAAAACAATCACACTAAGCAAAGCAATTAATGTTCATGGTGAAAAAGTGAGCGTGTTGGAAATTAATGAACCCACGTTTGATCAGGTAGAAAAATACGGCATTCCTTTTAGTTACTCTGAACGAGGCGATATGCGATTAGATACTCGTTCAGCCCTGTCTTATCTTCCTGAACTAGCGAGTATTCCTCGCTCCTCCGCACAACAGATAGCACTCCATGATTTGTTTATCGCCACAATGACAATCGTCGGTTTTTTTACCAGTGCCCAGAGCTTGTCAGTCTCAGAAGACGATTCTACAACGTAGCATGGTTCTGGCGATTAAATCCTCTCGAATTACGCCATCATCCTTTGAGTAAATTCTTTGATTTAGAAATTGAGGCGGTTCGCATCAATAAGGAACAGTATAGTGGCTAACAGTATTGAGCTAAAAGCAATTATCACCGCCGTTGATAAACTCTCCGCCCCACTTAAGGGGATGAAAAAACAAATAAAGTCATTCAAGAAAGAATTTAGCGCTGGAATGGCTGGCGCAGCGGCATTAGGTACTGGTGTTGTTACGGCAATGATCGCCCCCATTAAGCAAGCGATAGATTTTGAATCAACGATGGCGGATGTTCGCAAGGTGGTTGATTTTGATACGCCGGAGCAGTTTAAACAGATGTCAGAAGAGGTATTGAAACTGTCTACAAAATTACCGATGGCAGCGGATGGAATCGGGCAGATTGTAGCAGCAGGGGGGCAGGCTGGAATAGCGAAAGAAGAGTTAATGTCATTTGCGGAATCCGCCGTTAAGATGGGAGTTGCCTTTGATCAGACGGCTAAGCAGTCAGGGCAGATGATGGCAGAATGGCGTACCGCATTCAAGTTAACCCAAAATAGTGTGATTGAATTGGCGGATAAAATTAATTACCTAAGCAACACTACTCCAGCTAGCGCGCAGAAGATTTCTGACATCGTGACTCGCGTTGGTTCATTGGCTGAAACTGCTGGGGTATCTACAGGCGATCTGGCTGCTCTGGGTGCTACTATTGGTGGGATGGGGGTTGAAGCTGAGGTGGCAGGAACGGGAATACAGAATTTTATGTTGGCACTGACGAATGCCTCCACTTCTCGTGCAAAAAACGTTCTCAAAGCAATAGGCATGACACCAAAGCAGCTATCAAAAGGTATGGTTAAAGACTCTCGCGCTACTATGATCAAGGTGCTGGAAGGCTTGAGTAAATTACCCAAGGATAAACAGGCTAAGGGGCTAGAGTGGCTATTTGGAAGGGAATCCATCAAGGCAATTGCACCACTGCTGACTAATTTGGATTTACTTAAGTCAAATTTTTCTAAGGTGGCTGACAAGCAGAAATACAGTGGCTCCATGCAAAAAGAATATGCTACTCGTGCAGCCACAACCGCAAATGCGATACAACTGTTTAAAAACCAAATGCAGGTTGCTAGCGTTACCATCGGTTCAGAGTTTCTACCAGCAATAACCAGAACAACAGAGAAATTAATGCCATTGATTAATCGTTTTAGTGAGTGGGCTAAGACGCATAAAGAGGCCATTAAATCTTTTGCCAAGATGGGACTTTATTTGCTTGGAACAGCAACAGCGGTAGGGGTTGTTACCCGTGCATTTAGAATTTTTAATGGTGTTATGAAAATGTCTCCGCTCGGAAAACTTGTCACTCTGATGGTGGTTGCAGGTGGGCTTATTGTCGATAATTGGGAAGCCGTCAGCCCCGTTGTAAAAGCGGTTTGGAGCGATATTGACGGAGTCGTTGAGGCGATAGGTGGTTGGGAAACCGTGCTTAAAGGTATTTTGGCCTTTGTCGTCTTAAAATGGTCTGTCGATATGGTGAAATCGATTAGGAATGTTACTAGTGAGATGAAGAAACTCACGGGAACCAAAGGTATTCTAGGAAAAGCGGGGGTTATTGGTGCGATATCAATGGGCGTTGAGCCACTTGTCGACAAAGGGATCAATGCCTTTTTTGGCGGTAGTGAATGGTTTCAGAACATTAGAACCGCTAGAGATTGGGGTGAATTTGGTCGTTCTATTATAGGGAATAGCCACCTAGTTAAAGATGACAAGGGCGATTGGCAATTCCAACAAACACCCAAAAACACCTTTGATTCAATAGGCAAAAATGAACCTCGAGATGGTGAGGTCAGACTTATCTTTGAAAACGCACCACAGGGTATGCGCTTAGCTCCAGAAGGCAATCCCCCTTCTTGGCTGAGTTATGATGTTGGCTATAATCGCTTCGCTAGAAAGTGACTATGTAAATTTACAAAAATTTAGCGTTAAAACGAAGATAATATAATTAATCTATACTTTTTCCTTTCAAAGTCCTCTCACCTTTTTTGGAATAATTAATTTCAAGTTTAAAGCCACATCTTCGCTTGTAAATATCGTGCCAATCACCTTTAGCAAATAGATTCGGATTCATTTCATACTCACAATACCCCGATTTTTTAATGATGCCAGAGGCTACTAGATCACTAATTTTATTTCTGACAGTAGTTTCTTTTAATCCAGTTTTAACAGCTATTCTTTCTCTAGTTCCTTTTGTTATTGTAACAATCCCATCGTAATCAATTTTAGTTACAAGCTCATATAAAACATTTTGAGAACCAGCGCTTATTCCGACAATTTTTGACAAATCATCAATATACATTTTGACGTATGCAGGCTCTTTAGGAAATCTAAGAACTGAAACATCCTCAATAGTTTTAACCTCTCCTGTTTCAAAATTTGTATGCACTGTTTTTGTTGAAGTTATAACTCTTTTAGAATTACTCATTTTTAATGCGCCTTTGTCACTAGATTTAATGACAATAAATTTAGTTGAATATTCAGTTTTGTCAATAAATAAAGTGCTAGTTTGTCACTGTCACAGTGATATTTTGTCACTCTCACAGTGACAGTTTGTCACGCTCACAGTGATAAATATAGGCTATAAGCCTTGTCATTACTGGCTTCCCTATATCTATTATATTTAGTAGCGGTGAAGGAGCGAAGCGACTGAATCGCCTAGCAGACTGTCAGACAACAACAAAATCCCAAGGTCAAAACACCAGAAACACCGCTAGCCAAGAAAAGAAAAAAAACAAAAAAATCCTTTCAAAATTAACTCACACCGCTCACCGCAAGTCTGTGACCGAACGTAGTGAGCGAACAGACGAGGAAGCGGAATATCACCCGAATTGTCAGAGAAACATGGTTACTCTCTGCAACAAAAAGGAGTATTGATAATTGATGTATAACAACTGGAAAGATAGGCTACAACAAGCCTCTTTTCGTGGTGTGCCATTTCAGGTTGAAAACGACGAAGGCACGTTTGGGAGGCGCGTACAGGTTCACGAATACCCGAATCGGGATAAGCCGTATACAGAAGATTTAGGACGAGCAACTAGGCGGTTTACTATCAACGCTTATCTCATTGGTGATGATTTTTTTGAGGCCAGAGATAGGCTCATTGTCGCTATTGATACCGCAGGAGTAGGCACACTGGTACATCCTTACTACGGTGAAATCAAAGTCTGTATAGACGGTGAAGTACGAGTGAGTCATAGCGGACGTGAAGGTAGAATGTGTCGCGTCAGTTTTAACGTCGTTGAGGCTGGTGAGCTATCCTTTCCAACCTCTGGTATAGCTACCAGTCAAACACTCATCTCTTCAAATTCCGCATTGAATGATCGAATTGGCGAAGCTTTCTCAGATTTTGGATTAAAAGGCTTGCCCGATTTTGCACAGTCAGGAGTATTGGAACGTACAAAGTCAATAATAGGCAACGTGACAAAAACTTTTGATACGATTGATAGCGGAATATCTACCGCTTCTCACTTGTTACAGGGTGATATATCAGCGATTTTAAAGCCTAGCTCTTCTGGAAAAGGGTTAGTTGAGGCGATACAACGGATGTGGAGATCAGGACGACGAACCTCTCAAAATGCCTCTACACTGGCTCAGCAAATTAAAGCGATATCCGGTATCACTATGGATAATAATTTAGCGCCTCGTGGTGTTTGGAAAAGCGATAGACCGAGTGTTAAAACAGAAAGGATAAAAAGCAATCAAATTGCAGCAATTTTCCGTACAACAGCTATACACGAAGCAACGAGTAGATTAACACAACTACCATCACCTAAAACAACAACTCAACCTTCACATCCGGCTCTCCAGAAACAAGAAAAAAACAACGAATCGATTACATCTGTTACGTCTGTCACGTGGGAAGTTTTAGTGTCAATGCGTGAGATACTTAATCAGTCTATAGATCGTGAACAGACGTTGACTAGCGATGATCAACTTTTTCTTGCTTTGCAACAAGTGAAAACTGATGTTAATCGGGATATTGCAACAAGGCTAGCTCAGGTTGAAAAAACAATCACTCGTACACCTGATACAGTGCAACCCGCGTTAGTTTTAGCTGCCAACTGGTATGATAATGCAGCAAGAGAAAGCGATATTACCAGCAGAAACACGATTAAACATTCCGGCTTTATCCCTGTGCAACCCTTAAGAGTACCCGTAAGATGACTGATTATGTGATATTGCGTGTTAACGGGAGAGAATGGAGTGGCTGGACTCGTGTGCAAGTTTCCGCTGGAATTGAGCGATTATCGCGTGATTTTAATGTAGAAATAACACGTCAGTGGCCTAGCAGTTCAGAAAACACATCCTTGCAGCCAAGAATCAAAAAAGGTGAACTTGTAGAAGTTCTTATTGGCGAGGAAAAAGTGTTAACGGGATGGGTTGAAGCAACACCTATCCGATATGACGCAAAGAATATCCAAGTTGGTATCAGTGGACGTAGTAAAACCGCTGATTTGATTGATTGCGTCGCCCCTTCGACTGAATTCACGGGAAAAACACTTGTTCAAATCGCTACACAATTAGCAAAACCTTTCGAGATAAAGGTAATCGACAAAGGCGCACCCAGTAACCCTCTTCAACCCCTACAAGCTGATCCATGCGAAACGGTACATCAAGTGCTTAACAAAGCGCTAGGAAGTCAACAGGCGCTTGCGTGGGATGATGATGAAGGAAATCTATTAATCGGTACTGTGGGCAATGATAAAGCGACAACCGCACTAGTTCTTGGTGAAAATATACTTAGCTGTGATACAGAGCAAAGCATACGTGATCGCTTTTCTGAATATCAAGTCTCTGGTCAACGAGCAAGTGATGATGACGATTTTGGAGAGGCTACATTAACGGCAATACGAGCTAGAGCGAAAGACAGCAAAATAACACGCTATCGCCCTCAACATATTCAACAATCGGGCAATGCAACCATTAGTAGTTGTCGTGCAAGAAGTGAGTTTGAAGCGAAACAACGTGCAGCCAGAACAGAAGAAACTACCTATACGGTACAAGGCTGGAGGCAAGGTGACGGTAAACTATGGAAACCTAATCAACGAGTCATTGTGTTTGATCCGGTTTTAGGCTTCAACAATCGAGAACTCGTTATCGCAGAAGTTGTTTATACGCAAGATGAAAACGGGACTTTATGCGAGTTACGTGTAGCACCAGAAGCGGCCTATATTCCACCTTTAGGAGAGCTAAAAGAGCCAAATAATGATGACGAAAGCTGGTAGGCTGACTTCTCAAAAAAAGAATAAATTTATATCAATTTTTACCCAATTTGAGAAAAATATGAGCTTAAATAAGAAATTTTGCTATTTTTATCTCTAATTGAAACAAAATTAACCCCAGTTTGGTAATTAAATGAGATTAATTAGAGAAATTTCAGGGCTGCTATAGTGAGTCCAAATAATGTAACCATCAGTCCCCCAAGTTTAAAAAGCAAATCTTTGCTTAACATACTAATATCCTTACGGACATCTAGTATTTGAGCTTCAACTTTTTCAAAACGATGATCCATATCCTTGCGAACATTAGCTATCTCAGCAGATAAGTCTTTGCGAACATTAGCTATCTCAGCAGATAAGTCTTTGCGAACGTCAGCTATCTCAGCAGATAAGTCTTTGCGAACGTCAGCTATCTCAGCAGATAAGTCTTTGCGAACGTCAGCTATCTCAGCAGATAAGTCTTTGCGAACGTCAGCAATTTCTTTTCTAACATCAGATATATCACGTTTAAGTTCTGCAATATCAGCTTTAGTCGCTACATCAGCAACCTCATGTGACTTGCGCACGACAAGCGAAATAGCCTTAGCTTGCTGACTAGTAAGTCCAGCCGTTTGAAGCTCTTCCGATGCCTGTAGTGTATCAAATGCAACTTGAGCCATTGGGGAATCTCCTTTTTTTCTTTAGTTTAACCTATTAGAGATTAAGTTATGCAAAAAATTATGACTTTATTCAATCGTCTATGGTCAAGGGTAATCATTAAACGATTGGATAACAACTCTGCTTGCCAAAAGGCAGACATATTAATGCTAGCTGGTGAACAAAAAACTGGCATAGAGCATTTGGAGCCGTACGGTTTCACGTCAACATCACATTCAGGAGCGGAAGGTGTCGCATTATTCCTCGCTGGTGATCGCTCTCACGGCGTTTTGATTAACGTTGCTGACCGTCGCTATCGCCTCAAAGGTATGAAAAGCGGTGAAGTGGCTATCTATACGGATGAAGGTGATAGCGTTGTACTCAAGCGAGGCAGACTGATTGAAGCCACAACTGAAACTTTTGTCATTCACGCAAAAAAAGAAGTTGTACTCGATACGCCACAAGTAAGAACGTCAGGCTCAATTATTTCTTCGGAAGAGGTGAAAGACAAAACAGGCTCATTGAGTACGATGAGAAAACAATACAATAGCCACACTCACCGAGGGGATAGCGGAGGAACAACTGGCCTACCAAATTCAAGGATGGAGTAATGTACCAGAATAAACTCACCCGTGCGGTGATTATCTCTTTGTTCACTTGGCGAAGAGCCGAGCCAGATGATGATATTGATTTTCCGTTTGGTTGGTGGGGTGATAGCTATCCAACGGTACAAAATGACCGGATTGGATCTCGATTGTATTTGTTAAAAAGAAGCACGCTCACGAATCGGACTGCACCAAAGGCAAAGGAATATATCAGCGAGGCGCTTAAGTGGATGGTAGATGATGATATTGCTAGCCGTATCGATGTTGAAGTCAACAGAACTGCTATAGACACGCTCAAGGCGAAGGTGACTATCACCTTAACGGATGGCACAGGAAAAAGCCTTACATTTGATAATATTTGGAGTGAAATTAATGCTAAATAGTGGATTCTCTCGCCCAACGCTTCCTCAATTAATCGACACGATACGGAATGATTTATTGACGAGATTCAATGAAGACGGCGTATTGAGGCGCTTGGATGCAGAAGTTTATGCCAGAGTTCAAGCCGCAGCGGTACACACCTTGTACGGATATATAGACTATCTGGCTAGAAATATCTTGCCTGATTTGGCTGATGAGGATTGGTTGATACGCCACGGTAACATCAAGCGTTGTCTTCGTAAAGGTGCAACAAAAGCAAGTGGTTTTGTTCGTTGGGAAAGTGTAGACAAAGATATAACAATACCCATTCATACCGAAATGCAGAGAGATGATGGGCAAATATACACCACAACTGAAGAAAAAAAAGTCGAGAACTCGGTGATTAAAATTCCGGTTGTTGCTGCTAACAGCGGTCAAGCGAGTAATTGTGATGACCGTACACCATTAAGACTTATCACGCCTATTACGGGTATTTCATCAACTTGCTATACCGATAGCTTGCGAGGTGGGAGTGATATTGAAGAGCTTGATAGTTGGCGACAACGAATCATGATGCGCTGGTACGATACACCACAAGGAGGCGCTGATTCTGATTATGTTCGATGGGCTAAGGAGGTTGTAGGCGTTGCCAGAGCTTGGACGCATAGACACAAGAACGGAATAGGAACAGTAGGTGTTATGATTGCAACGGATAATGTAGATCATCCAGCACCAACAACAGAATTAGTGAACAAAGTACAAGAGTATATCTTGCCTAGAGCGCCTGTTGCAGGTAGTGGCTTAACCGTCTTTGCTGTGACAGAAAAAAAAGTACCCATCTCCATAGCTCTATCAACAGATACGCCAGAAATACGCGACGCTGTCATTCTAGAGATCAAGGCTTTTTTTCAGCGAGAAGGGGAGCCAAACAGCAAGCTGTTTCTGTCACGATTATCAGAAGCGATTAGCGCTGCAACAGGCGAGGTAGCACACCGCCTCGTAACACCAACAACAGATATTAATTTAACCAATACAGAAGTGCCGATATTGGGTGAAGTTACGTGGGCGAAATATAAGGAGTGAGCATCGTGAGAAATCTGGACGAAGAATATACGCAATTGCTAAGAGCGTTGTTGCCGCATGGTTCAGCTTGGGATGAAGCGGATCCTTTGATTAAAGGTTTAGCGCCGTCACTAGCTAACGCACATCAACATGCCGATAGTCTGATGATAGAGATTAATCCGGCAGAATCCGTTGAATTGATTGAAAGATACGAAAAACTTTGCGGTTTACCGGATAAATGCCTAGCCAGAAGAAAACAGACGCTCACAGAAAGACAGCAAGTACTTGATGCAAAAGTAAATACCGTGGGGGGCATAAACGAAGCCTTCTTCAAAAAACAGCTAGAAATCCTAGGATATCACACAGCAACAATAGAACAATTTCAACATCGCGATAGTACGCCAGATCCAGCTTGGGGCGACAAATGGCGCTATTACTGGCGGATCAACATACCAGCCGATGCCAATGTACGCAGAATGACTTGCCGTAGTCCTTGCAATTCCTCACTTCGTACTTGGGGTGATGGTGTTGTTGAATGTGTGATTGAACGCCTATGCCCTTCACATACAAAAGTGCTTTTTGCTTATCCAGAAGGAAAAACAGGGGAAAATAATGCATAGAATTGATACGCCTACAGCCCAAAAAGATAAATTCGGATTGGGAAAAAACGGCTTTACCGATGGTGATCCAACTACGGGAACGCCAGCAACAGATTTAAATGAAGAAATATGTGACGCTTTGCAAGAAGAAGTTTGTACGGTGATTGAAAATCTTGGCATACGACTCGATAAAAACCAGCATGATCAACTTTATCAAGCCATTCAAAAGTTATCTGAAAAAGAAGCGAATAAGGCAAAAATGGCGTTGGTAGATACGGCTCCTGTAGATTTGAATACGTTGAAAAAAATAGCAAAGGCACTTGGCAATGATCCAAAATTTGCTGAAACTTGTAATACTATCTTTGCTAAGAAAAGTTCTAGAGACGTATTAACATCAGGTAGATTGATTGTTACTGGTGGAGTGGACTCAAGAGCTCCTGCATTACAGGTTAAATCTACAACTACGCATGGATATCTAGAATTAATCGCTGCTAATGGAAACACTTGGCGGATAGGTTCTAATAATAATGACCAACGTTCATATTTTGAAAAAGTTGGAAAATTTAGTATTTATTTCCCTGAAAAAGCGGGAACTTTAGCATTAATCTCTGATGTAGACGCCGTTAACAATTATCCGGTCGGTGCGCCTATTCCTTGGCCTCAAGCAACCCCACCAAAAGGTTATTTGATATGCAATGGTGAGCCTTTTGATAAAGTCAAATGCCCCAAATTGCTAATCGCATATCCTTCAGGAAAGTTGCCAGATTTACGAGGTTATTTTATTCGTGGTTGGGATGCTGGGAAAGGGGTTGACCCAGGCAGAGAGGTTTTCAGCTATCAAGAGGACGCAATACGAAATATAACGGGACGGATTGGATTTGCTCGACGAGGAGGGGCTGAGCCTCCTGTTTCAGCGGACGGCGCTTTTGTCATTACTGATTGGTGCAACGTAAGAGTCGCGGACGGCGCAAATGATGATTGGGGTGGCGTAGCTTCTTTTGATCCATCTAGAGTCGTTCCCACCGCAAACGAAAACCGTCCACGCAACATTGCTTTTAACTACATAGTGAGAGAGGCGTGACCGTTTTTCTCTGACAATTCGGGTGATATTCCGCTTCCTCGTCTGTTCGCTCACTACGTTCGGTCACAGACTTGCGGTGAGCGGTGTGAGTTAATTTTGGAAGGATTTTTTTTGTTTTTTTTATTTTCTTATAACTAAGATACTGATAATTGATAATTGATATGATTATAATTTTTAACTCAGTCAGTTATAAATAATAACTTTTAATATCCTCGCCTGACATTGCCAGCAAAAAAAAACGAGGATATCAAATAGAGGATTAAAAGCGATCAAGAGGTTTTTTGCATCGTTTCAGGTAGCGCATCAGTTTCACCCTTATTTTTCTGCTCAATTCTATCCCAAATCTCTCTAACTGCTTGGTCATCAAGATCTTTGAGCATTAATGCGACAAATTTTCGGAATCCTCGTAAGTTAATAAGATCTTGATTTTCTTGTTCTAATAGCTCCATAAGAAACGTAGCGCCTTTTCTAGATAATACATTCTGGAGTTTTTTTAATTCCTTATCATTCAACGTAGATAAGCTGGTAAGAATAGCTTTTTTTGGTGAAATTTCAGGAACTCCATCCTTTACTTTTAATGTGATTTCAGTTGTTTCTATTTCTGATAAATCAGGGGCAATCTGTACCGATGTTGGGACTGTGGTATCGGTCATTAACCACATAGTGTATTTATTGAATTTTGGTACTTGTAATGTCTTTTCTGCTATTAATGCTTTAGCTTCATTTTGATTAGCTTCATAATTTCGTATTGTCCCAAGTGATAAGCCTGTAATTTCAGCAAATTCTTTTTGAGTCATTCCCTCTGCTTTTCTAATAGCTTTTAATTTATCTGCATAATTTCTTGACATAATAATCTCCTGATGACTAAAATGAAAAAGATAATAATTTAATTATCTTTTTTGGTATGAAAGATTTCTCAAAGCTATTAATTTAGCAATTGAGGTAAAAGCACCAATAGTAGATTAACAGAAGCAGTACTAAAGGGCGATTAGTCCTCTACAGCAATTGAGGCTGTGAAAGTTCTTTAACATTTTGGTATCAGCAAAAAAAAAGGCAGGGAAGTTGCGCCTGTAATTTGCTGATAGCTGAGCATGAAGTTTATGTGAAGCGAAGTTGAGCCTACGGACGTAGGGACTTTCCAGATGGGGTACGCTGAGTTCGGCGTACAAAACACCTAATAACCAATAAGGTGACTATTTTGAATGCAGAAAAAAGACGAAAAAATTTTCGGATTCAAAAATATATACAAAAGTTAAAACAAAAAGATGTAGTACGTCGCTTAAGACTGAACATTATCAAGGAGCGTTCAACAGAAGATATCTTTGATAGCGTCAGCGAATATTACAAACAAGAAACATATTTAGTTAATTATCTTCTCGAGTTTAAGCAGAAGATGAATAAATATCCCACAGAAAGTATAGACAACAGATGTTTAACCAACGTGTACATTTTGAAGGTTAAAAACCGTTTCCCTCGCAGAAGGAGACAAAGTGAATCTAGAAACAGAACACAATATTTTTGGAAAAATCAAAAAATTCACAGAAGAAGACAACGAGATTTGCGAACAGAAAGCAGAGAGCATCTATCAATCGCTGCTTGATACAGAAATAGCAAACTTCTTCTCAAATCAATCTGATAGTGACGAGTGGCTTTTGGCAATACAAATCACTGACAGCTTTCAAAACAGCCTATATGAGCTTAGCGCTAACCTAGCCAAGATAAAACATGCTAAAGAGTTTTTGCCAGAATATTACGAGTATGAGGCTGCTTGATGATTTGGCATGACGTAGAACAGAATACAAGTGAGTGGCAAGAACTTCGCATAGGAAAAGTGACCGCATCCCGTTTTGGCTGCTTCATGACGCAAAAAGATACGTCTTTTGGTGAGCCAGCAAAACGATACGCATTGCAAATCGCACTTGAAACGATAACCGGAAAAAAATCACAACAAAATGGTTTCACGAATGAGCATATGCGAAGAGGTCATGAACAAGAGCCGATAGCTAGAATGCTATACGAGCAAAAGAAAGAAGTTCTTGTCACTGGTGGCGGATTTTTCGATTGGGGAGACTACGGCGATAGCCCTGATGGATTAGTTGGCAACGACGGAGCTATAGAAATCAAGTCAGTTATAGCACCCGTGCATTATGAAACGCTAAAGCGAAAAACTTTTGACCCAACGTACAAGTGGCAACTCATAGGCCACCTCGATTGCTCAGAGAGGGATTGGGTAGACTTTGTCAGCTATTGCGCCGATTTTCCAGAAAATAAGCAACTGATTATTTACCGATTGGAAAGAAAAGATTATCAAGAGGAGATCAACCAACTTCGCAAGAGACGGAAGGATTTTCTTAATGAAATAGAGGTTATGATCGATGCAATCATCGAATAAAGAGTTTTATCAAAAAATTATGCAAATACAGCGTGATTTGAATGCGCCTAAAAATGAATGGAATAATCATTCAAAATACCGATATAGAACTTGTGAGGGCATTCTAGAAGCAGCAAAACCGCTACTCGCCAAACAAAAATTAAATATAAAAATAGATGACGTAATAACCAATATAGGTAATCGATACTACGTTAAGTCTACAGTTACCCTGACAGATGGACAGTTTGAGATTTCAGCGACTTCTTTGGCTCGTGAAGCAGAGCAGAGAAAAGGATTTGATGATGCTCAATTAACAGGTGCGACGATCTCTTATGCAAGGAAATATGCACTAAACGGCTTATTTGCCATTGATGATTCGAAGGATATAGATTCAACAGAAAATCATGAAAGTAACGTAAATGACGAAGATGAAATCTTGAAAAATTTCACAGAGCTAGCCATGAAGACGAAAACGTATGATGAGCTTAAATCTTTCTTCCGAGATGCGTTTAAAAAATTAACGGGTGAACATCAAAAGAAAGCAAAACAGGTGTATGACATCCGTAAAGAAGAATTGGAGGGAGCAAATTGACAATAAACACCGTGATATTTTCCGGCAACCTTGGCAACGATTGTATTACTCGAAGTACGACTAACGGGAAGCTGATTGCTACGTTTTCCTTGCCAGTAACACAAGGCTACGGAGAAAGCAAAAAGATCTCGTGGGTAGAGTGTCGCATGTTTGGAGCTAAAGCCGAAAAGCTACCGATTTACTTGAAGAAAGGAACGAAGGTTACTGTTTCTGGTCAACTTTTGATCGACAAGTGGACAGGTAATGACGGGAAAGAAAAAACAACCGTTGTTGTTCTGGTTAATGATATTGATTTTACTGGCAGTTCTATTAGACAAGAAAATCAGCTTCATCAAGCCAGTAAAGTAACGGCAGAACAATTTGATGAGGAAATTCCTTTTTAACCGCCCCAAAGTTTTGGTAGCACATCTTTAAAAAGCAAACCTAGGATACCAGCTAGGATCAACCATTGAAGACGGTCAAATTTAATTTCTAAACGGTCGAATCGTTTCTCTATTTGGGTAATATCTTTGCGAACATCAGCTATCTGAGTCTCAACTTTTTCAAAGCCATGCTCCATATCTTTGCGAACATCAGCTATCTCAGCGGATAAGTCTTTGCGAACCTCAGCTATTTGCGCATCTGTCTTATCAAATCTGGCATCAATATCTTTCCGTATATCGTCAAGGTTACGCTTAGTAGCAAGGTCAGCAACTTCATGTGACTTTCGTATAACGAGAGATATCGCTTTAGCCTGATTTCTTGGCAAGCCTTCTTTTTCTAAAGTATCGACAAACTCTTGTGTGTCAAATGCAACTTGAGCCATTGAGGAATCTCCTTTTTAGTCAATTGTAGCTTATCCAAAACACCAGAGGAAGAGTAATAATTACGGTATTAATTTACGGCACAGCAAGGCAAATTGTATGAGCTTTGACACAATCCAGCGGTATAGATTGAACGATATTTATCGTGTGACAATAAATATAAATAAGGCGGTTGATATTGACGGAATGACGAGGCAGAGCTATAGTCAGAGGTGCATCTTAACAAAGGGTGCTGGGTTTGACAGCCTAAGTGAATTAGCGGACACATGCCGCTAGAAGCGGTTTTTTTACGTCCAAAATCAGCGTTATATCCCTATCTTTTTCTTTAGTTCTTTGGTGGGATGTAATGGGAGAGCCGTAAGGCTCACTGGTTTCTAATTCCCCAGTCTGTCAATCCCGTTACGTCTCGCCACCCCTTAAGTTTTTCAATATCAAACAAATCAAATGCGAGGACTGTTGCACTTGGCTACTCAAATCTCACTCTCAGATGAAAGCGATTTTAAGTTAATTCGAGCAAGGGAAGTTACGTCATCTCTCTGTAAGCATATTCAAAGTTATAACTTAGAGCATGAGCCTATGCCTTGGTTAGGTGAAGTGCTGAGTTATGTGAGCGAGGATATAGCTTGCGTAGTGGAAGAAATTAGTGAAAAACGTTAATCAACATAATCAATAGACACAAAAAAAGCACCGTTCCAGTGCTTTTCATGCATCCCTAACTTAATAGGAATAAATACTATGATTTCCGTTATCAATAATACTGATGAACATAGGAGATAAATGTATGTTCAATATCAATAATACCTGTCAACAAGCAAGAAATCAATGGGAATTTATATTAAATCAATTAAATATTTCTACAAATCGCAAGGAATCCCCTTGCCCCGCCTGTGGTGGCAATACCAGATATCGATTTGATGACAAGGAAGGCAGAGGAACTTACTTCTGTTCTCACTGTGGCGCTGGTGATGGTCTTAGCATCGTCATGAAGGTCTACAAACTTAACGCTCAAGAGGCAGCGAAGATGATAGTTGATGTGCTTGGACTGCAACAAGAAAAGCCGATACAGCCAATAAAACCGATACAACCAACAAAGCTAATAGCCGATATAGCCGATAAAGTGCGAGGTTTATTAAAATCTGCTAAAAAAGCAGAATCAATATATCTCAAAAGCAAAGGCTTGACTGGCATGTACAACATTCTTAACGATGGCTCACTGTTATTACCACTTACAACAGTAGACGGCGTAATAACGGGCGCTCAAATCATTAAACCAGACGGTGAGAAAAGGCTTATCAGCGGTACGAAGAAGAAGAGTGCGTTTATACCGATTAAGGAGATAAATGAGCTTAACGGGTATGTTGACACAATCATCATAACGGAAGGCTACGCAACGGCATTAACTGTAGATATGGTAGCTGACGGTTACGTCGTGGCAGCCGTAGACGCTGGTAACCTGTTGTCAGTAGCAGAGGCGTTTAGACAGAAATATCCTAATGCGGATATCTATATCGCTGGTGATAATGATGTTAGTAATGATGGAAATGTCGGCAAGGACGCAGCAGAAAAAGCAGCTAAAGCCGTAGGTGGCAAATTCTCTTTACCAAAGACAGATTATCAATGTGACTGGAATGATTATTTTCAGGCGAAAGGTATTGAAGAGTTAGAAAGAGAATTCAACGCTAATCTTAGAATTCCGCTGAACAAGGCTGGTAGGCCAGCAAGCAAAGAGAAAAAATCTAAAGCAAATACATTCCCTCATGAGTTAAACCTGAAAATCAATGAACGTACTGGAGAATACGACACTAACTTAAAAAACATCCAAAAGGCAATCAAATGTCATGATGTCACTGGATTTCAATTCAGCTATGACAAATTTAAAAGTGCTGAAATGGTAAGGTTTGGCGAACATTGGATTGAAATTAACGACAACACAATAACCAACTTACGCTTAAGGCTGGATGAGCTAGGAATGCCAAAAGTACGACAAGACGAAGTTAGACGGGTAGTTAACTGTGTTGCAGAAGAGAATAGCTTTGATAGTGGCATCGATTGGATTACCTCTCTTGTATGGGATGGCAAGCCAAGAGTGAAAAACTTCTTTATACAGTATTTCAGCGCTAAAGGTAATGCTGAATATATTGAAGCTGTTAGCGAATATACATGGACGGCACTAGCTGGAAGAATGATGAAGCCAGCTATCAAGGCTGATATGGTTCCTATATTAAATAGTATTCAAGGGAAACAGAAATCAACGGGTATTGAAGAAATGTGCCCATTCCCTGATGCATTTACTACTGTTGATTTGACAAAAGGCGATGATGACCTTGCCAGAAGAATTAAAGGCTGTGTCATTGCAGAGTGGGAAGAATTAAGAGGCTTGAGCGGTAGGAGTAGTGACTCAACAAAGGCTTTTATTTCTGCTAAATCTGACCGATGGATACCTAAGTACAAAGAATTCGCAGTAACAAATCCTAGAAGGCTAATCTTCATCGGAACAACCAACAAAAAAGAAGTGCTTACGGACTGTACGGGGAATCGTAGATTCTTGCCTGTCGATGTATATGACGTGCATTCAAGAGAAATTGCAAGTGATAGAGATCAGCTTTGGGCAGAGGCTTTAGTCTTATTCAAAGAGCACGGCATATTGTGGCAACGTGCGGAAGAGCTAGCCAGAGAAGAGCATGAACAATACCGCGTTAGGGATTCGTGGGAAGATGATTTAAGTGAGTATTTAGAAATTGGTACAAGAAAAGAATTGCAGTTTGTTTCCACTGAGGCTTTATTTTCGAGACTTGGATTAGTTGTAGGACAAACTAATAATTTTCATGCCGAAAGATTGAAAAATGTTATGGGAGTATTTGGGTATGAGAAAGGAAGAAAGAGAATAGACGGGAAACAAAAGTACGGTTTTTCTAAACGATAATTAACAATCCAATAATAATAGGGTGAGTTGACCGTGAGTTGACCGTAAACCACCCTATCCAGTCAATAAAAATAAAATTCAATTAATACAATATGTTAAAATTGACCGCTGAGTTGACCGCTGAGTTGGTCGAGTTAACCGTGAGTTGACCGCTGAGTTGGTCGAGTTAACCGTGAGTTGACCGCTGAGTTGGCCTAATTATCAAAAATAAATATTATTTATCAAATAAATATGCATATTGAGTTGACCGAGTTGGGCTAAATAGCAAAAAAATACACGAAATAAATTAATTGATTAAAATATAATCAATATGTATATATATCAACCAAATAGTATATTATTTGAGCAATTAATTAACCTAGGAAGTAAGTAGGCTATGTTTTGGGTGTTACGCCCGTTACACCCTAATTTTTTACGTTAATAAATAGTTAAATTAATAAATAAAAATAAACAATCAAAACAAATCCTAGCCAAGAGAAAAATCCTCTTTCAAAAACCAATCAAACAACCGGAAAAAGAAAACTCTTCTTTTCCTTGGCTAGCTATTACCCGAATAAACAAAAAAGGAAAAAATACCAATGAAGGGATGCAAAAATTCCCAGTCGATAAAAATCTTTAACGGTGAAACTGTGTCAAAAATTTCTTATGGAAAAACGGTAGGGTATTTAAATGCCGCTAAAAGACGTCAAGAACGGCGCAAAATAGAAGCTATTCGTCATCAACTTTTGAAGTCTTATTCACCAACTTATCATAATGCTATGGAAAGTTTAATAAATGCTAAGACGTTAAGGCTGTATGCACGGAGGGTATCGTGATAGTAGAGTTGCCTTTCCCCCCAAGCGTTAATACTTATTGGTTACGTCTGAAAACTCACATTTGTTTGAGTCCTGAGGCCAGAGCCTTCAAAGGCGAAGCAGTAAACATCATCAAATCTGCTCAAGAAAAACAAGGAATAAAAAAGTTTGATGGCGATGTGACAGTTAAGATCAGCCTTTATCTTCCTGATAAGAGGCAACGAGATGTAGACAACTACTCAAAAGGCGTACTGGATGCTTTGACGAATGCTGAAGTCTGGAATGACGATAGCCAAGTGCGTCAACTGGATGTGAAGAAAATAGACAACAACGGTGGTAGGAAAGGCGGAAAATGCGTCGTTGAAATTGAAGAACTAGAAAGGAATAACCATGTTTGAAAAATATGCAACACCAAGCGCTTATCTATGCGGTGTCGTATCAACGGGTTTAGGTTTTTTTACGCTTGACGAATTGCTAGCAGTTACAGGCATTCTAGGCACGATAGGGACATTTTTTATCAACCTGTACTACAAACGCAAAGAATACAGACTTAAGGAGCGGCAAACTGAACAATGAACTCAAAAAAAGATTGATGTTAGCGAGTGCCGGAGGAGTCGTTGCAATATCAAGCGTCTTAGTTCAGTGGCACGAAGGCTTGAGATATTATCCGTACAAGGACAATGGAGGCGTAGTTACCGTATGTTACGGTCATACAGGAAAAGATGTCATAGCTGGAAAACGTTATACCGAAGAAGAATGCCAAAAATTGCTAGATGCCGATTTGCGAAATGCAATTGATACGGTTGAGAGCAGTGTGAAAGTTCCCTTAAGTACAATACAGAAGGCAGCGTTAGCCTCTTTCGTCTACAACGTTGGTAATACAGCATTTGCAAATTCAACGCTTCTCAAAAAACTCAACGCTGGAGATATTCAGGGTGCTTGTAACGAAATGCACCGCTGGAAATATGACGATGGAAAAGTATCAAAAGGCTTGATTAATCGACGCAAAGTCGAACAAGAACTCTGTCAAAACAAAATCCAATAAATCCAAAGGAAAAATAATTATGCAATACGATAATATCGTAGAACTTCCTATATCCAAAAAAGCTAATTCCAGCATCATTAATGTACCGTTTCACGGTGATGATCTCTATGTTGTGAATCACATTGGTGAAGCATACACCCCTATGAAACCTATCGTTGAGGGAATGGGTTTAGCTTGGCAATCTCAATTTGAAAAATTAAAACAGCGATTTAAATCAACCATCACGGAAATCGTGATAGTTGCCGGAGATGGTAAAGAACGGAAT
>NZ_CP038627.1:0-15977 GCF_004768525.1 Arsenophonus nasoniae
CTTACTGTGCAAATTTGACGCATCTCAGAGTTATCTGTTAGACGGCGCATAATCTGTTTGTCGAGTTCAGGGATAACCGTATAACCGCCATCAGCCTGAACACTGGTTGATAATGAGCGTGTCTCTCCAGTCATTACATAGTGCCGTAATTCTGCATTAGTTATTTTCTCGCTTGGCTGGCTTCTGTTTTCGGTAGAGGCCGTAGAGCGTATTTCTTCTGCTATTGCCTCATATCTCGCAATATCTGTATTCAGTGAGTCAGCTTGTGACCGTAGTTCTTCGAACTGTTTAGCTTCCTCCGCATTCAGGCTTCTTTTTTCCTGTTCGGATTGGGTTAATAGTGAACGCATCTGCTCGGTCAGCGCTGATTTTTGTTGCCTTAATTCAATTAGCTTTTTCATTTTTTGCCTTTATTTATAATGATTTAAATTAATTATGATAAATTTTATTGTGCATCATTGCCGCTAATCCTTAGCCCGCCGAGCACCCGACGCAGGGTTTAAAGTCGCGCCGTTCGACTATGTTAAAAATAATTTTTTATACACCTTATTGGTTATTAGGTGTTTTGTACGCCGAACTCAGCGTACCCCATCTGGAAAGTCCCTACGTCCGTAGGCTCAACTCCGCCTCGCATAAACTTCATGCTCGGCTATCAGCAAATTACAGGCGCAACTTCCCTGACTTTTTTACTGATACCTGATTGTTAAAGAGCTATTTAGAGTGTTAACAGAATAAGAGATAAGTTTTTGGAATATTCGAATATTCCAGTGATGCTTTGGAATATTCTCAAATGAATTGAATTGAGATGAATTGATATAAATTATTGATATTAAATAGATTTAATTTTAAGGAGGTTAGTTACTCTAAAGTGTTAACTTCAGATTTTTCAATTTCTGGGATGATTTCTATTACGACATCTCTCATATGTTTTTGTAAAGCCTTGCCATTTGGAGCTTTAAGCCCAATACCAGAAAAATCTTGACTAACTTCACTATTAGGATCTTCTAAGTATTTTCTGATGTTTTCCGCAACTTCAGCTCCGTACTGAATTTGAATAAATGCTTTTAATGCAGATGCTAGATAATTAACTGTTTTAGGTGATGAACTTGTTGTCGATGGGAAATGCGAAAGGGTGTTATTAGAACGATTTTCTATTCTTGTGTTTTTTGATTCTAAATAATAATTAGATCTTTCTTCCTTATCAATTCTATATAAATACAATAGCGCGTTTATTTCATCTTTCGGTAAAACAAAATCATCATACTCAACACCACTTAAAAAATAATTATTAAAATCAATCGCTTTCTTTATGCTATTATATGAAATCCATTCTGTGCCTTTTCTAGATGGAATATTTATATAAAAATATTCGCAATTTGTTTTATATGGTTTTGCTTTAAAACTAAGTATGGGATTAAGATTAATTTGTCGCTTTTCAGGGAAAGTTACTGCACGGGTCATAGCACTGATAGGTTGAACATTAATTATTGAACTTTTAAGTAGAAAATCTTCATATGTGATTTTCTCAGGCAAAATTAAGTGACTTTTTCTGTTCTTTAAATAGAACAATATATTTTCTATTCTTTTAATTATCCTATTAACGGAACTTTCATTAATAAGATTTATTTTGTCACCAACAATAGAGTAAAGTAATTCTAGAAATTTTAAATCAGCAGTATCCGTGTATACAGAATTCTTTACTTGATTAACTATAAATTCGATGTCTAGAGCTAGACGATCCCAATAGTCTACCCCCCAATCAAAACATAATGCTATTTTGCTATTTTTCCACAGATAAACTATTTCTTTTTTATCAATAATTTCGGGTTGTATTAATTTATTAATTTCTTCACAAGAGTCATATATATCAAAATAATCTGCTTTAAGATTATCTTCTGTCATATTTATTCCTTTATCATTATTCAGATAGTTTATCTAGTTCGCTATCTGAAAGCCCTGTAGCAATCTTTATCAGATTACGCTCTGCACCATTGATTAACAGTTGTTGAGCAATTTTAGTAGAAGCATCCTTTTGGCCTAGCTGGTAGCCTCTAGCCTCAAGCTGTTCTGCAATTGTCATAAAATCCTCCCGTTAAATATTCAGTAAAATATTTATAGGTCGGAAATGCTGAGAAGATATGATTTTTCGAGCTTCCCATCGATCATGCGCTGCTTGAACGTTAATCCAAAAATCATCATCCAACTCGAATAGTGCGGCTAATTGACTAGCTTCGCCTACTGTAAGGCGACGAGTATTATTGACTATCTGACCAATAACCTTGCGTGAAACCTTCATTGCCTCCGCAAGTTGCTGCTGAGTAATATTAAGTGGCTTTAAAAATTCTTCATTTAACATCTCACCTACAGTCGTAGGCTCGGCTGTAATAGTTTCCATATTTCACCCTAATATTTATGTGGATCCAAGTAAACATCATAAGCGACACCTTCGCGCCACCTAAAGATAAGTCGCCATTGAATATTAATCCGTATACTTGACCACCCCTCTAGCACTCCAGATAATCGTTCATAGTTGTTACTACGTGGCTGGAACAAAGATCGCTCTGAACTAGCTGCTGCTAAAATGCTTAGTTTTCGACGTAATTGGCGAGTTATCATCATTGGAATGTCTCCAGAAAGTTCATCGTATTGATAAAATCGACATAATGAACCAGTTTCACCCTCCTTAAAGCTACCAATCATGAACACACCTGAATACTTGTAGTCTGTATTATCATAATACCCATAACAGGAGCACAAAGCAACCATTTGAGAACATTGAAAGACTAAAATGGAACTTAAAGCCAGTGCACTACTTTCGCAGTCGCTACACCAGACTGAGTTACTTTTACTGATGTTAACTGATTTTTCTTTTAATTCACTTCAAGCCCAATCAAGCCCCATTAAGCCCAGTTCTGGCCTAGCTTTACAGCGTTCTACCTAACCAAGGTCAAAACCACCCCGAGGGGCTGTTATCTGATATAGGTTGTTGTTTTGGTGCAATTACAGAATACCTTTTTGTTTCCGGTAGTAATACATGCGACGACTAATTCCAAGCTCTTCCCAAGGCTTACGTTGTCGTTCAGAATTTAAATTTATCAGCCTACCACCACCACGACTTAAACTTCCTTTTATCGCCTGAACTTCTTTAGAGTTTCTGCTACCTCTAATAGCCTGAATCTCTGGCGTATGCGTCCTAGCGACATACTCAGCAAAGGTTTTCTCAGTAAAGCGCTTGTGCGTCCATTGACGTAAGGACTAAGCATGAGCTATAGTCTAAAGTGCACCTTAACAAAACGGGTGATGGGTTTGGAAGCCTAAGGTAATACAGCGGACATATACCGCTAAGAGCGGTTTTTTTGTGTCTGTAAATCACCGTTACACTCCTATTTCTATGGGGAGGCGTAGTGGGAGAGCCTTACGGCTCACTGGTTCTGTATTCCCAGTCTTCCAATCCTGTTACGTCTCGCCACCCCTTAATTTTTCATTAATCAAGCGAATCAAATGCGAGGACTGTTGCACTTGGCTACTCAAATCTCACTCTCAGATGAAAGCGATTTTAAGTTAATTCGAGCAAGGGAAGTTACGTCATCTCTCTGTAAGCATATTCAAAGTTATAACTTAGAGCATGAGCCTATGCCTTGGTTAGGTGAAGTGCTGAGTTATGTGAGCGAGGATATAGCTTGCGTAGTGGAAGAAATAGGCAATCAACGTTAAAGTATATGCAGAAAAAGCAAAGCCCTAAAAACCATGTGAATCTTGGCAGAAAGCATGATCATTTAGGGCGTACTCGTAAAACAACAGTTTTTCAAGAGGAATAATATCACATGTTTAGCCTAAAACAACAGATCTGCCATAAGATTGGTGCACTTGAATAACAAAGCGATCGACTACTTCAATGAGAATCTACCTCGCAAGCCTTATTGCACAGATGATTTTTGCTGTGGCGTGCGAATCTTACCGCAAGCGAAAGCCATGCTAAAGCGATACATTCAGCATAATCCACCTCACTCAATGGCTATATTTGCCTACGATCTTGATTACCAAGGTGGCGCTATCGGTTGGGATGAAAGAGGTTGCCCTCCCTTCAACATTAGTGCAATGACAAAAGCAAACACACATGCGCACGGATACTACATCGTTCTTCCCGGCGTTCGCACTGCACCAGATGGCAGCATGAAAGCCTTGAAATACGGTGCTGCGGTACAGCGTGGGATTCGCGTTAAATTGGGTGCTGACCCTAACTATGGGAATCTTCTTTGCAAGAACCCTAATCATGCAGATTGGCAAGTGACGCAATGGCGACACGAACCTTACACTCTGGATGAGCTTGCCGATTACCTCGATTTAAGCGCTGCGAATGCACCCCTTATCGAGTCAACCTATGGGTTAGGCCGTAACTGCACGGTGTTTGAGAAAACGCGCAAGTGGGCGTATAGGGCTATTCGTCGTGGCTGGCCAGCTTTTGCACAGTGGTTCGCTGCGTGTTTTGAGCGTGCAATGGCCTATAACGTGCAATTCCCCGTTCCCCTAAGTGAGCCAGAGGTGAAAGCGATCGCTAAGAGTATCGCTAAATGGACTCATAGGCGCTTTACTGAGAAAGCCTTTGCTGAGTACGTGGCTAGGACGCATACACCAGAGATTCAGGCGGCTAGGGGTAGTAGAAACTCTAAAGAAGTTCAGGCCATAAAAGGGAGTTTAAGTCATGGTGGGGGTAGGCCAGAAGGTAGTGTTATCGTAGGTTCCATCGAGCAGCGAAAGCCGTGGAAAGCTCTAGGAATTCACCGCGCGACTTACTATCGGCGTAAGGCAAAAGGTATTATTCAATAGTGCGACTGAAAACAACAACCTATATCAGATAACAGCCCCTCGGGGTGGTTTTGACCTTCGTGATGTAGAACGCTGTAAGTACAGGTCAGCTCTGGGCTTAATGGGGCTTGACGGGTATTAAAATAAAAATCAGTTAACATCAGTTAACATCAGTAAAAGTAACTCAGTCTGGTGTAGCGACTGCGAAAGTAGTGCACTGGTGAGAATGTTGGCTTTTTGCCCTGATTTAACATAATGGTGGTTATCGGTACTACACAAAAGTGATTTGCAGTGAGAATGTGCCAAAGAGTGCGAAAGTGAGACTCTTTCCCTGCGAAAGTAGTCTATTTTCATGTTGCTGATTTGTTACAAAAACCGCGATTCTCAATTGAGTGCATTCTCAGTGCGAAAGTGGTGTTTTTGATACTTTACCCTAATGCGCCGTAAAGCCCCGTCGTTTAGGACGAGGATATAAGGCGGTTTTTGCCAAGGTGTGTTAGAATCTCAAGTCATACCGCAGGACATGCGGAATTTTAAGCCTGTGGAGAGATGAGGTTTGTGACTCACTCAGCGAAGCAGGAACCCACTGAAATGATTCAGGCTTCGATCTGGACGTAGTAGGAATCCTCGCCCTTTAGGGTGGGGAGGATGTCAAATAATCATCAGCAGCAACTATTACCATTACGGTAATGGTAGAAAACTGTCACGGAAATCGTGATAGTTCCACATCAACGTTAGCTGGGAAGATCAACTATTTCGGAAATCGAAATGATTGCGTCAAAAATCTCTCCCAAAAACTGTAATTACTTGATTTTTTTCCAAACTGGAATTTCCCAGCTTGCTCACTTCTTGAACAGCTATTGTCTGTAACTATGGTCACCTTTAGCAAAAGGTCAACTTCGCTAGCCAGAGAAAGAAAAGTTTTCCTCTTGGCTGGCTGGTTTTGACCTTGGATTGCTACAGAAGAGCTAGCCAAGGAAAAGAAATATTTTCCTGTTTTGAGTGAAGGGTTTTTCTTTTGGCTAGGATTGGTTTTGATTGTTTAATTTTATTGATTGATTTAACTTTTTATTAACATTAAAATTAAGAGTGCGACACCTGAGACACCCTAAACACTGCCTACTTACTTACTGAGTATTTAATTGAATAAATAATACACTATTAGGTTGATATACATACATATTGGTTGTATTTTGACCAATTAATTTATCTCCAGTACTTTTTTACTATTTAGGGTGTCTCAGGTGTCGCACTTATAATATATATCTGATATTAAAATATTTATTTGTATTTATAGGGTGTCGCAGAAGGTGTCGCATGGGTGTCTCAGGTGTCGCAGAAGGTGTCGCATGGGTGTCTCAGGTGTCGCAGAAGGTGTCGCATGCACGTAATATACATATTATATTGATAATAAATAAAAAAATTAAAAATTAAGAGTGTTAAAATAGATAAACTTATATTCTTGGGTGTCGCAGAGGGTGTCGCAATAATTGTTTATGGAATTTTAATTATGAATTTACATTCCCAACCCAAAATGGGGCTGGGAACATTACAGATGCTGCTAAATTTTAAAATACCCTCTTTTTTCCTGACCATTGATTCTTTTTTTTGCTTTATCATATCCAAATGCTGACATAACAGCTTTCAGCCTTTCTGCATGATTTCTATTCGTATGTCCTACCATAAGTCCAAGCCTACTAAACAGGGCTTCTGTAGAAACAAACTGCATTTCTCTCTTAGTGCCAATTTCCAAATACTCAAATAAATCGTCTTCCCAAGAGTCCTTAACTCTATATTGCTCATGTTCTTTTTTGGCTAGCTCTTCTGCTTTCTGCCACATAATGCCGTGCTCATTGAACAACACGAGAGCCTCAGCCCAAAGCTGATCCCGATCTCGCTCAATAGCTGAACAATTAACTTGACCGGAGTTTAGAGGTAAATATCTACGGTTCCCTGTACAGTCTGTAAGAATCTCTTGCTTGTTGGTTGTGCCGATAAATATCAGTCTTCTAGGATTAGTAACAGCATATTCCCTATACTTTGGAATCCACTTATCCTTTGTAGCTGATATAAATGCTTTAGTTGATTCGCTATCTCTACCGCTCAAGCCTCTCAACTCTTCCCATTCAGCAATAACGCATCCTCGTATTCTTCTAGCTATATCTTCATCATTTTTTGTTAAGTCAATTTTCACGAATGCATCATCGAAAGGGCACATTTTCTCTATGCCTGTTGATTTTGTTTTTCCCTGCTCACCATAAATAATAGGAACCATATCAGCCTTGATAGCTGGCTTCATCATTCTTCCAGCTAGTGCCGTCCATGTATATTTGCTAACAGCTTCAATATATTCAGCATTACCTTTAGCGCTGAAATACTGGCTAAAGAAGTTTTTCACTCTTGGCTTGCCATCCCATACAAGAGAGGTAATCCAATCGATGCCACTATCAAAGCTATTCTCTTCTGCAACACAGTTAACTACCCGTCTAACTTCGTCTTGTCGTACTTTTGGCATTCCTAGCTCATCCAGCCTTAAGCGTAAGTTGGTTATTGTGTTGTCGTTAATTTCAATCCAATGTTCGCCAAACCTTACCATTTCAGCACTTTTAAATTTGTCATAGCTGAATTGAAATCCAGTGACATCATGACATTTGATTGCCTTTTGGATGTTTTTTAAGTTAGTGTCGTATTCTCCAGTACGTTCATTGATTTTTAGATTTAACTCATGAGGGAATGTATTTGCTTTAGATTTTTTCTCTTTGCTTGCTGGCCTACCAGCCTTGTTCAGCGGAATTCTAAGATTAGCGTTGAATTCTCTTTCTAACTCTTCAATACCTTTTGCCTGAAAATAATCATTCCAATCACATTGATAATCTGTCTTTGGTAGAGAGAATTTGCCACCTACGGCTTTAGCTGCTTTTTCTGCTGCGTCCTTGCCGACATTTCCGTCATTACTAACATCATTGTCGCCAGCGATATAGATATCCGCATTAGGGTATTTTTCTCTGAACGCCTCTGCTACTGACAACAGGTTACCAGCGTCTACGGCTGCGAACACAGAACCTACTTCAAGCAAATTGACTGTTAAAGCGGTTGCATAGCCTTCGGTAATCACTATTGCATCGGGATCTTTAGGGATCTTACTAATAGGGATGAATGATCTTGATTTTTTTGTTCCGGCAATCATTCGTTTTTCGCCGTTTGGCTTAATGATTTGCGCGCCAGTAATAGTACCTTCTATAGTTTGAAGAGGTAGTAGCAATGAACCATCTTCAAGTATATAATGGGAGCCGTGTAGTCCTTTGTTGTTAAGGTATTTTGATTCTCCCATATGGGCACGTGTGACGAGTTCAATCACCTTATCAGCGATTGGAATCTGAGGCTTCTCTTCTAATTTACTTGTTCTTTCTGGTAATGGTAGTGAAATTACATCGGCGATCATTTTAGCTCCTTGTATTGCCGTACAATGTTTTACTTTCATGATTAAATTGAGTCCATCACCAGCACCACAGTGAGAGCAGTGATGAGTTCCTCGTCCTTCTTTGTCATCGAATCTGTAGCGAGTATTACCGCCACAGGCGGGGCAAGGCGATTCCTTGCGATTAGTTGAAATATCGAGATGCTGTAAAATGAATTCCCATTGACCTTGGGCTTTTTTACAGATATCGTTAACGGGATACATAAGGGTTACCTCTTGAATGCAGAAAGCGCCTTGTCATTCGGGCGCTTTTTGTTTGATTGGATTATTTGTTTTCTGTATTTTCTGTGAAATGGTCGACTAGTCCTAGATTTTCAACTTCTTGCAAGATGTCGCTAACATCCTCGCTGACATAACTAAAAATATCTGGTAGAAAAGGCATTGGTTCATCAGTTAGCCCATATGTATTCATGTGTCGATGCATATGAAACGCAACATTTTGTGCTCTAATCAGCTTGCGGTAACTGTCAATACTCATTTCAGGTTTTTTGCTGTTTTTCTGGTTTTCTTTAGGCAAAGACTTGCCCTCGCTAATTTCAATAGCCTTCATTTGAAATCCTTTGCGTTGATTAATGGAAAGATCTGAAAATTTCAGGAATACGACCAGCCCAGATAAGACGGCTATCTTTAAACATAGCGTTGAATGTTCTGTAATCCTGTTTTGTGAATGAGACTTTGTAGCAAGGTGTTGTTGAGTACAATGGAACAATCCAATAGATATCAACCATCTTAGATTTAGGATTGTGTCTACTGCTAAGTTCAGTATAGTTACGCATAGCTGCCTCGATAGTCTTGTATCGTTGGTGGTTAGAGGCTCGGAAAGTGTTTGCGCACTACCGAGTCTCGATAAGTGAATTAGATAAAAAGATAAGTTACATTGTAATTACAAATGCAAAGCGATGCTAACTTAGGAGTAATTACAATGTCAAGATTAAAAACCGATCAATATCAAATGCGTATTTCTCATGAATTACGAATACAATTAGAATCTGAAATGAAAAAAGATGGGGATTCATCTCTTGCGACTTGGATTAAGCGTATTCTTAGAAAAGAATTGCAATCAAGGGGAATAACTCCAGAAGGCTAATCATTCAGCACCACGAAAAAGATTAATGCTAACCAGAGTGACCGTGTTTCTTTTGTTAGCTCTGGTTATATTCCGCTTCCTCGTCTGCTCGCTCACTTCGTTCGGTCACAGCCTCCGGCGAGCGGTGGGAGTTAAATTTTGAAAAGATTTTTTTTGTTTTTTTTCTTTTCTTGGCTAGCGGTGTTTCTGATGTTTTGACCTTGATTTTTTTTCGTTGTCTGGAAGTTCCTTAAGGCGTTTCAGTCGCTTCGCTCCTTCACCGCCCTATAAGATACAGAAGGGGAGGTCGCTTGAAGCCTTATGATATAAGAACTTTTTTTGACAATAGTTACCTCACGTGGTAACTTGGTTACCTCTCAAGGTAACTATTTTGGTTTTAATGAGGCAAAGATGGCTAAAAAATATACTCAGATAGACACTGATACAGGTGAAGAAGTCGGCAGTTTTGTTGCTATCATAAGGCCAAAACAGAAATCAGCATTTGAAAGGCATTTTACTATGAATCAAGCAGCTTTGTTACTGATTGCTAATGAGCTTAATCATGATCAAATGCGAGTATTATTAGCTTTATTGGCTGATTTGGATTATGAAAATTATATACAAGTAGCTCAAATAGACATTGCAAAGGCATTACGAATGCAAAAAACGCACGTAAGTCGGGCGGTAAAAAACCTACTTGAATTCGGTATAATTCTCGAGGGACCAAAAATCGGGCGAAGCAAAACATACCGTTTGAATCCGCAATTTGGCTGGAAAGGTACCGTTAGCAATCACAAGAAAGCGCTTAAACACGGGCTTTCAGTTATTGACGGTGGAAAAGTTACCTAGTCACCTCCTAGCCAGTGAGTAGGAATCTTTCTCTTGGCTGGCTAATCTTCCATCTGATTTTTAAGATCTTTTAGCAATTCAATCATGACATCAATCTGTTCCTTGCTGGCTGCTAAAATTTCGCCAGTAAAGTAACTGCGAATAAAATCATGATGATCTACATAAAATAACCAAGTCTTTTCTGTGAATGTTTCCCTATATTCATCGTTTGTCATTGAAGGAATGTCTTTAATCCCTAATTTTTCTCTATACTCAATGGTTTCTTGTATTGTTATTGGCATCGTTAAATTCTCCTATTCAATCCAACTATAGAGATTTCCTCTACGTTTAACATTTTTATCAAACCCCACTAAACTCTTGAAGCCGTTGCTTTTGCTCATCACTCAATGAGTAAGCGAATTCTTCATGTTCTGCCTGTAATGTGCCAAAAGCCATCAGGAATGCGATAGCCGGATCTATTTTGTTGGCTGATTTCTTTTTGTTCGGCTTGATATTGGCATTAGCATCATTTTCCATCACCACATTACTCATCGCCCAAGCGAGTATCGGATCGGCGTTATGCTTGATAATTTTTCGATTAACAAACACCTCTGCTGATTTAGCTACTGGACTAAACCGCATGTAGGTTTGAGGGAACGGCTCTACATCGAGGCCAGCCCCTTGTAGCTGTGTTCTTAGGTGGGTAGCATTCCATGTATCAAAGCCAATCAGCCGGATATTGAATCGTTCACTATCTTTCAGAATGTCATCCCGTATAACGTCATAGTCGATACAATCCCCCTTTGTAGTGCGTAACCAGCCTTGGGATTTCCACATTCGATATAGACTACGGTTCTTGTTAGCCACATTTTGTAGTTGTTCTTCTGGCAGATAGTGGCGAGATAACAATAAGATTTCATTTTCACGAGGGAAAGCATAACAAACACTGGTAATATCACCTGTCGAGGATAAATCTAGTCCGGCATAGCAATCTTGACCTTTGAGGTCATCTTCGGTGTAGTTAGCTTGACAGCTTTCCCATGAGCCTGTTCCCATCCAAGGCGTTTGACCCTGACACCACAAATTAAATCGCTTTGTCAGCATTTCCACCCATTGAGATGGAATGCCTCTTGCTTTCTGTATCGTATCAACCAATGCGACTTTATCGACTGATACGCCAAGATTGGGATTGGCCTTAATCCATTGCTCTGGCTTGTCTACTTCACTTTCATCATCAAGCTCATAAATCAGGGCAAAAAGTGATTCATTCTGCTCTTCGCCGTCCAAGATTTGACAACAATAGTCGTAATGTTGCTTACAGGCTGAAACTACATTGCTTCCAGCTGTGGTAATGGCGAAAAGTAGCGCCTCTGGTCGTGCACCCATCCCTAACTCAAGCGCGGAATATACGGCATTATCAGGGTGTAAATGATACTCATCGACAATCGCCAGACTCGGATTAGTGCCTTCGATTGTTGCTGCCTTAGCTGCAAGTGGTTTTAGAATGCTATTGGACTTTGGATAAATTAGCTTGTGTTGCTGAATAGTAAGTCGCTTTCTCAATGTTTTAGAGAGAATAGCCATCTGTCTGGCATCATCAAACACGATTCTTGCTTGGTCACGGCTAACGGCTGCTGTATAAATATCTTGTTGACCGTTTTCCATAAGTAAAAACCAGTTAGCCAGTATTGCCGCTAATGTAGACTTAGCATTCTTTCTTGGCACTTGAATATACGCACTTCGGTATTTCCTTCTTCCCGTGCTAACTTCTTTGAATCCTAAAATATTCGCTATAGCAAATTGCTGCCAAGGTTCTAATTGAATGGGCTTGCCTCGAAGATGTCCTTTGACATGGGGGCAGAGATGGGAAAAAGCGATAAAACGCCTAACATCCTCTGTATCGAATTTATAAATTGGGTTGTGCAAATCCTTAAAGTATCTGTCGGTCGCTTGTCTGAGACGCTTACAGGAGCTTATAGAGCCATTTTTGACTGACTCAGCGTATTGATGCCAATCGGTCAAGTTCATCTTCTTCCTCAATCTCCACCGGATTACGTCTACGAGATACTGGATCGAAGCCAAGCAGAGAAGCCATTTTTATCATGGTTTTTTCTGCCTCGGCTTTGGCGCTTAATGCTGGGTTTCTGCTTTCGCTGCCTTGACTGTTTGCTAGGCTAAATCCTCTTTTAGAAATGTCTGCTACAGCTTTTCTGTAGATAGAATAGTTCGCACAATATAGTTCTAAGCTACTCCAGTCGGTTTCGTTAAAGTCTGAGCGTTCTGCAACAAATTTTGCTTTATCGTTCCAAGCTGATATTGCTATATCATCAAAGTAGTCTGGTGCTGCTGGTGTAACTGTCATAATTTAATGATTCCTTTATTTTTTTTATTTTCTGAAAAATTGGCGTGCATAAAAAAAGAGTTAGCCGATGGTTCTTGAGGAGCCTACCCGTCGTCATTTAGACTCCCCCTACCACCTTAAATTAAATATAAGATATTGATTTTATTTTGTTTTTATTCCATTTAAATTATATTCATGTATCCAATCGTTTCTATGTGATGCTTTCTCTTCTAAATCTCTAAACATTCCAGCTTTTCGCTGCTCTTTTGTCTGAGGATCTTTAATCATCGTTTTGTGACTATGGCAGCTAAGGCATAGTGATTGATGGTTATCTTGCCACCAGAAGAGAACATCATTATCACCGTTAATTGGGATGATGTGATCAACTATCTTCGCTGGAGTACATTTGCCATTACTTTCGCAAGCTACACATAGCGGATGTTCCTGTAGATAGCTCAGACGATATTTAAACCATTTGCTTGAGTATCCACGCTGAGTATTTGTTCCTCTTCTTCTCTCTAATCTTTTTCTAGCTTCTCGTTTATGCAATTCACACTTACCAGATTTCACTCTCTTAAAGCATCCTGGCTCGTTGCATCTTCTTAATGGTTGGTACGGCATTTAATAAATCCCTACATGACGGTATAAATTCCAAATTGATCTGATAGGGAAAGGTATTTGATTTGAGCGGTCATCGCTTGCCTCTCCTCGATTTTCAAACCAGAAAGTAATTAGCATCAAACAACCAACCTTAATTGCCGGAGTTAACAAGAACTGATCGTTAAATTGTTTACCAATATATTGCTGACAAACCTCTAATGCAGCTTCTCCAAATAACTTTAGGGATTCGTCGTCATACTCATGATTTATCCGGCAATGATGTTTAATTTCTTCAAGTGTAATTTCTGGCTTATCCATTTTCTTTTTTCACCTCCATTGACTGTCGCCAAGCCTGACTAAATTCATCACCACCATCACGAGGCGATAACCCCTCACGTTCTCTTGCTTCGTTTGGACTCATAACCCCTGACTTAATCGCCGTCTCGTAACTTTGAAATCGTTCTTGTGGGTTAGAGCGCAGCAAGTCAGCAGAGTCGAATTCAATTTGATGGCGCACATTTGGTATGCTGGATTCCACTAGTAACGCTGCTTTAATTTGCTGTTCAAAGTTAGCCAGCCAAGGACGAATAGTCATAGTAAGAAAAGCTCGGCTAGCCTCGCTAAAATTGCTGTATGTGCTGTTACTATATTCTTGTAGGAAAATAGGACTCACATTGAACATTCTTCCCACATCTTCAATTGTCATACGTCTTGAAGCTAACCACTCTGCATCTTGATTGCTCATTCCCAACTTTTCATACTGCATTTTGCCCTCAAGAATTGGAGTCTTGCCTGCATTCTTCGCACCTTTGTAGCGTTCCAATGCCTCAAGTGCCTTTGCTCCTTTCACGCTATCTAGCCACTCGTCAGATTTGATAATCCCTGCTGCCATCATGCCATCCTTCATAATGCTGGCTCCGTGGCGCTGTTGAGCCAACCCAAGCCCTAACGTTTCTCTGCATTGAGTAATGGGTGAGCGTCCCATGAAACCGTCATCAGTAGCATATCTAAGATGTAATACCTCATGTTGTAGGTAACTTCTTGATTTCCCACTATACGGCTCTGTAACATTGTAAACGTAACGATGATCGCCAATCTGGTTTACCGTGACTGCTTGCGGTGGGTAAGGGTTCAAACTCTTAGGCTGTCCATCCTCTCCCCATTCAATCACCGCATAAGCATTGCCGTTTAGCAGACAGTGACGCATTAGCGTTCTCTTGAATTGGTAAGCTGTTTGAATGTCGTTAGGTCGCTCATTAAGTAGATAATCAACGGGGTGATCGCTTAACCACTCTCTAGATTCTTGCCCCTCTCTGTGAATTACTCGATAGAGATAGCAAGGCATAGCAGCGACAGCCTCACTAATCACCGTAACTGCATTCATTACCGCGGGTAGCGATTCTGCTGTAGTGGGGGATACATATTCACCTGATGTTGAGTTAGGGACGCTAGCCAGAGAAAAGAACTCATCAATCGTCATGCTCCTTGACTCTGTTTTGCTTTTGAAAGGCCACATATCACACCCCCAAGAATTCCAGCCACCACTTACGCTGATCATCCATCAATTTTTGGGCTGATTCATTTATCGATTGATAGAGTGACCTTTTGGCAATCTCGATAGTGCTTTCAGAATAAACAGGCTGGCTAGTAATGGTAATTTCCTTTAGCTCTGCACGGTTCACTGTTCTAACATAAGGCTCTGTGCTGGTATCCCAATTATCTTCTATTGCACAAAAACCAAAACTCATCCCTTGAATGTCACCCCGTTCTACCATCTTCAATACATCTTTACCTAATTGAGTGTCTGGCAGATTCAGGGAAAAACTTAACCCCGTATCATCTTCATTCAGCGTTAATGTACCGGATGTCGTTCTACCTAACAGACTTTTAGGGTCATGCTCCCACAAAGCCAGAACGTCACTATCTTTGTTTAAGCTGTTACGAAATGCATAAGGAGCGAACCGCTCCCTAAAACTATTTCCCATCAAACCGGATAAACTGTGCCATTTCACTGCATACCCTGTTAGGTTCTTCTCTTGGCTAGCAAAATTAGCTGTTCGGATTTCAATGTTACTCATAGTGCTCTTCATGCCTTGATTTCCATTACTTTTATGGCGTTAGAATCAACTAAACCGCCCCCCAAATATTTATTGGTATGCAGCTTAAAGAATCCTGCTTCGGTAATGTTGTCTGGACGAGTACGAGTACCTGTTTCATGGTCAACAATGGTGTAGCCACGTTTGAAATCACCTACTGCAATAACTGCTTTTCCAGCTGCAATATCCGGCATGTCTTCAAGGTAATGCACAGGATAACCTAGTAATATATCAGGTTCGCTTGCTTGCATTCTGTCACGCCAGATATAATCACCGTTGCCATTTTTGAGTTTTTGCAAAGTTGCCGCCGTGCTGGAATTCATGACCCATACAGCATTTTTACGGTATTGCTTCTTGAGTTTAAATGTCAGGTCAATCAATTCATCTGATGTCGGTGTAGCATCAGCAGTGATAAGTTTTTCAAGTTTTCCAAATGACCTATTTTTATCGTTTTTGGCTTCACGTGGATAAGCTAAAAATCCTTTTGCTTTCTTATTGCCATCACCTGTGACTAAATCGGTTTCTTCGGTTTCAGTGAAAACATCTGCTATCTCTTCTGTTAACCAAGAGAGGATATCTACATCACTAAAATCAAGAATTTCCTGTGTTGTTTTGGGGTAGGCGTATATTGGGAATAACTTAATGCTAATTTCTTCTAACTTAGGAGTTGCTGTCTCATTTCGTATTTTGCCTTCCTCTCCATGAGTTACAGTTGCACCACCAATTGAGACAAGTTTCTTGTATTCATTGCTATGAACTCGT
>NZ_CP038628.1:0-8312 GCF_004768525.1 Arsenophonus nasoniae
ATATTAACTATACACGCACCTAGTCTACATACATATAACTGTACAACTAGACTTATAAGTCTAGTTGTACAGTTATATGTATGTAGACTAGGTGCGTGTATAGTCATGTGATTTAGTCTGTGTACAGTTAAAATACCTGAGGTGATTTAATTGTTAGTCTATATGTACAGTTAAGGCATTTGATTTATATCTAAAAGTAATTTATAATTTAGTCTATGTACTGTTAATTAATTAGTAAAACACCATGACAAAAGTAAGAGACAAAACAAAAAAGGTAATTGAGAAGGCTGAAATATATAAAAAATCAATAACGTCTGAAATTGATAGTAAAAAAGTCAGGCAAAGTGTCTATGATATTTACGCTAACTATGTGAAAAGAGATTTTGGATTAAAAGAAAATACCGCTTTAATTGAGGGGAAAAAAATAAAGACATGGTATTTTTTGCCTGATAGCGAGTATTCAAGCGGTGAACTTTCAGCCAGCCGAATAGCTTCACTCCTCATTAAATACCGCAGGGCTTTAAAATCACTTGGGGCAATCAATAAAAAATTCATTCCTTCCCTCAATGCAGCAAAAAAGGCATTGATTAAAGCCGGAGTGGAGCAAAGTATTATTTATGGACTAAAACCCTCGCTAAAAATCAAGACACTTGAAGAACGCATCGCCTTACTCAAAAGAAAATATCCACGCGGATCAGCTTCAGGTAAGGGCGAGATGGTGAGACAGGCGTTAACCAGTATAAAAATGTATCATCCTAGTTATTATCGGCTGGCTGGAGCGGTTTCCTATGTAAAATCGATTACTAATGAGCAGCAAAAAATCAGGCTGAAAGCAAGACATGATGAGAAAATTAAAATTAATCCGCATTTTCTTTTAAATAAAGCTAAATTTATTCTAGATAATCCTAATTCAACATGGGTGCAATTAACGGTTGCACTTTGTGCCGTTACAGGCCGAAGACCGACCGAAATCATGAAAACCGCAAAATTTCGCGTTGATGATAAAACCCCTGATAATTACATCCGTTTTAGTGGAATATTAAAATCACGTGACAGAAAATTTGAGGAAGATTTTGGGGAATGGAATATCCCTATATTTCATGATGTAAATAAAATAATCAAAGCACTAAGACGATTACGATTTGAACTAAAAAAACAAGAGAAAAAATCCCATGAATCCGGAGGAAAAGGTAACTATTGGACAGGCGGTTACTTGCACTATATCAATCAAGAGGGCAAGAACATCGTTGCCAGCATATTTGACCCTAAATACACGAATGATGTTGATCATAACATGGCTATTAACCAACAATATAACGGAGTACTCAATAACGAACTTAGAAAATGGTTTGAATCCGGTGATATCGAAATAAAATCGCTCAGAGCAATTTATACAAAAATGGTATGGGAGCGTGAAAAAGACACCAGTTCTGAAACTTATGACAGTATGACAACAAGAATATTATGTTACTCAAAAGACAGCATCTCAGAAGCCGTCAAGCATTATGCAGCCATTGAACTATCAGAAAAAACAGAAAAAATTGAAACCACTACCGGAACAGTAAAAAACTATATTCCTAGTGAAGAACTCATGGCTAAATTAGAAAAAGCTAACGCTATTATTGAGCAGCGATCAGCCAGAGCCCCTACCCTAAAAACAATCCATGAATGGGCTAAAAATAAAGCTAACTTAGGTTTAACACTAAATGAACTGACCCCAACTTATATTAGACGATATTGTAGAGTGGGCGGCAAAACTATTAATGCTAATACCGCCAAGCTATATCTAAATGTCATTGATAACATCTAACACTTGTTAGCAAATGTTAAGGTTGAAAAAAGAATTTAAGTATATTTGAAGGTTTTATTGGGGTCACTACGCGAGGAAAAAATTATAGGCAAGACTGAGAATAGAACCTTATAAAACCTAATCTTCATGTAGAGTTTTGCTAAGTTCTGAATATTTGGTACGCAGTGAGGTTCGCAGGGTTGGTACGCAGTTAGAAATGCGTACTTGATATTCACCTCAATACAAAAACTCAATCTTAGCCACTCTGAGCGATTATTAGCTGTAATTAATCCGATTGCATGACTGAAAGAACAAAAATGCCGTACAGAGTGTTCTAGGGCGCTTAAATTTGATTCCTAATGCCAACATGAAAGGGAAAAATAAAAATGCGCTGCAAATAACGACAGCGCATTGAATACAGTAATTTTATGAATGTACGTTAAGAATAAAAAAATTACCTTAACGATAAAATTTTACGCAATTGTGATAAATTGTTAAATACCCCATTGTTAGGTAAAACAAGGCATTAACCTTAATGACTAAAAAATTTACCCCAACCCCGCATGACGCTGTATTCAAGCAGTTTTTAAGTGAGAAAGAGACAGCAAAAGATTTCTTTGATATTTGGTTACCCGATGAGATTAAAGCGCTGTGTGACTTGGATTCGCTTAAGATGGAATCTGGCTCATTTATCGATAGCGAGATGAAAAATTACCAGAGTGATATTCTCTATTCAGTCAGTACAACGAAGGGAAGTGGATATATCTATGTTCTCATAGAGCACCAATCCACGCCTGATAAACTCATTGCATGGCGACTTATGCGCTATAGCCTTGCTGCCATGCAGAAACATCTAGAGGACGGAAACAAGCAATTACCGTTGGTATTCCCTATTCTGTTTTATTGCGGTGAACAAAGCCCTCATCCCTATAGCACTCATTGGCTTGATTGCTTTGAAGACAGAAAGCTGGCAGAAAGCATCTATAACAATCCCTTTAAATTAGCTGATGTCACCACGCTTGACGATGGCGAAATCATGCAACACAAGCGAATAGCGTTGCTTGAGTTACTCCAAAAACACATTCGAAGACGGGATATGACCGAGCTACTCGATAGCATTGTTAAACTGTTGTCGTATAATTATTATACTGATAATCAAGTCATCACGATGTTTAACTATCTAATCCAAGAAGGGAATGCACAAAGGCCAATGGAATTTATCACCAACATAGCCAAACAAGCAGAAAAACACGAAGGAGCACTTATGACTATTGCTCAACAAATTGAAGAGATTGGAATACAAAAAGGCATTCAACAAGGTATACAAAAAACTAAGATTGAGTTAGCTAAACAGTTTTTAGCTAATGGAGTAGATCGTAATACGGTAAAAATTTCTACTGGTTTATCTGATGAAGAATTAAATAAATTTGAAAACCAAAGTTAACTGCTAAAAACATATTGCTTATAAGTTTAAAAATTAGCTATGCTTAAAGAGCACTAGAAAAATCTAGTGTTGGGTTTGGAATCCCTAGTACACAAGCGGACATATGCCGCTATAAGCGGTTTTTTTATGTTCGTTAAAAGCCTAAGTTACGTCCGCATTATGGCAGGGCGTAGCGGGGGAGCTGTAAGGCTCGCTGGTTTCTTGTGTACCAGTATTCCAACTCTGTTACGTCTTGCCACCTCGTTTGGAATCGAGAGGCAAGTTCTTATGAACTTACACAAGAGGCCTTAACTATGGCTATTACCAAACCTTGCTCCAAATTCATTGATACCTACTGGATCATCCCTAGAAACTCCAATACACCTTCTAGCAAAGTCTCATTCACTCGTAATGACCGTCGTATATTTAACGTGCTATTCAAGGATGATCGGCTTATCTGGGCTGGACGTAAGCCTGTGATGGAGGGCTTAGCATGAGAACCTTCGATTTAACTAACGTTACTGAATTACATGACGTGTTTCCAGAACTAACGCCAGCCCAGTTTGAAACCGCAATATTGTTCTGTCTTGGACTATCTCAAGGGGAAATCGCTCACCTACGTTCTGTTAGCTATCCAGCAATCAATCAAACACTGGAAGACATCAAAGTTAAATTAAATTTTTATTCACTCAATAACTTACTAGCTATGTTTCAGGTACGTTTGTTTATTTTTGTACTGGAAAAATGCAAGGTTGAGTATCGAAAAGATTAACCAGTAAATCATTTAAAAGGCTCAATATTCTTTGAGCCTTAACACATTTCAAAAATGATATCTATCTGAATAATTCAGAGTACAAAGAATACATTTCCTGATTAGTATCAATCACTCAAGACATCATAATGCAAATTTAAAATTATAAAATTTCCTCCACTTCATGCTAGCACCAGGGAAAACTTCAAACCAGCTTATCAATGGCTGGTTTTTTTATGCAAATTAACCAATAAAAATAGTGGCTTTTAGGAACCTTTTCTAAAGCTGGATGGGTGGGGGAGTCAAATATGACAACCCTCTATCTGGCTGGGACCGCGCGTCAATCGAATTTTTATGCGCGGTAATTTTTTGAAAATAAGTAAAATAAGTCTATAAATCACTAAATAGAAAAAACGCAACATAAGCCATTTTAAGGCTATCAAATTCAAAAACGCTACCCTAGTACCTATTTTTGAAAATAATAGCTTAGAATTGATTACAGGGCGTTTTATGGGGTGTTTTTGAGGTCATCTCTGCCAAACTTTCCAATCTGATAGAAAAATAGAAAAATTAAAGTAAAAAATACAAATCAAAACCAACTTCAAGATCAACACCTTGGGGCGTTGCCCCAAACCCCACTCTCGCCGCCGAGCGCTCGAGGGTCAGGCACGCAGTCGCAAGCGACAGCTACCTAACCCCCTCACTATAGGCTAGGGTCACTCCGCAGCCATCAAGGGCTTTCGCGGCATATCCTCAGTCGCTTCGCTCCCTCCGGTATTCCACGTTCCCTTGACCGCTGCTCTGTTCCCTTCTACATCATTTTTTATGTTTGTAATTTTGTAATGCTATTTGTAATGCTATTTGTAATGCTATTTTTTATTTTATTTCAATAAGTTAATTAATTGTAATTACAACATTACATTATTTTTAGATCTATATACACGAGGAGTTTTTTTTTGTTTGTTTTTTGTTCTTTTTTATTTTTATTTTTTTTCTCATGTATATATGTTTTTTTTTTGTAATTTTGTAATTAACTTTTTATAAGACTATGATTTTTTTAAAAAAATAGCATTACAAATAGCATTACAAATAGCATTACAAATGGCATTACATATGTATAAAAAAAGGTAGCAACACTAAAAATCATGTTGCTACCTTTTTTGTTTTTCATTACTTATTGGTTTATTAAGTCTCTTAAAATAAATATTACTCTTCGAGCTTGTCCTTCAATAAAAATTGGTTTCCTTACAGCTTCACCCACTCTAGAACTATGTTGCTTCCAATTTTGAAAAGGTGTACCAGCTAATGCCTTACTCATTTCCTCACTGCTATTAGCAATATACAAGCCTTCTCCCACGCAACCATATAGAGATACTGTCCCTTCTTGATAGATTATGCCTAATCTTCTTAAAGCTCGCTCAATCTCCAATTGTCCTTGACGTGCAGCCTTTTCCATTTGTTCCTTTGCTACTTTTCCGGTTCCTGAATGCTCGTAGCCAACAATCCTAGCCAGTTCCTCGATGTTTTTGGTTCTTAACATCTCATAGCCTTCACCTACAGTGACACGGCTACGGCTATCTCTGAATACGAGCATAACAGCACACATTTTCACCCAACACTCATCCCAGCCAGTAGCTTTTGTGTCCCTGTTTTCCTCTACAACCTCAGTTAATTTGAGATTGGAGACATAACTTTTAGCTGTTTCAATATCTACAGGCTCTGATTCGATGAAAGTGGCGTAACCAGCTAGAAGCGTGCCGTACTGCTTACCATCTCTAGCAGAACCTAATATATCTCCAGCAGCCTCAACAAACACTTTGATATTATTTTCCAGCGTTGATAAACGTGATATCATAAGGTTGTTTAGAAGGGTGCTGAATCCAGCTTTTTCCAATTCTAAAAAAGATTTTTTAATGAATTGAAAATCAGCTTTTGATTCTGTGGTTTGTGGCTTCTTGACTATTTCCAATATTGAAATTCTGCTTTGGTCAGCCAGTTCTTTGATGTAGGGATTGATAGAAGCAAAACAGAACATGCACCTGATACGGTAAGAATGAGCTTCACCGCTTACCGTTCCTTTAATTGCTGTAGCTTCATCATCACTTGAGGCATTTCTTGCAAGTGTTAGGAGTGAGTCAAGCCTCAAGCGATCTTTAGTCGTATTAGGTTCTGATTCATCTACCACCGCTGGAATGGCGTTATGTTTGAGACGCTGCCTTAATCCTGCCTCGGTGGTGCTACCTTTTGCGCTAATATAGTTTTTAGCTCCCAATGCAATTCTAACCGCTTCGAGTACCGTGTCTGATTTCCCAGCTCCATGCTCACCAGTTACCCAAATGTGAGGTCTCCAGTCGAGCAATCCACAAAATAGAGCTAATACAAGCCAGCCCAAGAATAATTGACTATGAGCTTCATCCTTCCAATAAATCCGATTTATAGCAGCAAGGAATAAAGCTATTTGCTCATCTGTAGCGCATTCATTTGAATATTTTTCTTTAGCTGTTGCTCGTTGATAAACCCCTCTAAGTGAGGGATCTAGCATTGAGATGATTTTTCTGTTAACCAAGTCTTCAAGAGCGTTACCTCGATGATGTATAATCCTATTTCCGTCCTTCCAAAAACCTAAGCCTCGTACAGCTTCACAGGAATAAACGCCAGCCTTAGCACATCTCCGCATAATGTCATCTGCTGCCTGAATCCAATCAGGAGCTTTCTTTGCATCTCCATTATCGTTGTATTGAGGGTAATTCTTTCTCCACCATGACAATGGAGCTAGTTGTAGTAAGTTAGATTCTTTCAAATCTCTAGCTTTGAATGGTAATACTTGAAGTTGCTCTTTAGATATGAGGTAGTAAACACCTGAATCATAGCCTAGCTCCCTGAAAGGTTTCTCTTTTGATTTTTCTTTATTTTTTCTTGGTTTTGATTTCTCTTTTTCCAATTCAATAATGTTAGATGTGTTATCTAATGTAGCTCGGTTTTCTTCGATTGATTCTATAACTTCTGATTGTGTAGAGAGATCCATCTCTTACGCCTCCACTTTTTGGAAGTATTGGCATATTTCAGCAGTCGGATACATGACTCTGCTTCGTCCATTGTGTTGCATCAACACGCCTTGAGGGAAAGTGGGATCAAATCTTTTTGCGTAATAGAACAATGCTTTTGATTTTCCTGAAAGTGTAATAGCCACATCAGTAGTGATCATTGAAGGAAGGGTAAATTGAGGGGTGTCTTTATTGATAGATTTCATTGAAATCACCTTATTTTCAGTGACTTCTAGGAATCGAACAGACAGTTGAATAAAACACGATAAACTTACAAAATATGATTATAATAGTCATCTATAGTCATCTATAGTCATCTATAGAGCTATAAAATCTTGATCAAAGTTCGTAAATTACGTATTCTAGACTACAGGTTTGCCACAACCTAGAAGTCAAATTTATTTAATCCCCGTTTTCCAACGGGTGCAATAGAACCACTTGTTACACGTTATCTGTCGCCAAACATCAAACGTGTTTAAGTGGTTTTTTTGTGCTCGTAATACGTTTAGCACATTATTAATACTACAGTAAAAATAATGGAAATTACACCATCAAAAACGTACAGATAAACATATTTAACTTATGAGATAATTGATACTTAAGCATGAAGACAAGTGAGAAAACATGAGAACAAGAAATAGATTTAACTTGCTTAGGTAAACTTAAGTTTTGTTAATGAATTCTGGCGTATTTTGATAAAAAAGTTGTTTTATAAATTTAAATTCCATCTATGTAGTGAATTCCTAAGTTTCGATTTATTAATAAATTTTACATTTAAATTTTTAAATTTAACTAAATAAAAATAAAATGACTTTATATAATAAATTTTTAAAATATCTTTATTATATACACTTATAATATCCATAAAATAATGTACAGTTAACAAAAACCGGTTTTACAATAAATTTTAAGTTATTGATATTATTATTTTTATTTTTGTAAACCTCAAATGACAAATATGTCTGTTTTTGATGGTTAATAGCCATATTTAAATTTTCACCTCTACCTAAAAACTTCAATTTCCCTCCCATTAATGCCATTAAATGGCTACCAAATCCTTTTTCATCACTTATTTTTTAAATATAAAAACTCATGAAGTAAATAAATAAAATAAATACACTTAAGTAAAATTTAAAATTATAAACAAATAAAAATAATACTAACTGTACACATAGACTAATAATTAAAAATAAGCGCGCATGTAAATAAAATATTAACTATACACGCACCTAGTCTACATACATATAACTGTACAACTAGACTTATAAGTCTAGTTGTACAGTTATATGTATGTAGCCTAGGTAC
>NZ_CP038629.1:0-3641 GCF_004768525.1 Arsenophonus nasoniae
TCAACAAAATGAGACATGCCTATTTTCAGTGATTTTTTAGGGTTTTTATGGGAAAACGCAAAACAGTATCAATTAGCTTTCGAATCGACGAAGAAATAAAGGCGGAAATAGAAAAAATTGCCAAATATGAAAATAAAACATTAGCAAATAAAGCTAGAGAAATCCTTTTATACGGCGCTTCAATAAGACCACATAAACTTAATACCGAAACGATTAAAAATGATATCAAACGAATTGATATAGAGTTAAAAGGAAAGCTGGAAAGTTGGGGGCTAGCTATTGATAGCCAACTCAAAGCCTTTAAATTAAATCGTGAGTTTTTATCTGAGAACAGACTATTAATTGAAGACTTAAAGAAACAAAACGAAAAATTAATAAACAAACTGAAACACCAAAAGAAAAAATGCAATACTCAAGTGTTGATATTTTTCACTATTAATATTCTAGCAACCTTCTTTTTTACTTGGTTTTTTTCTCATTAATGCAGGATAGGGATTGTGATGCAAAATGCAAGCATTTAGCCACAATCCCCAAAACACAAGGTTTTTCCTGAACTTGCAGTTGGCTCTTTTGAAGGAAGATTTGTTTTTAACAAAAACTAATTGCGATACTCACCATCTGCCAAATCACGGCAATCTCGCTCATAAAAAACCTTCATCAAATTACCCCTCACTTCATTAATCAAATCCAACAAAGCCGATAAAATAATCTCATCATGCTTCTTCAAATTTGATTGATTCAAGAGCATGACAGCAATTGAATCTGCATATTCAATTTTCATTAATGCGGATTCTAGAGTGTCAAATAAACCAGATGTGCTAATATTTGCAGTAGCCATTGCAGCCTCCTAGCCTTGTATAAAGTTGCGGTGGTTAATGTTGCAGTGGGGCGGCTTCCTCACTGCAACACACTTTCATTTTTTACCATCCCCCTTAGGAAAACGCTTAAATTGCTTCGCTTCTTTTCGCCAATTAAACGCCACTATTACGGCGTCCTCTGATTCCGGTGGTGGTGGATTATCATCGGTATAAATTAAGTCCTCATTCGTTTCATCGCTTGTCCGCATGTCTTTTGTGACATCCTTCAACGCTCCTCCGGCTGCGAAGAAACGTAAATGATGCACCTGCTCCATATACTTCAATGTCCACGAGGGATCTTGTGCCATCTCTTCCGGCTTTACGGAATAGGTAAATGCTTTAGTGGTTTCCAACATCGCCTTATCTACTCCGCCTTTAACCGCACGGATATCCACAATAGGCGTAACATCAAGGCGCATACACTCGCCCCATATTTCAGCCCACCGTGATTGTTTTGTGTAATACGTGTTAAACCACGAAGGCGCTACCATTAGGAGGCAATGGAAATGCGGATGGGCGTAACCTTCCCGATTCTTTTCTCGTGTCACTTCGGTTGTTCTAATCCAGCCCTTTACAGGCTTAAATTCCTTTCTATCCTTCAACCTTTGCCAAGCCTTATTCATTGCTTTCAACTCACTTCTTAATGAATCAATCGGCACATTCGGCACAGTCAAGGTCATAAATACCCATCGTGCTTTAGGATATTCCTGAAGCACAACAGGAAGGTAATTTAAAAACTGGGCTAATAATCTCAACTGACGCCTCCAATTACAGGTCGGGCAATGCCTAAAATGGCAAAAAAACGCACCCCGTAATTTTAACGCAATCTCACCCGTTGCAGCAGAGACAATCAAGGCAAATTTAAGCACCCCAGAACAATTAAACATTCTGTCGGCATACTTTTGCCATCTTTCAACGCTATCAGCAAAAGCCATAAGCAGCTCTGCGTGAGCTTTTTTGCACTCTGCTTTTTCACCAGAAAATTGAGAAAGGAATTCAGCTAACACGTCGGTTTGCGCCCGTTTTGTGTCCCACTTAGCATCCTTGGGACTCATATCTACGAGCGAAATATCATCACTTGATGAATAATGGGTATTGCAGCAACTGCAATTTTGTGTAGAATTATGTTTAAGGCACGTAGCCATAGAAAAACGACCTTGTTGATTTTGTTGATTCAGCACCTACAAATCTACAAGGTTTTTTTCTGTCTGTCAAATCTTATTCCAAGCCTTTGTTTATCTATGTTTATCAACACTTTTCCACGCCAGAATTACCATCTATATTATCAAGTAAAGAAGAGACTCTTAAATCGCTTAAAAAATGAGCTAAAATTTAACCTCTCAAATTGCTTCCAAATATCAGACAAAAAATAGCCAACTGGATAAGCTGGCTAAACGCTGAGGTAAAACTTTTTTAGTTATCTATCATTTTAGACTCAGTAGTTATGAGCAAATCCATCATAAGCATTCTTTAAGCCAAAATTTGCCTAGAAGATCTCATCTTCGACAATTAACATCATTATCGCTGTCATATCGTGCCAATAGGCTTTGCAGGGATGCTACGCATGGGTTACGTGCAATATATCAATCTCTCACCGCTTCGCGGGCTTCGGCGATTTAACTATTTTCATCCTCTGTCACTATTGAGTGTCGCCTTCCATGCCTGACGGCATCAAAAATCAATTTTAAGCGCCCTAGAACGCGCTGTACGGCGTTTTCGTTCTTTCAGTCATCAAATGGCATTCATTCAAGCGCAGAATAGCTTGTATGGGCTGACATTGAGTTTAGGTATAACCCCAATAAAAATTTGCATAAAAAAACCAGCCATTGATAAGCTGGTTTAATTTTCCCTGATATTGGTGCAATCAAAAATCAGAAGTGGCGGTATTTCATAATTGATTTTAGAAGTTATGACCTAATCAGTATTGGAAAAAATCATCAACATTAATAGATCCCTTAAAGGGATCAAATAGTTAATCACCGATTGTTTATTTTCGACAACCGTATAAAGCAAACAACACTAAACGCACATGAAATATGGTTAACAATCCGGTTAAGGACTTTGTTTCGAATTTAGATTTAGCTTCTGCTATATCTCGCTTAACTAATCGATAGTTCACATCCCTTAAAAGTGAGATTTCTTTTTGGGGGATGCCAAAAGCAAATAGCAACGATGTTTCAAATTGAACAGGCGTTAACTCAGGAAAAAGATTGCGTAACTCTGGATATTGAGTAGGATCGAACACAGTCATATAGACCTCTGCTTAGGTTTATGTGATAGCTGTGTAGTCAGATTGCACGTTCTGGCTATGCAGCGCTAATCAAGAATAACAATATTATTCTCAATCCTATTCGATCATATATTAAATTGAAAAACAACCAGTTCACTATTCCAGTATAGTTACAACTTTCATTGGTTTTCTTCTTCAAAGCTACACCGTTCCTCGCTAAAGCTGCGGTACGGTGTAGCTTCTCATCATCAAACTTTTTGCGATTGCAAATAAACCGAAATACTCAATTGACGTTTTCAACGAAAAACGATGAACAGGTTTCAAATTTATTTGAAAGCCTGTGAAACGTTCAACAAACGAAGTGCGTTAGATTTTTTCTTTTTAGGCTCGTAGAGACTGTTGGGGTTTAAGGGGAGACCCCTTAGCACGCCGATTGATACGAACCTTTCAGGTTTGTGTACAATCGCCCTCGTGCCTAAATATTTTTATTTGTGGCTAAAATGCAAAATTTCTTACTCTCAAGAATATTCAATCAGGCTTTTTATAGTATAGTG
>NZ_CP038630.1:0-7173 GCF_004768525.1 Arsenophonus nasoniae
CTGACCACTAAAGAGCAACTTGAAACGGCAATGTTATTCTCTCTTGGATTATCAAAAAAAGAGATCGCATCAGCGAGGAATGTTGCGTATAGAACTGTGGAGCATTCACTTGAAGATATTAAAACAAGATATGATCTTTATTCGCTAAACGATATGCTTTCAATATTTCAAGTTCGCTTATCATTTCTGGCTGTTTTGTGAAAAAACAATAAATTTACTCCCATTTATCAATGGTAAAAATAATGACCAGTGCTGTTATGCTGGTCTTTTTGCTTTAACTCGCTGATCAATCAACTACGGGGATTTTCCCTCATGCATGAATTTTCTAAATATTTAATACTTAATCATTCAAGACATCATAATGCAAATTTAAAATTATAAAATTTCCTCCACCTCATGCTAGCACCAGGGAAATTCAAACCAGCTTCTTCCTTGCTGGTTTTTTTTCGTTTACGCATATTTTTATTGGATAAAATCTAATGTTCATGTAGAGCTTTGCTAAGTTCTAAATATTTGGTACGCAGTGAGGTTCGCAGGGTTGGTACGCATTTATAACTTCGTACCTGATACTTACCTCAATACGAAAACTTAATCTTAGCCGCTCCTAGCGATTCTGAGATTGAATTAATGCTATTTGATGGCTAAAATAACAAAAACGTCGCACAGAGTGTTCTAGGGCGCTTAAATTTGATTTCTGGTACTGGAGGTAAACGTAACTTTAAAAAAACGTTTTGAACACTTCAGGAATTCATTCTTGTGTATTGTTTTTATAATGTTGGTGAGTTTTGAATTTTTCAGAGGTTACAAGTAGACATTTTGTATAGTGCATATTTTTTAGTGGGCTGGTAATAGTATTAATGCGTCACATAAAAACTTTTAATTATATTCTTTATGCTTGTAACAACTTGACTAACATCAGGGAAACTCAAACCAGCTTACTCATCATGGGCTGGTTTTTTATTATGCTAAAGGGATATATGGATTAGGATTAATAAATTTATTAGGTGCATATTTATCATAACCGTTATTTCTACAATATTCTATCAATTGATTTAATGCGCTAACGCCTGTTTTTTCGTAAATGCTATGTAGGTAATTTTCTACTGTTCCTGGTGAAATATTTAATCTTCTGGCAATTTCTTTAGCGCTTAACGATTGTAGGGCGAAGAATACAACATCAAATTCTCTATCAGTGAATAAATCAGTAGACTTACCAAAAGATAGCGAGTCAGGAAGTTTATTATTTTCTAGATGATACATAGAAAAGATTTCTAGTTTTTTACCTCTTGCAACTACTCCTATTGATTTTCCATCTTTGATTAGTGGTGTTACTTCAACCATAAATGGCTGTACTATTTTGTCTCTACCACCGTAAACAAATGTATTAAGTACTGGAATCGTTTTTTTATTTTCCATTACATTTTTATCGTTTGCTTGTATAACGTCTTCGAATTCAGACCAAGGGGCAGGGCATTCACTATCTAGTAAACCCTCTATGTTAAATCCTTTAGGGAGTCCGCTATAATAAATCATAGTTTTATTGGCATAGACAAATCTTGACTCATGATCTTTTATAACCCAAAAATCATTGCTGTGTTCCATATATGAAATGAAAGCATCGAAGCTATTGGAATGAACGTCTAAATCTTTATTGATTGAAAATTTCATACATTTACTTTTCATAATATATACCACTTTTTAACAATAAATAAACATTCTATTTAATCTCATTTAAGCATAAAAATGCTCTTTATGTCTTGTTATTTTGATGCCGTCAGGCATGGAAGGCGATACTCAAGAGTTACAGTGAATGATAGTAGTTAAATCGCCGAAGCCCGCGAAGCGGTGAGGGATTGATATATTTCACGTAACCCATGCGTAGCATCCCTGCTAAGCCCATTGGCACGATATGACAGCGATGATGATGTTAATTGTCGAAGATGAGATCTTCTAGGCAAATTTGGTTTTGAAGAATGATTATGATGGATTTGCTCATTAATGTTCTTATTGCCAATAAGAACGCTACATAAAATTAAAAATAAAAATTCCATCACATTATTTAGCCAACTCAGCCTGTTGGCTTTATTTTTGCCTGAAATTTGAAAGCGATTTGAGAGGTTAAATTTTAGCTCATTTTTTAAGCGATTTAGGAGCCTTTCCTTCTCTTGATAATATAGAAACGTATGGGCGGATGAAATTTAGTTGATTAACCTAGGTGGTTACTAGGTTTTAATAACATTTGACAGAACGAAGAAAGCCTTGTAGATTTGTAGGTGCTTAATCAACAAACCAAACAAGGCTTTTAAAATGTCTAACTTCATTGTCGGAAGTGCTTATAGCATATGCGAATCTTTTAATACTGTAAATACTAAAAATAAATCTAGTGATATAGCACTTTCAGAAATGAGTCCAAAAGATGCCAAATTTGATAAAATGAAAGCAGCTAGTGAATTACTTTCTGAGGTTTTATTGGGTACTGATTTCGATAAGTGGTCAGTAAGAATAAATACTTGTGCTGATATTTTGAAATATTACCCCCATATTGATAAAGAGACAGGTGAATTTTTTATAAAATTAATTGAGGTTTATTTCTGTCACTGTCGCCACTGTCCCGTATGTGATGGTAGAAGATCGTTGAGGCATATGGCTATGTTTAAAAAATCCCTTCCTAATATTCTGAATGAATATCCTAAATCCCGTTGGGTATTTATGACTTTAACCGTACCTAATATTCCGGTTGAATCTTTGCGGGATGAACTAGGTTTAATGTCGAAAGGATGGAAAAGATTTGTTAAACGGAAAGAGTTTAAACAGGTTAAAGGGTGGATACGTAAAACAGAAGTGACTTGCGAAGGAAAGCGTAAAAATTATGCTCATCCGCATTTTCATTGTCTTTTGATGGTGGCTCCATCTTGGTTTGATGGTAAACATTACACAAAACAATCTCGCTGGTCAGAAATATGGGGCGAATGTATGAAGTTGGATACCGTTCCGATTGTTGATGTTCGAGCAGTGAAGGGAACGCCAGATATAGCAGCAGTGGAAGTCTTAAAGGCGTTTAATTACTCGGTTAAGCCAGAGACGTTAGTGAATAATCGTGAATGGATGCTTGAGTATTTTAATCAGGTTCATTATTTGAAATTCATTGCCTCAGGGGGTGTACTCAAGAATGTATTTAAATCAACTGAACCTGAAACCGATGATTCATTGATTCATGTTGATGGTGAATCTGAGTCTTCTGAGGATGAGGCTAAAGTAAGAGTTGCGTTTAATTGGCGAACTCATGATAAGCAATATCGACGATTTAGGAAGGGTGATAGCGGATTTGCTAGCTAAAGATTTTTTAACCTCAATGATTAATGCAGGATAGGGATTGTAATGTAAAATGGTACATTTTACTCACAATCCCTAAAACATAAGGTTTTGCCTGAACTTGCAGTTGGCTCTTTTGGGGAAAAACCGGGAACTTTTTAGTTCCTTTTTTTTGTAATTAAATAATTAATGTTTTGGTTATAAAATTTTCGGTTTAAAAAAGGATTTTTGAAAGCGGAAAATTTTATATTTTGAAAACGTTATTTTTCGTTTTTTATTTTATTGATAAAAATTTACAAAATAACTAAGATTCTATTAAGATGCTAAATGGAATCTTTTTGGATTCTTATTTTTGGTTATTATTTTATTTAATTAAAAATCAAATAGATAAAACCAATACAAAAGATGTTAATCAGCATCTTTTTGCCAGCTAAAGCTATTCTTATTTTTTATTTAATGGCAATTGCCAACCTTATGATTTTAATTGTTATTTGTATTAAATGTTTATTTTTTATTTTATTTAAAATTTATATATATCTTTATTATCAATAAGATGGCAAATGCCGTTAATAAGATGCTGATAAGATTCTTTGTTTAAAAATCAAATAGATGCTAATTAGAGTCTGATTAGACTATAAAAGATGGTAGATTGATTGTTTAAAATTTTAGTTATTAAAAATAAAAATGAGGTTCATCTGGCGATTAGAATAAAATGATAATTTTGCGTGTGGTGTGTTGTTAAGTGGTAGAAAAAGCGGATTTGAGCGGTGAATTTTGAAAAGAATTATAGGAATATGGGGATAAAGTTTTTTACTTTTTGGGGGCGACAATATGCCTAATTGTTTTTCAAAAATCTAACGCACTTCGTTTGTTAAACGCTTCACAAGATTTCAAATTTATTTGAAACCTGTTCATCGTTTTTCGTTGAAAACGTCAATTGAGTATTCATGTTTATTTGCCGCAGCAAAAAGTTTGATGATGAGAAGCTACGCCGTACCGCAGCTTTAGCGAGGAACGGTGTAGCTTTGAAGAAGAAAACCAATGAAAGTTGTAACTATACTGGAATAGTGAATGTGTTGTTAGCAAACGTTAAGGTTGAAAAAAGAATTTAAGCATAATTTTAATGAGAACTTAGCAAAATCTCACATTTAAAGTATTTTTTGGACATTTTAAGGAATTTTATGACTGTTATTTCTTAACGTATTTTTTGGGCACGTTAGGCATGTAATTTTTACAATGATTGTGAAGGTTTTATTGGGGTCACTACGCGAGGAAAAAATTATAGGCAAGACTAAGAATAGAATCTTATAAAACCTAATATTTATGTAGAGTTTTGCTAAGTTATGAATATTTGGTACGCAGTGAGGTTCGCAGGGTTGGTACGCAGTTAGAAATGCGTACTTGATATTCACCTCAATACAAAAAATCAATCTTAGCCACTCTGAGCGATTATTAGCTGTAATTAATCCGATTGCATGACTGAAATAACAAAAACGTCGTACAGAGCGTTCTAGGGCGCTTAAATTTGATTCCTAATGTTAACTTGAAAGGTGAAAATAAAAATGCGCCGTAAATGACGACAGCGCATTTTTTATGATGAACTAGATAAAATTCAAGATAGTTCATAACAATATTAATTACAGTATAGTTATTAAATCTAAATATAATTACACATTCAAGAGAAAGATATATCAGAGTAAAAATAGTTACTTGTAAAAGTTTAAAATTTTCACTCTAATTAACTTTACTTAAAAATATATTATTATTCTATTACTGAAGATGTTATTTTACTTATATTATTAATATATTCATTTGTAAAATCCTTAACAATCGAAATTAAATCTTTTGCACCAAAAGAACCATCAACATTAACATTAACATTAACATTAATATTTAAATTTGGTTCTTTAAATTTTATAAATCTTTCTTCATTATTAACAGTAGAACCTTTCATTGTTGACATAATTCCAGTTTGCGATTTATTTTTGCCTTCATTTTTCGACAGATCAATTTCGTACATAATTATTTCCTTTCCATTTTTATTATTATTTTTAATATATTAATCATATGTTTTAATTTCAATGATTAAAGATAAAAAATTACTTTAAACTAAATTAATGTTATTTTATCGTTTTTTTGTACACCTTTATGATTATTACTAAAAGTTTTTCTTACTTTTTGGCTGCTTTCATTCTTATCTATAGTTCTATAGTAAAACTAACATAATTCATAATAGCTGTATAAATAAACAGTGTAAGTAAATTGAATATAAAATCAACAATAAAAACAAATTAAAATTAATAAAATAACATATGATATAGAATACAGCGTTTCATTAGGATTTATAAAAATAACAACGTAAACCTATAGTTAGGCAACACAAGGCATTAACCTTAATGACTAAAAAATTTACCCCCACTCCCCATGATGCTGTATTCAAGCAGTTTTTAAGCGAAAAAGAGACGGCAAAAGATTTCTTTGATATCTGGCTACCAGATGAGATTAAAGCGCTGTGTGACTTGGATAGCCTCAAAGTGGAGTCTGGCTCATTTGTTGATAGTGAGATGAAAAATTACCAGAGTGATATTCTCTATTCAGTCAGTACAACGAAGGGAAGTGGATATATCTATGTTCTCATAGAGCACCAGTCCACCCCTGATAAACTCATTGCGTGGCGATTGATGCGCTATAGCCTTGCTGCTATGCAGAAGCATCTAGAGGCCGGAAACAAGCAATTACCGTTGGTATTCCCAATACTCTTTTACTGCGGTGAACAAAGTCCTCACCCCTACAGCACTCATTGGCTTGATTGCTTTGAAGATAGAAAACTAGCAGAAAGTATCTACATCAATCCTTTTAAGTTAGCCGATGTCACCACCTTAGATGATGGTGAAATCATGCAGCATAAGCGAATAGCGCTATTAGAATTGCTGCAAAAACACATTCGAAGACGAGATATGACCGAGTTACTTGATAGTATTGTTAAACTGTTATCGTATAATTATTATACCGATAACCAAGTCATCACGATGTTTAACTATCTCATCCAAGAAGGGAATGCAAAAAAGCCAATGGAGTTTATCACCGAGATAGCCAAGCAATCAGAAAAACACGAAGGAGCACTTATGACTATTGCTCAACAAATTGAAGAGATCGGAATCCAAAAAGGATTACAAAAAGGATTACAAAGAGGAAAAATTGAAGGCATTCAAGAGGGAATGCAACAAGAAAGAATTAAACTAGCAAAACAATTTCTAGCTAATGGAGTTGATCGTAATACCGTAAAAATTTCAACGGGTTTATCTGATGAAGAACTCGACAAACTTCAAAATAAAATTTAATCATAAAAATCTTGATTACAACTTAAAGCATTAGCTATAGTAACAAACAGCTGGAAAAATCTAGCACAGGGGTTGATAGCCTAAATGTACAAGCGGATTACCGCTTAATGCGGTTTTTTTATATCCGTCATAAACCGAAGTTACGCCTGTATTATGGTGAGGCGTAGCGGGGGAGCCTAAAAGCTCGCCGGTTTCTTGTACGCCGGTCTATCAATCCTGTTACGTCTCACCACCCTGTTTGATAGCAGTCTGGTGGGGTTTCACAACCTGTACAAGAGGCCTTAACTATGGCTATTACCAAACCTTGCTCAAAATTCATTGATACCTACTGGATCATCCCTAGAAATTCCAACACACCTTCTAGCAAAGTCTCATTCACTCGCAATGACCGTCGTATATTCAACGTGCTATTCAAGGACGATCGGCTAATCTGGGCTGGACGTAAGCCAGTGATGGAGGGAATAGCATGAGAATGTTCGATGTGAAGCAAGTAGAACAATTCAGCAATGTATTTCCTGAA